>NZ_CABPTV010000004.1:119213-156635 GCF_902460535.1 Campylobacter concisus | reverse complement strand
ATAATTTTTAGTATGTTTAATACTTTATTTTGATATTTATATACTATTTTACATTATTTATATAATATTTTAGGTATATTTAATGATAAATAACGTATAATTCTTCAATGATTGAAACAAGTGATATATTTAATTTGCTTCACAATGCAGTTGAGGCAAAAAATATCGGAAAAAAAATTTCACAAGCAAAAATGGCAGAGGATCTTGGCGTGCCGATGAGGACATATCAGGACTGGAGGCTTGGTAACTCAAAGCCGCAAGCTGCTGCTGCTGTTTGCAAACTGCTATGTGAGCTTGATGATGATGAAATATTATTTGTTGTCAATAAGATGAGAAAATTACTAGGAAAATAGATGGAAAATTTAACACAAAAAGAGAGAATCGACCTTGAGAGCGTTTTTGCAGCCATTTGCACTAAAAAAGAGTCAAAAATTTTAGTTACCTATAAGGATCTATGCTCGGCTGCGGCTTCAAAATTTCATGTAGTTAAAAATAAGATCAAAAAAGCAAGAGAAAAGAGAGTTAAAATTTAGCCATTTTGGCTTTAAATTTAAGCGTTTTGATAAGGGCTATAAATTTAGGCTTTTATCAAAACAAATTTCATCCTACCTATTTATATAGGGTTTTACTCCGCTTATCTTAGTGAGCATCTATCTTGGCTACCAAATGGTAGCTCCAGTAGCCAAACGCAAATTTATCAATTTAGTGTCACTACACTATCTTCTCCGCTTCTTTATTGCGTATTCTTTTTACATTTCTTATCTATAAATTTTGGGAGTTTTTTGCAAGGTCAATGAGTAAAGATGGGCTAAATAGAATGGAATTTGAAATTTCAGAGCTTGCAAAGGCGGTTGGTTTTAACGTCATTAGTAAAGACAGAAACCCGGCTTGGAAACCTATAAATGATAAATTTGCAAACGATATTTTAGAAGAGCTTAAAATTTATAAGCCAAACGCAAGGATAACAGCTGTGCATGCTGGACTTGAGTGTGGAGTGCTTTTAGAGAAAAAAGCAGGTCTTAGTGCATGTTCTATTGGACCAAACATCTACTCACCTCACTCTACAAGAGAGCACTGCGAAGTAGCTTCTGCACTTTTTATAGAAAAAGTAGTTCGCGGTATAGTTAAAAAATATAACTCATAAAAAAACTAAAATTTGCTAGAAATTTCTAGCAAATTTTATATCTCAAAGTATCTAAAGCAAATTTGCCCGCAAACGCGAGCAAATTTAGACTATTTCCCAAACTCATAAACGATCTTGCCACTTTTTATCGTGGTAGTTGCTGCGCCTTTTAGCTTTTTGCCAAAAAGTGGAGAATTTACCGATTTTGATCGGTTTATCTTTTCATCATAAACATACTCGATCTCAGGGTCTATCACCGCGATGTCAGCTAGCATGCCCTCAGCAAGCCTGCCTTTATCTTTTAAATTTAGCATCTTAGCTGCATTGGTAGATGTTAGCTCCACCATACGCTCTAAGCTTATAACGCCCTCATTTACGAGCTTAAGAGTGAGCGGCACAAGGGTTTGAAGTCCTATGATACCAAATGGTGCCTTGTCAAATTCCACTATCTTTTCGTCTGTATGGTGTGGGGCATGATCGGTGGCGATAACGTCTATAAGACCGCTTTTTAGCGCATCTCTTACCGCTTTTACGTCGCTTATCTCACGAAGTGGCGGCGACATTTTGAAATTTGTATCGTAGGCATTTTTCAAAATTTCATCGTCGCTAAAGCTAAAGTGGTGAGGTGTGGCCTCGCAAGTGATGTTTATGCCCTCTTTTTTACCCATTTCGATGATCTTTAGCGAGTACTCCGAACTTACGTGAGCGATGTGGATGTGCGCTTTAGTGAGCTTTGCAAGCAGCATATCACGGCTCACTGCGATCTCCTCTTTCTCCCTTGCCATGCCGCGAAGTCCAAGTATGGCTGAGACCTTGCCCTCGTGCATGACGCCCTGCCTGCAAAGCGAGCAGTCCTCTGAGTGGCTTATACAAAAGCTACCAAACATACTTGAGTACTCAAGCGCCGCTCTCATCACGCTTGAGCTAGTCACTGGTAGGCCGTCATCACTAAATGCAACTGCGCCAGCCTCTATAAGATCGCCCATTTCAACGATCTCATTGCCGCCAAGCCCTTTGCTAATGGCTGCGATCGGCAAAAGATCGATCAGTCCGCAGTTTTTAGCCTTTTCTATCATTGCCCTTGTGATTGAAGCGTTGTCATTTACTGGGTTTGTGTTAGCCATGCAAAGGCAGGTGGTCACTCCTCCAGCCACGGCGGCCTGCGAGCCTGAGATGATGTCATCTTTATACTCTTGACCAGGATCGCGAAAATGCACGTGCATGTCGATAAGTCCTGGCATTACGAGCTTATTTGTAGCGTCTATGACCTTATCAGCCTCAAATTTCTCACTTCCGATTTTGGCTATTTTGCCGTTTTCTATTAGGATATTTGCCTTAAATTTCTCGTCGCTATTTACGATAGTGCCGTTAATTATTGCTATTTTCATCGTTAGCCCCTATTTTTTGCAAGCGTATTTAGTATCGCCATTCTTATAGCAACGCCGTTTTCAACTTGATTTAGTATGACTGAGTGTGTGCCATCAGCCACGTCTGAATTTAACTCCACGCCCCTATTTATCGGTCCTGGGTGCAGCACGATCGCGTCAGGCTTTGCTAGCTTTATCCTATTTTTATTTAGTCCAAAGAATTTCGAGTACTCCCTCGAGCTTGGAAATGCCACGTCCGCACCGCCACGCTCTAGTTGGATGCGAAGCATGATGATAACGTCGCTGCCCTCGCAAGCCTCCTCCATATTTTTGCAAATTTGAGACTCAAAGACCTCAGTGTCTTTTGGCATCATCATCCTTGGCGCAAAGAGCTTTAAATTTATGCCAAATTTCTTCATCGCCCAGATGTCAGACCTTGCTACGCGGCTTCTAGCGATGTCACCGATGATCGCCACGTTTAAATTTTTATCCAAAATT
Source organism: Campylobacter concisus (assembly GCF_902460535.1). Classification (GTDB taxonomy): domain Bacteria; phylum Campylobacterota; class Campylobacteria; order Campylobacterales; family Campylobacteraceae; genus Campylobacter_A; species Campylobacter_A concisus_AS. Next base: position 153,647 of record NZ_CABPTV010000004.1, on the reverse strand, counting down.
TTACCGTGCTCTCTTAGCGTAAAAAGATCAAGCAGAGCTTGGCTTGGGTGCTCATTTGTGCCGTCCCCTGCATTTACGACACTAGCCTCTGTTCTGTCAGCTGCAAATTTCGCCGCTCCAGAGCTTGGGTGACGAAGCACGATGATGTCAGTTCTCATAGCAGCCATGTTATTCATCGTGTCATTTAGGCTCTCGCCCTTTGTCACGCTCGAGCTTGATGAGCTAAAATTTATCGTATCAGCCCCAAGCCTCTTTGCTGCGATCTCAAAGGATGTTCTAGTTCTTGTCGAGTTTTCATAAAATGCGTTGATCGTGGTCTTTCCACGAAGGTAGTCATTTTTTTTCACTTGGCTTAAATTTAGCTCCTTAAACTCTTTCGCCGCCTCTAGAAAATATAAAATTTCTTCCTTGCTAAGCTCTCTAGTTCCTATCAAATCTTTATGTTTGTAGCCCATTTTAAGCCCTTTTTGATCTATTTTGTTACAAAGTCACAAGCTGGTTTATAGCCGTTATCGCAAGCTTTTTTAAACAAAGCTTTTGCCTTCTCTTCGCTTTTTGCTTCATTATCATCTTTGTCTTTTATAAGGCCATAAGCTGTCATTTCGCCTAGCTTTTCGCAGGCCATGCCCTCATTTTCGTCGCACATTTTTGTAAAAATTTTCTCAGCCTGAGCTTTATCTTTTGCCACGCCATCGCCGTTAAATAGCATGATCGCATTCATCGTGCAAGCCTTTTTCTCACCCTCGCCGCAAGCTTTATTAAAAGCAAGATAGGCCTCGTTAAAATTTTTCTTTGCATAAAGCTCATTTGCCTTGTCTAAATTTTCATTTGCCATTGCATTTAGCGCAAAAAGTGCTGCTGCTAAAACTAAAATTTTCTTCATATTTTCTCCTTATTTAAATAACTTTGGATGGTGTTTTTTCATATATTCAACTATCTCTATGACCTCGTCGCTACCGCTAGCATCAGAGTTTTCTAGCGCATCGTCGATGCACTCGACATAGAGATTTGCCGCCTCTTCAAGCTTATCTTTTTTCACGCCAGCATAGTAAAACATCGCTTCAAGCACCATGCTAAGCTCGTAGCTAAGCTCCTCTACGCTTACCTCTTCTTCTTTCATATCTCCTCCTGTGTTTTTTTAGTTATTAGATCAACTATCTGCGCCTTGATCGGCTCATAGCTAAAGCCATCTTTGAAATTTGCAAATAGTCCGCCGCTTGCATTGACGTGTCCGCCGCCGCCAACTAGGTGTTTTGCCATGGCGCTAACGTCTAACTTGCCATTTGCGCGAAAGCTTAGTGTTTTTTTATTTGTCACGTCGATAAAGAAGTCAAATTCAGGATTTGCCACCAAAAAGTCGTTGCCGATAACCGAAACATTGCCGACATTGTAGGTTAAAATTCCTTTGTGATCTTTATAGCTTATGCTAAATTTCTCTTTATTTTCACTAAGTTTTTTGACGACGTAGTTTGAGATTAGGTTGCTTAGCGTATCGTCCTTGTCCTCTTTGAAAAATGACTTTTTAATGGCATGCACCTGCATGTCAAGGCCTATATAGTCGTTTTTTTCGTTAAAAAATTTGCTAGCTTCTTTTAAGATATGATCCATATAAAGGTTGTTTTCAGCTTCAAACATTACTTTATTTATCTCTTTGGCGTTTGCCACAAGCCCCAAGCAGACCTTGCCCATCTCGAAATTTTTATCATCTTTTAGCCAGATATCCACGGCATTTACGACGTCACTAAAAATTTCAAGCTCTTTGTTTTGACCAAAAATGCCTGCAAAAAAGTCGTAAGTGATCTTTGTAGCGCACCTTGAGCTATCCAAAAAATACCATGAGTAAGCGCTCGCGCACTCAGCACCACTTTGGTGATGATCTAACAAAACCAGCTTGATATTTTTACCATCTATCATCTCCTCAAAGCTCTCGCACTGAGCTAGGCTTAAATTTAGATCGGTAATCAAGATGACGTTTTTATCATCGTTTGAGGCATCTATCTCAGATAAAATTTGAGCAAATTTATCATCTATCTCTCTGCCGTAGTTTGAGTTTAGAAATTTCACATCTTTGAAGTAAAAATTTGTTATGTATTGCGCTCCGTATCCGTCAAGATCGGTGTGTGAGAGGTGATAAATTTTCATCGTTTTCCTTTATAAATTTTCTATTTCTATGACGCCAACCGTTTCAAATGGTGTATTTGCCGAGATCTCAGCAAAGCTTAGCACTACTATGTCGATGGCGAAATTTGCGCAGATATTTGCTATAAATTTGCGCAAGCTTGGCTCCACGCAAAGCACCATCTCTCCGTGTTGGCTCATAGGTCGTTTCTCTTTTTCACGCCTTAGAGCCTGCACGATCGATGATGTCTGCGCTACGTTTATCATCAGATGATAGGCTCCGTCTTTATACTGCACCGCGTCCATGAGCTTTTGCTGTGCGGCGGTATCTAGGATATAAAAATTTAGCTGACCCTTTTCATCTACATAAAGCGAGGTGATGACACGTGAAAGTGCTGCCCGCACGTGCTCGATGATCATGTCTAAATTTTTACTAACCTCGGCGATATCGCTGATGGCTTCAAGTATGCTAAGCAGGTCTTTGATCGGGATATTGTCTTTAAGCAGCGTTTTTAAGACCTTTTGGATCAAATTTATAGGTACGATCCTTAGCGTGTCTTCGACCACGACTGGGTAGTCGATCTTTAGTTTGTCTAGTAAATTTTGCGTCTCTTGGCGAGTTAGAAGCTCGGCTGCATTTTGCTTTATAAGCTCGCTCATGTGCGTTGAGATGACGCTTGCAGGATCAACTATCGTGTAGCCACTAAGTATGGCATCCTCTTTGACGCTAGCATCGATCCAAAGAGCGTCTAGCCCAAAAGCTGGCTCTTTTGTCGGAATACCCTCGATATCTTCGCTCACTAGTCCGCTATCCATCGCTAGAAATTTATCCGCATAAATTTCACCCTGACCGATGATGATACCTTTTAGCTTGAAGCGGTACTCGTTAGGTGGGAGCTGAAGGTTGTCGCGGATCCTTATCTTTGGCATCAAAAAGCCAAGACTTGAAGCGATATTTCGCCTCATAGCGCGAATTCTCTCGATTAGATCAACATCAGCTAGCTTTAGCAGGCCATATCCTAGGTCAAGCTCTAAAATTTCAAGCTTTAAGATGTCATTTATCTTAGTCTCTTCTTCTCTTGCGATCTCTTCGTCGCTCTTCTTTGGAGTTTTAGCAGCACCTGCACTTGCTCCGCCAGCTCCAGCCGCACTTGGCGCAGCGCCGCCAGCTTTTTTGCCAGCTGCTTTTTCTTTTGGCGCAAGGTTTAAATTTAGCCCACCATCTTTGGTCTGCTTGATGATGTAGCCAAGCCCTAAAAATAGCAGTGCTATAAAGCCAAGTGAAAGCGTCGGAAGTCCTGGAACAAGGGCAAACATAAATAGTATGAAGCCAACTATCAGCAAGGTTTTATAGTCTCCTAATAGCTGATTTAGCGTGCCTTCTGCAAAGTCCTCGTCATCTTTGCTAGCCCTTGTGATGATGATAGCAGTCGCTGTTGAAGTGATAAGTCCTGGGATCTGGCTAACTAGGCCATCACCGATAGTTAAGATCGTATAGTACTGGGCCGATGTCGCCATATCAAGGCCGTGTTGAAACGAGCCAATAGCAAAGCCGCCGATGATGTTTATGATAGTGATGATGATACCGGCTACGGCGTCACCTTTTATAAATTTAGACGAACCGTCCATCGCTCCGTAGAAATTTGCCTCGCCGATTATAGCCTGACGTCTTTCGCGCGCTGTTTTTTCGTCTATTAGACCTGCGTTTAGGTCCGCATCTATCGCCATTTGCTTACCAGGCATAGCATCAAGTGTAAAACGAGCTTGCACCTCGCTCACACGGGTTGAACCTTTTGTTACGACCATGAAATTTATGAGTACCAAGATACAAAATACGATGGTGCCGATGACGAAGTTGCCACCAACGACAAAATTTCCAAAGCTTGAGATGATCTCACTGACCGCTTCTGGGCCGTTGTGACCCTCGCTTAAGATCATACGAGTAGTTGCGATGTTTAGCGAGAGGCGAAAAAGCGTGATGATGAGAATGAGCGTCGGAAACGTGCTAAGATCGGTCGGTTTTGGCACGTAAATAGAGATCAAAATAATAAGCACCGAAATCGAGATCGAAAGTGCCAAGAAAAAGTCAAGCACCGCGCTTGGGAGCGGTACGATGATGATAGCAAGGATGGCAACGATGATGCCAACGATGCTAAGACTTTTAAATTTGACAATTGGCGCAAGAAACGGTGCGACAAGAGTCAAAATATTATTTTTTTGCTTTGCCAACTTTACTTCTTAACGATGTCACTTAGTTTGATCGCGTCAAGCATCTCGTCGATCTTGCCTTGAAGGCCGCTAAACATCGACCAAATTTGACAGCTTGAAGCTTTGTTTGACGGGCAACCAAGTGCTGAAGATGAGCACTCAAAGACGCTTAGCTCGCGCTTTTCAGCGCATTCTATTATCTTTTTTATACTTAAATTTTCAGGTTCGTCATTTAGTGCAAAACCGCCATTTGCTCCTTTAAATGACTTTAAAACTCCATCTTTTGCTAAATTTTGTAAAATTTTTGCCAGAAAGCTTTTTGAAATTTTAAGCTCATTTGAGATCGTATCGACATCAACTGGCGATGATTTTTGAGATATTAAAATAAGCGAAAGTAGAGCGTATTCGCTTGCCTTTGTAAAAAGCATTTATCTTCCTTAACTCTTTAAATAGCCCTAATTTTATAAAATTTTTACTGCATTTTTCATTAATTTTTAAAAAGCATAATTTTATCTAACTTTATGTTTTAAATGCTATAATCGCTCTTCCAAAATTCACCAATCAGGAGGTCATCATGGCTTTGGATTCGGCTAAAAAAGCTCAAATAGTTGCGAAATTCGCTAGAAAAGAGGGAGATACAGGCTCTCCAGAAGTTCAAATAGCTCTTTTAACAGCTAGAATAACTGAACTTACAGAACACCTTAAAATTTTCAAAAAAGACTTTTCATCACGTTTAGGTCTTTTGAAACTAGTTGGTCAAAGAAAAAGACTTTTAAAGTATCTTAAAAACAAAGACTACACTACATATTCAAAACTAATCTCTGAGCTTGGCTTAAGAGATAAATAATCTCACGGAGAGCAATCTGCTCTCCCTTTAAATTTCACTTTTTTCTTTCAAAATTTCTCTTTATTTTTATAGTTTAAACATCTTGCCTCAAACTAAATTTAAATTTAATTTTTCATCTTTCAGCTTATGTGTCAAATTTACACAATTTATTTCTTATTTGATAAATTTTAGAAATTCCTGCAAATTTAGCATATTTTTTAAATTCCTATATATTCGGCTTTTTAATTTTTATATAAAATATAACTTAAAATTAAAATTTATTTTTTAAATAAAGAATTTTTCATAAAAGATTAAGTTTCGCGCTAGTAATATTACTCAAAATAAATATGCAGAAAATGCATAATTAGAAGGAGAAAGTGATGAAAGAAGGCAAAGTCATCTGTCCTTATTGCGGGACAGGCTGTCAAGTAACCTTGCACGTGGAAAACAACGTCGTTCGTGCCGCTACTGGCGTCGAAGACAATCCAGTCAATCAAGGAAATTTATGTTTAAAGGGCTTTTATGGCTGGGACTACGTTGCAAGTCCAGACAGACTTACAAAGCCGCTTATAAGAAAGAAAAACGGAGTCTTTTCAAAGGATGGTGAATTTGAAGAGGCTAGCTGGGACGAGGCACTTGATCTTGTCGTAGAAAAGATGAAAGAGGCAAAAGAGAAATACGGCCCTGACTCACTTGCTGGTAACTTCTCAGCACGCTGTACACTTGAAGACAACTATGTCGCTCAAAAGCTAATGCGTGCAGTCATAGGCACAAACAACGTCGATCACTGCGCTAGAATTTGACACGCTCCGACAGTAGCAGGACTTGCTAAAACAATCGGAAACGGAGCTGCCACAAATAGCTTTACAGAGATTGGCACTTATAGTAACTGTATATTAATGATAGGCTCAAACCCAGAAAATGGTCACCCAATAGCAGCTATGCACATCCAAAGAGCGCTAAACCGCGGTGCAAAACTGATCGTTATCGACCCTATCAAGACTGAGTTTGCAAGTAGAGCAGATATCCACTTGCAGCTAGAGCCTGAGCACAACATCCCAGTTATCAACGCACTTCTTTACACTATCATCGAAGAAGGCCTTGTAAATGAGGAATTTGTAAGAGATCACACAATAGGCATCGAGTACGTCAAAGAAGCCGTAAAAGACTATGCGCCAGAAGTTGTAGCGAAATACACAAGGCTAAATCCAGAGGATATCAGAGCAGCTGCTAGAATGTACGCCACCACAAAACCAGCCGTCATCACTCACGGCATGGGTGTAACTCACTTCAACCACGGCGTTGGCGGAGTTTGTGATGTATCAAATTTATTCTTGATCACTGGCAATATCTGCGAGCTTGGCACAGGCGACTTGCCGCTTAGAGGTCAAGAGAATGTTCAAGGCTGCTGCGATATGGGCGTTTTGCCAAATATCTTTCCAAATCTTGGCTCAGTCACCGACTCTGAGCAAAGAGCTTGGTTTGAGAAAATGTGGCATCTTGAGCCTGGATTTTTAAACTCAAAGATAGGCATCCACAAAACTGAAGTGCCTGATGCGATCCTTGATGGCAGAGTGCATTTTTTCTGGACCATCGGCGAAAACCCAGTTATCTCTGAGCCAAATACAAACCACTTCTTAAAAGGCATAGCAAATGTCGATTTCTACGTGGTTCAAGACCTGTTTTTAACTGAAACATCGCTAAAAGCTGACGTCGTTCTCCCGGGTGTTGCAAGTAGTGAAAAAGAGGGTCTTTACACAAATGCAGAGCGCCGTGTCCAGCATAACGAAGCGGTTATCACACCCCCAGGAGATGCTAGACAAGACTGGTGGATCGTTTGCGAGATCGCACGCCGTTTAGGTGCAACAGAGGGTTTTAATTTTAACTCACCAGAAGAAATTTGGGAAGAAGTTAGAAAATGCGACCCTAGACGCTACGGCGGTATGAGCTATTATAGACTTAAAAAATATCACGGACTTCACTGGCCATGCCCAACTGAAGATGATATGGGCGGTCAGAGCCTCTATCTTGATAAGAAATTCTTTACACCTGATGGCAAAGGCCGTTTTGTGCCTTGTTTATTTGTCGATAAGGCTGATGAGATCGAGAGCGCAAAACTTGAGTTTGCTAAGAAGATGAATATGTCACCAGAGTATCCTATCATGGCTGGTTCAGTCGATGAGAAGACTGATGCTGAGTATCCGATACAGCTTTTAACTACAAGAAAAGTTTATCAATACACAGTTGGCACCATGACAAGACGCTCACGTGCCATCGAAGAAGGCGGAGATAGCATCGGACCTATCGCTGAGATGAGCCCAGCGCTTGCAGAAAGATACGGGCTAAAACAAGGCGACTTCATCAAAGCTTGGAGTAGATACGGCTACATCGTCGTAAAAGCTGAAGTGACTGACATCGTGCCTGATGGCATCATACAGATGACCTTCCACTACTGGGAGAGCTCTTGTAACGAGCTAACAAGCAGCGGTTGGGACTACATCAGCAAGACTCCGACATTTAAAGCAGCTATCCAGATCAAAAAGATCGATGAAGAGGAATTTTTACGAGTTCGCGAGCTAAAACGCGAGAAATTCCAAACTTCTAAGATCATCTACGATGACTTCCACCACCACGGAAACGCAGCAATAAATGAGTAAATTTAGCGGGTAACTCCCGCTAAATTTCTTTACTATTAAATTTAAATTTCTTGTTTTATAAACCCAAAGATATCACTTATTTTTATATTTGTTTTGATTGATTTGATAAGCTTCAGGCGAATATTATGCAGATAAAAACTGATTTTTTAGTCTTTAATTTTAAATTTTCATTATGTAAGCCATATTTATATTAGAATTTGGGGCTTTAGTTTTATAAAACACGCACTATAAAAATAGCTTTTTTAAAAGAGAATTTTACTTAAACGCCAAAAAGCTCATGAAATTTCCCCATTTAAATGTGCTCTCGACACGCTTAAAGCCAGCATTTAGGGCTAAGTTTCTATTTTCTTCTTCAGTGTATGGCACAAGCACATTTTCAAGTGCCTCCCTTTTTTGGGCGATCTCATAGCGTGAGTAGCCTTGAGCTTGCTTGTAGTCCTCGTAAATTTCTATGACGCTTTTAGTAAGCTTTTTATCTTCAAAGATGATCTTCTCGCTAAACAAAAAGACGCCATTTTCATTTAGTCCGTTATAAATTTTCTGCACCAGATCAGCCCTTTTTGGTGGTCTTATAAACTGCAATGTGTAGTTTGCTAAAACCGCGTCAAAGCCCTCTAGCTCGCACTCTAAGATATCATCCAAGACAAACTCTATATCAGCCCCATAAGCTTTTGCCTTGTTTTTTGCATTTGCAAGCATCGCCTCAGAGTTATCCACGCCACTTAGCACGAGGTCGTTTCTAAGGTTGTTTAGCAAAAGTAGGCTATTTGCCGTAGAGCAGCCAAGATCGCACACTTTTGCTGATTTTGGCAAAATTTTAGCCAGTAACTTTGCGTTTAAATTTGAGCTAACGTCGTAAAATGGCACCGAGCGCGAGATCATATCATCAAAAACGCTCGCCACAAAGTCATCAAATTCAAACTGCTTGCTTATAGGTTCTTTAAAAATTTCATCTCTCATATACCAGCTCCATATCCGTCAAAGTATCTCATCGTCTCTCCAAAAAAGAGATCGCACACGCCAACGCACTGTCTAGCCTCGTTTATATCGCGTTTTATCTGCTCTTTTAGCTCGCTAAGATTATTAAATTTTTTATTATCGCGCAAACGTTTTATGAAGCAAACGGCTACGTGCTTCGTCACCTTTGGTGCGACCTCGTCTAAGATGTGCGTCTCAACGCTAAAATTTCCATCCGTGCTAAGCCTGTTGCCTATAAAAGTGACCGAGCCATAGGTGTATGAGCCCATTCTCGTTCTTGTCGCATAGACGCCCTCTCGCGGCAAAAGGTAGCTTTTGACGTCCAAATTTAGCGTCGGTACGAGCTCGCGCGACCCGATGCCCTGCCCTTTTATCACGTTGCCCTCGATCGAGTACTCCCTGCCTATTAGCCTATTTGCCTCATCGATGTTGCCTTGGCGTATCAGCTCTCTGATGGAGGAGCTATGCACGCCCATGCCGTCATAGCAAACCTCATCAACGACGACCACCTCGCCATCAAAAATCCTTTTCAGATCGTGCTTGTCCCACGCTCTGTTTCTGCCAAATCTAAAATCAAATCCAACAACGATCTTTTTTAAATTTTTAAAATCTCGCTTTAAAAGCGCGATAAATTCCTCGCCGCTAAGCCCTTTTATACTCTCAAAATCATACAAGAAGCAAGGATAGTTTGAGTACTCGGCTCGCTTTAGCTTTGGCGTGATGTTGGCTTTGTTTTTGTCGATGACAACAAGTCCGCCAAACTCGCCTAGCTGCTTTAAAAGCTGCTTGTGCCCCCTGTGTACGCCGTCAAAATGCCCTATCGCAACGGCAGTGATATTATCTTTTGTTAAAAGCGTAGAAAAATTCGGCATTTCCTTCCTTTCCCTTGACTTCGCACTCTTTGCAAGCTATCAGTTCAAATTTCAAGCTGCTTGCTAGCACTTCAAAGCGCTTCATCGCTAAATTTACAGCCTTAGCGTCGGTGACAACGCCTTTTTTGTTGCGTTTTACGCCAACGCCCACTTCAAACTGCGGTTTAAAAAGCGTGATGATGAGCGAATTCTCGCTTGCAAGCTCGCAAATGGCTGGTAAAATTTCAGCCAAAGAGATAAAGCTCACGTCGCAGGTTATGAGGTTAAATTCATTTTTATGCGTTTTAGCAAACTCCCTGACGTCAGTTTTCTCATAAATTTTCACCCGCTCATCGCTTCTTAAGCTGGCGTCCAGCTGATCAGTGCCCACATCGACGCCAGTCACACTCTTTACGCCACGCTCAAGTAAAATTTGCATAAAGCCACCAGTTGAGCTGCCGATATCAAGTGCATTTTTGCCAGCTAGGTCAAATTTCATCGCCTCTAAAAAACTTTTTAGCTTAAGCGCCCCTCGCCCAACGTAAATTTCATCAAGCAGTGAAATTTTAGCCTCACTCATCTCGCTTGAAACCTTGGTGCAAATTTCGCCATTTGCTAACACCTTGCCAGATTTTATTAGCTCGCTCGCCTTGTTTCTACTGATGTTTAAAACGCTTGCGACGTAGTTATCAAACCTCAAGTTTTAGCCTCTCATATTCGCTCTCGTCGATCACCAGCACGCCTAGCTCATTTGCCTTTTCTAGCTTGCTGCCAGCCTCCTCGCCAGCTAGCACGAAGTCCGTTTTTTTAGAAACTGAGCCAGAAACCTTTGCGCCAAAGCTCTCGAGCTCGGCTTTTATCTCATCTCTTGGGCGACTTAGCGTGCCAGTTATAACGACCGTTTTGCCACTTAGTGCGTTTGAGATGCTCTGCGTCTGCGTCACGCTTGGCTGCACGATCTGGCTAAGGGCTAAAATTTCTGCTCTATTAACCTCAGCAAAGTCTATCAGGCTATTTGCCATCTCCGCGCCAAAGCCCTCAAGCGAGGTTAGCTCCTCAAAGCTAGCATCAAGCCAGCCCAGCCCAAAGCTACTTGCTAGCTTTTTAGCCGCCACTTCGCCGATGTGCTCGCAGCCAAGACCCGTGATAAAACGCGATAGCTCCGCACCTTTGCTAGCTTCGATCGCATTTAAAAGGTTATTTACCTTTTTCTCTTTAAAGCCCTCAAGCGCCATGAGATCATCAAATTTAAGGCTGTAGATGTCCTTAATGCAAGCAATCAACCCCTTGTCAAATAGCAAATTTACGATCGCATCGCCAAGGCCGTCTATATTTAGGCATTTTTTCGATGCGTAGTGGATTATCGAGCCCACCACTCTTGCCCTGCAACTTAAATTTTGGCACTTTACAAATACCCCTTCATCAAGCAGGTGCGAGCCGCAAACTGGGCAAAATTTAGGCCTATCAATCGCTTGCTCGCTGCCATCTCGCCTATCTTTAAAAACCTTTGTGATCTTTGGTATGACATCTCCTGAGCGGATGATGCCGATGTAGTCGTTTTTCATAACGCCAAGGCGCTCGATCTCATCAAAGTTATGAAGGGTGGCTGATTTTACATTTGCGCCGTCTATATTTACCTCATCAAGCACGCCAACAGGCGTCACCACGCCGCTTCTGCCAACTTGAAGTGCCACATCTTTTAGCCTAGTCACCTTCTCGATCGCTGGAAATTTAAACGCCACCATAAATTTTGGAAATTTGACCGTGTAGCCCAGCTGCTCACAGCGCGCAAGGTCATTTACTCGTATCACCATGCCATCCATCATCACGCTCTTTGCCTCGCGGCTGGCTAGTAGCTCGTTATAGGCAGTCTCAAGCTCATCTTTTTTTAAAATTTTAAAAAATTCATCCCTCTCAAAGCCAAGATCACGCACAAATTTCATCACTTCGCTGTGATCTTTTAGCCCAAGGCTCTGCTCGCCCACGCCCCAAGGTATGAAAAGTAGCTTTCTTTTTGAAGTGACTGCGCTATCAAGCTGTCTTAGACTGCCAGCTGCAGCATTTCTAGGGTTAGAAAGTGGCGCCTCGCCCTCTTTTGCGCGCTCTGCGTTTAATAGCTCAAAGTCATCTTTTCTTATGACGACTTCGCCCCTGATTTCAATGAGCCCTTTGTAGCTAATGCTCTTTGGCACCGAGCTAATGGTCCTTGCATTTTGTGTCACGTCCTCGCCTGTAACGCCGTCGCCTCTGGTTATCGCCCTAACTAAAACACCATTTTCGTAGAGTAAATTTAGGCTCGCTCCGTCAAATTTTGGCTCAGCAACAAAGGTCAAATTCTCCTTCTCGCCACGCTTTAACCACGCATCAAGCTCGCCAAGACTAAAGATATCCTCCATGCTCCACATGCGCTTTATGTGGCTTGCCTTGCTAAAGCCCTCTTTTACGCCTCCGCCCACTCGTTTTGTCGGCGAAAATAGCGAAATTTCACTGGGATTTGCCTGCTCAAAGGCCAAAACCGCGTGATATAGCGCATCATACTCCTCGTCGCTTGTAAGTGGCTCGTCCTCGTCGTAGTAGGCCTTTGCCCACGCATTTAGCGTATCTACTGCTTTTTCATACTCTTGTTTTGTCATTTTTACTCCAAATTTACACCGCATTTTATCTTAAACATACTTTATAAATGATCCAAATTTAACTCTCTCGAGTCACATAAATGGACATTTTTATAGACCTTTGCTATCTCGTCTCTAGCCCTCATCAGCGCAAAGCCAAGTAAATTTTGCCCTCGCCACTTCATAGGATTTTGCGCATTTTCATCGCTTGCACTCATGCCTATGCCCCAAATTTTATCAACTGGGCTTGCCTCAACCAAAACTTTGCTCCCAGTTTGTAGTAAAAAGTCTCGCAAAGGGGCATTTTGGCTAAATTTTAGATAGCTTGCATTTAGCACGACGCCAAATTTGACCTCGTCCCAGACCTTAGCGTCAAAGCCACGCACCTGCCTGCCAAGTGCCTTCATCTGCGCTGGATCTTTGGCGGATAAAATTTGCCCCAAAGCATCTTTGTCGCCAAAACACTGAGCCTTTTTCGCCATCATATATTGCTCAGCGCAAATGTATTTAGTTTCATCTTCCCAAAAACTAGAGCCGTACCACTGACTAAGACAGCTTGCGCTTAAATTTGCGCTTTTTTGATGACCCCAAAATAGAAGAAATTTATCCGACTTGCCAGCGTTGTAGCGCTTCTTAAGCCACTTTAGATCATATCTAGGCTCACGCTCCCAAAGGTCGGTGATAAAGTCACCATTTACAAAAAGCGCGCTTTCATCCTTGCCTAGCCTCTCATCCCAGTATCCACGCCACGTCGCAGGCTCAGCAAAGAGATGTTCGTATTGACGCTGTTCATCTTGGCTTAGCGTTTTTAGCCAGCCATTAAATTTAAACTTATAATCCTCGCCGCAGCCCATCCTCCAGCCTATAGAAAATGGATCAATCTGGGGAAATTTGATCCAAGGTGGCGGCAATAAATTTTTCATCTAGCCTCTTTTTAGCCAAGCACTCTACCAAAGCGTGGCTTGGCTCATCGCCTCGTGCATATTAAAAAGCTGCTTATGCTCGGCCACATCATGCGTCCTTATGATCTGCGCGCCGTTTTCGAAGGCTTTTAAGTGCAGATAAAGTGAGCCCGGCAAGCGCTCCTTGACCTCGCTTGGATAATAGTGATTTATGACTGATTTGCGGCTAGCGCCGACTAGCAGCGGGCAGCCAAATTTTAAAAAATGCTCCAAATGCTTAATAAGCAGCAAATTTTGCTCAGCCGTCTTACCAAAGCCGATACCCACATCAAGCACTATCTTTTTAGCACCAAGCTCCCTTGCAAGGACTATCTTTTGCTCAAAAAAGTCTGAAATTTCGCCGATTAGGTCGTTATACTTTGGCGCAATCTGCATCGTAGCAGGATCGCCTTGCATGTGCATCATGCAAAACTGCGCATCGTATCTTGCAGCAAGCGAGGCTAAATTTGCATTTGCCGTGATGTCATTTATCATCTTAAAGCCGTGATTTAGCGCAAATTCTAAGCAATACTCATCAAAGCTATCAAGGCTAAATTTCGCCTTTTCGTGTAAATTTAGCCTATAAATTTCCTCCACGATATCTTTTATGCGTCTAAACTCCTCCTCACGTCCGCAATACTCGCTCCCTGGCCTTGAGCTAACGCCGCCAAGATCGATATAGTCTGCACCTGCTTCGATCATCGCTTCTATTTTTGCTATGCCATTTTGCGTATTTATGCGGCTTTGCTCGTTAAAACTATCTCTATTTATATTTGCCACGCCCATTATAAGAGGCTTTGTGGGCTTTGTAAATTTAGTCTCTAAAAAGACGGCAAGCTTTTTAAGCCCAAAGTCTTGTAGCTTCTCTTTTTTAGTTAACTGCCTAAGCTGCGCATTTGTCGCCATTAGCAAGGCTTTGTTTAGGCTCTCTTTGCCTAAAATCGTATCATTATGCGTAACTAGCTCGGCGCCGACACTTAGGGCGTCTTGCTTTAGGATATTTGCCGCTGGGGTCTTTATCTCGTCAATGAAGATAAAATTTATCTCACTCTTTTCTTGCATGAGCTTCGCACCAGCCGGACTTGGTGAGACGGCCTTACAAATTTGATCAAAGTCGCTTTTGTTATTTATCTTATAAAATTTCAACGTCGTCCTTTCTCAAAGATAGTAAGCAAAAGTGGCGTCAAAACGGCGTGTGACTTGGCGTTTAGATCGGCAAGCTTGATGAGTGAGAAAAAATACTCCATCTCCTCGCCGCTAAATTTATACCCGCTATCAACCGCCTTTGTCACGATGGCTCCCACAAGCTCTTTTAGCTCATTTTTGCCAAATTTTTGCGCCTGCTCCTCTGCTATCTTTTGGTCGATAAAGCTTGTTAGCTCTTTTAGGCCAAGCGTTTTTAAATTTAGATCCACACTCATTTTTGGCTTTTTGGTGAGCTTATTTTCTATAAGCATCCTCGATCTTATCGTTGGTAGAAGCAAATTTTTACTCTGCGTTACTATTATAAATTTGATGTTTCTTGGGGGCTCTTCGATGATCTTTAAAAGTGCGTTTTGAGCCTCGGTGCGAAAAGACTTCGCCTCTATGACTAAAATTTTCTCATCTTTTTCGGCGATGTAAGCTTCGGCGATGACCTCTTTTGCATTTTCTAGCAAAAAATCATCGCTTATAAAAAATCTTAGATTATTTACGCCAAACTCGGCTTCAAGCTTGGCTTTTAAATTTTCAAAATCGCTTGTTATGACGATTTTATTAAGCATTTAGAGTATCACCTTTGCAAAGAGCACGGCGTCTATGCTCTTGTCAAAAAGTTTATATAAATTTAGAAGTTTGATGTCTAAGTTTTCATCGCTCGAGCTTAGCGTAAAGCTGTTTTGCGCCTGCTCGTCAAAGAGCCACATATAGCTGTTTTCATCAGTTTTGGCTAAATTTGCACGCTTATCTATGCTCTTGCCGATGTAAAAAAAGATGTAGCCATTTGGAAAGGCAAGGCTTAGCATATCTTTTAAAAGCTGTTTTTGCTCGTTTGTCTCGATGCCGTCAAAGGCTGGATAGAGCGATCTTAGGCTAAAAAATGGCAAAAACGGACGCTCGCTTTTTGTGCGGTTGATATTTCTTAAAAGATAGTTTTCAAACCACTCTCGCTCATCGTCGCAGATAACTATAAAAGCCTTGCTATCAAGCAAAAATTTAAGCCTAGATGCAAGCAAAGGCGTCCATTCGACGCGCTTTTCCTCCATCCAGCTCATATATCTTTCGCTTCTTATAGTCTCAAGCGTCCATTGGATAAAATCTTGCATTATTTATCTAACTTATACGCATCGTGAAGTACGCGAACTGCGAGCTCGCCATATTTTTGATCGACGATCATTGAAATTTTTATCTCACTTGTTGAGATCATCTGGATATTTATCCCCTCTTTTGCAAGCGTCTCAAATGCTAGACATGCTACGCCGCTATGGCTCTTCATGCCTACGCCGATAACCGAGACTTTCACGATCGCATCGTCATACTCGACATGTTTTGCAGCTGAGAGCTTTTGCATAGTCTCTTTTGCTAGGTCAAGCTCGTTTTGTGGCACTGTAAAGCCTAAATTTGTCGTGCCGTCGTGTCCTACGTTTTGGATGATCATATCTACATTTATATTTTGATGAGCTAGAGCTGTGAAAATTTCAGCTGCGATGCCAGGCTTATCGACTACGCCTCTTAAAGTTACTCTTGCTTGATTTTTATCTAGTGCTATACCGCTTACTAAAACCGCTTCCATATTATCTTCCTTTGCTATTAATGTACCTTCGTTGTGGTTAAAACTGCTTCTTGTGATTAGTTTGACATTTAGTTTTTTTGCTAGCTCGACTGAGCGATTTTGAAGCACTTTCGCCCCAGCAGAGGCAAGCTCAAGCATCTCGTCATAGCTTATCTTTTCTAGCTTTTTTGCCTTTTTTTCTATCCTTGGATCAGTCGTATAAACGCCATCAACGTCGGTAAAAATTTCACACAGATCAGCTTCAAGCGCCCCAGCTAATGCAACCGCACTAAGGTCGCTTCCACCTCTGCCAAGAGTGGTGATATCGCCTTTGTCGTCTATGCCTTGAAAGCCTGCTACGACGACGATCCTGCCAGCTTTTAGCTCAGCTTTTAGCCTAGTGGTGTCTATCGTTTCTATCCTAGCTTTTGTATGCACATCATCAGTCATTATCCCAGCCATTGCGCCAGTTAGTCCTACGCACGCATAGCCTTTTGCATTAAGTGCAATCGTCAAAAGCGCGGTGGTTACTTGCTCCCCAGAGCTTAAAAGCATATCAGTAGCAACGCCGTCTGGGTGCTTTGAAAAATACTCACTATATTCAACCAATTGATTTGTAACTCCACTCATCGCAGAAACTACCACAACCACGTCAGCGCCGCTGTTTTTAGTCTCTATGACCCTGTTTGCCACAGCTTCTATGCGCTCAAGCGTGCCTACGCTAGTTCCGCCAAATTTTTGAACGATTAACATCAAAAATATCCTTTCTCTTTAAAATAACTCAAAACTTTGTCATAAATAGGCTTTTTGAAGTGATTTATCCCCTCTAAAGCCTTGTTGATATCTACAAATTTATACTCGCTAAACTCTGGATGCTCGGTCTTTAAATTTATGCTCGCACCATTTTTTAGCCTAACCAAAAAGTACTTTTGCGTCTGCCCATCAAATGGATAAAATCTCTTTGACGCATTTGCTGGAAAGTCGTAGCTAAGCCAATCAGGATACTCTTCTAAGAAGTCAAATTTATCAGTTCCGATCTCCTCTTTAAGCTCCCTTTTTAGTGCCTGCTTTGGGCTTTCGCCTTCGTCTATGCCACCTTGAGGAAACTGCCAGATATCGTCCATATCAACCCTTTTTGCGACTAAAATTTCGCATTTAAAAGGGTAAGAGCTAGACAAAATGACAGCTGCTACATTTGGTCTATATTTTTTTTGCATGTCTTTTCCAAAAAATTTATTTGAGATGATAACGAAAAAGAGTTAAGAGATAGATAAATGAAGTTAGTTTTTGCGCCGTTTGTAATAAATCGCACCTCCACTAAAAAGCAGTAAAACCACACCGCATGATGCTAGGCAAAATATAAATTTACCAAGCTCGCCAAAGATATATCCAGCGTGCAAATCAAGCATAAATTTATAAATTTCAAATGACTTTGGCATGGCATTTTTTGAAATTTGCTCGCTTTTAGTATCGACCAAAAGCCTAATGCCATCTCTCTCGTCAGCACCTTTTGGCAGGTAAAAGAGCATAAATTTGACGCCGCCGCTATTTGCTATAAAATTTAAAGTCTCAAACTCGTCTCCAAATTTAGAGATGAAAATTTCATAAGCTTTTTTAAGGTTTGCCACCTTTTGCTCGTCGCTTAAGCTAAAGCCATTTTTGTTTGTAAAATTTGGCTTTTTAAAGACCTTTTCTTCGCCACAAATTTGATTTATAACCTTAGCAAAGCTCTCATAAGAAAAGTAAAGCCCACTAATGCAAATCACGCTTAAAACAGCGCCAAGATAGATACCCAAAAAGCCGTGTAGCGAATACAAAAATGCAAATTTCTTTGCCTTTAAATTTAGCTTAAAAGCCTCCCCCACCCTGCTTCTAAACCTCCAAAAATATATCACAGCCCCGCTTATCAAGATAAAAAGCAACGCAAGCGTAGAAAGTGCTATTAGCTCGCTTGCAAATTTGCTCAATTTTTCATTTTTAAAAAGCGAAAGGGCTAAGTTTTTATGCAAATTTAAAACCAGCCCTATAAATTTCTCTGCCTTGTTTTTGCCTGAAATTTCTCCAGTATAAGGATCTATGAAAAACGACTCAAACTCGCCATTTTCACTAGTTCCGCTTATGACGTAAGCCTTGTTTGCCTCTGATTTTATCTTTAGGTAGCTAAGATTAAAATTTGGCTCGCTCTTGCTAAAAATTTTTAAAATTTCATCTATCTCTAAAGGCTTTTTGCCAGCCACGACCTCATCTTTGCTAAAGATATCGATTATCTCATCGTGATACGAGATTATCGCTCCACTAATGCTAAGCACAAGAAGCGGCAAGGCAAAGATAAAAGCCAAGATAAGATGAAATTTTTTCAAAATTTTTATCATTTTAAAACTTTAGATTAAAACCAAGCTCGATCTTTTGTCCGTCAGCTATCAAGATGTCGTATCTGCCAGATCTTGTCGTAAAATACTCATTAAAGAGGTTATAAACGCTCAAATTTAGACTGAAATTCTTTGTTACGTTGTAGTTTATACCAAGATCAGCGATCACGTAAGGTCTGATGTCATCAGCATAGCTAAATGAGTTTTTAGTCCTACCATAATAATTTATCTGAGACCAGAAATTTAGCCATCTGTTTAGCTCGTAGTTCGCTCCAAATTTAAATGTATGAAGCGGATAGTTGTTTAAGCTTTTACCAACTTCTGATCCATCTTTTTGTTTTGATTTTGTATAGACATAGCTTTGATTTAGCCTAAGAGCGTTTGTGACTTGCCACTCATTTGTTAGCTCAACTCCGTAAATTTCAGCTTTGCCGATATTTACACTCTCCCAAATACCATTTGGATAAATTTTGCCTTTATGTCTGCAAACATTGCCTCTTGAGCAGATAGGGCTATAGCTTAACATATCTTTAAAACTTGTGTAAAATCCAGTTAGCGATGCTTCAAAGCCTTCATTGTCATTATAAACGCCGCCAAATTCATAGCTCACGCTTGTCTCTGGCTTAAGGCTGCTTCTACCAAGCTGTGCTCCACGTCCTCCAGCAAATGGCAATGCAAGATCTTGCGTGCGTTGTTTGATGTCAGGCGTCGCGTATCCTGTGCTGACTCCGCCTTTTAGGGCAAAAAAGTCATTTAAGTTATAGATACCATAAATTCTTGGTGAAACGTGCGAACCGTAGTTCTCATCGTAGTTATAGCGAATGCCAGTGCTTAAGATAAAGTCTTTTGTAAGGTGATAGTCATCCTCGCCGTAAAGCGAAATGTCATATCTTTTTACATTTGCAGCGTCTGCTGTGGTAGCCTTTTCGTCAAGTTTTTCTTTTTTGGCGTTTAGCCCTAAAGTAAAGGCGTTGTTATCAGTAAAATATGAGCCTTTTGTGTCGAAATTTAGTGTTTTTAGCGTCAAATTTTGTTGAGCGATCTCTTTTATCTTGCCGTAAGACAGGTAGCTTTGAAGCAAGATATTATCAAGCCTTGCTTCGTGGCTTAAATTTATCACATCGCCCTTTATTCTCTCGCTAGCAACCGAGTTAGTACCAGTTGATAGTGTTTTGCCTTTGCTTCTTTTATATTTCACATCACTTCTTGCAAGCTCAAGCGTGATATCGTTATTTTCATTTGGTCTAAAAAAGAGCTTCGTGCCAAAATTTCTATCTTTTTGCTCTCTGTTTGCGTATGAGATTTTATCCTCTGACTTGTTTAAGTTTTTGCCATAAACTGAGATGCTTAAAACATCGTCTATTAGCCCAGAGTGTAGATAGAGACTGTTGTAAAACTCGCCGCTTATATTTTTATTTCTAGCAAATTTATAGCTTGAGCCAAGATTTGCATGAAAGTCGTTACTAAACTCATCTGTTATGATGTTTATCACACCGCCCAGTGCGTCACTGCCATAAAGCGAGCTCATAGGACCGCGTATCACTTCGATACGGCTTATCGCACTTGCTGGCGGAATGAAACTATATGAGCCTCCAACACTTCTTAGCCCCTTATAAGCGTTATCTCCTGGCACTGGCATGCCATTTACTAAAATTTTAGTAAATCTTGGAGAGAATCCGCGTATAGAAATTCCTCGTCTATTTGCCGCTTCAGGAGTCGTTCCAAAAAGGCTTGGCACGTCTTTTACCATACTCTCAACGTCCTTATGATTTCTCTTTTCTAGCGCATCTTGAGTGATGACGCTAAGCGTTGCTGGTGCGTCTTTTATATTTTGCTCAAAACCAGTTGCACTCACTACTTTAACCTCTGGCAGAACTTTATCTTCATTTGCAAAAAGCGGTAAATTTATAAAAACTGCCGCACAAATAGAAATTTTTAATAGACTTCTCACAAAAAACTCCTTATAAAAATTTAATGCGCATTTTACTAAAATTAAATAATCGTTATCAATATCAGACATAACGCTAGAGGGATTAAATTTAACGCTCAAGGGATAAAATGATAAATTTAGATAAAAGATATGGCATAAGTAAAATCTCGCAAAGCAACAAGCGGATAAATGTAGAATTTTTTAAACAAGCTAATGGCATCAGCTACCTAAAAAGCGAGATTTTATGCAATGAAATCATAAAAAGAGAGAGCCAGGGAGATAGAAAATATCTATTTATGATGTTTAATGAAGCAAAAGATAACCTTTGTTTTAAGCTTGATAAAAAAGAATATCTTTTAAGCAGGGATGAGTTTTGCATAGGGCTGGTAAATGACAGCTTAAAAGGCGTTTTTGAATATCAAAATAAATTTTATAAAACCAAAACCTTGCTTTTTGAAGAGCACTACGCAAATAAGCTTGAAATTTTTAGTGAGCTTAGACTTGAAGAGAAATTTGATCTTATAAAATACAAAAAAGATAAGGCTCAAATTTGCGTTTTAAACGAACTTGAGACAACAAATTTATATGATGGCACGATGAGAGAGATCTTTATAGAGTCAAAAATTTTAGAGCTTATCTACAAGAGCAAAGCTTTAAAAGATGAGAAAATTTGCTTTAGTAGCGACGAAGAAAAAGTGCTTTTAAAGGCTAAGAAAATCTTACTTACTCGCATGCATAATCCCCCAAGCATCAAAGAGCTAGCCCATCTTTGTGGCACTAATGACTTTTGGCTTAAGAAAAATTTTAAACTCTTTTTCAAAGATACGATCTATCAGCTTTTAGCAAAAGAGCGACTAAAGCTGGCATTTGCCCTTTTAAAGCAAAATGATATCAGCATAAAAGAGGCTGCCAGTATCGTTGGCTACACAAATGCGGCACATTTTGCAAAAATTTTTAAAGGCACTTTTGGCTTTTTACCAAGCGAGCTAATAAGGCAAAAAAGCTACTTTTAAACTGCGCTAAATGCCAAATTTCTTATAATCGCCAAAATTTAAAAAAGAGAGAAATTTGCAAGTTTATATCCACGTGCCATTTTGCGAGAGCAAGTGTCCTTACTGCGCCTTTGGCTCAAGCGATGACGAATTTAGCAAGGTTAGCGCCTACTTTAAAGCGCTTTGCCTTGATCTAAATTTCCAGCTAAAAAGCCAAAATGTAAAAGAAATTTCAACCATTTTTTTTGGCGGCGGCACACCAAGTGCGGTAAATGTCAGGCTTTATGATGAAATTTTTAGCATTTTAGCTCCACTTTGCACGCCCAAAACTGAGATCACACTTGAAGCAAATCCAAATTCAGCAAATTTAGCCTGGCTAAAGCATGTAAAAAATTTAGGCGCAAACCGCATAAGCTTTGGCGCTCAAAGCTTTTTTGAAGATAAGCTTAAATTTCTAGGGCGCATCCACAGCAAGGAGCAAATTTTTAAAGCAGTTGAAAATGCCCATGTAGCTGGCTTTAAGAGCATAAATTTAGACCTCATCTATGACACTAAATTTGATACCAAAAAGCGCCTTTTGGCTGAAACTGAAAATCTAAAAAGCCTTGCTATCACGCATCTAAGCGCCTACTCGCTCACGCTTGAAGAAAACACCCCATTTGCTGGCAAAAAAAGCTATAAAAAAGATAGCGACACTTTGGCTAAATTTATGATAGAGCAGATCCAGAGGGCTGGCTTTAAGCAGTATGAAATTTCAAATTTCGGAGAAATTTGCAAGCACAATCTTGGCTACTGGCAGGGCAAAAAATACCTTGGCGTTGGCGCTTTTAGCGTGGGCTTTGTAAATGGCACCAGATACTACGCCAAAAACAGCATAGATGCCTATATCACGCAGCCAACACATAGAGAAAAAGAAATTTTAAGCCCAAGCGAGCTAGTAAGAGAGCATATATTTTTAGGGCTTAGAAGCATCGTAGGCGTGGAGGCTGGACGCTTAAATGAGGCTCAGAAAAAAAGAGCAAATTTACTTGTAGAAAATGAAAAACTACTCTTTAAAAATGGCAAATTTTACAACCCAAATTTCTTATTAAGCGACGAGATCGCACTCTTTATCGAGGGCTAAATTTATAAAAATTTGAGCAAAGTCAAGATAAAATACAAAGCTTAAATAAAATTTAACAGAGGCAAAAATGTTTGGAATGAGTTTTTCTGAGATCTTGGTCATTGCCGTGATCGCTGTGCTAGTTTTGGGCCCTGACAAGCTGCCAAGCGCTATGGTGCAGATCGCCAAATTTCTAAAGATGTTTAAAAAAGGCATAAATGACGCAAAATCAACATTTGATCAAGAGATGAAGATAGCCGAGCTCAAAGAGGACGCTCAAAAATACAAAGAGAGCATAACCCAAAGCGCTCAAAACGTGCGTAAAAAGCTCACATTTGAAGAGCTTGACGAGATCAAGAAAAGCGCAAGCGACGTCACTGAGAGCATTCAAAACGTCGTAAGCGACACGAAAAAAACGGTAGAAAATATACAAAATCCAACAAATTTAGTTAAAGATGCGATCTTAAACGATAAAAAAGAGGCGTAATGTTTGAAGAGTTAAGACCACATTTGATCGAACTTAGAAAGAGGCTTTTTATAAGCATAGTAAGCGTTTTTGTCTGTTTTGGCATCTGCTTTACATTTTGGAATCCACTGCTTGCATGGATGAGCGAGCCGCTAAAGCAGGTCTTACCAGCTGGCTCAAATATCATCTTTACGCAAATTCAAGAGCCATTTTTCACTGCGATGAAGGTCGCCTTTTTTGCTGGTCTGGTGCTTGCTTTGCCTATCATTTTTTGGCAGTTTTGGCTATTTGTTGCACCTGGACTTTATGATAATGAAAAAAAATATGTGATCCCATTTGTCCTCTCTGCTTCATTTATGTTTGCGTGCGGGGCGGCGTTTTGCTACTACGTGGTCATCCCGCTTGGCTTTACATTTTTGGTAAATTTTGGCGGCCAGCTCTTTACGGCACTGCCAAGCATCGGCGAATACGTGGGCTTTTTTACAAAGCTACTAATCGGCTTTGGAATTTCATTTGAGCTGCCAGTCATTACATTTTTCTTAGCAAAGATAGGCCTAGTCGATGACAAGATGCTAAAAGACTACTTCAGATACGCAGTAGTCGTCATCTTTATCTTCGCAGCCATCGTCACACCGCCAGATGTTATAAGTCAAATTTTAATGGCACTGCCACTCATCGGACTTTATGGAATTTCTATCATCGTCGCCAAAAGAGCTGGCAAAAGCGACGACGATGAGCAAGATAGCGACACAAACAGCGACGCAGACGATGAGTGATATAAACGACATCTCAAGCTACGACTACTTTTTGCCTAACGAGCTCATCGCAAAAGAGCCAGTTTTGCCCAAAGAAGAGGCAAGACTGCTTGTTTATCTAAAAAAAACCAAAGAGATAAAACACTATAAATTTAAAGATCTAGCTAGCCTCATCCCAGAAGACGCGGCGGTCATTTTTAACAATACAAAGGTAGTTAAGGCCCGCATTTTAGGACACAAACAAAGCGGCGGAGCTTGCGAAGTGATGCTAAATCAACCGCTTAATGATAATAAATTTAGCGTCTATATAAGGGGCAGAGTAAGTGTCGGTAGCGTTTTAAATTTCGCTGATAGCATAAAGGTAAATGTGCTTGAGCTAAATGATGATGGCTCAAGGGTGGTAAATTTCACCAAAGATGGCGTCATTTTAGATACGGCGCGACTTTTTAGTGAGCTAGAAAAGATCGGTCACGTCCCACTTCCGCCATATATAAAAAGAGCTGATACAAAGGATGATGAGAGCTGGTATCAAAGTATATTTGCTAAAAATAGCGGCGCAGTCGCGGCTCCGACGGCTAGTCTGCACTTTAGCGAGCAGATGCTAGAGAGAATAAAGGCAAAGCACGAAGTCGCCTATATCACGCTTCACGTGGGCGCTGGGACATTTAAGGGCGTAGAGTGCAAAAACATAAATGACCATAAAATGCACTCTGAGTTTTACGAGCTAAGCCAAAAAGCTCAAGAGATCATAAACTCAAACAAACCCATCCTTGGTGTTGGCACGACGGTTACTAGATGCGTTGAAGAGTTTGCTAGAAGCAAGCAGCCAAGTGGCTTTTGCAGGCTATTTTTAAATTTAAATAATAAGCCTATCAGGCAAAACTACCTTTTAACAAATTTTCACCTGCCAAAATCAACGCTGATCATGCTAGTTACTAGCTTTATAGGGCTTGAGGAGACGATGATGATTTACGAAACGGCAGTTAGCGAAAAGTATAGATTTTACTCTTATGGCGATGGGATGCTTGTGATATGAAAAACGTCGATTTTGTCGCGCAAATGGAGCTTTTTTTAGAGGCACTTTTTAAGGACGCAACCACTAGAGATAACGCCATCGTCTTTAACTACAACCCAAACTACCCACGCTATCTAAGCTTTGAAGCGCATAAGCTAATAGGCGCGATCAAAAATTTAAGCAAATTTTACCTAAATGACGTAAGCAACTCAAAGCTGCTGATCTCCTTTACTCTAGTAAGCTATAGCCTAAGTTTGGTGCATTTTGATATACATATAAGATGCACTTCATGCCCGCAAAAGCCAAATGAGAGGCTAGTTAAAGAAGCTGGCGAGCTACTAAAAGAGCTAAATGCCAAGATGAGCAAAGCCGAAGATGGCTTTAATATAAGCATAAGCGTGCCGCTGCCAAAAAGTGGGACATTTAAAAGGCAAAGCGTCGAGATAGCAAGCCTCTTAGGAAAAAATGCGATAATAGCTTGTGATGACGAAAATTTATTTTTAACGCTAAGTCATGAGTTAAGCTTTACAGGGCTGAAGCTCAGCAAACAAAAGAGCTTTGAGAGTTTAAATTTACACATAAAAGATGCCATTTTTAAGCCAGACATCATCTTCGTGCAAAAGGAGTATCTAAGTGACAAAGCAAGGCTTGACGAGATGCTAACTTATCAAAAGCTTAAGAATTTTTACATCGTCATCATCAGCAAGGATGAAGCCAAAAGCATCAAAAGCGAGAAGATGACTACGCTAAGACAGCCATTTACTAGCGATAGCTTGCACGAGACTTTGGTGATAGTGGCTAGAAATTTATAAAATTTTTAGGTATCTCTTTAAGATGATAGTGGCTGAGACGCTATCAAGCCTGCCATCTCGCTTTGTATTTGTATAAATTTCACTTGCCTCACTGCTGCTAAAAGCCTCGTCTTGATAGACGATATTAGCCTGCACATCAAGAAGTGAGACAAAGTGCTCTATGCGCCTTCTCATCTCATCCTCACTACTGCCGCCGATTGGCACGCCTACCACTAGCGTATTTGGAGCGTATTCATTTACTTTTTGGCTCACATCTCTTGCGGCTTGATTTCTATTTTTTCTAAGAACTGGCTCAAGGGGTGTCACGACCTCGCCAAAGCCAAAAGCAAGCCCTATGCGCTTTAGTCCAACATCGATCGCCATAAATTTCTCTCTCATAGCACGCTTTTTACTCTTAAATTTGAAATTTCAACTAGCCCGTCAAGCTCGTACTCATAGATGATCTCGCCAAATTTAGCCAATGCTTCATCAAGGCCAACGCCATTTTTGCAAAATTTCAAGATCTCATCATCAGCTTTTTCTTGCTCTTTTACCTCGCCAAAAAGTGAGGCAAATTTAACGTAATCATCGATAAGCTCGGCCTTTTTGCTAGCCAGTAAGGCATTTGTCCCATTGCTCTCATTTATGCGCTGTGGCAAGACAAAGACGGGGATTTTAAGCTCATTTGCAAGCCTTGCACTTTGCATCGAGCCACTTCTTAGATCAGCTTGTGCGACCACAAGAGCTTGCGCAAGCCCCACAACTATGCGGTTTCGCTCCAAAAATCTATAAGCGATCGGTGGCTCGCCATCGTCATATTCGCTTAGAGCCAAGCCTTTTTCATAAATTTCTCTTATCGCTGCTTTATTTTGCGCTGGATAGATAATGTCAAGTCCATTAGCAAAAACACCAATAGTTCGTGGCATGGCAGCCTTGTGCGCCGTGATATCCACGCCGATAGCTCCACCACTTACCACACAGACATTTGCGTTTTTTAGCGCTGCGCAAAGTGCCGTGACACACTCTTTTGTATAGACACTTGCCTTTCTTGAGCCAACGACTGCGACTTTTGGCATGCTAAGAAGCGAGGTGTCACCTATGAAATTTAGCTCTTTTGGGGGATTTTTTAGCCTATTTAGCGCCTCTGGGATGATTTCAAGCTTCATAAAATATCTTTTAGATAAACAACTTCTACATCTTTTAAGATGTTGTTTTTGCTAGCTTTTATCACTGCGATCGTGTTTTTCTTTGGATGTCCGATAGCGATCGCATAGCCTCTTTTTTTGGCTAAATTTACAGCAGCTACAAGCTCACGCCTAACCGCACTAGCCGATGGATCATCATCTAAAAATATATCTCTTGAAATGTAAGGCTGATTATACTTTTTCGCAGCCCTTGCCACGGCTGTTTGAGCGATCGTCTTACTATCAACAAAGATAAAGCCCTGCTCTATCAGCGCTCTATAAGCCTTGTCCATCGCGTCATAATCACTGGTAAATCGTGATCCAGTGTGGTTATTTGTATATTTTGCACGCGGGAAGTCTCTTCGTATCTTTTTTATCTTTTCATGCATGCTCTCAAAGCTCTCATTTACCGTGAGCGTGCCTATCTCTGGGCTATCAAAGTGCTTTGCCTGCATCGGCAGATGTATCATATAAAACTCAAACGTTCTAGCGATGTTTGGCGTATCTGGATGAGTTTTTGTCGCTGGGAAAATGGACGGTGTTATCTTTAGACCGATTGACTTTACCATGCTAGCGTGCTCAAAAGTCGCCACATCATCGATTATTAGCACTAGCTTTGCACGCCCTTTTACGCTGCTATTTGGAGTAAATGGCACAACAGCAAAGTCATCTTTTTTCGCGCTCTCTTTTTGCGGTTTTTCGCTGTAAATTTGCTTTTTGGCTTTGCTACTAGGCTCAACCTCACTTTTTTTAGCAAGTTCTGGTTTTAAAATTTCACTATGCTTTAAATTTTCTTTTATGCTTAAATTTGCTTCAGCGCTTTTGTTTTGCTCTGTTTTTGTCTCTGTTTTTATCTCTGTTTTTATCTCATTTTTGCCTGCGTAAAATGGCTCGATTACCTGCTCGACCTTTTGCTCTGGCTTTTCTTCACTCTTTGCTTCAGAGATTGCATCTGCGCTACTTTGCATATTTTTATATAAATTTGCAAGTAGATTTTTCGTATCGTTTTGCTCTTTTTTTGGCTCTTCTTTTTTAGTTTCTACTTTTACTTCAGATTTTGTCTCGGGAGTTATCTTTTTTTGCTCTTTTGGCTCAGTTTTTGGCTTTAGAGCAAGCTCACTTTTATGTTTAGGATCGGTAAAAATTTTACTTAAATTTTCATCTTCATCAAATTTTAGAGGGTATTTTCTCTTCTCATACTCTTGTTTTTTATCTTTGCTAGCAACTTTTTGCTCATCTTTTTTTGAAATTTGCTTCTCGCTCTTTGGCTCATTTACTTTGCTTATCTGCTCAACATCTTTGTTTTTGATGCTAAGAGCTGCTATGAGTGCTACTATCAAAATGGCAGCAATGACGCCGATACCAAGGAAAATTTTATTATAAGAGCGACCTGCACTCTTTTTTGCAGGACGCTTCTTTGTAGTCTTTTTTTCGCTCAAGGCTTAGTTTTTGCTTTGATCTATAAGTTTGCCATTAGTTATCCAAGGCATCATTGCGCGAAGTTTTTTGCCAGTTTTATTTAGCAAGCTTCTCTCAGCTATACCGCGCTCAGCGTTCATTCTAACATATCCTGCTTTTCTCTCTAGGATGAAGTCTTTTGCAAATTTACCATTTTGAATTTCTCTTAAAACTTCTTTCATAGCTTTTCTGCTCTCTTCACCAACTACTCTTACGCCGCTTACGTAGTCGCCGTATTCAGCTGTGTTTGAGATAGAGTAGCGCATATCAGCCATGCCACCTTGATACATTAGATCAACGATTAGTTTTAGCTCGTGTAAGCACTCAAAATACGCCATCTCAGGCTCATATCCAGCCTCTACAAGTGTATCAAAGCCAGCATTTACAAGTGCGCAAAGACCACCGCAAAGCACAGCTTGCTCGCCAAATAAATCTGTTTCAGTTTCATCTTTAAATGTTGTCTCTATGATGCCAGTTCTACCGCCACCTATGCCGCAAGCATAGCTTAGAGCGATCTCTTTAGCCTTTCCGCTTGCATTTTGCTCAACAGCTATAAGATCAGGTATGCCGCCACCCCTTAAAAATTCACTTCTAACTGTGTGTCCTGGAGCTTTTGGAGCGATCATGATGACGTCTATGTTTGCTGGAGCTTTGATCTGTCCAAAATAAACGTTAAAACCATGTCCAAATGCGATAGCAGCGTGATCTTTTAAATTTGGCTCGATCTCATTTTTATAAATTTCAGCTTGAAGCTCGTCTGGTGTTAGGATCATAACCACATCAGCGCCTTTTGTAGCTTCACTTACAGTTTTTACTTCAAAGCCTTTAGCCTCAGCTTTTGCCCAGCTTTTGCCACCTTTTGCAAGACCGATTACGACGCTTACACCATTATCTCTTAAATTTTCAGCATGTGCGTGACCTTGTGAGCCAAAGCCGATGATTGCTACTTTTCTACTCTGAATAAGGCTTAAATCGCAGTCTTTATCATAATAAACATTTATAGCCATTGTTTCTCCTATTATTAAAATTTGGCGAAATTATACATTTTGGCAACAAAAACGTTGCTGAAAAAGAGCAAAAAAGTATCTTTAAGTTTTATGCTGCAGCTTTTTGCTATAATGTGACAAAATTTTTAACCAAAAGAGTCACTTTACATGAATGAATCAATTTTTAAAAAAATCAAAGCGCTTCCGCCACTAGACGACACTGTCATACAGATCCAGCGCCTACATGCTGACGAAAATAGCTCGATAAATGATCTCACAAAAGTGGTCGAAAAAGACCCTATGCTAACAGCAAATATCTTGCGTTCAGCAAACTCTCCACTTTACGGTTTTTCTCAAGAGATCACAACTATCGCAAGAGCCATTTCACTTTTTGGTATGGCTACTATCCGCGGTTTTGCGCTATCAAGTGCCATTAAAAAGACCTTTTCTATAAATTTAGAGCCGTATGACATTACCGCACAAGATTTTTTAAATATCTCAATCATGCAAAATGCTTTGATGTATCACTGGTACTCTAAGATAAAACCTAAAAATCTAGAAATTCTCTCTCCTGCTTCATTTATGCTTGAAGTTGGCAAGATCGTTTTAGCACATGAGCTCACAGAAAAAGGCAAAATGGATGAGTTTAAAACAAAGCTTAAAGAAATTTCATCTACTTATGACCTTGCGCTTTTAGAGTCTGAAATTTTAGACATCACAAACGAAGAGGTTACAGCTCAAATTTTTGAGCAGTGGAATTTAGAGATCGAGCTTGGAAATTCTATCCTCTACTCAAACACTCCAGAAGAGGCACCTGATCATATAAAAGAGTACGCAAGGGCGTTAAAAGTAGTAAAAACAGCGGTTAATATCTTTAACCAGCTTGATGATGTGAGCGTAAATAACGCAACACTTCTTATAAACGAATATGGCTTTGAGAGAGATACATTTTTAATGGCTGTTAGCAAAGTCAAAGACAATTTGTGAAAGAATTTTTAACATCACTACTCGTTGGCATCAAAGAAAAAGAGATATCAAACGAAGATAAAGAGGTCTTACGTAATCTCCTAAATCTTGGTGCCGTAAGCTTACATAAAGATAAATTTTACCTAAACAACGGCTATGTCTGCGGCAAGCTAGACATCAGCCAAAATGCAACTGGCTTTATCATGCCATTTGACAAGCGTTTCAAACAAGACATTATCGTCGAAAATAAAAATTTAAACAACTCTCACCTTGGCGATATCGTGCTAGCAAAGCTTTTGCCACTTAAGAAAAAACGCCAAAGCGCTAAGATAGTGATGAGCCTAAAGCTTGCAAATGAGACAAGCGTGGTCTATACAAAACGCTTTGGAGCGGCCATTTTAGGGGTAAATTTAAAAACTGGGCTAAGTACAACCCTAAAGGCAACTCAAAAAAGCCTAAAGATGCTCCCGCTTGGGACGCTACTAAAGATAAACAACCTAAACAACGAAATAGTCGAGGTTTTAGGAAATTTAGAAGATCCGTTAAGCGATGAGAAAATTTCGCTTGCTATTTATAATAAAAATGATAAATTTAGCGAGGCTTGCGAGCTTGAAGCAAAGGCATTTGGCGATGAGGTCGATGCTAGTATGTATCCAAACAGGGTTGATCTAAGAAATTTAGAGTTTTGCACGATCGATCCAGTCGATGCCAAAGACTTTGACGATGCCATATATTTTGATGAGAAAAAGCGCGAAATTTACGTCGCAATCGCCGATGTAAGCGAGTATGTGACCGCATATAGTGCTATTGATAGCGAGGCTAAAAAAAGAGGCTTTTCTATCTACTTTCCGCACATCTCGGTGCCGATGTTACCAAGAGCGCTTAGTGAAAATATCTGCTCGCTAAAGCCAAACGTGCCGCGCCTTGCATTTTGTTTTAAAATTTCACTCGATGCAAACAACGAGGTAAAAAAAGAGGAGCTTTTTGAAGCGATCATCCTTTCAAAAAGGCGTTTTAACTACGATGAGATCGATGAAATTTTAGAAGGCAAACGAGAGTGTGAAATTTCATGGATTAAGCCACTTTTTAAACTCACCACGAAGCTTCGCAAAAAAAGGCTTTTGCACGCGTTTGACTTCAGGACAAAAGAGCTTAGAATGAGCCTTGATGAAGAGGGTCAAATTTTACAAACTAGATTTGAAAGTGACTCCGACTCACATAGACTAGTCGAGGACTGCATGCTTTTAGCAAACAAGGCTGCTGCAAAGCTCATCACAAAGGGCGTTTTTAGAAACCACGCTTCGCCTGATTTTAAAAAGATAGATACATTGCTTGAGGACTTGCAGCTTTTGGGACTTGACTTTACCTACGAGAGTGACCTTGCAAATTTGATAAGAAAGATCCAAGCAAAGGCTGACGAACTAGGCAATCGCGAAGAGATAGATAAGCTCATCATCAAGTCTCAAAAAAAGGCTGAATACTCAAGCGAAAATTTAGGCCACTTTGGGCTTGGATTTGATAGATACACTCACTTTACAAGCCCTATTAGACGCTATTCTGACCTTATTTTACATAGACTTTTAAAGGCTAAAATTTCAAAAGATGAGAAGCTTTACAACTTCTTACTTTTAAACATCCAAAGCACATGTGCAACCTTAAGCGAGCTTGAAAGAGAAGCCGACAAAGTAGCCTACGACTTTATGGATAGGAAATTTGCACGCTGGGCAGCTGCAAATATCGGCAAAGAGGTGCGTTGCTACGCGAGCGAAAACCAAAATGTTTTGGTCGCTAAGCTTGATGATTACTTTGTTGGAGCTAGGATTTTCATCACTGGATACAGCGCAAATTTACTTCAAAAGCTTGTCGTAAAGATCACAGAGGCCGACATCGCAAGCGCTAAAATTTTTGCAAAAGTAGTAAGAAAGATCGATGTATAGAAAAGATTTGGAGCTAAATTTAGCAAATGCAAATTTAAGCAACTACTTCTTGCTTTTTGGGGCGGACGAGTTTCAGATCGAGCTTTTTGGCAAGGAAATTTTGAGCTTTTATGCAAGCGAAGATGCAAATTTATTAAGCCTTTATTTTGACGAATACAACTACGCGCAAGCAAGCTCTCACCTAAGCGAGAAGTCGCTTTTTGGCGGCAAAAATATCCTCTATGTAAAAAGCGACAAAAAGATCCCAGCAAAAGAGCTAAAAGAGCTCATCTCGCTTTGCGCAAAAAGCCATGACAACTACTTTTTGTTTGAGCTTTATGAGGCCGATATGAAGCTAGTTTTTGATACGCAAAAGGCATTTGGGACAAATTTTGCTAGATTTTTTAAGCCCTCAAACCCAGATGAAGCGATAAATTTACTAGCTAAAAACTCAGCTAAGATAGGCCTAAACATAACCAAAAACGCACTTTATGAGCTTTATTTTACGCATAATGAAAATTTATACCTTGCAGCAAGCGAGCTGACAAAACTAAAAAGCCTAAACACCCACATCGAACAAGACGATGTAAAAAGGCTTGTTTTTGGACTTGGCGGGATAAATTTTGATGATTTTTTCAATAAATTTATGGCTCTAAAAGATATAAAAAATGACTTTTTTACCTACTTAGAAGATCCAAATTTTAATGAAATTTTACTTCTAAACTCACTTTATAAAGCATTTTTTAGGCTGTTTAAAATTTACACTTACATCAAGATAAATGGCCGCTTAAATTTAGACGAAGCGATCGGCTATCAGCCGCCTGTAAATGTGGCAAATTTACTAAAAGCAAATAGCTTAAAGCTAAGTTTAAATGCCTATTTAGAGATATTTAAAACACTAAATTTAGCCGAGCTAGAGCTAAAAACAAATACAAAAATGGATAAAGAAATTTTCGTTTTATCAACCATTTTAAACCTCCAACACCTCATATCAACAGCAAATATTAAGTAAATTTAAGCTAAAATCCACCCTTGCTTAATGCAAAATCCTTGCTCACAAAGTGAGCTAAATATCCATAAGGAGAAAAAAATGAAACATTACGAGCTTTTATTTATTCTTAAGCCGACATTGACGGAAGAGGAAGTTAAAGCTAAGGTTGATTTCGTAAAAGAAGTCATAACAAAAAACGGTGGCGAGATCGCTACTGTCGTTGAGATGGGCACTAGAAAACTAGCTTATACCATCAAAAAATATGAGCGTGGAACATATTTTGTTATCTACTACAAAGCTCCACCAGCACTTCTTGCAGAGCTTACAAGAAACGTAAGGATTACAGAAGATATCATAAGATTTTTAAGCGTTAAATATGAAAACAAACGCGAAATCGCAGCTTGGGAAAGACTTTGCAAAGGTATCAAGCAAACTATAAAAAAAGAACCTCGCGAGCCAAGAGCACCACGCGAGCCAAGAGCTGAAAAAGTAGACGAGCAAACATTTACAGAAGAATAATCAAGGATAAAAAATGTTCAATAAAGTAGTATTAGTTGGAAATTTAACCAGAGATATAGAGCTTAGATATACTACTAGCGGCGTTGCCATAGGAAATTCTAGTATAGCTGTGACACGCAAAATCACCTCAAATGGGGAAAGAAGAGATGAGACTTGCTTTATTGATATATCATTTTTTGGCAAGAGTGCAGAGATAGCAAACCAATATCTCAACAAGGGATCAAAGCTGCTTATCGAAGGAAGACTTAAATTTGATCAGTGGACCGACAATAACGGACAAAATCGCTCAAAACACTCTATCGCCGTCGAAAGCATGGAGATGCTTGGCTCAAATAACCAAACGCAACAAGGCGGATACTCTATGAATAGCCAAAATAGCGGTGGCTACGGACAGCAAGGTGGATATCAAAATAACCAATATAACCGCCAACAAGAAGCTAGACCACAAGCTGCGCCGCAAAGAAAGCAAGAGAGTTATTCAGAAGTTCCTGATATAGACGTTGATGCTGATAGCTTCAATAACGAAGAAATACCGTTTTAATTTCAAAGGATAAAAAATGGCAGAAAAAAGAAAATATTCACGCAAATATTGCAAATTTACAGAAGCAAAGATTGATTTTATAGACTACAAAGATACTTCACTTTTGAAGTATTGCTTGTCAGAGAGATTTAAAATCATGCCAAGACGCCTAACTGGCACATCAAAAAGATACCAAGAGATGGTAGAAAAAGCGATCAAGAGAGCTCGCCACGCAGCTATCATACCTTATATAGTTGATCGCAAAGACGTAGCTTCAAATCCTTTTGAAGGTCTATAATCCATAAATTTTAGCCCTATTTTGGGCTAAAATCTTTTAAATTTACCTCTTAATCTTTACTATTTCCAATCTTCTACAAAATTCCACATCAAATTCTTAAATTTATAAGCATTTTAAAATCACCAAAGCAGTCACATTTGTTTAGATGTTATCTGCTTTTTAAATTTACCTCTTAAATTTATTATGCTTTTCTAAAAACCTTTTTTATAAATTTATTAGCCAATTTTTTAAATTTT
>NZ_CABPTV010000004.1:38270-118038 GCF_902460535.1 Campylobacter concisus | reverse complement strand
ATCATCATAGATCTAAATAAAACAGCAATATAGATACTACTAGAGCTAACTGATCACAATTGTGATAAAGTTGTTATAAAGTATCTTAAATAGGCAAAGAAAGAGATCATGTTATTTATGATAAAAAATTTAATAGGAAATAGTTTTTAAATTTTTTGGATTTGCAACATAGTTGTGAATTTGAATAGTAAATATTTTAAATTTTTTATCTAGCTTTTGCCACTCTTTTAAAGCACCTGGTAGAAATTCTAACTCATAGCTCATCTAAGCTTACTTTTACTGGTTTTTCGCCACTTGTATAAATCTAAATTTGTGTCAAATAATAATTTTTTAAATAATAAGAAATAGCGAAGAGAAAAACTCTTCGCATAATTGATTATAGGTGATCTTCTGGTGCGGTTGTTGGCATAAAGAATGTAGTCGGAGTAAGATCAAGTGTCTCACCTGATGGATTGGTAGCTTTTGCCTCTACTGTGTGGTAGTCAAGCATAGAGTCTTTATAATCAACTTTTGCCTCTACGCTCCATCTACCATTCTCGTCAGCTCTTGTTGTTAAAACTTCCTGTATATCGACTGGAGTCCTTTGATTAGTCATAAAGTCAAAGCCATGATGTTTAACAACTAATGTTATCTCAGCATTTGCTTTTGCTGTGCCCTCAAATGTTGGCTTTCTATCCCCCTCAACAGGTCTATAAACAGGACTATAATCGCCTTGCACTTCTGTTAGATCACTAAATTCATCATCATATATGCGCTCTATTGAGAATGCACCATTTTTTGGTGTATAGTTTTTAGGTAATTTTGTAAAACTTTCATTACCAGCAGGGTCAAATACCTGTGTTGTGAAAGAGTATTCGCCAGGTGTAAAGTGCTCTGGGAAGCCATCACCCATTGTAGATTTATCTACTGTAAAGTTACCATTATCGTCAGCTTTTACCTTGCCTTCAAAAACTGTATGCGTTCCACTATCTTCTATTTTGCCTATTTTTACATTTATTTCAGAATTTGGCTCAGTCTTACCACTCATTGATGGTTCAGGATCACCATCACTCATAGCAACTACACCTTTTCTTATAACGTTTGGCGGTAGCTCTTTCCACTCTACTGATGGAGCTATTGTATCTACTTTAATCTCAGCTGGCTCACTATTAGGACTTCTCTCTCCGTCCTCTACAGCTACAGCATTAAATTTATGCTCACCTTCAGAGAAATTAACAGGTGTTCTAAATTCCCATTCGCCATTATTATCAGCAGTAGTCTCACCTACTTTATTGCCATTGTCATAGATTTCAACTAGCATTCCAGCCTCTGCTGTTCCTTTAATCACTGGAGCGTTATCATTTGTCCAATCACCTTTTACATCAGCCACAAACTTACCGCCATATTTATGATCTACAATTTCAGTAATTGTTGGAGCTGGAATACGACTAGTTGGATATATCGCATCAATAGCAGCTGCAAGGTTGTCAAGTGTAACTGCACCACCTACGCCTGTTTGAACTGGGGCATTTGCGCTTGCTTGAGATGAGAGGTTATTAAAATTCGCATTTATATTTGAGTAGTGACCACCTTGTGCAAAGCTAGCAGCACCAAGACTTACGCCGTCACCTCCAGCGTTTCCACCTGCTTGGTTTCCACCAGCTGCAGTCTCTTCTAAAGCGTTAAGGTCTTGACCGCCTAAAATTGCTTTTTGAAGTGAATTTATATCTGCTGTTGTTTGAGAATTTTCACTAACGCTTTGGTCTAAATTTATCGAGTCTTTACCTATTAGGCTTATCTCTTTTCCATCTGCTTTTGCTATTACTACTTTTGCGTCAGTTGATTCAGTGACTATCTTTTCTCCTTGATATACTATGTCACCTACTTTTAATTCTCTGCTTTCGCCTGTTGGGCTTACAGTTTTTACGCTTCCTTGCGTTACATTTTTTACTACACCTATTTCCTTTGACATGTATCTCCCTTTTTAAATTTTTTCGTAAATTTAGCGATTTTGATAAAACATAGCTATTGTACTTCGGTACAAGTGTGACATATTTATGACTGGAATTTTTGTGAATTTAGAATTTTTGGGGGTTTGGTCTTGTTAGAAAATTTTGAATATTGCAAAGAAATTTAGATCAAATTCCTTTGCAAATTTGGATTTATTTTACAAAATACTCTTGCGCTAGCTTTTTATCTTCAGGTTTGATGATAAATTTCTCATTAGCGATGCTAACTTCAAATTCATTTTCTCTACTAGCTCTTGTATATGCTAGTGCGAGCCTTGCGGCAAGCTCTTTGTCGGCAATGCTAGCGTTTTTGCTTATGAAGCTAACAGCTCCCACGATGTCGTCACTCTCTTTAAATTTCACCTGCTCAAATTTATCATTTGGATATGCCAAAAGTGCGTTATTGTCGCTTTCGTCACGGCCTATTATCATTTTTGCACCCTCTGGCAAGCGCAAATGCCTGCCAAGCTTTAGCCACGTAACATCGATATCTCGCATCTCTTTATCAAATTTCAAATAGTCCTTTATCTTTACAGCAAAGCTCTCGATCGTTAGCAAACAGCCACCTCCAGGCGTTGCAAAGTCCTCAAAGCCAAATTCCTTTGCCAAAGCAAGTTGCGGCTTTCTATCGCGCCCGCTTATGTCAAGTAGCTTCTCTCTATCGACCCAGCCCTCGCGCTCTGGCTTAGTTGGTGGCAAGAGCTTAGCGCACATCGGACGAAGCACTAGATCATCCTCATCATCAGCTAAGCGCTTAACCTGAAAAAGTGCATCTCTGCGCTGGCTCATCGGCCTTTGACCCACGACTTCACCTGTGATTATAAAATTTGCATTTTCGCTTTTTAGCATATTAAGAGCGGTTTTAAACATATATCCGTGGCAGTCGATACAAGGGTTAAACTGCTTGCCGTAGCCGTATTTTGGGTTAAAAAGCACATCACGAAGATACTCGTTTCTCATATCAACCACCTTTAGGCTGGCCCCAGCCAAGGCTGCACGGCGCCTTAAAACTTCGTGCTTCTCCTCATCCACGCCAAATCCAGTATCCATATAAAGTGCGACCACTTCGATACCCTGATCGCTTATTATTTTCATAGAGAGCATGCTATCAAGCCCTCCGCTAAACAAAGCTAAAGCCTTCATTTTTGTCCTGAAAGTAAAATTTAAAGCCTAAATTTACTAAATCTAGGCTTTTATGAAGTTTATTTAGCAGCGTTAATTATGATTTTTTTAATGACTTCGCTTGCGGCTTTTAGGCTGCTAACTGGCAAGTACTCGAAGACGGAGTGAAAGTTATTTCCCCCTGTGAATAAATTTAGCGTTGGCACACCCTTTGCAGAGATCGCAGCACCGTCGTATCCGCCACGCATAGGCTTTATGTTTGGCGTGATATTTAGCTCGCTAAAGGCATCTTTTGCTAGTTTTATAGGCAGTGAGTTTTCGTCTTTTAAGAACTTAAAGACGTTTTCATAGCGTGTTTTTAGCGTGATCTCACAACGCTGCCCATAAATTTTGTTAAAAGAATTTGCCATATCACTTAAAAACTCAAGCCTTTTTTGAAATTTCGCCTCATCAAATTCTCTTATGTCGATCTTGAGCGTCGTTTTTGCGCTGTTTCCGCTAAGCTCTTTCACCCAGAAGTATCCCTCTTTGCCCTCGGTGCACTCTGGCACTTCGCCGCCTGGCAAGAGCGAGATAAATTTATGCGCTAAAAGTAGCGAATTTACAAGCTTGCCCTTTGCGTTCATCGGGTGGGCCGAAACGCCTTTAAAGACCATCGTGCAGTCAGCCGCGTTCCAGTTTTCATATATTAGCTCGCCTATCTCACAGCAGTCTAAGCAATAGCCAAAGTTGGCTCCAAGTAAATTTGCATCAAGTGCCTTTGCGCCAAGCAAGCCCTGCTCCTCATCAGGCACGAAGCAGATCACGATCTTGCCGTGCTTCACATTAGGATTTTGCATGAAAAAGCTAGCCATATTTACGATACTAGCGATCGCCGCCTTATCGTCAGCGCCAAGCAAACTAGTGCCGTCAGTCACGACTATGTCGTCACCAACGTATTTTTTAAGCTCTGGGTTGTCGCTAAATTTAAGGTAAATTCCCTGCTCTTCGTTTAGGCAGATGTCACCGCCTGTGTATTTTACTATCTTGGCTTTTGTGTCGTTTTTTTGCTCGCTACTTGTATCTAAGTGCGCAAAAAAGGCGATACTTGGCGCGTTTTCGCAGTTTGCAGGGATCTTTGCTATCAAGATGGCATTATCTTGCAAGATGACATCTTTTATGCCAAGCGAGCTAAGCTCATCTTTTATAAAAAGAGCCAGCTCATACTCGGTTGGATTAGAAGGCATGATGCCTTTTAATCCATTCTCTTTATTTGTCGTGGTGTTAAATTTCGTATAGTTTATAAATCTCTCTACGATATCCATCTTTCATCCTTAGATGACAAAAAATGCGATAACCACAACCGAGAGAAACATGCCTGTAAATGTCCTTTTTGCAAGCTCGACTGGGCTAACCATAGCAATACCAGCACAAACGATAGCAGCACCAGCGATCGGAGAAGCTGAACGTCCAAGTGAGCCAGCGATGGCTGCAGCCATACCAAGCTTATCTTGCTCAAAGCCAAGAGCAGCAGCGTTTGTTGTGACAGCTTCGTTAAACGCAAATGTAGCAGCGTCGCCTGAGCCTGTAACTATACCCATGATAAATGGCACAAATGTTCCGCCAAATTTAACATAGCTTTGATCTGTTTTTAACCATGCGATGACCACATCAACAGCTCCGCACGCCTTTAGACCTGCAACAAAGACGCCAGCTGCGATGATGATACCGATAACATCAGCGTAAGCGTGACCCATGCCATTAAAGAACTCTTTTGTGATCTTTTGTGGGTTTGTAAGAGTAGCAAAGATAGCTATGATAGCACCAAGTATCATCGCCTCAGCAACGCCCATCTTTGTCCATGCCAAAAAGCTATAGTCTTTTGCTAGGCTAGTTCCGCCGATAACCAAGATGACAAGTGGGACAAGCGGCATAAGCGCGTAGATTAAATTTACTTTGAAATTTGACTTCTCTTCGCTAGCTGCGCCATTTTCAAGAGTGAAATTTGTACCTTTTTGATAGTCTTTAAAAAGTATTGCAACGATAGTTAGCATGACAACTACGATAGCAAGAGCTGTAAATGCGCTAGGAATTTGCACTTTTATGACGTCTTGGACTGTGTAGTTTGCAACTGTCTTTTTAACAAGATCAGCCACGTATACGTTGTGTGCAGAGCCTGGGCTTAAGACTGAGCCAAATGTACCAGCAAAAACAGCCGCACCAGCCATCGCAGGGCGAACGCCTGAAGCCATTAGAAGTGGTATAAGTGTCGCACCAACAGCAGCCGAGCAGCCAGCAGCTGAAGGGATAGCGATATTTATAAAGTAAGTTAGCACGGTTGTTGCAGGGATCAAGATAAATCCCACGTTTTTAAGTGGCTTTGTAAGAAGCGCAACAAGGTGTTTATCGCACATTGTGTATTTCATAACAAACGCAAAACCCATACTGGCACATATAGCCTTTATAAGCCCTGCTTTTGTCATATAGTCAGTAAAAGCACTTAGTGCGCCCATCGGTTTTAGTGCGATTATACAAAGCACCAGACCAACACCTATTAGCACTGTTCTTGTCTCTTTTTTTAAGACTAGAAGTGCCACAACTGCAACGATGCCAAGAATGGCAGCGATTAGCTTGAATGAATCCATACCTCTCTCCTTGTTTAGATTTTAAATTTAGTTCCAACTTCTATTTTTTCTATCTCTTTTTGATACTCAAATTTTAAAATTTCACTATGTCCTATGACCTCAGCCTCGTCGCCCTTTATAAGTAGAGCCGTGCCCTCTGGCAAAGCATAGATAGTATCTTTTGGATTTGCTATTAAAAATTCCTCCAACCTCTCCTCCCTGCTCTCGCCGTTATGACCTGCTAGTTTGCCACTTATAAAGTGCGGGTTGATCTGATATGGGAAGATATTTAAGCTATCAAAGGACTTTGGCATAATGATAGGCATATCATTTGTCGTCATCATCGTCTTGCCAGCGATATTTGCGCCAGCTGACCAGCCAAAGTACTTTACGCCATTTGCCACAGCTTCTTTTATAGGCTCAATTAAATTTAGCTTATAAAGCGTGTAAAGCAGCATAAAGGTATTGCCACCGCCAACTGCGATACTGCTGGCATTTTTGATAGCTGAAATTTTATCCTCGTAGTGGTGGATCGACTTTATATTTTTATTTTTTAGGCGGTCGATCACCTTTTGCTCGTATTCGTCATTTGTTCGCCTAACTCCAGCATAAGGGATAAATAAAATTTCCTCCTTGCCGCTCTCGCCCAAGAAGTCCTTAACCCAGTTTTTGCAGTGTCTCAAGTAGCCAGTATCTTGGTAGCTTGAAGCGCTGATTAGTAAAGCATTTTTCATTTTTTAGCTCCGTTTAGTTTGTAAGCAGCCCTTAGATAGATATCAACCCCAGCGACCAAGCACTCCTCGTCAAAGTCAAATTTGCTGTTGTGATGTCCTGCTTTTAAATTTGTGCCGATCATCATATAGCCGCTCTTTGCGCCCCTATCTTGCAAAGCTCTCATAAAGTGAGCGAAGTCCTCGCAAGCGCCAAAGTCAAGCTCTTTAACGATCTTATCATCATCTATAAATGGACTTTGCTTTGCTGCTTCATAGAAAATTTCAGTCACCTCTTTGTCGCTATTTGCCCCGCTTGTGCCCCCAGTCATCACGACCTTGCTCTCAACGCCGTAAATTTCACTCACACCTTTTACGATATCCATACATTTTTTATACATAAACTCATTTAAATTTGTATCCTCACCCCTTGTTTCGCAGGCTAGATAGCCGTTTGGTGCTATGACGTTTCTGCCCTCACCTGCTCTTAAAACGCCTACATTTATCCTAGTCACACCCTTTGCGTGCCTTGTGATGCCATGCATATTTAAAGCCATTTGAGCAGCGGCTAAAAGGGCATTTGCTCCCTCCTCTGGCGCTCCTGCTGCGTGAGCTGAACGACCAGTGATATGCACGTCAAATTTAGATGTTGCAAGCAATTTATTTGTGCCACAAACTATGCCCCCATTTGTTTCTGCTTGAAAGCCGATGTGTCCGCCAAGCAGGTACTCGATGCCCTCAAGTACGCCAGCAGCCTCCATAGCCACGGCGCCCCTTGTGCCCTCTTCTGCTGTTTGAAATATAAATTTAAATTTGCCGTTAAAATCGTCTAAATTTTTAGCGATCAGCTTTGCAAGTGCTAGACCCATCGCCATGTGTCCATCGTGCCCACAAGCGTGCGTGATACCAGCGATATCTGAGCCAAAGCCCTCTTTACAAGGTCTATGAGCAGCCTCTGCGCTCTCTGTCACATCTACGCTATCGATGTCAAATCTAAAAGCGCTAAATTTACCAGGTCTTTTTGTGTCGATGAAGGCTGTTAGCCCAGTTAGGCCATCTTTCATGCATTCAAGGTATTTTGCCTCTTCGGGACTTAAAAGCGTTTTTGCTCGCTCGATCGCCTTTTGGCACTGCTCTTTGCTGCCAACGCCAAGCCTCGCATCGCTCTTTACGACCTCTTCGCCAAGCTTCACCTCATATCCTAGCTCGCTAAGCCTTTTTGCCAAAACCGCAGTCGTAAAAAAGGTAAACCAGCCAGTTTCTGGATGCGAGTGAAAGTATCTGCGATCTTTGATCATATCCTCTTTTAAAGATAGTGCTAAATTTGCTATTTTATCCATGACTACTCCTCGTTTGAAAGTCTTATTAGTGCGTTTGATAAAATTTTAGTTGCTGTTACGGCATCTTTGAAATTTATCGCCTCTGCGATGTTGTGACTGATACCATCAACGCAAGGGATAAAGAGCATGCCAACGCTACTTGCAAGCTTGGCTAAATTCATCGCGTCATGCCCTGCGCCACTTGGCAATGTAAGCGTTTCTACGCCAAGTTTTGCAGCTTCATCTTCGAGTAAATTTATGGCATGTTCGCTTAGTTTTACTGGCTCGTCGCTACTTAGCTCTCTTATCTCGTAGCTAAATTTTAGCTCGCAGCTTAGCTCTTTTATAAAATTTCTAAGCTCTAAATTTAGCTCATCAAGGCTTTTTTTATCGATATCTCTTAGATCAACGCCAAGCCTCGCCTCGCCTGGCACGACATTTAACACGCCTGGTTTTGCATGTACGTATCCAACGGTCGCGACGGCTGTTTTTTTGCTTTTAGCAAATTTATTTGCGGCGATTATGATGTGTGAAGCAGCAAGCAGGGCGTCACTACGCATATTCATCGGAGTTGCGCCGCTGTGATCAGCTTTGCCCTGTATTGTAATCTCAAATCTAATTGGAGCTGCGATACCACTTACCACGCCAACGCTTATGCCGCTTCGCTCAAGCACTGGGCCTTGCTCGATGTGAAGCTCGAGGTAGGCGTGTAGGGAGTTTTCTTTTAGGATGGCTTCATCTAAATTTTGCGGTTTAAACCCAGCCGCACTCATCGCCTCAAAAAGTGAAATTCCATCTTCATCTTTTAGCTCATGAAGCCTTTGCTGGCTTAGTTTGCCGCTTATTATCTTGCTGCCGATAGTCGCTGTCTTAAAGCGGCTTGACTCCTCACAGCTAAAATTTATGAGCCAAAGCGGGCGCTTTAGCTTGATGCCAGCCTCTTTTATCGCAGTTAGTGCCTCAAGACCAGCCATAACGCCAAGTGTGCCATCATAAAAGCCGCCATTTGGCACGCTATCTATGTGAGAGCCCACGCAAACTGGCTTCGCGTCCGCTTTACAGCCCTCATCATAGATAGCGAAGATGTTGCCGACATTGTCAATTTTAAGTTTAAAGCCATTTTTTTCTATCAAATTCTTAAGAAATTCTCTTGCTTCGAGGTCCTCTTTGCTAAAGGCTAGCCTTGTTAGCCCACCACCTTTTAGCGCTCCAAATTCGCTTATAGCGTTAAAATTTCTCTCAAATCTTTTAGCGTCTATCATCATAAATCCTTAAAATATAAAGCCAATCTTAAAAAGATTTATTACTTTAAGCATTTTACATTTTGTTTTATGATTTGAAGCTGAAAAAGTGTGAGTTTTTAAATTTTATAAAGCTGAGTCTTGAGATCTTTGATGATAAATAGCAGTTTTTCTAAAATTTCTATCTTTTTTGGATTGTCAGAGCCTTTTAAAATTTGCTGTTCATTCTCATAAAAGGCGATTTGCATATTTAAAATAGCCTTTTGCAAAGTAGTTGGGTCGGTGATCTCATGGATCTTTTCGTCCATTAAAATTTCTCTAACCATCTCCTCATCGCTCACGTCGTATCTATAAAGGATGGCATTTAGATACTCAGGATGCTTTATAAAGTATCTAGCCCCAAGCTTTGAGAGTATTTCATCTCTGTAGTTTGGGTTATTTAGCATGGTTTTAAAAAGAGCAAACTCGAGTGGGTCTTTGTTCATCACAGCTGGCACCTCATCTACCATGACAGAGTTGCTAAATTCATCTTTATCTTTTTTTCTAAACTCTTTTTTAAATTTATATTCATTTTTTGGCTTCTGCTTTAGCCCAAACCTATCTGCCACGCTTTGTGGAGTTAGGTTAAATCTTGCCGCTACCTCTGTTACATACGAACTTGCTATCTCCTCTCCAAGCTCGTCCATATAGGCTTTTATCTCGCTTAGGCAGTTATCTCTTTGCATTGAGCGCGCGATGTCATACTTTTGCATGATCTTTTCTATATAAAATTTCACTGCATCCTCGCCAGAGCCAAAGAGCTCATTAAGCTCCTTTATCTTGCCTGCAAAGACCATATCAGCAGGATCTGCGCCGTTACTTATGATGACTACTTTTGTATCTATCTTATTTATGCTTAGCAGGTGAGCCGACTTTATGGCTGCATTTATGCCAGCGCCATCACCGTCAAAGCAAAGCACTACGCTTATCTCGCCCCTTTTTAAAAGCGGTAAGTGGCTTGTAGTAAGTGCTGTGCCAAGCACAGCAACAGCATTTGTAAAGCCAGCGTAGTGAAGCATGATGACGTCAAGATAGCCCTCAGTGATTATTATCTGATTTTTCTCAAAGATACTTTGTCTAGCAAGGTGGTAGCCATAGAGCAGCTTTGACTTATCAAATACCCCGCTTTGGGGAGAATTTAAATATTTTGCAGGGTGATCTGAGATCGTCCTACCGCCAAAACCAACTAGCCTTGTGGTATGCGAGTATATAGGAAATGTTATGCGCTCGATGAAACTAGCGTAAATTCCCTTC
Organism: Campylobacter concisus; assembly: GCF_902460535.1. GTDB lineage: Bacteria > Campylobacterota > Campylobacteria > Campylobacterales > Campylobacteraceae > Campylobacter_A > Campylobacter_A concisus_AS. The sequence continues at coordinate 107,762 of NZ_CABPTV010000004.1, read as the reverse complement.
TCGTTTTGCTTTACGATGCCAACTTCAAGTGCCTCTTTTGGCTCTATGTTTTCATTTTGCAAAAGCCTAATGGTACTTTTACTATCCCCAGCCCAGCCAAGCTCAAATTTCTCGATCATCGCGTCATTTATACCGCGCGACTTGATATATCTAATGGCTGCTTCGTTTTTGTAAAACTCACTTCTATAAAAGGCATTTACCTTTTCTAAAATGTGCTTATTTTCTTTTTGCGTTGGGATTTTGTCATTTGTGTATTCAAGGCTAAAGTTTGAAATTTGAGCGATCTTTTCTATCGCCTCTGGGTAGGTAAGCTTTTCATAATCCATCACAAATTTAACCGCATCTCCGCCAGCCTTGCAGGCAAAGCAGTGATACATCTGTTTGTTTTGATTTATACTCATGCTTGGGTTTTTGTCGTCGTGAAACGGACAGACGCACTTGTAGCTTGAGCCCATCTTTTTAACAGGGATATACTGCTCGATGATATTAACAATGTCTATTTGGTTTTTTAATTTTTCAATGGATTTTGGATCTATCATAAGCAAAATTATACAACTGCTTTGTTATAATTAAAGTAAAATTTTATTACAAAGTGTTAGCGTGGATATTTTTTTCATTGGACACAGAGATCCGATATTTAGCCTTATTATTCTATTTAGTATCATCTTGATGATCGCCGCTTTAAGCTATGCTTGGGGCATATTTTCTAGCAAAGATGAGAAAAAGCGTATCGAAAAATTTATAAAGAAATTTGACAGCAAAGATGGCATAAGCGACGAGCACAAGCAGATGCTAAAAAGCCCAGAAGTAGATATACCAAGCCTTAGCATGCTAGGTCAGACCTTTGCTAAAAATGGCGACTTTGAAAAATCGATCGGCGTCTATCTCATCGCACTTGAAAAGGTAAAAGATAAAAACGAAAAAGAATTTATCCTAAACGAGCTTGGAGAGGTCTATTTTAAGGCTGGATTTTTAAAAAAAGCTAGCGAAATCTTTGAAAAAGCGCTCGAGCTAAGCCCTAGAAACGTCCTCGCACTGCGCTTTTTAACAATGATAGATGAGAAGCTTAAAAACTATAAAGAAGCGCTTTATGCACTAAATTCTCTTGAAGAGCTTGGGACAAATGTGAAAGATCAAAAAGCCTATATAAAGGCGATTAGCACGCTTGATGATAGAAATTTAAGCTTTAGCGAAAAGGTGGAAATTCTCTCGCATCTTAGCCAAAATTTTGAGCTTTTAAAGCGCATGATCTTAGCACTTTTCATAAGACATAATGAAAATTTAGAAAATTTAAAAGATTTTGCCAAATTTGAAGATGTGCTGGACCTGCTTTACAACCTAAAAACGCCTATAAATTTAAGCGATCCAAAATACAAATCACTCTTTTACGCAAAGGGCGACATCGAAGGGCCTTGTGAAATTTACGGCTTTGAGCTAAATGTCATAAAAAGGCTAAAAGATGCTAAATTTGACGCGGCTGGGCTAAGCTTTAACTACGTTTGCAAAAACTGCAAAAACTCATTTCCTATGCACTTTTACCGCTGTCCGGTCTGTCACGAGCTAGGAAGTGTCAAAATTTTATCCCACATCACAGAAAAATCAAGTGAAGATAGTAACACTTTTTAGTGATGGCTCGTGCCTTGGAAACCCTGGAGCTGGCGGCTGGGCTTACATTTTGAGATATAACGAAGCGCAGAAAAAAGCAAGTGGCGGCGAGGCATATACGACAAATAACCAAATGGAGCTAAAAGCTGCGATAATGGGGCTAAAAGCGCTAAAAGAGCCCTGCGAGGTAAGGCTAATAACCGATAGCTCATACGTGGCAAATAGCATAAATGAGTGGCTTGCAAACTGGCAAAAGAGAAATTTCAAAAATGTAAAAAATGTCGAGCTTTGGCAGGAGTATTTAGAAATTTCAAAGCCGCATAAAGTCATCGCTAGCTGGGTTAAGGGGCATGCTGGACACCCTGAAAACGAGGAGTGCGACCAGATGGCAAGAGACGAGGCATTAAAAATAAAAGATGAGAATAAGATATGAAAAATTTAGAAGAATTTGAACGTAATCTTGGCTATAAATTTAAAAAATCTGAGCTTTTAGAAGAGGCACTAACGCACAAGAGCACCAAGCAGGTGTTAAATAATGAGAGGCTCGAGTTTTTGGGTGATGCGGTGATGGATCTGCTCGTGGCTGAGTATCTTTTTAAAAAATTTAGCAAGATCGCAGAGGGCGATATGAGCAAACTTCGTGCCGCGCTTGTCAATGAAAAAAGCTTTGCAAATATGTCTAGGCGGCTAAAAATGGGCGAGTTTTTAAGGCTTAGCCAAGCTGAGGAAAACAACGGCGGTAGAGAGAAAGATAGCATCTTAAGTGACGCATTTGAAGCGGTGATGGGTGCTATCTACCTAGAGGCTGGACTTCTTAAAGTTAGAGAAATTTCGATCGCCTTGCTTGAGCTTTGCTATCCGCAGATCGACTTTGCGCACCTTGAAAAGGACTACAAAACCGCCCTTCAAGAGGTCACTCAAGCGACCCTTGGCGTCATACCAACATACGAGCTTATAGGCTCTTTTGGCCCTGATCATAAGAAAGAATTTGAGATAGCCTTGCTACTAAATGGCAAAGAAATTTCACGTGCCGTTGGAAGCTCCAAAAAGCAAGCCCAACAGCTCGCAGCAAAGATAGCGCTAGAAAAAATCAAAAAATAGGATAAATTTTGAATACTTTTGGCAAAAAACTAACCTTAACTAGCTTTGGCGAGAGCCATGGAGTGGCGATAGGCGGCGTGATAGACGGCCTGCCAGCTGGGCTAAAGATCGATGCAGACTTCATACAAAGCGAGCTTGACAGACGTCGCCCTGGACAAAGTAGCTTCACAACGGCAAGAGATGAGGCTGATAAGATAGAAATTTTTAGCGGCGTCTTTGATGGCATGAGCACTGGCGCACCGATAGGTTTTGCCATTTTTAACAACAACCAAAAGTCAAATGACTATGAAAATTTACGTGAAATTTTCCGCCCTGGCCATGCTGATCTAACATATTTTAAAAAATATGGCATTAGAGATCATAGAGGTGGCGGGCGTGCAAGTGCCAGAGAGACTGCGGTAAGGGTCGCTGGCGGGGCATTTGCGCAGCTACTTTTAAATGAGCTTAAGATAGAAGTTTTAAGCGGCGTGCTTGGCATAGGCAAGGTCATTAGTGACAAGGTTGATTTTGCTTTTGCGCAAAATTCGCAAATTTACGCCCTTGGCAACGAAGAGGCGATGAAAGAGGCGGTTAGCAAGGCTAGAAGCGAGCACGATAGCGTCGGAGCTGTGGTTTTAAGTGTCGCTAGAGGCGTGCCAGCTGGTCTTGGTGAGCCACTTTATGATAGGCTAGATAGTGCTCTAGCGGCGGCCTTAATGGGCATAAATGGCGTAAAGGCCGTAGAAGTCGGTGCTGGCGTAAATGTAAGCTCTATGCTTGGCTCAGCAAACAACGACGAGATGGACGAACTTGGCTTTTTAAGCAACAACGCTGGTGGCATACTTGGGGGCATAAGCAGTGGCGCTGAGATCGTGCTAAAGAGCCATTTTAAGCCGACACCTTCAATATTTAAAGAGCAAAAGACGCTAAATTTAGCTGGAGAGGCGGTGGATTTTGAGCTAAGAGGCAGGCATGATCCTTGCATAGGCATACGTGGTAGCGTCGTCGCAACCGCGATGATAAGGCTAGTTCTTGCTGATATGCTCTTACTAAATGCAAGCACGAAGCTTGAAAATTTAAAGAAAATTTACGGATAAATTTATTTACTAAATTTCAGTCAAGCATCGAGTTGAAAACAAGTCAAATTTAGCCTCCAAGCAAGGGCTCAATTTAGAAATTTACAGCGACCAGCTTGATCTCGCCTTTATATTTTTCTAAATTTCCTAATACCCTGCGTCCGCACTTGCTTGAGCGATGCAAGATGCGCCTTTGTCGAGAGTTAGGATATTGACGCAGCTATGATTGCAAAGGCTCTTTTCGCCTAGCACTTCAGGATCGTACCACGCACCCTCGCGGATGGCGATGACGCGCTCTTGGATGATGAGTGACAAGCGCACCAACTAAATTTCACTCCTATCTTAAATACTCTCACCACGTCGCCAGTTGCTATGCCTTCATTTACATTTATAAGCATCGGCTCTCTAGCACGCATCTTGGCGTAGTTTCTGATCACGGAGTTATTTAGCTGTGAGTGGGGGCGGTATCTTTGGTGCTGGGTCTTTGCACTCAAATTTAGCCTTTTTCTAAAAGATTTTTATTAAAATTTTAAGCCATTTCAAACAAAATTTTACAAACTAACTTTTACCAAATTTCATCTATAATCCCCTTATGAAAAACCAAAATTTACAAGAGAAAATTTACGCCGTTATCGACCTAAAGTCCTTTTACGCCTCGGTTGAGTGCGTAGAGCGCGGGCTTGATCCATTTAAGGCTGATCTTGTCGTAGCTGACGCTAGTCGTGGCAATGGTGGCATCTGCTTAGCTGTTAGCCCTGCGCTTCGTGCAAAAGGGGTGAAAAATCGCTGCAGGCTCTTTGAGATACCAAGAGATATCAAGTTTATCGCTGCACCGCCTAGAATGCAGTTTTACATCGACTATGCCGCCAAAATTTACGAGCTATACCTAAAATATGTCGCCAAAGAGGACATCTACGTCTATTCGATCGACGAGTGCTTTATCGACCTCACTTCTTACTTGAAATTTTACGCTCTTGGCGCAAAAGAGATGGCAAAGATGATGATGGATGAGATCTTAAAAACGACTGGCGTTACGGCGACTTGTGGCATGGGGACAAATTTATACCTCGCAAAGATCGCCCTTGATATACTAGCAAAGCACCAAGATGACGGCATCGCGTATCTTGACGAAGAGCTTTATAAAAAGCAGCTCTGGACGCACCAGCCACTAAGTGACTTTTGGCGTATCGGTAAGCAAACTAGACTAAAGCTCGAAAAATGCGGCATCTTTTGCATGAAAGATATCGCAAATGCGCCAAAAAGCCTGCTTGAAAAAATTTTTGGCGTCGATGCTTACATCACGATCGATCACGCAAACGGCATAGAGCCAACGACGATAGCCGATATAAAAGCCTATAAACCAAGCACGAAGTCCTACTTTAGCTCGGAAATTTTGCCCAGAGACTACGAGCGCTGCGAGGCGGTGATCGTGCTAAAAGAGATGGCTGACAGGCTCGCACTTAGGATGATAAACAAAGATGTAAGGGCAAGTGGGCTAACGATAAATGTGAGATTTGCCGATAAGCTTGAGCCACAGCAACGTGCAAGCATGCGGTTCAAAACGCCAACAAATATCTCAAGCGTATTGATGAGCGCGGCTGAGGAGCTGCTTTTAAACAAGATAAAAAATGCTGGACTAATCAGGCAAATAGGCATATCTGCAAACGACGTCGTGAAAGAAAATTTGGCAGAATTTAGCCTATTTGAAGATGATGCCAAAGAAAAAGCGGTGCTAAAATCACTAAATTTGATAAAAGAGAAATTTGGTAAAAACTCGATCCTACGCGCGATCGACCTGCTGCCAGAAGCGACTGGGCAGGACAGAAACAAAAAGATCGGAGGGCACAAAAGTGGCGAGTAAAGATAGAGCGAAAATTTTTAGCTCGTTTAATCCTCTCTCAACATTAGAGCGAGCCTTGCGCCAAAAAGAGCGAGAAAAATGCGAAAAACTAGAGCTTGATGAGAGCAAGGTCGATGAAATTTTAAAAAAGATAAGCGAGATAAAGATAGCTGATGAAGTGCGTGTGAGCTACCACGACGGCTTTACTTACGTAAGATCTGGCGGACTAGTCTCAGATGTAAATTTCAAAGATAAAATCCTCATGATCGTAAAAACTAAGATCAAATTTGAAGATATAAATGAGGTGGAGATAGTAAAGAAACGCGCGACTAGAAACGAAACATTAGATGGCTCATTTTTCTAGCTGCATTATTTTAAAGGTTTTTTAGAAACTGGGATTTTTCTTTTTGCAAAAGCATCGGTTGTGGATAGAAATTTATGAAAAAAGCTGATTAAATTTATAAATTTGCTTTTTAGCTTTATTTCATTTAGATGTCTAACTAGCATAACAAAAACTTGAGGTAACGTCAAACGCCTATCTGTTCCTTACTGCACTTAAAGGCTTTCTCTTGGCTTGTCTGTTTGATCTTTATAGATTAGAATTTAGGTCGCTCTATCAACAATAGGTCAAATTTAAAAACTAGCGCTAAAAATTTAATCCTTCCAAAGCCACCATTTTAACTTGGCTTTGTCTGGGCGCGGCGTATTTGCGTAGTAGCAAACCATGCGGTAAACGTAGAGGATACACCTATCGCTGCCACGTCCAAGCGCCTTTGTGCACTCATACATCTCATCTGGATCTGCTCCTTTTAGCGAAGCGATATCCTTGTAGCCAAGTACTAGCAGATCAGCCTGCGTCGCCTCGCCGACGTAGGGAATTTTCTTAAAATCGCTCAAATTTACCTCAAATTTCTTTTAAGCTCGTCACTTTAAATGAAATTTTAAATTTTATTCGTGCGCTTTGAGGCTCGCTAAATTTTATCTTGCTACTACGCTAAGTCGCCATCCAAGCTACTAACGAGGTGGCTTAATTTAAAATTTACTACGCGAAAAATCATGTTTAAAATGATTTTAGACCAAATTTTATGCAAGTTAGGGCGCTAAATTTGCTCCAAAATTCTCTCGCAAATTTCTCTTGGATTTGCGTTTTCATAGATCGGTCTACCAACAACGATAAAGTCGCTCGCTTCTTGCTTTGCGCTAATTAAATTTGCAACCCTCTTTTGATCACCAGCACTCTCGCCAAAAGGCCTAACTCCAGGGCAAAGCGTGATGAAATTTTGACTTGTCACGTCCTTTATGAGCTTGCTTTCAAAGACCGAGCAGACCATGCCGTCAAGCCCCGCTTCATAGCTCATCTGGCTAAATTTCCTAACCGAGCGCGAAAGCGTATCGTTATAAACCGCTTCAAATTCGCTCTCATTAAAGCTAGTTAGTGCCGATACCGCAAGCACTAAAGGGCGATTTTGTAGCGCATTAAGACGCTCCATTACAGTTTTCATTGCACGTACGCCAGCGCTTGCGTGCACGTTTATCATATCCACGCCTATCTTTGAGACGACCTCAGCAGCGTCTGCCATCGTGTTTGGGATGTCATAGAGCTTTAGATCGAGGAAGATTTTAAACTCCCCTACTCCCTTTAGCTCCTCTATAAATTTAGCTCCGTCTCTAAGGTAGCTTCTAAGCCCCACTTTTAGCCAAAGATTAAGCCCTTTTAGCTCACACACGAGGGCTAAATTTTCATCCTTGCTCGCCATATCAAGAGCGACGCAGAGCTTCATAGAGTGGCCTTTATCTTATCTAGCACGCCGTTTATAAATTTTGGCGCCTGATCACTTCCAAGCTCTTTTGCAAGCTCGATCGCCTCGTTTATGATGACGGCCTTATCTGTTTGGCTAAATTTCATCTCATAAAGTCCTAGCCTAAGGATAGCTAGCTCAGTTGCGCCAACCTTGCTAAAGTCGCCATCTTTTAGGTGTGGCTTTAAAATTTCATCTAGTTTTTCTTTATTTGCCAGCACCGCTTTAAATGTCTGCTGCGCCTCGTTTTTGCGCTCGTTTCTTATTTTTTTTTCTTCTAAAAATTCTTCTTCAAACTCAGCAGTTACGGGATTTATCTCATTTGAGTAAAGTAGCGAAACGATCGCTTGTCTGACCTGATGACGTGTGGCCATTTTACTCTCCTAGCTTTTTGTATAAATTTAGCATCTCTATAACGCCAGTCATCGCTTCAAAGCCCTTGTTTCCAGCCTTGCTGCCAGCACGCTCGATCGCTTGCTCGATGTTATCTACCGTTAGCACGCCAAATGTGACTGGCTTTGCGTATTTTAGCGTCACGTTTGCGATGCCTTTGGTGGTCTCTGCGCTTACGTAGTCAAAGTGCGGCGTTGCGCCTCTTATCACCGCTCCCACGCAGCAAACCGCGTCAAATTTACCGCTTGCAAGCACCTTTTCAAGCGCCATAGGTATCTCAAATGCGCCAGGGACTAGCACTAAAGTTAAATTTTTCTCGTCACCGCCGTGACGTAAAAATGCGTCTTTTGCGCCCTCTACTAAGCGGTCTGTGATGATGTGGTTAAACCTTGCGTTTATGATCGCTATCTTCTCATCGCCTTTTAAAGCTAAATTTCCTTCGATTATTTTCATTCACTTCTCCTTATATCTTGCGTAGTTTATCAAAATCTTATTTAAACTAAAGCTAATATCTAACCTCGAATGAAACGCTAAAATTTCTACCAGGAGCAGTATATCGCTCAAGTCCAGTACCATCAAATTTAACATAGCTTTGGTTGCCGTTATATCTAAGCTGTCTTAAATTCTCCCAAATAGAATACTCTTTGTTAAAAATATTAAACACCCCTGCATTTATGCTGAAATTTTTACTGATCTTATAGCCCATAGTTAGATCAAAAACAAAATAGCTTTTACTTAGAAATTTATGTGCTTCTGGCTGTGTTGTGCCAGTTACCTTACCTGTATCTCTATCAACAGTTATTTGAGAAAAATTTGGCGGTATTTTTGAAACTGCATCTTTTGCTTTTTTGGCTGCTACAAATTTACTAGTTAGCAAGAGATCAAATTTATTATCACTATACCCAAGTCCAGCTATTGCAGTAAACGGCTGAATAGCCATAAGTGAAGTCCCATCATTTTTTTTGCCACGTGCATAGGTCGCCTTTAAGCTTGCATATAAATTTTCATTTAAATTTAGCGCATCTCCATTTACACGCGAATTTAGTTCCAAACCTTTGACGGTGGCTCTACCAACATTTACATGTTTAAAATCGAGACTTTTTTTGCTGTATTTTTTTACAAAATCAGATATCAGAAAGTCAAATTCTTCCCTCTCATCAATACCAACCTCATAATCACTATCAATAAAATCTCTATATTTGGAGTAAAAAGCACTAAGAGCCAGCGCATAACTTTGACCTGATGATAATAAACTTACCTCATGATTAAAGGCTTTTTCTGGTTTTAGCTCTAAATTTCTAACATATCTTGTACTATCCCTTGGTGTATCAAAATACATCTCCTCCACTCTTGGCGCACGAAAACCGGTACTAAATGCGTAGCTAACACTCACATTGTTATTTATATCATACTGGGCTCCTGCATTGTAGGTAACGGCTTTAAATTTACTTTTTTGTAGCTCTGGTGTCGTGACCATTTTATATCCTGCACCAGAGGCAATATTTGCTTGCTCTGGTTTATAAACATATCTATCAAGCCTAACTCCATAGTTTAGACTTAAGGCTTCATTTAAGCTCATATCATCTCCCAGAAAAGCATATTCTAGAGTGCTTTTTACTGGCTGAGCAAAGGTTACGTCCGTTGCTTTAACCGGCTTGAAAGGATTTGCTGGATCTACGATAAAACCGCTACCGCCCCATTTTGTATTAAAACTTTGTCTAAGTTGTAAATTTCTATTTTTAAAGGTAGAGATGTGTCTGCCAAGACCAAAACTCAATATGTGAGAAAATTTACCTGCATTAATGTCGCCACTCATGCCGCTTATATCGAACTGTTTTTTGTCTTGAAAAAATTCATAGCTATCTTTTTGATCAAAACTTGAGTTGTATTGCATGTCGCTTGGATAGTTTGCATGATATCTCGTAAAATTTGACCTCTGCTGGACTCTTTGCTTATAAAAACTTACCTTTAAATTACTTAGCAAAGCATCATGGTCTGGCACAAACTCATAGTAAATTCCATATCTTTTGTAAGGGATGCTATCTCTTGTTTGCTTTCTATTAAGTGTTGCGATGCTATTACTCTTCTCTTCTGTAAAATAGTTTTGCCTAAAGTCTTCATAAGATGTGTTTATAAAATGCGAATCAAACCTATAGCCAAATTTCATCAAATTTGAGTGCGTGCGAAATCTCACGTCATCAGGCAAAATTCTACCAAAAGAGCAAAGATTTGGATATTTATCTTCCAAATACGAATCCTCTATGCTTGTTCCCATTCCACAAAATGGCACATCATCTAGCTTACCGCTGTAAAAATTCTTTGTCTGTTTGCCGCGCTTATACGTATGCTGAAACAGTGCTTCGATACCGCCTGCTTTTATGCCTGCACCTGCAACTTGCCTAAATTCACTATTTTTTGATGCGTATGCGCTTTTGCTATAAAAGCCAACATTTTGCCCATCCCTTACAAAATCATCAACATTTTTTGTCTGCATACTAACGCTACCACCGATCGCGCCACTACCTTTGTTTAACGAATTTGCACCTTTTACAAATTCTACACTGCTTATGTTTTCAAGCTCGGTGCTGTTTCGGTTGCCATTTAATATCCCTAAAATATTGTAAGAACGAGGCATAAAGCTCTCAACGGCTTCCATTCCGTCTATTTTTAAAGAAACCCTATCGCTATCTACACCTCGTATAGCATACCCATTATTTCCACTTCTACCGCCTTCTGTGACAGTTACGCCAGTTTCGTTTCGCACGAGATCTCGCTCGGAGAAAATTTGACCTTTTTTTAGCTCGCTTTTGCTAAGCTCTGTCTTTTTTGCTGAGATACCACTCGCACTTACCACAACACCTTCTAGCAGCATATCTTGTGATGAAAAGACAAAGCTGGACGCCACACCAGAGATAAACAAAATTCTACAAATTTGCACAATGTCTCCTTAAATTTGAAAAATAACTTGAAAGTGTAGTGTTATTTATATAAATTTATTTTGAATTTAAAAATCAATATTTTGTAAAAAATAATACTTATAGCTACTAGCATCTTAGAAAGTGAGTTTAAATAGTATTATTTTTAGAGTATGCAAGTGTATAAATTTGAAGTTATCTGTTTTTAAAAAATATATTTAATTATACGATCTTTAACATCACCACACTAAAGATGATGAGCGATAAAAAGAGAGCCTTTTCTAAATTTACCTTTTCGTTGTTAAATACCACCCCAACTAGCACCGCTCCAACAGCGCCTATGCCAGTCCAGATCGCATACGCCACCGACATAGCGATAGTTTGCATCGCATAGCTAAGTAGCGTTAGAGAAAGGGCAAAATTTCCAAGTAAAAGTATGAAATTTGCCCATTTTTTTACGCCTGTGCTTTTTGAAAATTTCGTGATAAAAAAGACGCCAGAGACCTCGCAACATCCAGCTAGTAAAAGCGCTAAAAAGTGGATCATTCTTTCATCCCTTTTAGCCCGAGCACGCCTAAAATGAGCGTCGCTATGAAAAATAGCCTAATGAAATTTGGCATAATCCCACTTGCTACGTAGTCGCTAACGATCTCAGCTATGACGATAAAAGCCGTCCCAAAACCCACAAATACGGCATAAGAGATGCTTACAGGCAGATACTTTAAAGCCTTCATAAACGAGACAAAACTTATGCTTACAAGCGTAGTCGTGAGCAAAAACTCGCCTAAATTTGACGCGTGCTTTAGCCCATACGCCCAGCCGCACTCAGCCACCGCACCTAGAAATATCCATAAAAAGCCTCTGTTTGACAAACTGTTTAAAACCCTTTTACTATCTCTAAAATTTTTCTCACCATGGCTTTTATCGCATCATTTTCTAAACTATCATCTGTATTTTGCCCAGCTATCGTCTTTAAATTTCCGAAAAAACCTGGATCATACATCAACTCATCTGTGTGATAATCTCTTAAAACCTCGCCATTTTTTAAAACTTCTATGCTAAGTATAAGAAAGATACCGCCAACTCTATCAGTTTTAACAAAGGTCGCCTCGCCTACAAATCCCCTGCGATGAGTTATCTTTATCTTTAGCTCATCGCTAGAATTTGGATCTAGCAAATTTGCCATCCTAAGCCCCTCTAAAATTTGCTCATTGTACTTTTTCTCGACCATTTTTGGGCTTTGGTAGAGAAATTTTGTCGGCTCATGGCGCTGCACATGAGTGTAGCTAATGCCCTCAAATTTATACTTGCCAGCAAGCGGTGGCAATTTTGGCTGAGATGAGCCGCAACCTACTAAAAACAACACTCCTAAAAGTAGTGCAAAAATCCTTCTCATAACTCTCTCCTTGGTTTAAAATTTTAAAATTTCCTCTATCTTTAGCGTGTCATTTACGACTTTTTCAAGCTCGTCTAAATTTAGCATATTTGGCCCGTCACAAAGCGCCTCGCAAGGATTTATATGCGTCTCGTAGAAAAATCCATCCACCCCAACGCTAGCTGCCGCTCTTGCAAGATGCGGCACAAACCTAGCATCGCCGCCGCTCTTTTCGCCAAGTGCGCTTGGCATCTGCACACTGTGGGTAGCGTCAAAGATGACTGGCGCAAATTCTCTCATCATCACCAAATTTCTCATATCAACAACTAAATTTCCATATCCAAAGGTGCTTCCACGCTCGGTTAGCCAGACGCCATTTGCCTTTGCGACATCGTATCCGTCGCCACTCACACCCCTTGTTTCAAGCACCTTTTTAACAGAGTGTTTCATAGCAGACGCCGCTAAAAACTGCCCTTTTTTGATATTTACGACTGCTTTTGTCTTTGCAGCCGCTACTAGTAGGTCAGTTTGGCGGCACAAAAATGCAGGGATCTGCAGCACATCAGCCACTTCGCCAACTGGTTGAGCTTGATAGCTCTCATGGATATCGGTTAAAATTTTAAAGCCAAATTCTTTTTTCACCTCAGCTAAAATTTCACAACCCTTCTCTAACCCAGGGCCACGAAATGAGCTAATGCTCGTGCGATTTGCCTTATCAAAGCTAGACTTAAAGTAAAAGTCAAGCTTTGGATTTTCATTAAATTTAACTAGCCTTTTTGCCACTTCAAAAACAAGCTCCTTGCTCTCTATCACGCAAGGTCCAGCGATTAAGATCATTTTTTCTCCTTTATTTTTCTTTAACAACTAAAATTCCACTCACCACGACAAGCACGATACCTGCGAGTGCCAAGTGATTTGGCAACGCATCACCCATAAAATAGCCAATGATAAGCGTAAAAATGACGTCAGCATAGCTAACCGCAGCGATGACGCCAGCTTTTTTGCCAACCGCAAATGCCTTTGTCATAAACGCCTGAAAATAGTAGCCACTAAGCCCCATTAGCAAGATAAAAACGACGTTGTGCCAGCTTGGCATAGTAAATTTAGAAAATAAAAAATCAAGAGGCTCATATGTAAAAAACTCAGCCATCCCCATGCAAATAAGCGGCAAAAACGAGCCCCAAAGCATGAAGCTTAGCACGATGATATTTGTGCCGTAGCTCTTGTTTAGCTCCTTAACACTCGTGTAGGCAATAGCCGCTCCAAGGCCGCTCCAAATGCCGATGATATCGGTTTTATTGATACCTAAATTTGGCTGGATAACAAGCAAAATTCCGCCAAATCCTAAAAAAACAGCAAACCAGCCAAGCGAGCTTAGACGCTCCTTAAAAACAATAGCTGCTAGAATGGCTGTAAATATTGGATTTGTCTTTTGAAAGGTAAAGGCTGTGGCTAAATTTACGTGTGCGACGTTATAAAAAAATGCAAAAAGTGCCACCGTACCCACAAAACCGCGAAACATCAGCAAGAAAAAGTGCCCACCAGTTTGTTTAAATGGAAATTTATAGATGGCGTAGATGACGATGAAAAGTCCGATCAAATTTCTAAAAAAAACAACTTCTATAGAAGGCATATCTTTACTCAGATACTTTGCAAATGCGCCAGTCACGGCAAACATAAAGCAAGCAAAGAGCATATAAAAAATGCCAAGATGTGAAATATAAAACCTTTTTAACATCGCAAAACCTCTAAATTTAAAGCACTCATTTTAATAAAAAATGGCTTAAATTTTGGTTGATTTTTTCTTTTATTTCGGCGCCTTTAAGCGTAATTTTATACTTTATATAAGAGAAAAATTTGTATAATCAGCCATCATAAAAAGGACAAAATTTGCAAAAAGTAATATTAGTAGGCAAGCCAAATGTCGGCAAAAGCTCACTTTTTAACCGCTTAGCAAGAAGACGCATCGCCATAACAAGCGACGTTAGCGGCACCACAAGAGATACAAACAAAGCTAAGATCGAAGTTGAGGGCAAAGAGTGTATATTAATCGACAGCGGCGGGCTTGATGATAGCAGCGAGCTTTTTAAAAACGTAAAAGCAAAGACCTTAGCAGAGGCTAAAAACTCAGACGTTATCCTCTACATGGTCGATGGCAAAATGATGCCAGATGACGAGGATAGAGCCATTTTTTACGAGCTTAGCAAGCTAAATTTACCAATCGCTCTAGTCATAAATAAAATCGACAGCAAAAAAGACGAGCAAAGAGAGTGGGAATTTGTAAGTTTTGGCGCAAAAAACTCATTTGGCATTTCAGTAAGCCACAACACTGGCGTTGATGAGCTTAGCATCTGGCTGGCAAAACACTTAGAAGATAAAGTGCAGATAAAGGCCGATTTGAGCGAAGATTTTGATGATTTTTTAGAAAACTATAACGACGAGGGCGAGCTAAGCGACGAGATAGACTACGAGAGCAAAAACATAAGAGTTGGCATCATAGGCCGTGTAAATGTCGGCAAAAGCTCACTTCTAAATGCCCTTGTAAAAGAGAGCCGTGCCGTCGTTAGCGACGTAGCAGGCACTACGATCGATCCAGTCAATGAAATTTACGAGCATGATGGCAGGGTTTTTGAGTTTGTCGATACTGCCGGTATCAGAAAGCGCGGTAAGATCGAGGGTATCGAGAGATACGCACTAAATAGAACTGAGAAAATTTTAGAAGAGACAGACGTCGCACTACTCGTGCTTGATAGCTCTGAGCCGCTAACCGAGCTTGATGAGCGTATCGCTGGCATCGCCTCTAAATTTGAGCTTGGCGTCATCATCGTGCTAAACAAATGGGACAAAAGCAGTGAGGAATTTGACGAGCTTTGCAAAGAGATAAAAGATAGGTTTAAATTTCTCTCATATGCGCCGATCATCAGCGTTTCAGCACTTGGTGGCAAAAGAGTGCATAAAATTTACCCGCTCATAGTTGAAATTTACAAAAACTACACCCAAAAAATTCAAACTTCAAAGCTAAATGAAGTGATCAGCGAAGCGACCAAAGCGCACCCACTGCCACGCGACAAAGGCAGGGTCGTGAAAATTTACTACGCAGTGCAGTTTAAAACAGCACCTATCATGATAGCGCTCATAATGAACCGCCCAAAATGCCTGCACTTTAGCTACAAACGCTACCTAACAAACAAGCTTAGAGAGAGCTTTAGCCTAGCTGGCGTGCCTATCGTGCTAATCCCTAAAAAACGTGGAGAGAGTGATGAAGACAAAGAACAATAATATCGTTTTGATAGGGTTTATGGGCGTTGGTAAGGGCACGACTGCAAGGGCGCTAAGCAAGGCGCTAAAGACGATGAATCTTGACTGCGACGACTTGCTAGAGAGCTCGCAAAATATGAAGATAAAGGCTATCTTTGATGAATTTGGCGAAGAACATTTTAGGCAACTTGAAAAGGATCTAGCTAAATTTCTAGCTACAAATGTCAAAAATGCGATCATCTCGACAGGTGGGGGCTTTGCAAAGGTTAAAAATTTAAACAAAATAGGCACCGTGATCTATCTAAAAGCAAGCTTTGAAGCGATAATGCAAAGGCTGAAAAATAGCAAAAATAGCGAGAAAAAGATCGCCAAACGCCCACTTTTAAGCGACCTAAAAAAGGCTGAAGCGCTGCATCTGGAGCGAGAGAAGCTCTATGAGAAAAAGGCTGATTATATCATTGAAGTAGAGGGTAAGACCCCAAAGCAGATCGTAAAAGAGATAAGGATACTTTTAAAAGTTTAGTTGCAAAGTGGCGTGGGCTGCTTGCAATGATAAATTTCAAGATCAGGCTAGATGGATGTCTAGTGTGGTGTTGAAATTTGTTTTTGGGCTAAATTTGACGTTTTGTAGTTAGAAATTTTGAGATAAATTTTGCTTCACTTTGATAAAGCGCTAAAGCAACAAATATTATGCAGTCAAATTTTAATCAAGACTAGGCATTTAGCCTGCGAGATAAATTTTAAGATCAAGCTAGACTAAAAAGTCTAACGTGATGTTAAAATTTAAACGTTTTGTCGAAGTATCGTGAGATGAATTTTTGCTTCACTTGTTCGCAACGCTAAAGCGACGAGAGTTGTGAAGAAATTTTAAGCCGAGGCTAGACACTTAGTCTGCCGAAAGCTTAAAATTTCAAAACTCTATCAAAAGCACTCACGAGAAAAAGCTGAAATTTGAAAGGATAAGATGAGAGTATTAACCGGCCTCCAACCAAGCGGAAAGCTGCATTTAGGCAACTATTTTGCCTCGATAAAGCAGATGGTTGATATGCAAGAAAAAAACAAAATGTTTATGTTTATAGCAAACTACCATGCGATGACTAGTCTTAGCGAGGCAAAGGCGCTAAAACAAAACACCTTTGACGCTGCTTGTGCCTTTTTGGCGCTTGGGATCGACCCAAATAAGAGCATTTTCTGGGTGCAAAGCGACGTTAAAGAGGTGCTTGAGCTTTACTGGGTGCTAAGCCAGCACACGCCTATGGGCCTACTTGAGCGCGCGCACAGCTACAAAGACAAGGTCGCAAAGGGCCTTAGCTCGCACCACGGACTCTTTAGCTATCCAGTTTTGATGGCGGCTGATATCTTGCTTTATAACGCGCAGGTCGTGCCTGTGGGCAAAGATCAGATCCAACACGTAGAGATCGCGCGTGATATCGCGATCAAATTTAACAACGAACATGGCGAGATTTTCACTCTGCCTGAAGCAAAGATCGATGAAAACGTCGCTACCGTGCCTGGCACAAACGGCGAAAAGATGAGCAAAAGCTACGGCAATACGATCGATATCTTTGCGGACGCCAAGACGCTTAAAAAGCAAATTTCTAGCATCGTGACTGA
Organism: Campylobacter concisus; assembly: GCF_902460535.1. Taxonomy (GTDB): domain Bacteria; phylum Campylobacterota; class Campylobacteria; order Campylobacterales; family Campylobacteraceae; genus Campylobacter_A; species Campylobacter_A concisus_AS. The sequence goes on along the minus strand of NZ_CABPTV010000004.1, from coordinate 90,807 downwards.
TGGCACGCCACTTGAAGAGCCAAAGCAGTGGCAAAACTGCAACGTCTATAACATCGCAAAGCTTTTCTTAGATGAGAGCGGACAGCGCGACTTGCAGGCTAGATATGAGCGAGGCGGCGAGGGTCACGGACACTTTAAAGCCTATCTAAACGAGCTTGTTTGGGAATATTTCAAAGAGGCAAGAGAGAAATTTGAGCACTATCAAAATAATCCTGACGAGGTGGCTAAAATTTTAGATCTAGGCGCTAAAAAAGCTCAAAATATAGCTCACGAAACGATAGAAAAAGTGCGTGAAGCAATTGGAATTTACAGATAAGGAAAAAAATGCAAAATTTATATCCATACGCACAGATAATCCACCTTTTTTGTGCGATCATATTTGTTGGCTACCTATTTTTTGATGTGATCATATTAAGAGCGGCGAGCAAAAAGATGCCACCAGAGCTTGCGCAAAAGGCAAAGCAAGCCATCGGCTCAGTAGCTGTTAGGATCATGCCTATTTGTCTGCTACTTTTAGTTCTAACTGGTGGCATGATGATGAGCAACTGGGTCGGCAGCAAGGCTGGAGGCTACTTTGAAACAAATTTACAGATCGCTTTTATGATCAAATTTTGCTTAGCGATGGTGATCGTGGCTGCGGTGATAGTAAATTTGAGCTGCAAATTTATATTTAAGCGCCCTAGTCCACTTGGCAACATCCACCCTATCGCGCTTACGCTTGCGGTGGCGATAGTTTTGCTTGCAAAAGTTATGTTTATGGTTTAAGGAGAGGATAATGATAAATTTAAAACTACTTGAGACAAACTACGATGAATTCATAAAAAAGCTAGAGGGCAAAAATGTTAAAGCCAGCTTGCTAGACGAGCTTTTGCACACTTTTAACGAGCTAAAGCAAAAGCGCAAAGCGCTTGAAAATTTCCAAGCGATCCAAAACGCAAAGAGCAAAGAGCTTGGCGTAAAAGCAAGAGCTGGCGAGGATGTGAGCGAGCTTAAGAGTGAGCTAAATTTAAACAAAGCTGCCCTTGCTGACGCTGATGAGATTGTTAAAAAATGCGAAGAAAAGCTTGAGCAAATTTCATTTAGCGTGCCAAATATCACTGACGATGATGTGCCATTTGGTAAAGATGAAGACGATAACGTCTGCATAAAAACAGTACTAGAGCCAACTAAATTTGACTTTACGCCAAAGGAGCACTGGGAGCTAGGCGAGAGCCTTGGCTGGCTTGACTTTGAAAGAGGTGCAAAGCTCTCAGGATCTCGCTTTACCGTGCTTCGCGGCATGGGAGCAAGGCTAAGTAGAGCGCTTGTTAATTACATGATCGACTTTAACAGCGCGCGTGGCTTTGAGCTTGTAAATGTCCCTTATCTAGTAAGCTCAAACACGCTTTTTGGCACCGGTCAGCTGCCTAAATTTGAAGAGGATCTTTATAAGGTGCGCGACGGGGATCTCTACCTCATCCCAACTAGCGAAGTGCCTGTGACAAATTTATACAATGACACGATCATTGAAGCAGAGCAGCTACCTATAAAGATGACTTGCTACTCAGCATGCTTCCGCCAAGAGGCAGGCTCAGCAGGACGTGACACAAGAGGTATGATCCGCCAGCACCAGTTTGAAAAAGTTGAGCTTGTAAGCATCACAAAGCCTGATCAAAGCGAGGGTGTGCTTGCTGAGATGATATCTTGCGCGAGTGACTTGCTAACTAGCCTTGGTTTGCCTCACCGCCACATGCTTCTTTGCAGCGGCGATCTAGGCTTTAGCGCAGCAAAGACGGTCGATCTTGAGGTTTGGCTACCAGGTCAGGGCAAATACCGCGAGATAAGCTCTATCTCTAACACTCGTGACTTTCAAGCAAGAAGAGCGAAAATTCGCTTTAAAGATGGCAAGAAAAATATGCTTGTAAATACCCTAAATGGCTCAAGTCTGGCAGTTGGCAGGACGCTAATAGCGATAATGGAAAACTACCAAAAAGCTGATGGAACTATCGAAATTCCAGAAGTTCTTAAAAGGTATATGTAGTGGCTGATGAAGAGGTTGTAGTTCTAAAACCACCTGGCGAGCAAGCAGAGCAAGCGCCTGAAGAGGCAAAGACAGAGGCTCCTGAAGAGATCGTCTCGCTTGAGAGCATCGCAAGTGAGGGCGTGCTGCAAGATGAGAGCATCCCAGAGCCAATACCTGTAAAAAAGAGCAAGAAAAAGCTCTTTATCATCATCGGTGCGGCTGCTTTGGTGCTTGTAATCTTGATAGTTGTTTTATTAATCGTCTTGCTAAAAAAAGATAAAAAAGAGGAGATAGACACTACAGCTATCGTAAAAAATATAGAAAACAACTACCAAACGCAAAATTTTGGCGCTTCAAAGATCGATGAGATGATAAACAAGGCTAACCAGCTCTATGAGCGTGGCAATAAATTTGAAGCGTTAAAAATTTATGAAAACATAGCTGTTTATAACCAGTCACTTTCAAACTACAACCTCGGCGTTTCGCAGATGAAACAAGAAAAATGTGACGAGGCGATCATCTCGTTTAACAAGGCGATAACCGACCGCGAAAACACCGCAGTTAGCGCCATAAACGCCGCTGTTTGCTCGCTTGAGCTAAATAACACCAAAAATTTCAACTACTACATAGGGCTTGCGGACTCCTTTTTGCAGTATGAAAACAGCTCGCCACTTTACAGCTACTACTATGCGCTGGTTAATTATTACAAGGGTAATTATTACGAGGCGCTGCAAGCACTCTCACACCCTAGCACAGATGACTACAAGGGCGAGTATGCTTACTTGAGCGCTAAAATTTTATCGCTTCTTGGAGATGATGAGAGAGCCATAGCTAAGCTTGAGGGGCAAAAGGCGTTTAAGGCTGACTTTACGCTAGCACAGCTCTACGCAAGACTTGGCAAATACGACAAAGCAAGGGACTATCTAACAAAGGCTTCTAAAAATACGCCAAATATCGATCTTATCAAGATGACTGAGGCACTGATCGATCTAAAAACGGCTGATTATGGCGACGCGGCGGCATTTATCAAAGACGTTTATGACTACAACGCCTCGATGCCAAGTAAAATTTACAAGATAAAGACCATCCTAAAGCCAGATCTTTTTGACGTTAGCCTAGCTCAGGCGCACTTTAGCGACGATATGTTTTTTGATAGAACAAGACGCTACGAAACGCTCTTTTACTTCGCACCTTACAAGGTCTTTGACGCAAAACAGAGCATCGAGCAGATAAGAAAAGGCGGAGTTAGCGTCTTTTTAGATGACACCTCAGCGGCAAATGACTACCTTAGCCAAAGTGCCGCCGCCTCAAAGGTCAATGCCAAACTTAGCGAAGCCATCGCAAAGGCACTTAACTACCGCTTAAAAGAGGCAAACAAGGACTTTGAAGAGCTTGCTAAGGCCTATCCAAACCACTCTATCTTGCAGTATAACCTAGCTCTTAGCTACGCTCAGCTTGGGAATTTTAGCCTTGCTGCAAAGCACTTTATAGCAAGCTACCATCAAGATGTAAATAACCACCTCTCTGGCATCTTTGGGGCGATCTGCATGGATATAAATAGAAATTTAAACCCAAAACTAGTTGAAGAGATCGGAGAAAATTTAGAAAACGACAAGAGCCTAAAACCTGTAAATTTATATGCCTCACTTTTAAGCCTGATAAGCGGCAACCAAAGCGCGATGATAAGGTGGCTTGAAGAGCCAAAAGAGCCTACGACGTTAAATTTAGCCTTTGATATCATCATCGCTAAAATTTCAAACAACGACGAGCTAATGTCAAAAAAGGCTGATGAGCTTATGAAAATCTTGCCAAACGACATCATCGCAAATATCTTAAATTTCATCTCTAAAAACAAAGATCAAAACGTCAAAGAGTATGCAAAAGCGATACAAATTTACTTCATCGATAAAAATCTCGACTCAAATGCCTTCTACCATGGCGCTGACATCATCAAAAAGCAATACATCAAGCTACTTCAGATCTCAGGCCTGCTAACAAGGGAGCGTGACAAGCTAAGAGCCCAGCTAAAAGAGGCTCCAAAAAATATAAATTTGATCCAAACTCTAGCCTACGTGGATATCTTTACAAACGACTTTGATGAGAGCTATAAGCTTTATAATGAAGTCATAGACGAGTTTAAGATAAATGATGCTGGCACGCTCTTTTTAGCGAGTGTAGCAGCCACTGGAGCAAATAAAATAACAAATGCGATTGCACTTTTGGAGCTTACAAAGCTAAATGATCCAAGTGCTGTTGAAAACAGAGCCGCCCTTGGCTTTATGTATCAGCAAATTGACAACATAAAAGCAGCTCTTATACAATACAGCAAGGTAGGAAACGTCGGATATAACAACGAATTTTATGATTTTATGATAGATAATTAGAAAATTTAAAGCTAGGCCTTTAAAAGCCTAGCTTTAGATAAAAATGGCTCTAAAATTTAAATATTGGTAACTTCAAGCCTTATCTGATCTGAGACTTCACTAAATTTATAAAGCAAATCACCACACTTATACTCTATGCATTTTTCATTGATCTCATCTTTTTTATCTTTTTTAGACAAAATTTTCTTCATAACGCCAGGAAGCTCTCTTTGCAAAAGCAGTTTATAAGACATCCCCATGCCGTGAGTTAGAGACTTTATAAATTTCCCATCAACCTCGCTCTCGTCTTTTATCATATGAAGCGTCGCGTCAAAATTTAGCTTCTTAAGAGCCTCGTAAAGCTCGGTTTTATCCTTTGCGGGAGCTACTTCTGTATCATTAATGCAGTGATAACTTACATAAATTGGCTTTTTATGGCTGCTTTGAACAGTTAAATGATCTAAATTTAGGATGTTTCTTATCTCTTCTCTTGCATCACTAAAATAATATGGTGATTTATCATTAAGAGTCCAATAAGTTTTATCGCAGAAGTAAAGATTTAAATTTTCATATAAATTTCCAGTGCCACAGCCAAAAAACCTAGTAAAATCAATCTCCTTGCCAAAACCAATAAGTTTCCATAAAAATATAGCGTAAGAGCTATTATCTATCACCCCATCAACTAGCCATGGAGCTATCTTAGCGCACATATGTGCCAGATATCCACCATGTGAGCTGCCTACCATTATCACTGGTAGATGCTCAAATTTGGCATTATTTATATATTTTTTTGTATAAAGCACGGCATTTAGCACGTCCATTGCTTGCATAACGCCAAAATTTTGATATTCATTTTTTGTTGGCAACATAGTCATACTGATATCTAAAATAAAATCATCTGGCAAGACCCCGCTCTCTTTTCTAATAGTGACCTCCTCGTTAAGACTTCTAAGTAAAACGCAGGTTTTATCATAGTTATCAACTATTTTTAAATCAATAGGTAAAGTTATACCAATCTTTGCCAATTCTCTTATTAGTATCGCGCGGTCTATATCATCAAGTCCAAATCTTGCCCCAAGCTGTGGGCGGTTGCCTATGCAGTGATAATCCACACTAATACACGCCACATCATAGTTCTCTACCATGGTTCGCATGAGATGAGTTCTATATCCAGAGTCAGAGTCCTCTCCAAAACCAGAGATGATAACTAAAAGAGCTTTTGCCTCCTTGACATCGTCATAACAGGCATAAAAAGATAAAGCAGAGCTTCTTTTGATGCCAAGCTCCACATCATCACAAGATAAAATTTCGTAGCTTCCATCAACTAGCATCTTAACTCCTTTTAAATTTTGCTAAATTTCTCTACCTTTGTGAGACGTTATAAAAAAAGCTAACGATCTGTTTTGCTAGGCGCTCTTTGAAAAATGGCCAGATGTAGCTTGGCGAATAGACATTGCCAGCTTGCATGAGAGAGATATTTGTCGCTTTCTCACCGCCATCTTTTGGGCGCACTAGCACGCTTACTTGCATGTAGTAAGCATAGCTGTTTGTGCTAAAGTCGTCATCATAGTCATCATAATCAAACGGGAAAAACATCGAGTAACCAAAGCCAAAACTTGGTCTGCCAAAGCCATATCCCATGCCCATTGAAAATCTAGGATCTCTTTTGGTTGTCCTAGAAAAGCTTTGCACGTCGCCAAGGATGATGAAGTCGGCATTTTTGATATTTGGCTCATTTCTAAAGCCAGCCTTTGCAAATTCGCTTAAAATTTCAGCATTTACATCTTGTCCGGTCGCGCTATTTTTAAAATTTACATAGACGCTTTTGTTTGCTTCACCAAGCGTAAAAAATATCGGATCACTCGTTTTTACCGAGATATTTGGCGTGCTGCTAGCACATCCGACAAAAAATACCGCTAGAACAAATAAAAAGAAATTTCTCATCTTCACTCCTATAAGAGCGATCTTATAGCACCTTCAAGCACACTTTTTGGTGTAAGACCGATAAATTTTGATCGCATCTTACCATCTTTATCAAAAAAATAGATAACTGGCACGCCCATAACGCCACCAACTGCCTTGCTGAAGTAATCCACCGAGACCTTGTCGCTTGTAGTTTTAAAGGTGATGTTGTGCTCTTTTAAGATTTTGATATCCTTATCAAAGCCCTTGCTAGGCCCTAAAATGCCAATGAACTGAACCTCTTTGCCATACTCTTTTTCAAGTGCGTTTAGATCAGGGATCGCGGCCTTGCACACGCCACAGTCCGTGCCAAAGAAAAATAGCATATATGGCTTATCGCCGATCTTTAGGCGCTTTTCGGTAGGGAAAAACTGCGTATCGATGCCACTTGAGTCATTTAGAGTGATGTGGTGCTTCTCATACTGCTTGACGCAGCCCAAAACTAGGGCTGAGACTAGACATAAAAGTAAAATTTTATATCGCATTTGGCACCTTTGGATTTTCAATAGTGCGAATTTTCTCTAGCTTGCCGTGTCTTAGATAGACGATCTTATCGCCATACTCGCCTAGATCTGGGTTGTGAGTGACTAGAAGTATCGTCTTACCCTCTTTTCTTAGCTTGCAAAAAAGATCAAGTATGATCCTCTCATTTGCCTCGTCAAGGTTACCAGTTGGCTCATCTGCTATTAAAATTTCAGGGTCGTTTATGAGTGAGCGCGCGATACAAAGACGTTGTTGCTCGCCGCCACTTAGCTGACTTGGTCTGTGTGTTAGCCTGTGAGAGAGGCCAACTGCCTCAAGGGCTTTTTTAGCATCCTCTTCATCAACTGAGCTGTGATAATACTGCGCTATCATCACGTTTTCAAGCGCGCTAAGATATGGCACGAGGTGAAACTGCTGAAAGACAAGTCCGATCTTTTCACGTCTAAATTTAAGCGTATCATCGGCATTTAGGTTGCTCGCATCATCGCCGCCAAGCATATATACGCCACTACTTGGAGTATCCATTAGAGAAAGGATATTTACAAGCGTACTCTTACCACTACCGCTTGGTCCCATGACGCTGACCCACTCGCCCTTTTTAACCTCAAAACTTATATCATCAAGTGCTTTTACATCGCCAAAAATTTTACAAATATTTTTAAGTTCTAGTGCATTTTGCATATCATTCTCCTCTTAGTGTATCTGCCATTTTGTTATTAAGTGCCCGCTTAATCGGGTAAAACGCTGCGATCGCTGCAAAAAGAAGTGATATGACCACAGCTACTGGGATGCTTAGAATTCTAAAATCAATACTAGAATCAAATATCGCATAACCTAAAATTTGAGCTAGTAGATAACCTAAAAACGCTCCAACTAACGCTGAGATGAGCGCTGTCACAAATGTTTCAAAGCCAAACAGCCTTAGCACATCTTTTTTGCTTGCGCCTATGGCTCTAAGAAGTGCGATCTCACGTGATCGAGAGAGCAAGATAGCACTAAGCGTTGTATTTACGCACATTGAAGTAATGAGCAAGATGACAAGGCTGACAAGCGCCATTAAAAGTTTGATCTTCTCTAAGATATAGCCCTCAGACTTTGAGACCTTTGCCACTGGTTTTGCGACTATTTCATCGTTGCTTATAGTTTTTGCAAGCGATGTTATCTCGTCAAAATTTCCAAGCACAACAGCTTCAGCGTAGTTTATCTTGCCAGCTTTGTTTGAAATTTTTTGAGCCAAAGATAGCGACGTGATCAAAAGAGCGTCCTCTTTATCGCCACTTGCCACTACGCCTTTTATCTTTACATTTATGCTCTCATTTGAGCCAATGGCACGAATTTCTATATCATCGCCTGCTTTAAAGCCAGCTTGACGAGCAAGATCGACGCCTATTAGCACGTTTTTATCGTCAAAATCGACATTTATCATAGTTCCATCTCTAACATCTAAAAACGGCTTAACCTTTTTTAGATTGCTAAATTTTGTCCCCATGACGATGGCATTTGTCGGACCGATATTTGCCTGAGCAAAGAGATAACCGCTCTCGCCAAGAAGCTTGTCTTTTGGCACTTTAGCGATCATTTCATTATAGGTTTTTTCGCTCATATCATCACTTGTTGCCATATCTTTTGGACCAAAGATCATATTTGCACCATAAGTTTTTAGCTCGCGTGAGACCTTTGAGTCGATATCCAGATAGACATTAACAAATGCCGCACACACGCACGCTCCAAGCAAGATCGAGATCACGATGACCATAACCCTTGATGAGCCATTTTTTAGGCTTTTGTAGATCAGGTTGTAAAAGAATTTGCTATTTGCGGTCATATAGCACCTCCGCAGGTAGTAAATTTATGACGTTTCTCATTGGCATTAGCGAGCCAACGACTGAGATAAGCAAGGCAAATGCCACGCTAATTGGCAGCACGATCCATGCTATGCCTATGCCGTGAGAGAAGATGATATAAGACATCACGTAGCTTAGCGCGTATCCTAAAAATGCTCCAGTGATACCAGCAAAAAAGGCAACCACAAGGCTTTCGCTAGCAAAAAGGGCGTAAATTTCAAAGTTACTTGCGCCTATGGCTTTTAAAAGGCCGATCTCTTTTTTACGGCGGTAAATTTCACTTGTCATTAGCGATGTTATACCGATGGCTGAGACCACAAGAGCGATGATACTAACGATACCCATTAGGCTTTGAATTTTCTTTACGATATTACTCTCAGCATCACTTACTTGAAGGCTAGCTTTTGCGCTAACGTTTGGTAAATTTTCTTCTATCTGAAATGCGATCGAGCCTGCATAGGCTGAGCAGTACCATTTGTCGTACTCTGCGCTATCAAGGTTGTCTAAATTTCTTCTTGCTTTTAGCGATAGGTCATTTTCTGGGATTGTCATGGCTGAGACCTCAGCTTTTGTATATGAGCCAGGATGCCCTGAGAGATCGCCAGCAAGTTTAAGTGAGCCTATTAGCTTATGTGCCTCGTCGCTTGCCCCTTTTAAGATGCCAACCACGCTAACCTCTTTTGTGCCGTTTTTGCCAGCAAGGCTAAGTTTGTCGCCAACTTTTAAATTTTTAGCCTTTGCAAGCTCATCTCCTACTAAAATTTCATCCATGCTCTCATCTTTTGGCCAAGCGCCCTCAACACCCCAAAATCCATACAAGCTCTTAACGCCTGTGCTAAATTCTGGCTCATCTTTTAGTCCGATATTTTTATCAAAATATGTCCCCTCAAAGCTAAACTCATCGCCTTTAGCGTCTTTTACCTTTGTCTCTAAAAACGGAGCAAAGGCGACGATATTATTTCTCCAAAAGATCTCTTTTATCTTGTAGATATCAGCTTCTGGGAGTAAATTTTGTGATTTTAGTGGGGTAAAATTTTTACCCTCGATCTCGATGCTTAGGCTCTCACCGCGTGGTAAAACGACGATATTTGAGCCATATCCTCTAAGCTCGCTTGCCACTTGATCGCCGATTTTTAGCGTGATATTTAGCATGCAAGCTATCAAAAGAGCAGCTAGCAAGATAGTGATAAACGCCATCGTCTTTTGCACCTTTGAGCCAGTGATCGAGCTTTTTATCATTCTTAGTTGCATATTTTTCATTTTAACGTTCCATTTGTTTCTACATATTTTTCTGGATTTGCTTCAAATTTCGCCTGAGTTTCGTTGCTCTCAAAGAAATATGTGCGTCCATAGTATAAATATGATCTTGAATCAAGATTGCTCACCTTTTTGTGGCTTACAGGATCAAGCACCATCTTTTCAACGACCTTGCTAAAGTAGTTTGCTCCTGCGACGATCGTTTTATAATCCACTATGATATTTTTACCATCGAAGGTAAATGCCATAGGGATCGGGTTACAACCGCCCTCTTTACCAACTGACGGCAAGAAAATTCTAACATTACAAGAGATACAAATAAGATCATTTCCTCTTTTTATGTAGCCCATATCGCCGCAAATCATGCACGAGTCAAAGACGATGACTGGAGATGGGCGGTCGCTAAAGCGGTTTAGCAAGAAAAATCTTATCTGTTTGCCCTCATCTGTGATGTAGGCAAATCTGTGAAGTTCGTTATCTTTTAACATATCAACATCAAATATAAATTTATCTCCCACTGGCTCAACCAAGAGTGGCTCTGAAATTTGAGGTGGGCGAGATGCGTAAAGATCAAAATAAAGTGAGAAGCCAAGCGCTATTAAAACACTGCAAAATGCAAATTTTGCATTGTCAAAGACATTTTCTCTAATAGCTTTTGTAAAGCGATATTTAATAGAGCCAAATGTGCTCTTATCGATACTTTTTGGCATAAAGCAAAGTGCTATGATGCATAAAAGTAGGATCACAACTATGTAAAAATAGGCACTAAATTCTGTGACGTAGATACCTTTTGCGCTGATAGATAAAATTTGAGAATTTAGCTCGCTACTTATCTTTAAAGCGCCTGCACGTAAAAGCTCAAGTGCAGTTTGTGAGCTTCTATCAACTAGTAAAAATATTAGTGTGATAAGAGCTAAAATTTTAGCTACTGATGATGGGATGCTAGATTTTAAATTTGAAATGAAGAAAAATAAAAACAGCATCAAGATCATCGCAAAGATCATCAAAAAGAAGCTTATAACTGAAAGTGTGTCAAGCAGCTCGCCGCCGAAAAGTGGGAACAATGCACTACTTGAGCTATAACCAAAGCCAAAGCCGATGCCTAAAATAAAAAATGTTACGATTTTTGCTATCTTAAGCTCGAAAAATATCCATAAAATGCTAATTAGTAGAAAAACCAGTGTCACTGAATCTATGAAAATTTTAAACTGGTCATCAACAAGCGCATGACGAGCAGCTTTAAAGATAAGCACACCAGCAACAACGCCAAGAAATGATGGTAAAAAGATCGTTTTTAAACTTTTGCCATTGTTATTTAAGGCAGCAAAAAGCGTAAATCCAAGGAGGGCTAAAAAGACCTGATAGAAGTAAATTGACATAACTAAACCCTATGAGAATTTTTAAAAAGGGGCGAGAACGCCCCAAAGTGATTATTTAACAGGACCACCTGTCCATTGAAATTTATAAGTTGTTGTAAAAGGCTCAAACCATTTACCAACACCAGTCTCTTTGTCAGCGTGGCGACCAAAGCCTTGTTTTTCTGGATTGTCGATGTGGAATTTAAGCTCATAGTTACCTACGCCTGTATCCATTTTTACGTTAGCACCGTAGTGTGGACCATCGCTTGCAACCATTGGCATAAATGTACCTTTTTTAGTTTTACCATTATCAAGGTTTTTTAGCTCATAGTTGATCTTTAGGTATGGGATCCACTCGCCTTCGCCAAAGCCGTTTTTGTTGCCTTTTATAGCGTGGATGTCAGCCTCTAAGTGAAGATCAGCCAAGCTTGGAGCTAGATCAACGCCTTTTGGCTCCATGTCGATTGGCTCAAGATAAACTGCAGCTATCTCCATGCCATTAGCCTCTACAGGCTCGCCGATTGGGTGCTCTCCAGCAAGTGCAAAACTAGCTGCTAGGCTAAGTGCTAGAGCTGAACTAAGAATTTTATTCATATCCTCTCCTTTAAATTAAGATTAGTTTTTATTTTGTTTTGATTTCATGATAACGATGCCTATAATTAGGGCAAGCACCATAATGATTTGAGGTACTAAGCTCTCGTAATATGGCATAAGTCCTAGCCAGTCTCTCATCCAGTCAGGAAAATTTAGTCCTTTTATGATAGTTGGGATGAAAATTTTGCCCTCAACTAGCTCACCAACGCCCTTGCCAACAAAGACGATCGACATATAAAAGATGATCGCTGATGTAAATATAAAAAATGGTTTAATAGGAATTTTAACAGCGAAAATTTTAAATAAGAAATAGACTATTAAAAGAACTATAAGACCTACAACAAAGCCAGCTGCGATCATTGAGTAGCCAGCTGAGTCTTTTGCGTCAAAGATAAGCGCTTGATAAAATAACACTGTCTCAGCGCCCTCTCTAAATACTGCTAAAAATACAGTCCACCAAAGCGCTGTGCTTGAGCCACTTGAGATAGACTCAGATACGTGTGATTTGATGTAGTCGTTCCATTTTTTAGCGCCAGCATTTGAAAGAAGCCAGAAGCCAACGTAAAATAGAAGTCCCACTGCAACAAGCATCGTGATGCCTTCCATAAGCTCTCTTTTTTGACCTGCTGCCTCGCCAAAGATGACGTTCATTATCCAAGCCATGACAAAGCTTAAGATGACAGCTACGCCAACTGAGCTATATACGACCTTGCCCATAGATTTTGCATTGCCAGTTTTTACAAGATATGCAACGACGGCTGCAACGATGATAAGAGCTTCAAAACCCTCTCTTAAGATGATAGTTAGAGCCCAGATAAATAGCGTCCAAGGTGAGCTTGAACCGCTAGTTTTCTCAAGTGCGGCTGCTAGCTGAGATGACATCTTGCTTGCACTCTCTTCAAGTGTTTTTTCGTCTGCACCTGATTTCATAAGGGCCACAAGATTACCAAATGTAGCTTCGATAGCTGTTTTTAAATTTACATCTATCGCACCTACTTTGTTCTCCATGCCGCTACCTTCAAACTCATCAAAGTAGATGTCTTGGATATCGCCCATAGCTTTAGCGCTATTGCCACCTTTGTAAAGCGCGATGGCTGCTTGAATTTTGTCATTTATGTTTTTAACAGTTTGAGTGTAGTCTGTGCCACTATCTTCGCTGCTATCGCTAGATGCTGCACTGCTCATATCAACTTTTGCTAGTTTTACTGTTTCAGCTGGAAGTTTTGCAACGGCATCATAAGCTAGTTTTTTGATCTCTTCTAGCTTTGTTTTAAAATCATCTTTTGTTATGCCATTAGTGATGCCACTGATCGCTTCACCCATCTTTCTTTGGATGTCAGCATCTATGCTTTTGCCATTTTCTATATATTGGCGAACGGCGATTTCAAGTTGAGTGTTTCTATAATCATTAAATTTAGCATCTTGGATAGAATTTTTAGCATCATCTTGTTTATCGCCCTCGTAGCTTGCTATAGCTTTATCTAGAGTAGCTGATAAATTTTCAAATGCCACCTTCCACTCAGGGATAAATTTAGAAGTGTCATAGCCACTTACAGCAGCTTGTGCTGGGCTGTCTGAGTACTCACCAACAAGCTTATGTCCATTTAAGATAACTGGCAGAACTTCAGCGATTTCGCTATTTATCTGATCTATTCTTTTTTGCACATCATCTGGTGCTTCGCCAGCTTTTATCGCCTTTCTGATCTCACCAAACTGCTTCTCCATAGAGTAAGCTTTTCTCTGACCTAAATTTATTCTGATGCCAGCTTCGACATCTTCAAATAGACCAAAATAAGCATTTTGAGTATCGCTAACTGCTTGCTCGACATTGCCAGCTCTATACTCTGTTATTACTTTTTGTAATGACTCTTTTATCTGAGCTGCGACTTGTGTGTAGTCGTCATTTTTTGCCACAAGCCAGATAGGCAGTAGCATGATAAGCATAAATTTAAAAAATTTATTCATTAATTAAACCACCTGTGAAATTATTTTAAAGTGAGATATTACCAAGACTTTACTTTGATTAAAATAAAAACGATTATCATAAAAGAATGTAAATTGAAAGCATAAATAATATTTTTTACAATCTAATAATCAACTTTACGTAAATTTAGGGCTTTAGAGGATCAGAGTAAAATTTCATATCGAGATAAAAAAGTTATATATTTTTGCTAATTTCAATAGATAAGAAAAATTATTGATGAAATTTTAGATTATAAAAATCATAAAGATAATTTAAATTTTATAAATTTAAAAGGAGAGCAAGTGCCCTCCTTAGTGTTATACGTTTAGTCCAGTATTTCTTAGCATAACGCGTTTACGATATACATTTGAAACCTCAGCAGCGTCGCCAACTAAAAGCGCGTTTGTAGCACAGATGGCCGCACACATAGGCACTTTGCCCTCAGCCATTCTGTTTTGACCGTAAAGCTCTCTCTCCTCGTGTGAGTTAGTTGGCTCTGGACCGCCTGCACACATAGTGCATTTATCCATTACGCCTTTTACGCCAAATGCCCCGTCTTTAGGGAACTGCGGCGCACCAAATGGACAAGCATATAAACAGTATCCACAGCCTATGCACTTGTTTTTATCGTGAAGCACGATGCCATCAGCTCTAATGTAGAAGCAATCAACCGGACAAACTTGCTCGCAAGGCGCGTCGGTGCAGTGCTGGCACGCGATAGTAGTTGAAACCTCTTTGCCCTCGATACCATCGTGAAGTGTGATAACCTTTCTTCTATAAATTCCAACTGGAAGCTCGTGAGCAGAAGAGCAAGCGACTTGACATCCATAGCAGCTGATACATCTATTAGTATCTACAAAAAATTTCATTCTTGCCATTTTTCTCTCCTTACTCTTTACCTAAGGCGTCTCTCTCGCCATACTCGTGATAAAACGATGTTTTAAAGGTATTCTCTTCAGCTTTTTCTATGCGGCAAAGACCTGCGTTAAATTCTGAAATTTGAGTAACAGGGTCAAATCCGTAGTTAGTAACTGTGTTAAAGCTCTCGCCGATAACATAAGGCTTAGTGCCCTCTGGGTAGCGAGCTGAGAGATCGACACCTTGCATAACGCCAGCGAAGTTGTAAGGCATACAAATTCTATCTGGAGTGACCATATAGCTGTGATAGCACCTTACTTTGATCTTCGTGCCTTGCGGGCTGTGGATCCACATCATATCGCGGTCTTTTATGCCGTATTTTAAAGCAAGCTCAGGATGAACGTTAGCAAACATCTCAGGCGTGATAGCTGATAGATATTTACTAGTTCTTTCTATCATTCCCGCACCGCTTAAATTTACGACGCGTTGCGTGCTAAATACGATAGGAAACTCTTTTGACCAGTCTTTTGCTTGTTGCTCTGACTTAAATCTAGTAGAAACACGGAAATTTCTAGCTTGATCATCAAAAGTTGGATACTTTTGGACAAGATCCCAGCGTGGTGAGTGGATAGGCTCTCTATGTTTTGGAATAGGATCAAGAAATTCCCAAACGATAGCTCTAGCCCTTGCGTTACCATACGGCACGACGCCTTTTTCACGGCATTTTTCTAAGATGATACCACTGTAATCCATGCTCCAGCTAGGTCCGATCTTAGCTTTCTCTTCTTCTGTTAGAGTGATGCCTAGGACTTTTTCTATATTATCTTTTGTGATTTGTGGGTAGCCGCCTTTTATAGCTGAGCCAACAAGAGTGCTCTCTTCGCTAGCTAGCTGGCTAACGCCGTTATGCTCTAAGCCAAAGCGGTTTCTAAAGCCAGAGCCACCCTCTGCATAAGACTTGCTCATATCATAAAGTATCGGTGTGCCAGGGTGTTTTTCATCCCATGCTGGCCACGGCTTGCCGTAGTACTCACCTTTTACTTCGCCACCAAGACCTATTAGTGTATCTGGGTCAAATTTATCCCAGTTTGCTTGGTGACGTCTAAACATCTCAGCAGTTCTGCCGCCATAACCGATAGAATTTCCAACCCTTGCTATCTCGTTTGTCGCATCATCTGGCCACACAAAGTCATCTTTTACTTGTTTTAGCTCTCTATCTACGACAGCCATCTTCATGCCTTTTACATATTCATCGTAAAAGCCAAATTTCTTAGCAAATGCAAACATTACTTCGTGATCGCCCTTGCTCTCGTAAAGTGGATCAACGACTTTTGTTCTCCACTGACCTGAGCGGTTTGTAGCGTTTAGGTGACCTTCGTTTTCAAAGGCAGTTGCCACTGGCAAGATATAAACGCCATCTTTTCTATCTGAAAGGATAGAAATTTCATTTACAAATGGCTCAGCAACTACGATCATATCTAGTTTTGAAGCCGCTTCTTGAATTTTAGCTAGGTGCGCCATAGATGTAAGGCCAGTTCCTTGAACCCAAAGAACTCTTAACGCACCACTACTAAAGGTATTTTCCTCTTTTAAGACGCCTTGCCACCATTTTGAAAGCGACCAGCCTTTTTCATTTCTCCAGTTTCTATCCTCTGGATTTTTAGGATCGTGGTAGTAATACTCTTCAAAAACAGTGTTTTTAACTGGTGTGCCGCCTTGTTTTGGCTCTTTGGTTGAGACTGCAAAGCGTTTTACAAACTCGTCATAATCAACACCCCAGCCTTGACAGTAGTACTTCCAAGCCGCATCAGTTAGTCCGTAATACATCGGCAAGCTATCTGAGAGGTTACACATGTCGGTTGAGCCTTGAACGTTGTCGTGACCACGGATGATGTTACAGCCACCACCTGGTTTGCCCATATTGCCTAGGATTAGTTGAAGGATAGGTAAAATTCTCGTATTTGAGCTACCAACTGAGTGCTGTGTGATGCCAAGAGCCCAGACCACTGTGCCTGGTTTTGTGTGAGCTAGGATATTTGCAGCCTCTATCAGCTTATCAACTGGCACGCCTGTAACGTCAGATGTGACCTCTGGTGTCCAGTGCTCAGCCTCTTTTGCTATCTCGTCGATGCCGTAAGTTCTATTTTTTATAAATTCTTTATCTTCCCAGCCATTTTTTAAGATGATGTGGATAAGTCCATAAACAAGCGCTATATCAGTGCCTGATCTTTGTCTTAGGTATAGATCAGCATGAGCGGCTGATTTTGTAAAATTTGGATCAGCTACGATCACCTTTGCGTTGTTTCTATCTTTTGCTTGCAAAGTGTGCTTCATACCGCCAACTGGATTTGCCACAGCTGGGTTTGCACCTATTATAAATATACATTTTGAATTTGCAGCCATATCTCCAAAGTGGTTTGTCATCGCGCCATAACCCCAAGTATTCGCCACACCGGCGACTGTTGCGCTATGTCAAATTCTTGCTACGTGGTCGTTGCTGTTTGTGCCCCAAAACGCAGCAAATTTTCTAAAGTAATATGCTTGCTCGTTGTTAAATTTCGCAGATCCTAAGAATATAACGCTATCAGGACCATCTTCTTTACGGATCTGAAGCATCTTATCGCCGATCTCATTTACAGCTTGATCCCATGAAATTCTTTGCCATTTGCCATCAACTTTTTTCATAGGATATTTGATGCGTTGCTTGCTGTGTGTAAGGTCGATCTGATCGATACCTTTTGAGCAGTGTGAGCCTTGAGATATCGGGTGAAACATCGCCATATCTTGACGAACCCAAACACCATCTTGTACCTCAGCCTCGATACCACAGCCTGCTGAGCATATAGAACAAATAGTTCTAACCTTTTTTGAGCCAGGGAAAGGGTCTTTTATCTCCTCTGCGCTCGCCTGCCTGATCGTATCATTTTGTCCAAAAGCCATTGTAGTGCCTGCACCTAGTGCGGCTAGCTTTAAAAATGAACGTCTTCCTATACGTGCATCACTCATGGTTATCTCCCTTAGTATGCTATTTTATAGTAGGTTTCCCAGTTCTTGCTTTTTTTATAAAGCACCTCTTTTTTGTTAGACTTGCCTACGACAACGCCATTGTCATCAGGAGCCAAGTCATCACTAGTCACTTTTGCTACGGCTGAGACTGCGAGTACTCCGCCGGCAGCACCGACTTTTAGAGATTTTTTAAGAAAATCTCTTCTTGATCCTTGCATTTTTCCTCCTTATGCCTCAAAAATTTTTGAGAAATTTGGTTCATTAATATGTAAAATTTGCATATTTAGAATTTCTAAAATATCACAAATAGCCTATTTTAGGGCATTTTAATAGCCCAAAGTTAAACTATGTAAATTTAGCATATTTCTAAGTTAAGCAAAGTAAATATAAAAGTTTAATTACAAATATTAAGTATTTATTAAAAATATAGTTAAATATACTTTAAATTTATGAAATTTATTTGTAGTAGAAATTCTAGGGAGAGCTCCCTAGAAAATGTTATTTTAGATCGCTTTTATTTACGATAAATGGCACCGATCTAACACCAGCTGCAAAGTATTTTTTGCGAAGACTATCGATCTTTGCGACATCATCTTTGCTAACGCTCTTATCATCTACGTTGTAGTCTTCAGCATAGTATTTTCTTAAAATTTTAACCTTATCACTGTCACTCTTAGCAGCTTTTGCATCTTTGTAGATTAGTGAGCTTTTTTGAAGTGATGAGATGTCATGCACTGGAGTTAGGACGATCTCTACGTTGCTATCTTTTAGAGTTGTCTCGATCTTTGCTAGCTCAGCTCTGCAGTATGGGCACTCTGGGTCTGAAAACATTATGATAGTTGGCTTTTTAGGGTCGCTACCAAGAACGATGATGTTTGCCTTGTCCTCATCTTTATAAATTTTAGAAATTCCCTTTGCGATGACCTCTTTTTTCACTTCAGCTAGGTATGATTTTTGCTCTTTTAGATCAATCACGTCTGGGAAGATGAAGTCACCTTTTGTAAAAACGATCTCATCTTGTGAGTTGCCATCTTTGCTTAGTTTTACCACGACAGCTTCGATGTCGCCTGCCACTTTGTGACGATCAGCTACCTTTACTTTTACGCTACTATCAACCATTTGAGAGTAGAAGTCCTCTATTTGCTTATCGCTTGCTGCCATTAGGCTAGTTGCCGCGATGATTGAGGCTAAGATCACTTTTTTCATTTTTATCCTTTTTAAAAATTTGGCGGATTATATTTGCTTTTTGTAAATGAATACTAACTGCGAAAAACCCTATCATTTCCTTGCTTCATTATGTCACTCTCAAGATCGAGCTGCTCAAGGTAGGCGATTATATATTTTCTACTTAAATTTAGCGCATCCTTGGCGTTTGTGACATTTACAAAGCCTTGATTTTTTATGATCTCTCTTAGTTTATCAAGTGCCATTTTTAGTGAATTTCTAGTGATGAAAAGGTTATGCTCTAGCCTTATGACCCTGCCCATTGCGGTTAGCTTTTTAAGGGCATTGTCGCCACTAACTCTATCTATCTCTAAATCATCATATATATTATATGGCGCTGTTGGGGCTAACTTGCCACTTTCTAAAATTTCATAAATTTTCTCTTCAAGCCTAACTTTTAGTTTGCTAAGATCAACGCCTTTTTTTGTATAGACGCCACTATCTTTTGAGATTAAATTTACACTTTCAAGCTCATCAAGCGCTTTTTGGGCTAAATTTTGACTAGCCCAAGCAAGTTTTAGACTGATGCTTTGAGCTGAAAAGACAGCAAATTCATTCTTTTCTATCATAAATTTAATGGCTGATTTTATCCGCTCAACCGCGCTTAGATCGTAGATATTTAAAGCCTTTTCATCGACAAAGACGTTTGAAACTTTTTTGGCTACTGCCACGGCCTCTTCGTGATTTAGACCAAATCTTTGATAAGAAGAGATGATGCCAAAACCATTTTTGTGAGCCTCTTTTAGGATAGAAAATGCCTCTACAAAGTCATGCCTTAAAAGCGAGGCTAAAAAGAGAATTTTGCCAGCCTTTTTTAGTGGCTCAAGCACTGGGTTTAGCACCCTACCACCGCCTATCACACGTGCGTCTGAGATAAGAACAAAGGCCTCGTCAAATTTCAAAAACATATCGCTTTGAAATTTAAAGGTGACAAAGTAGCTATCATCTTTTTGGCTAAGGATTAGCACCTTTGCGGGCACGTTTTTAGCGCCCACGCAAAATGTCACGTTTTGGGAGTGGATCAAGCTTTTAGCAGTTACGACCGCATCAACCTCTCTAAATCCTCTAAAAAAGCCCTTTTTGCTAAGTAGCTGTCCCTTTTTTAGCTCGCTAAGCTCGATACCTGTTAGATTAAGCGCCACACGGCTGCTAACACCTGCGCGCTCTACGAATTCATCGTGACTTTGCACGCTTCTTACTAGCACCTCTTTGCCAGCGTCGTAGTTAAAAAGCTTCTCATTTTTGCTAACGCTTCCCTCTATAACGGTGCCAGTTACGACATTTCCGATACCTTTTAGGCTAAAAACCCTATCGATGTAGTATCTAAAAACGCCGTCCTCATCGCGCTTTTTGGCTTTTAGTGTAAAGAGATAGTTTCTAAGCTCATCGATGCTTGCCTTATCCTTTATGCTAACGGCGAAAATTTCTAAAATTTGCAGGTTTTTAAATTTAGAAATTTTATCTCTTATCTCTTTTTTTCTTAAATTTATGGTGGCCTCATCAACGAGATCACACTTTGTAAGCGCCATGATCACAGATTTCACGCCAAGGAGATTTAAAATTTCAAGGTGCTCCAAACTTTGGGGCATAAGCCCGTCATTTGCCGCCACCACAAACAAGCACGCATCAAAGCCATACGCGCCACTTATCATCGTTTTTATGAGATTTTCATGCCCTGGCACGTCGATAAATGCGATATTTTCGCTATTTTTGCTTAAATTTGAAAAGCTTAGATCGATCGTTATGCCACGCTTTTTCTCCTCTTCAAGATTGTCCCCCTCAAAGCCGTTTAGCTCCTTTATAAGCGCGGTTTTGCCGTGGTCGATATGCCCTGCTGTTCCTATTATTAAACTCATTTTTCTTCCGTTTCATTTATTATTTTTATTAGCGTCTCTACGTCCTCATCAAGAAGCGACCTGAGATCTAGCATAAATTTGTCATTTTCTATGCGTCCGATCACCTTTTTTTGCCTAAATTTTAGCTCATTTAAATTTGCATCACCACTAAATGTCAAAGCCACACTTGGGATCTTTTTATTTGGCATAGCACCGCCTCCTACAAAGGTAGAAGTTCGCACTATCTCAAGCGGAGTTTTTAGGCTTTTATTTATAAAATTTGCCAAGTTTTCAAGCTCTTTTACGCTTTTGTGAAGTAGTTTTTGCGTTGTGATTAGCTCAAATTCTTTGTTTAGATAGGCTTTCATGCTCTCAGCCAAAAGCGAGATGATCACTTTATCGACACGAAGCATCCTTAAAAGCTGGTTTTTTCTAAGCTTTGCGATGAGCTCTTTTTTGCCGACAATAATGCCACACTGCACCGCACCAAGCAGCTTATCGCCGCTAAAGCTAACTAGCGAAACATCTTTTAAATTCTTTAGATCTGGCTCGTTTTTGTCTAAGTTAAAGGGCAAATTTCCGTAAAATCCACTGCCAAGATCAAAATAATCTATCAAATTTCGCCTGCTTGCTAGCTCGCTTAGCTCATTTGCCGTAGTCTCTTCGCTAAAGCCAACAATGTCAAAATTTGATCTATGAACCTTCACAAGCATCGCCGTATTTTCATTAATTGCCTCTTCGTAGTCTTTTAGCCTAGTTTTGTTTGTCGTGCCGACCTCTTTTAGGATGCAGCCTGCATTTGCCATCACCTCTGGCACTCTAAAACTACCGCCGATCTCGACTAGCTCGCCTCTGCTAACGACCACTTCTCTGCCCTTTGCAAAGGTATTTAGCACCAAAAATACAGCGCTTGCGTTGTTATTTACAACGATGGCGTCTTCAAAGCCAAAGGCCCTTGCGACAAGAGAGCCAACGTAGTCATATCTGTTGCCTCGGCTGCCTGTTTTTAGGTTGTACTCTAAGTTTGAATATCCTGTGATAACAGGTGTCGCACGGCTTAAAATTTCTTTATCTATAACGCTTCTAGCGAGGTTTGTATGTATGGCAACGCCGGTTAAATTTAGCACCCTTTGAAGGCTAGCTTCGTTAAATTTATCATACTCATCTAGGATCAAATTTATTATCTCTTCGCCGCTAAAACTTGCATTTTCATTTAAAATTTTAGCCCTAACCTCATCTAAAATTTGCCTTGCAAGCATAGTGACTAAACTCGTATCAAGTCCCGAAAATACTTCATTTTTTATGATCTTATCAACTTGTGGGATATTTCTTAAATCGTTCAATTTGCGCTCCTAGTAAGTTAGTTTTACCAAGGCGTGATTTTAACATAAAAATATTATAAATTAAAACTTAGAGCAAAAAAAGAGGATATAAATTTCAGAGTCTATTAATCCCATTAATATTAGAATAAGCCCGTTTTTGATAATAGGAGAAACAATGAAAGAATTTGGCTTTTATAACGATTTTGACGATGCTTTGATGCTAAACGAGCAGATAGAGATCAACAACGAAAATGGCGACTATCTAGTCTCAAACTCTCCAAAGCTAAAGGCAAATGTCGTAGCACCTGAGATAAATTTTTACCTTAAAAATACCACCGCAAGCGTCTTAGAAAAAGCCAAAAATACCCTTTTACTCTACGAGGCAAGAGCGAGCGCCTTTGACATGGCAAAGGATGTGGATTACGAAAAAGAGGTCGGCAAAAATGTCGTCATTGTAAGCAACTCAGGCCGAGCAGAGCTAGCAAATTTACTAAAAGAAAATGGCTACAAAGTCATTGAGCTTACGCATTTTGAAGTCAAATTTATATACGGCGCAGCTGGCGAGCTAAGCGTTTTGGTGCTTAGAGCAAATGACGAATTTGAGGTTGATTGCGACTTTTTCTTGGTTGAAAACGCAAGGGACTATATGCTAAAACAAAGCGGCTGCTACGAAATTTCAGGGCTAAAAGATGAAAAAGTGCTTGAAATTTTAAATGCAAAAAGCCCAAAATTTAGATACAAAAGCTTTACTCAATACGACTCATCAATCTGTCAGTATCACGAGCGCAGGACTGAAATTTGCGGTCGTTGCGCCGAGGTTTGTCCAACGGTTGCCATCCTAAAAGAGGACGCGACAAAGCATCTTATCTTTTCAGCGATCGACTGCACAAACTGCGGAAACTGTATCAGCGTCTGCCCTAGTGGCGCGCTCGACTACACACTAATGCCACAAAGCTCATTTGCCGCTGTGGCAAAGCTTTACAAAGGCAAGATCCCTCTTATCGTGCCTGAGGAGATGAGCCTAGATGAGCTAAACGTGAGCCTACCAGAAAATGTCCTACCTTTTGCCATCTCAGCCGCCCACTTCTTAAGCCAAACGCACTTTTTGACACTTCTTCAAGAGAGTGGCTCGAGTGTGATTTTATACAGCAAGAGCCTTGGCAAGGGCGAAAAAGACGCCATTAGTATATTAAATCAAATTTATGAGCTTAAATTTAAAGAGAGTGCGATATATCACGCAAAAGACAAGGCTAGCCTTGAGAGTGCGCTAAAAAAGGCTAAATTTATAGACGGCTCTCAGCACTCTATAAACGAATACGCGCTGCCAAAGAGAGAAATTTTTGCCAAAAGGCTTGAATTTATCGTAGGTAGTGACGATCTTGGCGTCGTAAAAAGCGGCGAGATGATAAGATATGGCGAAGTCACAATAAATGCTGATACCTGTACGCTCTGCCTTAGCTGTGTTGGAGCTTGTAACGTAAGCGCTTTGGTGGCTGATAAAAAGACAAATTCTATTTTATTTAACCCAAGCGTTTGCACCGCCTGCGGCTACTGCGAGTTAAGCTGCGCTGAGAAAAACACCATCTCACTTGAGGTCGGCAAGATCGCTCTTAAGCCTGAGTTTTTCGTTTATAGCGAGCTTGCGCATGACGAGCTATTTGCCTGCGTGGAGTGCGGAAAAGAGTTTGCGACTAAAAAAGCGGTCGAGAAGATCGCAGCGATCATGCAGCCACGTTTTGGCAACGACAGAGCCAAGATCAAGTCACTTTACTGCTGCGCTGACTGCAAGGCAAAGATCATGGTGCAAGCCCAGCTAAATGCGATGAAAGAGGATTTATTAAATGGATAAAAACATCATAAAAGCAAGGTCATATTTTTACGAATTTTTGGCGTATCCACTCTTTTTTCACACCAGTGATGAGGGGTTTGCAAGGTGGAAAGAGCAGCTTAGCTACCTAGCGCAAAATCCTTTGAGCGAGCAAAGTGCAAAGGCGTTTGCAAATTTAGATAAATTTAGCTTTGATGAGCTTACAAGCGAGCAAAATGAGGTTCTTTTTGGCTTTACAAATATCCCTTTAAGCGCCTCATTTTATGAAGAGGGTAGAGATAACGGCGCGGCTAGACTTAGGGTGATACACTGCCTAAAGCTTAGCCCATATAGGCGTGATAAGGAGCTTTGCAAAGATAGTGAGGACTATGTTGGCTTTATATTTTTGGCGATGGCAACATTTTTAAATGACGAATTTAACGGCGCAAAAAATATCAGCGACAAGCTCTTTGGCGAGACTTTAAATTTATTTATGGATGAGTTTGGCTCGCTGCTTTTAGCTCATAAAAATGCAAATTTCTTCCGCTCGTATGCGCTCATCTTGCAAGACTTCATCGAGCTTGAAAGAGCCGTTTTAAGCCTAGAGGCACCAGCCAAGCCACAAGGCGATAGTGTCGCGGTTGCTGCGCTTAAAAAAGAGCCTTATCAAAGCAAGATGCCAACCTTTAAAACTAAGCTTCACTGGGAGGAATTCTCCCCAGTCATCTCACACGAGTTTAAAGACTAAAATGGTTAAATTTGCTCTTAACCAAGCTAGGAGTAAATTTAACATTCGCTTAATTTTCGCAACTATTCTTGATATTTTTTAACTATCTTAGCCCTTTGGTAGTAAATTTCTTTAAATTTTTACAAAGGATTTACAATGGTAATGACACACTACATGGAGCTTTTATCGCTCGATCAACCCTACAATCTAATCCTCTACATGGTGATACCTATGGGGCTTGCGGAGCTTTTAGTGGCGATGGAGTTTTTTACGATGTATCACATGGATAGCGGCAAAAATGCTGGCTTTAAGGCTGTTAGCAAATTTGTTGGCATAGTGCTTGGGGTCTATTTTACAGCTCTTGTGATCTATTTTATGGCAAAAATTTATCCAAGTATAAAATGGCGTGGATATGCCGATGTCATCGCTATCTACTCATATCTCATCGGCGTCATACCACTTCTTGGCATCGCACTTTTAGAGCTAAATTTGATCTATAAAAACGCAAGCCAAAAGGCAAAGCTAAAACTTCACTTTTGCCTACTCATATTCTTCTTGATCGTCGGACACGTCGCGATGATATTTGGCATGGTTGATCCTACCATAACTGGCTACAAGGCTGAAAACGGTGAGATGGATATGCATATGAATATGCCGATGAACATGCCAGCAGATATGCCAATGCACGATCACCACAAGATGATGCAAAATATGAGTGATGATAACTCAACTAATATGCACATGCATCACTAAATTTAAAAGCTCCAAATTTACTCTTTCGAGCTAGCTAGCAAGATCTCTCTAGGTCTTGCTTCAAGCTCTTTTATCTGCGTATCTTTGGGGTTTATAGCGATCTTTTTAAATTTCTCCAACCTGCTATCAAGTCCACCTTGACCGCTCACGCTTTTAACGACCTCGTTGAAGTTATCATTTACCGATCTCACCGAGTTTCCAAGCCTATTTAGCTTCTCAGCGACGGTGCAAAATTTCTCATAAATTTCATTTGCGCTTTTTAAAATTTCCTTCGCCTCTTTGTTGCCATTTTCCATGCGCCATAAATTTGCCACCACACGAAGTAGCGGCATGAGCGTCGTGTGCGAGACTAGCACCACTTTTTTCTCATAGCCGTAGTTAAACAAATTTGGATCAAATTTCAAAGCCTCCAAAAATGCCGGCTCAACTGGCACAAACATCAGCACAAAATCAGGGCTTTTAACAAGCGATGAGTAGTCTTTTTTAGCTAGCTCGTCGATGTGCTTTTTTATTGAGGCAATATGCTCGCCAAGAGCTAGTTTGCTCTGGGCTAGATCAGCCGCCGCAACCGCCTTTTCATAGGCATGGAGTGAGACTTTGCTGTCTATTATCATCTGTTTGTCGTCTGGGAAATTTATGACAAAGTCAGGTATGAGCTTTTTGCCGCTCACATCAAAACTCTCTTGCGTAGTGTAGTGCGTGCCCTTTTCTAGCCCTGCAGCTTCCAGTGTTCGCTCAAGCTGCATCTCGCCCCAGTTGCCAAGGACCTTGTTGCTGCCTTTTAGCGCCGTGCTTAGCGAGTTTGCCTCTTTTGACATATTTTTGCCAAGCTCGACCACCTCTTTTAGCTGCGCACTAAGCTCGCCTGCGCTCTTTTGCGAGTCGCTGTGAGCGTCATTTACCCTCTTTTCAAAGCTTATTATCTTCTCGCCAAGTGGCGTTAGTAAGAGCTCAAGCGACTCTTTGCTGTTTTTTGAGAAATTTGCACTTTTTTCTTCAAATATCTTATTAGCAAGGTTTGCAAACTCTAAATTTAGCTCATTTTTCACCTTTTTTAAATTCTCTTCTTGTGATCTTAGGATGTTTTCTTTGGCCTCGATCTCACTTTTTAGTGCGACGATAGCGCGTTTTAGCTCGTTTTCACTCTCGTTTGATCTTTTTAACTCATCCTCTTTTGCACCAAGCTCGTTTTGCAAATTTAAAGATAGCGACTTTGCCATCTCAGCCATCTTTGTCTGGCTGCCAAGCTCCTCGTTTAGATGCCTTAGCTCACGCTCTAGCTCGTCCTCTTTTTCATCTTTTTGTCTGAGCGAAATTTTATACTCGTCTAAATTTTTAGCTAGCTCATTTATCTTGTCGTTATTTGCTTCAAGCTTTGCTCTTTGCTCGATATTTAGTCGCTCGCTATCTTTTAGCTCATCTTGTAAATTTTCTAAATTTTCTCTTTGTTTTGCCTTCTGCAAATTTGCATTTATCAAAAAAGCTACTAGTATCACGCAAACAAGCGCAAGGGCCGCTATCAAAATATATAAATTTTCTATCGTTAGCACTAAAATTTCCTTTTAAATTTTGGCTTTATTATATTTGAAAATTTGTAAAAGAGTTGTGAAAAATAGCTTGCAACCAAAAAGGAGAGATAAAATTTAGTGGTTAAATTTAACAAATTTAGGCGAAGTATTTTTCGCTTAGGCGAGGCGAAATTCGATTTTTAAGCGGAGCGTGTTGTTAAATTTAAATATCACAACGTCTCTGACGAAGTATCGTGAGATGAATTTTGTGGTTGCGAAGGAATTTTCATCCCGAGACTAGACATATAGTCTGTCGAAGGGTGAAAATTTCAAGCTCCGCAAAAGACACTCACGAGACAAGTCTAAATTTAAACTTCGTATCTCTCGCCTGGCTTCATCTCTATCATCTCCCACGGCAATCCCTGCTTATTTAGCTCGTCCATGAAAGGTTTTGCGTCGAAATTTTCCATGTTAAAGACGCCTTTGCCGCTCCAGATGCCTTTTGCGACCATTAGCGAGCCGATCATCGCTGGCACGCCTGTGGTGTAGCTAACAGCCTGCGCGCCGGTCTCAGCGTAGCAAGCCTCGTGGTCGCAGACATTGTAGATATAGACTTGGCGCTCTTTGCCATCCTTTAGCCCACGTATCACGCAGCCGATGTTTGTTTTACCTTTTGTGCGTGGACCAAGGCTCGCAGGGTCAGGCAGAAGCGTCTTTAAAAACTGGATCGGCACGATTTTAACGCCGTTATGCTCGACCTCGTCTATGCGGAGCATTCCCACGTTTTCTAGGCACTTCATGTGGGTTAGATAGCTTTGTCCAAAGGTCATGAAAAAGCGAATTCTCTTTAGTCCTTTGATGTTTTTTACTAAGCTTTCTAGCTCCTCGTGGTAGAGCAGGTAGCTGTCCTTGACGCCAACTTTTGGGTAGTCCCACTTAAACATGATCTGCATAGGCTTTGTCTCGATCCACTTGCCAGCCTCCCAGTAGCGGCCATTTGCGCTAACTTCGCGTAAATTTATCTCTGGGTTGAAATTTGTCGCAAAAGCATATCCGTGATCGCCAGCGTTGCAGTCAAGGATGTCGATCTCGTGGATCTCGTCAAATAAATTTTGCTGTGCATAAGCGCAAAATATGTTTGTCACGCCTGGGTCAAAGCCAGAGCCAAGAAGTGCCATGGTGCCAGCGTTTTTGAAGTCACCATCCTTCGCCCACTGAAGCTTATACTCAAATTTTGCAGTGTCTGGGTGCTCGTAATTTGCGGTGTCGATGTAAGGTATGCCAGCCTTTACGCAAGCGTCCATAAGAGTTAGGTCTTGATATGGCAGCGCGACGTTTAGAAGCAAATCAGCCTTTGTTTGCTTGATGAGCTCCACCACAGCCGCTGTGTCGTCAGCGTCGATTTGCGCGGTTTTTATCTGCACGCCAAGGCGATCTTTTATAAATTTAGCGATCGCGTCGCACTTGCTTTTTGTGCGGCTTGCTAGGGTGATATTTGTAAAAACATCCGAGTTCATCGCACATTTTACGGTTGCGACTTGGCTAACGCCGCCTGCTCCGATGATTAAGATATTTGACATTTTTGGCTCCTTAAAATTTTAGTGATTTTAGCAAAGTTAATATAAATTTCTAGCTTCAAAAGGTAAAATGAGCCAAATTTTAAAGGTAAAAAGATGAAGAAAATTTTGCCATTTTTAGCGCCTATTTGCCTCTTTGCAAGTAGCTGCGACGAGCTGGTGCAAGAGAGTGTGAATGAGTTTTATAAAAGCGATAGAAATTTGGAGAGAGCCATAAATTTAGCCGAGCAAGCGACTGATGTCTGCTTAAAAGATGGCAACACTGAGCAGGCGATCACTTCGCTCATAAATGGCGCTAGCATTTGCATGGTAAATAAAGAGCCACAAAAGGCGTTAGAGCTCTCACAAAAAGCCCTAGAGCTTGCGGCAAACGTTAGCGACAAACTGCTGCTAGCGCGCTCTTATCAAAACATAGGCGCAGCAAAAAAGGCGCTAGGCAAATATGACGAGGCGCTTGCTAACTTTAATGAAGCTCAAAAAATTTATGACGTCACGCCAAATACCCCAATGCGCGACAGGCTGCTTTGCATAAAGTCCATCGGCAGCACCTACTACATGAAAAATGACTTTGCGAAAGCCTACGACAAGCACATTTTAGCATTAAATTTGCTTGATATCACGCCAGAGCTAAGTGGCAACGAGCTTGTGCGATCAGAGCTGTTAATAGAAGTCGCTAACGACCTAGCAAAGCTTGAGCAAAAGGACGAAGCTGCCAAAAACTACAAAGAAGTATTTGAAATTTTAAAAGGCAAGGAGCAAAACCCTCGTACGCTTGGTCTTTTGGAGCGAGCAAAGAAGGGGCTAAAGGAGCTTAACTAAAGTTTTTCTTTAGGCTCTTTAGCACGAAATTTGCAAGCTCCAGCCCCTTTGAGCGGTGAGAAATTTTAAGCTTTGTCTCGTTATCTAGCTCGCCAAGCGTCTTGTTAAAGCCATTTGGGATAAAAAGTGCGTCGTAGCCAAAGCCGTTTGTGCCACGCTCCTCGTTTATCGCTTCGCCGTACATAAAGCCATGCGTCGTGTAATCTCCAAATTTTGAGCTAATGGCGATACAGGCGGTGTAGTGAGCTAGTGAGCTCTTTAAATTTAACGCCTTTAGCTTGCTAATTAGCTTTGCTCTATTGTTTGCGTCATTTGCGTTTTTGCCGCGCACTTTGCCATTTTCATCAAGGTCAAAGTAGCGAGCTGAGTAGATCCCTGGCTCGCCACCAAGTGCATCCACGCTGATGCCGCTATCATCGCTAAGTGAGACAAATTCACTATCAAGCCCCTGTTCTTTAAGCTTTGCAAAGACAGCTCTTGACTTTATGAGCGCATTTTGCTGAAAGGTGTTACCATCTTCAACGATCTCAAACGGCTTCACAACCTCGCTTAGTGCGTAAATTTCATAGCCTTTTAAAAACTCTTTTATCTCTTTTACTTTGTCTAAATTTGATGTCGCAAGCACGATTTTCATCGCAAAACTCCTTGATTTTTGGGCGTATTTTACAAAAAAGTAGATTAAATTTTTAAATTTAAATTAGTATTAAAATGATAAACTTAGTCCTTTTAAAAATAAGGGAAAATTTATGTTAAAAAGCGTTTTGCCACTATCTTTTATCGTAGCTAGCAGATTTTTTGGGCTTTTTATAGTCCTGCCGGTGCTTAGCCTTTATGCCCTAAATTTAGAGGGCGCAAACGAATTTTTAGTTGGGCTAATAGTAGGCGTCTATGCGATCTCACAGATGATATTTCAAGTGCCTTTTGGCTCTCTTTCAGATAAGATCGGCCGCAAAAAAGCCCTAACCATCGGGCTTTTGATCTTTGTGGTTGGCTCTATCGTCTGCGCTCTAGCAAGTGAAATTTACACGATGCTTTTTGGCAGGTTTTTACAAGGTGTGGGGGCTGTAGGAGCAGTGGCAACAGCGATGATAAGCGACTTTGTAGCTGAAGAAAACCGCTCAAAAGCCATGGCGATCATGGGCGCTTTTATAGGGCTTAGCTTCACGCTTTCGATGGTGCTTGGACCGCTTCTTGCCAAGGACTACGGGCTTTCAAGCCTCTTTTATCTAAGCGCCGCTCTTAGCTTGCTTTGCGTCGTGCTACTATACACCGTCGTGCCAAAAGAGATAAAAGTGAGCGCAAAGGCCGAAAAGGTGCCATTTGGCAAGCTATTTTTACAAAAAGACTACATGATCATAAATTTCACCTCTTTCATGCAAAAGATGCTCACAAGCATCGCATTTTTAGTGATCCCGATCGTTTTAGTAAAAGAGTATGGCTATGAGAGCAGCGAGCTTTACAAGGTCTATACGCTTGGCGCTGTGCTTGGCTTTTTAGCTATGGGGTTAGCTGGCGCTTTGGGCGATGGCAAGGGGCTTAGCAAGGTCATCTTGATAGCCGGCACGCTGCTTTTTGCCCTAACCTATGCCATTTTTGCCCTTAGCTTTACGAAATTTATCTTTGTGGTTGGCATCGCGATATTTTTTATAGGTTTTAACCTTCACGAGCCAATCATGCAATCAACCGCGACAAAATTTGTAAAATCCTCACAAAAAGGCACCGCTCTTGGCATCTTTAACTCATTTGGCTACTTTGGAAGCTTCGTTGGGGGCGCGTTTGGCGGATACATCATGCACACCTTTGACTTTAAAGTGCTTGCCATCGTCTGCGTGGTGCTTTGCGTGATCTGGCTTGTTTTGCTATTTAGCCTGAGTGATCCAAGAATCTTTAAAAATATCTACCTAAGCCCAGAAGCGAGCCTAAATTTAGAGCTTCTAAACAGCCAAAAAGGTGTGGTGGATTATTACAAAAACGAGAAAAATCAAGTGATCAAATTTGACTCCCGCCTAACAAGCGAGGCGGCCTTAAAAGAGAGCTTAAAGTTTTGATCTACGACGTCGTCATCGTTGGTGCTGGCGCTAGCGGGCTCTTTTTAGGGGCAAATTTAAAGGGCAAAAAGGTTGCCATTTTAGAGAAAAACAGCAGCGCTGGCAAAAAGATCTTAGCAAGCGGTGGCGGCAGATGCAACATCACAAACCGCTTTGTAAGCGCTAAAAACTACCTTGGCGAGCAGAAATTTATAGAGCAAGTTTTAAAAGTGCTAAGCTTTGATCAGGTTTTGAAATTTTTTAGTGAGCTTAAATTTAGCGAGCAAAAGCAAAATCAATTTTTCTGTGATAGCGGTGCAAAGAGCGTTTTGAGCCTGCTTTTAAAAAGGCAAAATGCAGAGATTTTTTATAACAAAGAGGTTCTTGGTGCCAAAAAAGTAGATGAAATTTTTGAAATTTCAACGAGAGATGAGAAATTTAGAGCTAGAAATTTGGTCATCGCAAGTGGCGGACTAAGCTACAAAGCCCTTGGCGCAAGCGATATTGGCTACAAGGTAGCTAGCGAATTTGGCCTTGAACTATCGCCTACTGCCCCTGCTCTTGTTGGCTTTAGCGTGCAAAAAGATGAGTTTTGGTTTAAAGAGCTTAGCGGTGTTAGTCTAAGCGCGGACGTGGAGATAAATGGCAAAAACGAGAGCCATAAATTTAGTGGTGACCTGCTTTTTACACATAGAGGCATAAGCGGTCCAGCGATACTAAACGCCTCACTCTTTTGGCAAAAGGGGCGAATTTGCATAAATTTTTTGCCTAAATTTAGTGAGAAAAATTTAGTAAATGGCAAAAAGCAGCTTAGCTCGGTTTTGCCTTTGCCAAAGAGATTTGTACTGGAGTTTTTAAGAAATTTTGGCTTAAAAGATAGGGCTTATTATGAATTTAGTGATTATGAAAAAAGTATCATAAAAAGGCTTTTTGCTTACGAGTTTGCCCCAGCTGGGACATTTGGCTTTGAAAGGGCTGAAGTTACAAAAGGTGGTGTAAAAACTAATTTTTTAGACGAAAACTTAGAGAGCAAAAGCGTAAAAGGGCTTTATTTTATAGGTGAAGTCTTAGATATCACCGGTATGCTTGGCGGATATAACTTGCATTTTGCCTTTGCAAGCGCTCTAAAGGTGGCTGACGCTTTAAAAAATAGCTAAAAATCAGAGTGAAATTTAGCTAGTGGCAGCCAAAACTGCCACTAAATTTATTATCTCTCGCTTAGATACTCTTGCAAGCTTTTTACTTCAAGTGCTTTGCCAGTTTGAACTGTGCTTAGTGACTTAGCAGCTGCGAGTGCTGCACGGATAGTTGTGAAGTAAGGGATCTTAAATCTAAGTACATTTTGGCGGATCTTTTTGCCATCATCCACGCTTGATTTAGTATCGCTTGTATTTATAACAAGTGCGATATCGCCGTTTTTAAGCCTATCTTCTATGTTTGGTCTGCCCTCGCTTATCTTATAGACGAACTCAGCCTCCACGCCAGTTTCGATTAAATACTATGTCTATAAATTTCGGCTCTTTTTCAATGCCTACAAATTCCTACCTAATAAATTCTAATACGAGCATATTAGTTGGCATATTTTGCTAACAAATTTATCTAAAACAACAAATTTACTAAAAACAAGAATTATCTAGATTAATCAAATAGTAGTAGGTATTCTTTATATGAAATTATAAAATTCTTTTTGGTCCATCAAAGCATTTTGTAATAAGTTAAAACAAAAATTTATGAATAAATTTACGTTTAAATGGTGTCAGGCTCAAGAGCTTTAATAAATTTTAACTATCAAGCTTCTTTTATAAAACCGACAGCCTCATGTGGATTTGCAAATATATGCTCGCTAAACTGCCTTAAATCGGACTCTTTGCCATATCCGCATGTAAGGCCAACGCCAGTTATAAGAGCGGCTTTAGCAGCCTTTAGATCCATGATGGTATCGCCAACCATAAACGCATTATCTTTTTCTTTGTCTAGTCTCTTCAAAGCTAAATTTATAGGTTCTGGATCTGGTTTTGGATTAACGACATCATCTCGTCCGACAACCGTTTTTATAAATTTCATAACACCTAAATGTTCAAGTAAAATGATAGAAAATTTTGATGTCTTTGTCGTAACAACACCAACATCAGCAAACGTGCTAGCTTCTTTTAAAGCATCCATAGCATGCGGTAAAAGCACAGTCTCATCTAAATAGATCTTCTCGTAGCAAGCTTTATACTCTTTTACATATTCACCTATTAAATTATTCTTGGCACCGAGTTTTTCAAACATTATTTCAAGCGGATATCCTACTAGAGATTTTAATGCATCATGATCAGGTTCTTTCTTGCCGTGAGCTAAAAAAGCCGTATCAAAGCCTTTTAAAATAGCAGAAGTAGAGTCTATAAGTGTGCCGTCTAAGTCAAAAAGTATAGTTTTTTTCATGATAATCTCCGCAGAAATAAAAAAGGGCTCAGCCGAAGCCAAGCCCTAAAGAAGTAATTTTAAATAATAAAATTATTTATTGAAAGTAGCTTCAACACGTCTGTTTTGAGCGCGACCTTCTTTAGTTTTGTTTGTAGCGATTGGTTTAAGTTCGCCGTAACCAACTGTAGAAATTTTAGCTTTTTCTACGCCGTAACCAGCAAGAACCTCAGCCACTGCTTTTGCTCTTTTTTCAGATAGTTTTTGATTGTAAGCTTCTGCACCTACGCTATCAGTGTGACCAGCAAGTACAACTTTATAATCTGGGTGTTCGCCCATAAAGTCAGCTACTTTTTTGATCTCAGCTGCATATTTTGGTCCAACTTTGTAGCTATCAAATGCGAAGTTAACATCTAGGTCTCTAAGAACGATAACTTTCTCGCATCCTCTTTCGTCAACAACTACACCAGCTGGAGTGTTAGGGCATTGATCGATATCGTTTGGCACGCCATCGTTGTCATCATCAAGAACTGGTGCTGGAGCTGCTGCTGGAGCTACTGGAGCTGCTGCTACAACTGGAGCTGCTTTTGAATCAAGACCGATGCCAAAGCCTAGTGAATAGAATAGGTTGTGATCAGCGTGCTCAAATTTGATAGCGTCTCTTGCCTCTGCTTTAAGAGCAAATCTATCTGTTACTTGGTATCTTAAACCAAGACCATATTGACCAAAACCACCATCTTCGTTTTTAACAAAAATAGCTGGAACATCTTCATAACCAGCACCGATTAAACCATATAGGCTAACTGGTCCAAAGTCAACGATATTTTTTACAAGGTTAGCGTGGTATCTAAGAGCTCTACCCTCTCTTACAACGTTGCCTGTTCTCTCTTTTAATTTTTGAGAGTAATCAACACCAAGTTCAACTTGATCAAAGAAAAAATCTTCAAGGTTTCTAGCCGCTCTAATACCAACAAAATTGTGGTCTTTTACACGTAGATTTCCTTCTGGATGAACACCACCGATAGTTGGAGTGATCTCATAGTTGTATGCTGCGTTAGACGCAAAAACCGCTGTTGCGGCAACCATAGCTAAAGCAATCTTTTTCATAATAGAATTCCTTTCAAATAGGGATTTTTAATGTTGACTATAATTTTACCTAAATAAAAATAAATCAACTTTAAATTATAACCAAATTCTTAATGTAAATCTGACAATTTACATAACCTAAATTTTGCAAATGCAAAAGCACTTGCAAAAAACCATTAACGTTTAGAGAATTGTGGGCTTCTTCTAGCCTTTCTTCTACCAAATTTCTTACGTTCAACAACACGAGAATCTCTAGTTAGTAAGCCTTTTGGTTTAAGCGCTGCTCTAAAATCAGCATCCATATCAGCTAAAGCACGTGAAATGCCGTGTCTTAAAGCCTCAGCTTGTGCTGAATAACCGCCACCTAAAGTTGTAGCTACTACGTCTATTAAACTCTCTTGTTTTGTTACTAAAAGTGGTTGAATAACTTTAAGCTTGATAGCCTCGTGACCACCAAGCCAAGTATTAAGATCCATACCATTTACTACGATTTTACCGCTTCCAGACTTTATCCAAACCTTTGCTACGGCAGTTTTTCTTTTACCAGTTGCATAAACTTTTGCCATAATTATTTTCCTTCTTTTTTAGCTATTTGTGCCGTATGAGGATGCTCACTGCCAGCATAAACTTTTAGTTTTTTTATCATCTCTCTTCCAAGTTTTGTCTTTGGAAGCATGCCACGAACAGCTAATTTAAATAGTTTTTCTGGCTTATTTGCTATCAAATCGCCAAATTTCTCGCTCTTTACGCTGCCAAAATATCCTGAGTGTCTGTGATAAAGTTTATCTTCAGCTTTGTTATTACCAGTAAATTCTACTTTAGAAGCATTTATGATGATAACATAGTCGCCACAATCTACATTTGGCGTGAAGCATGGTTTGTTTTTGCCACGAAGTATAGTTGCTACCTCAGTTAGCAATCTACCAAAGCGCTTACCAGCTGCATCAACTACGATCCAGTCTCGCTTAACTTCGTTTGGCTTTGTTATTTTTGTCATTTTCTTACCTTTGCCAAGTTAATTTTTGAGTTGTGATTGTATTTAAAGAATGCTTTGATAAAGCTTAAATTAAGTAGCGTTTAAACTTCAATATATGAAATTTTGCCTTCAAGTGCATAGAAAATGACGGCGATTATACTATGTTTTTCATAAAATTTAGCAAGCGCATCTTTATACTCTTTTACCTGCTTTTTGTTCTCTTCTATATTTTTATCTGTCGTTTTATAATCAATAACACAAATTTCACGCTCATTAAAGCAAAAAAGATCCATCTGTTTTAGCTCATTTTTTACTTTAAATGGCTGCTCTTTGTAAATTTCTTTGCCCTTTATGCTCTCTATAAATTTTGGCTCTCCTATAAGCATTTTTGCCCTTTTAAAGGCATCTTCAAGGACTTCAAGCGGCAAAAATTTATGGAATTTATTTAGCATCAAATTTTTAGCTTCAGAAAGCGAGCTCTCGTCAAATTTCTCGCTCATCTCAAGCAGATAGTGAAACGCAAGGCCAAAATATATCGCGCTTAAATTTTTCCCACTCGTCTTTTGCTCTCTTGCCTCTACCTCTTGCCTCTCTATCTTTAAAATTTCAGGCATTTTTTCATCTTTTTTTAGCTCTTTTTGCTCAGTTTTGCTAGGCAAAATTTTGCCGAAGCTAAACTCTTTGAGATCAAGATAGTCGTTTGCTTCGCTCTTGTCGCTTTTTGTGTAAAATGAAAAAAAGCTTGGGCTACTTCCGCTTGGGACGGCTTGTTTGATGATGATGAGCGACTTTGTGGCTCTTGTGAATGCAACGTAAATTTTATTGATATTTTCTTGCTTTTCAAGCTCTTTCATCTGCTCCAAAACGCTTGCGTAGTCGCTATCAAAATTCTCTCTGCCTGAAATTTTACTCTTTACGATCCATTCGCCCTTTTCGCTGTATTCGGTGATGAAATTTGAGTCATCTCCCCTGCCCTTGCCCATCATGTCGCAAACTATGACGTGAGCGAATTCTAGCCCCTTTGACTTATGCACGGTCATCACTCTCACGCCGTCGCTACTTTTTGGACTGATTTTAGAGCTAAAGTTTTCAAGGTTAAATATAAAATCACTTAAATTTTTATACCCCGCGCTTAGCTCAAACAGCCTCAAGATATCAACGTCTGCCATGCTTATGCCTAAATTTTTAGCTAAGTAAAATAGGCTATTTGTAGCGCTCTCTTCTGGTTTTATGCTTAGTTTTTTGACATTTGCATTTACTAGCGCTTTTACATTTTTCTCATAAATTTCTTCTTTAAATAGGCAAAATTTCGCATACTCGATGATCGCTGCAACAAGCGGCGTTCTTTTTAGCTCCAAAGTGCCTTCATTGACGCTTTTTATCCCCTCGCTGCTAAGCACTTCTGAGATGAGACTAATGTCGCTATTTTTCCAGCAAAGCACGGTTATCTCGCTCGCATTTACGCCAGCTTTTAAAAGCTCACTTGCTTGCGAAACGACCGCACCTGCGATATCTTCATCACTTAGCACACGCAAGTAGCCGTAGTCATCTTTTTCTACTTCAAAGTATGCACACTCACCGCTTACCTCGTAGCTTAGCGCCTCATCTTTTTTAGCTGGCTCTTGTGGCTCAAAACTAAGTCCATATCTATGATAAATTTCTTCAAAAACAGCGTTATTAAATTTCACCAAAGCCTTTAAACTACGGTAGTTGCTTGGCAAATTTTCTATATCTATCTGGCTAAAATCATCTCCAAGCTTATCAAAAAGCTCCTTTTTGCCACCTCTAAATTTATAGATGCTCTGCTTCGTATCGCCCACGTAAAAGAAGCTTCCAAGCCCGTTTTGTCCGTATCCAGAGACGATTTCAGCGATGAGCGGCAAGATGATCTCGTACTGGATCACGTTTGTATCTTGAAACTCATCGACTAAGAGGTGATTTATCCTGCCATCAAGCCTGAAATAAAGCGCCTCTTTGTCTAAGCTTTGCACCAAAAGCTTAAAAACCAGCTTGTTTATATCAGCAAAACTTAGCGCATTTATCTCTTTGTTTAGCCCCAAATTTGACGCCTTATAAAGCTTTAATAGCTTGCTAAAGCCACTTAGCCTATACTTTTCGACCTCTAAAATGTAGTTTTTTGCTGCCTCTTTTAGCTCAAAAAAGAGCCTATCAAGCTCACTTGTGTAAATTTTGCTAAAAGTGCGGTAGTCTAGGCTTTCTCTAGCAAAAACCTTACTCTTAAATAGCTCAAATAAATTCTGCTCGCCAAATGTCTTTTTAGCCACATCGCTAGCGCCATTTTGCAAGGCTATATGCTCATTTATCGCTCTTTGCGCCGCCCTTACCTTGCTATCATCTGGATAGCTTGCGCCACTATCTTTTAGCTCGCCACCAAAGCTTTCATAAAATTTCGCCAAAGTCTGCGAAAAGCTAGCCTCTTTTTGGCTTGAAATGATCATCATTAAGGCAAGCTCGCTAAGAAGTTTTTTATCCTTGCTCGCCTCTTTTACAAATTTTTTCCACGCCAGATCTTGCAAGCTATCTTGCACGCTGTAATCAGGGCTAAGCCCTAAATTTTGGCTAAATTTCTTTAGTATCCCAGAGAAAAACGCATCAAATGTATAAATTTTTAGCTCACTTTGCAAAAAGACACCAAGTCTCTCATCTCGCCTTTTTATCGCCTCGTCTTGGCTTATATCAAGCTCCGCGCACACCGCTTCAAGCTCGCCCTTTTTGTTTTGCAAGTCCAAAAAAGTTGCGATTATGCGCTCTTTCATCTCGTTTGCTGCTTTTTTTGTAAAAGTTAGAGCGACGATCTCGTTTATATTTTCGCCTCGAAGCACCAAAGCGATGTAGCGAACGCTTAGCGCAAAGGTCTTACCGCTTCCAGCGCTTGCTTTTAGGGCTAAAAAATTTTTCATAACTCTCTCCTACAAAGTGTAGCGTATTCGCAAAATGCGCAAGCACCGCTCTTTCTTTCAAAATTTATCTTGGTTTTGTTTATGCCTTTTAGCTTTTCTATCTCGCCGTTTAGATCATCTACGCTTTTTTTAGAGCTAACTAAGCTAGGCTCTTTTTTTAGGGCATAGTAGGCACTTCGCACCTCTCCGCCGTAAAGTGCTTCGTAAAATGCAAGCTGGAGCGAATTTACATTTGCCTCGCCAGTTTTGTAATCAAGTATAAGCACGTCGCCGTTTGCGTTTGCATCGATCCTATCGATAAATCCCTTTATCTGCACGCCACAAAACTCGCTTTGCACCTCTTTTTCGCACTCAAGCACCCTAAAACCAGCCCTTAAGCGCTCGTTTTCATAAATTTCATACTCTTTAAATTTATGCGTCCAAATTTCAAACTCAAGTGGCGTAAGATTTTGCTTTGCTAGCATCTCTTTAAAAACGGCTAGATCAAAGGTGTTATTTTGCTTATAAAATTCACTCGTGTAATACTCAAAAAGTGCGCTATGAACGCTATTTCCTTGTTTTGTGCCAAGCTCTTTTGATACGCCTTTTGCAGGCTTTATGCCAGCTATCTTTGTGTAGTAGTATTTTCTTGGGCAGGTTAGAAATAAATTTAGCGTCGAAAACGAGAGTGGGTTTGTGAAAAAATCATGCTCTAAAATGATCTCATCATCTTTTAAATTTAAGCTAGCCTCTCCCTTTAAAAATAGCTTCAAATAGGCCTCATCGCTAAATTTCTCATCTTTTATCGTTTTGAAATTTTTTAAAAATCTTGAAGGTATGCTCTCTTCATTTACACAGCAGCTTATCGCCACTTTTTTGGCGTTATTTATGAGACTTTCGTAGTAAAATCTCTGCAAATTTTCACGCTCCACATAGCTTATAAGCCCAGCTTTTTGCCTCACTTTTGAGTTTAAAAACATCTCATTTGCGCTTCTTGCGGGGATGAAGTTGTCGTTAAAATCAACTATGATGACGCCATCAAATTTCATCCCACGGCTCTCTAACATACCCATGACGCTGATCTTTCCACCGCCCACGTCGTCGATGCTTAGGCGCGAGATATTTAGCAAGAAAATTTCACTTAGCTGCTTTAAGCTAAAGCTAAAATACCTGCATAAATTCTCCATCCTAAAAAGCTCAAGTGCGAGCTTCTCTTCACATTTTTTCTCTTCGCTAAGGGCTAAAATTTCATCCATCAACTCTTTAAATTTAGTAAATTCGCACAGCTCAAAATAGCTAGTCCTAAATTTCTCAAAAAGCTGCTTGCTCACGCCAAATTCGCTTAAAATAAAGCCAAGCTCCTCGTAGCTCTCACACTTGCTTTGATCAAAAACTGGGCTTACCTCTTCATTGATCGCTCTTGTGATGTAGTAAAGCGCCTCATAAAATTTTGTATTTTTAAAGCTCTCACCCATAGCGTAGTTAAAAATTTTGCCGCTATCATGCAGTCTTAAAATTTCACTAAATTCCTCATCTGGCAAGATCACTGCGATATTTTCAGGCTTTATGCCCTCACGCACAAACTCGCTCGCCTTGGCCATAGCATAGGCACACTGCAAACTTCTTGTGGCGAAATTTCTTACTAAAACTGGCTCAAATTTTGTGATATTTTCTAGGCAAACTAGCTCATTTGTGTTTAAATTTAGCTCATATTTTTTATAGTTTTCAAACTCGCTAATGGCTGAAATTTGCCTTATCTTTTCGATTAGTTTTTTATTAAAAACGCTAGTTTGAAAGATTATCTTTAGCGTGGTTAGTTTTGAAATTTTCTCTAAAATTTCCCACTCAAACTCGCTTAAAATGCCATCAATGTGCAGTGAAATTTCACTAAAACTTTTGATGTAGGCTTCATTTATGGAGTAAATTTTTGGCAAGGTTATATCATCATAAAGATCCTCTTTATCAAGCAAGCTCTCATACTCTTTTAAAACCGCTTCAAGTATGCTTAAATGCTCCTCAAAATCAGCGTAAATGTCGTTAAATTTTATCTCAGCAATGCTCTTTTTGCTAATAGCTAGCTCTTTAAAAAATGAAAAAAGATAGTCGTTGTTTTTCAAAAACTCAAAAAACTCAGTTGGGATTTTAAGCACCGAGTTTGCCTCTTTGACGCTGGCACAGGCTCTGTTCATAAGCACCAAAGCGTAGGTGCTATCGCACTCAAAGCGGCCATTTACAAAAACGGCCTTTTTATAAAACTCAGCAATGCTTAGACTTTTTGGGATTAGCTCGTCGTTAAAACCAGCGTTAAATTCCCTGATCTTACGCGAGTTTGTAAAGACGAAAAGTTGATTTAGATTGTGCATTTTTCTCTCTTAAATTTTTAAAAATGATAGCCAAAAGCTGATAAAATAGCGCTTTTTCTCACTTAAGCTAAGCTTTGAAAATTTTTCTAAATTCATTAAAAATTTAAGCCTTAAAGTGCTGGGGGATAGAATATAAAAAGGAGCAAAAATGCATAAAGAGTTAAACAGATCTGGCTTTTACTACGGCTTTCCTGTCCTACTTGCCACCACAAAAGATCAAAAAGGGCGAGATGATATCACCGTGCTTTCATCCTCTTGGACGCTAGGAGATAGCGTGGTGCTTGGCATCGGAGTTGATAACAAAGGCTATAAAAATATCCAAAATGGCTCAGACATCACGCTAAATTTATGTGATGAGAGCTTGCTTGAAGCTATAAAAAAGATAGAAAAACTAACAGGCGACGAGGATGTGCCAGAGGAGAAAAGAGCCCTTGGATACAGCTACGAAAGTGATAAATTTAAGGTAGCAAATTTGCACAAAGAGCCAGGCGTAAATGCAAAAAGCGTGCGCATAAAAGAGTGCAAGATACAGATAGAAACGATCGTAGAAAAGTGCGAGATAAAAGAGTGGTTTTGCATCGTTACTTGCAAGATAGTTGGCATATTTGTAGATGAAAATTTGTTAAAAGATGAAAAGCTAGATACTAAAAATTGGTCGCCGCTCATCTATAAATTTAAAGAATACGTCACGACTAGCAAGCGTTTGGGCTTAAATTTTGGCTTTAAAGAGGTTTGAGCTGGAGTTTTGGCTGGCTAGAAAGTAAAATTTACGGGTAAATTTATTTGGTTTTGACCTTGGCTAAAAACTTTTGGATGCAAATTTAGCCCTGCTATCAAGTCTCAAAAGCTCGCCGCAAACAGCCTTTGCACGCTTACATATATCTAAAATTTCATTCATTTTCGCTCCTTAATCTATAAAAACCGTGCGCAAGCGTCCCGCTCCCGCAAGCGCGGCACGGCAAATTTTAGAGATGCGTCTACTAAATTTACCTTTAAATTTGACTTGATTATAGCCAAATTCGCCCGAATTTTATGCGAGCGTAAAAATACGCTATAATCGCCAAGATTTATAAAAAGGAAGCAAAATGGGCGGAATAAAAGAGTTTTTAAAACACGAAGCCAGCGGCGGGATTTTGCTGATGGTCGCTACGATCGCGGCGCTACTGTGTCAAAACACGTTTTTGAGCGATTTTTACAACGAATTTTTAAAGACCAAATTTACCGTAAGCTTCGGCGAATACGGACTAAGCAAACCCCTGATTTTGTGGGTAAACGACGGATTGATGGCGGTATTTTTCTTTCTCATCGGACTTGAGCTAAAGCGCGAGGTTTTGGAGGGCGAGCTAAAAAATCCGTCGCAAATCGCGCTGCCTGCCATCGGCGCGGCAGGCGGCCTGATAGTGCCAGCGGTTATCTTCTATCTTTTTACGAAACATGACTCCTTCGCGCTTGGCGGCTGGGCGATACCGACGGCGACGGATATCGCGTTTGCTCTTGGGATTTTGAGCCTACTTGGGCCTCGCGTACCGACTAGTTTAAAAATTTTCCTCATGACGCTAGCGATCGTCGACGACCTTTGCGCGATCGTGATTATCGCGCTATTTTACACGAGCGAGCTTAGTGCCCAAATGCTTGCGGTAGCGAGCGTTTGCCTAGCCGCGCTTTTCGCACTAAACAGACTCGGCGTAAAGAGCAAGGCGGCCTATCTAATCGTAGGCGCGGTGATGTGGGTAGCGGTGCTAAAATCAGGCGTTCACGCCACGCTTGCGGGCGTCGTGGCGGCCTTTTTCATACCGCTTAGCTTTAAAGACGAGCCTGGCAAATCTATGCTAAAAAGTATCGAGCACGACCTGCACGGCTGGGTGGCGTTTGGCGTGCTGCCGATATTTGCCTTCGTAAACGCAGGCATCTCGCTGCGAGGCGTCGGGCTGGACGAGATTTTGTCTCCAGTCGCGCTAGGCACGGCGCTGGGGCTTTTCGTCGGCAAGCAAATCGGAG
This sequence comes from Campylobacter concisus, assembly GCF_902460535.1. Lineage (GTDB taxonomy): Bacteria > Campylobacterota > Campylobacteria > Campylobacterales > Campylobacteraceae > Campylobacter_A > Campylobacter_A concisus_AS. Next base: position 47,789 of record NZ_CABPTV010000004.1, on the reverse strand, counting down.
TATTTGGATTTAGCTTTTTAGCGATCAAATTTAAGCTAGCCAAGCTGCCCGAGGGGTCAAATTTCATCCAGCTTTACGGCATCGCCGTGCTTTGCGGCATAGGATTTACGATGAGCCTTTTCGTTAACGGCCTAGCCTACAACGACACGGACGCCTTTGCCTACACCGACAAGCTCGCTATCTTGCTAGGTTCGGTAGTTTCGGGTGCCGCGGGGTTTATATTGCTTAAATTTAGCGCCAAAAACCAAAGCGCGCGCATAAAAGAGTGCTAGATACAGATAAAAACGATCGTAGAAAAGTGCGAGATAAAGGGGTGGTTTTGCATCGTCACTTGCAAGATAGTTGGCATCTTTGTGGATGAAAATTTGTTAAAAGACGAAAAGCTAGATACTAAAAAATACTCGCCTCTTATCTATAAATTTAAAGAATACGTTAAAACTGGCAAGCGTTTGGGCTTAAATTTTGGCTTTAAAGAGCTCTGAGCTGGCATTTAGCGAATTTGCGGGTAAATTTATTTGGTTTTGACTTTGGCTAAAAAACTTTTGGGTACAAATTTAGTCTATTTTGTAGCGTTAAAATCAAATTTATAATATCTCGTATCTTGCTTGTCGCTAAGCCTTAAAAGTAGCTGCCACCTGCCCTCTTTTAGGCCAACGCTCTCACTTACGAGATCATTTTCTTGCCATGAGGCGTTTAATGTTTTGTTATCTTTATTTGTTTGCGGGCGGGTTAGTAAAATTTCATAGCTAAGACTTAAAATTTCGCCGTTTTTTGGCGTTAAAAGAAATTTAAATTTGCCCTGCAAGCCTTTAAATTCTGGCTCAAATTTAAGCTCAAATTTTTCATCAAATCTAGCCTCACTCTCTTTTATAAAAGTGATGTTTTCATCGACGCTTTGGTGACTTTGCATATAAGCACTATCCATCTCGACTGGGTTGTTGATCGCAACAACGATGGTTGCGACGCAAGCTAAGATGATAGCCACTATACTAAGCACGATGCCGTAAGGCCAAAAGCTCTTTTTAGCCATTTTTTACCTTTTTATAAAAGATAATGAGAACGAAAAATGCGATCAAGCCGTAGATGAAAATTCGCAAGAAATTTAAGGTCGTTTTGTTTGAGCTGCCAATACTGCTTTCTAGGCTTAAATTTAAGCTCTCAGCGATCTGCTCGGCGATATCTGCGTAGCCGTTTAAGATGGCGGCATTATAGACGTCTTTGCCATTTTTTGAGACTAAAATGGGGATGATTGTGCCTGATTCTGGACTTACGCTTAAAATTTGCTCCTTGTTAAAGAGCTTTGAAGTGTTTGTACCACTAAAAATTTCAACCTTTTGCTTATCTTTTATGAGCGCTAAGAAGACAAAAGGCGAGCTTAAATTTTGCTCTTTAAAAAGCGCGTCCAGCTCGCCATCTTTATATACGCCAACCACTAAATTTATACCGCTTTTTTGATAAAGCTCGTCTCCTATCTCATTTAGTTTTTGGCTCACTTTTTGGCTTAAAATTCCATCATCATTGATAACGAAATTTGCACCCCAAGCCAAATTTTGCCAGAGCAAAATGATAAAAATGAGTGCAAATTTCTTCAAACTTAGCCTACAAATAGGTGATTTGGCGTAAGTACTGACCAGGCACAAATGGCGCCTGCGACGATTATTAGCAGAATAATGGCTTTTTCTATTATGCCTAGCATCACTTCTCCTTTACAATGACATGTTTAGCGTTATCAACGCTCTTCATCTCGATGCTAGCTGCATCTTTTAGTGAGTAAGGCTTGGTTGCGACCTCTTTTTGCAGGCCGATGCCAACGTATGTAAGCACCGCTAGGATAGAGAGCAAAAGCACCACCGCTATTAAAAACCCGCTAATGCCGTTTAAGGCAAAGATGTTTCTATTTTTATTTTCCATTATTCGCCCTTTGATAGCGATATGACGTACTCGCCAACTGCGCTTTGCTGGATCTCGTTTAGCCTGCCATCATTAAATTTAGGCATAGTGCCGATCGCTCCTTTTTTGCCGCGATTTAGCACATCAGCCACAAAGCTAGCCGAGCCATATTTGCTAAGATCAACTGACATGCCATCCATACCCTTGCCATCTTCGCCGTGACACGACGCACATGCAGCGTAAAGCTCTTTGCCAGTTGCTACTAAATTTTCATTTTTAGTGCTTTTTATAGCGCTTATCTCTTTAGCTACGTATGCTGCGATCGCCTTTGCACCATCAGCGTCGGCTAAGCCTGCTGGCATCTCGCCCATAGGATAGTCAAGCCCTTTTGAGCCATTAAGTATAGTCTCAACTATGCCTTTTTCGCTGCCCCAAATTTGTAAATTTGCAGCCTTGCCGCCTATTCCATCGCCTGTGATGCCGTGACATGCTGAGCACTGCACGAGATATATGCTCTCGCCCATAGCGTGAAGCGTCTCTTTGCTTGGATTTGCATACTCTTTTTCAAATTTGGCATTTGCTTCTTTGACCTCTTTGTTATACTCGCCGATTTGTGAGTAAGAATTTAAAGGATAGCCTAGCAAATAGTACCAAACCGCCCAAACTAGCGCTAGCAAAAAGACGACCGCCCAGCCAAGTGGGACAGGGTTTTTGTACTCACCTATGCCGTCCCAGTTGTGCTCGCTAAGCTCAACACTCTCATCTTTTTTAACCTTCATCTGCCCCACGTACCTGCCAGCCACAACGATGGTAAGCACGATGATTAGAGCCGCTCCTATAAGAGCTAGTAAATTTACATTATCTTCTAAATTTAGCCATTGCATACGCTCTCCTTTGTAGCCTTACGCTCTAAAATTTCGCCACCGATCTCATCGTTAAGCGCTAGTTTTGAGTACTTCTCGTAGTTTTTTCTGCCAGTTTTTTCGCTCTTATAAAGATGAAAAAAGTAGGCATACAAAGTGATCGCCAAAAATGCTGTCAAGAAAAAATAGCCATAAGCTTGAAACTCTCTAATGTTTTCCATCTTACGCTCCTACTTTAGGCTATTTAGATAAGCGATCAGCGCTACGATCTGGCGAATTTCACCTTTTGCAAAAGCACTTTTTACCTGCTCATCTTTCATATTTTCAACGATAGCTGCAGCCTCGGCCTTGACGTTAGCATTTGTCTGCTCTAACGTGCCAAGTGCTGGCATATCTTTTTCGTCATAAGGCGTATTAAAGACCTTTTTAACCGTTAGCGCTTCAGCGTAAGCAGTCTCGATATCAGCATTTTTCTTAAATAAAAATGGATATGCTGGCATGATCGAGCCTGGCACTACTGAGGCTGGGTTTAGCATATGATTTTCATGCCAGTCAGTCGTTCTATAGTTACCCACACGCATAAGATCAGGGCCTGTTCTTTTTGAGCCCCAAAGGTGCGGACGATCATATGCAAATTCGCCACTTAGCGAGTACATGCCGTATCTATCAGTCTCTGCCTTAAACGGACGGATCTGCTGTGAGTGGCAAGTATTGCAGCCATTTTGCATATAGATGTTTTTACCAGCTAGCTCTAAGACGGTGTAAGGCTTTGTGCCCTCAAGCGGTCTAGCTCTGTTTGCAAAGTCTGGCAAAATTTCAACTATGCCAGCGTAAGCGATAACGACAAATACACAAACCGCAAAAAAGAATGGATTTTTTTCTAACCAAGCAAACATCACATCACCTCCGCACTAGCTTTTGCTCCGCCACCCATTGGCGAAGCGCTTTTTGGCTCTGCTAAGATAGCTTTAGCAGAAGTTGATTTGTAGATGTTATAAGCAAACATCAAGAAGCCAACTAGATAAAGAAGTCCGCCAATAGCCCTTATATAGTAGTATGGGATAAGCACAACTACCGTATCGATAAACGAGTAGAGTAAATTTCCGTAGCTATCAGTCGCTCTCCACATCATACCTTGTGTGATACCAGCGATCCACATAGATGCAAAGTATAAAACGATACCTGTTGTTTGTATCCAAAACTGGGCTTCCATTAGCGACTTTGAATAAATTTCACGCTTAAACACACGCGGCGTCATATGATAAAGTGCTGCCATGATCATAAAGCCAACCCAGCCAAGAGCGCCGTCGTGAACGTGTCCTGGTACCCAGTCGGTAAAGTGTGCCAGGGCATTTACAGACTTGATAGAAAGTATCGGTCCTTCAAGTGTCGAGAACATATAAAATGTCGAAGCAAGAACCATAAATTTAATAAGCGGACTCTCTCTAAGCTGCGCCCACTCGCCCTTCATCGTAAGAAGTATGTTTATCGCTGAACCCCATGAAGGCAGGATCAAAACGATAGAAAAGACTGAGCCCATAGTCTGCATCCAATCAGGCGTAGCAGAGTATATGAGGTGGTGTCCGCCAGCCCAAAGGTAGATAAACATCAGGCCCCAGAATGAAAATAGAGATAATTTATATGAAAATATCGGCTGGCCGCTCTCTTTTGGTAAGAAATAATAAATTTGAGCGATGATAGCCACTGTAAAGACGAACGCAACTGCGTTGTGGCCGTACCACCACTGAACCAAAGCGTCGTTTGAGCCAGCGTACATAGATACAGAGTGTAGCCATGAGCCATATCCTGTAACAAGTCTTGTTGGAACTTCCATATTATTAAAGAGATATAGCATCGCAACACCTAAAAATGTAGCGATGTAGTACCAAACTGAGATATAAAGCGTCTTTTCGCGGCGGATACCGATGAGACCAAATATACTAACGCCCCAAAGCACCCAAATAACGACTACTGCGATGTCTAGTGGCCACTCAAGCTCAGCGTACTCCTTAGCTGTGCTCTCGCCCATAAAAAGCGTAACAACAGCCAAAACCATAACAAGCATATATAGCCAAAAATGAAGCTTGCCGATAAACATCAAAAATGGCGACTCGCTCATCGAGACCTTTAAAACACGCTGTCCGATGTAGTACCAAGTGGCAAATATGCCAGATAGCATAAAGCCAAAGATGATGCCATTAGTATGAAGAGGACGCAGTCTTCCAAATATAGAATACTCGCCAGCTATGTAGTTAAGCTCTGGACAGGCCATTTGAAAGGCTATAACTACACCAATAACCATGCCTATGATACCAAAAAGTATCGTGGCAAACATAAATAGCTTTGCTACACTATAATCATAGTGTAGCAGCTGAGATGGTTGCATCAATTCTCCTCCTAGTTAAATTTATATTAACGAATTGTTATTCTAAGATAAGAAATCTATAAAAAAACTTAATTAATATAAATTATTTAATACTAAGAAATTCTTCTGTCTATTTTGTAACCAAGTCCAGGAACATTTTTTATAAAGCTATTACCAACTTTGTCTCTAACACGCTTAACAAAAGTCCTAATAGCTGCCTCAGTAACGCTCTCACCAACCCAAACGACGCTTTTGATCTCATCGTGAAGCACAAGCGTACCAAGTCTTTTTATCAAAAGTGAAATAAAAGCAAGCTCTTTTTTAGTAAGCGAAATTTCAACACCATCTCTGATAAGCACGCGTTTAATTTTGTTAAAGCTATATCCATTTGCCACTTGGATGATATTTGATGTTTCTATTTTATTTTTTGCAACATTTTCTAATGTATTTAAAAGATCGTCTGCCATGATAGGTTTTATAAGATACTTATCAACGCCAACATCGATCGCCTTTAGTAAAGTCTCTTTTTCACTATGCGCACTTAGGACGATGACAGGTGTGTCTTTAGAAATTTCCTTGATATGTCTTGTCATATCAAGCCCATCGCTAATTGGCATAAAAGCGTCTGTAATTACCATGTTCGGATTATATTTTTTAAATTTTTTCAAACCTTCATCGCCATTTTGAGCAGTAAAAACTTTCTCAAAATTGTCACTTAGCACATCGTGCATGATCTTTTTGCTATCGCTATCATCTTCGACAAGCAAAACTGTTAGGTTCTTTAAAATTTTATTCATCTATCTCTCCTTTGTGTGGTAACTTTATTAAAAAATAGGCCCCATTGTCGCTGTTGCCCGCTGTTATTTCTGCGTTAAATTGATTGATTATTTGCTTTGACATATAAAGTCCTAAGCCAGTACCTTTGGTGTCTTCTTTGGTGGTAAAATATGGCTTAAATATCTCATCTATCACATTTTTATCTATGCCACCGCCATTATCTTCTACGCTTAGGTAAGCAAATTTTTCATCGCTATCAATCTTTATTTTTATATTTTTTTCTTCTATCTTTTGTAAATTTAGTGCGTCTTTTGCGTTATTTAGTAAATTTATGATGACTTGCATGAGCCTGTTTTTATGACCATAAATTTTAGAATCACCTAGCACTTCAAGCTCTATACGAATGCCATCTTTTTTCATCACGCCTTTTACGATCTGTATCGATGCTCTAGCTGCGTCTGCTAGGCTAAATTCTTGCGAAAGTGTGTTTGGGTTTAAAAACGAGCTAAACTCATCAGTGGTTTCTGACATATACTTTATGATCTGCATAGCTCTCTCATAAGAGCCAATAAATTCGCCATCTTCGCTGCCTGCAAGCTTTTTCATCTTGTATAAAACTAAGCTTAGCTCATTTAGCGGCTGCTTCCACTGGTGAGTTATATTTGCCATCATCTCGCCCATCATCGCAAGCTTAGCAATCCTCATACCCTCGCTACTTGATAGAAAATTTTCATCCAAATTTAAACTAGACATTTACTCTATATCCTAAAAATGATAGATAAAGTCCGTTTAAGATCATTATGCAAGCTGAGAGCTTAAACATGATCTCTTTAAATTTCTCTCTTAGTAAGCCAAAAACAAAGCTAGCTAGTAACATCGCTGGTAAGGTGCAAAGCCCAAAAATAAGCATTATGAGCGACGCATCGACTGCATTTGCACTTAAAACTCCAAGCGCTAGACCACGCCACAAGGCAAAAGCCCATTTAAAAAGCCAAGCAGTAAAAAATTTGCCAAATTTCTCTTTTGCACGCTTGTTTTTGCCATTTTTACTATAAATTTAAGTGCTTTTTCGCTCTCTATAAATTTTAAAAGCTCGCCTCTAAAAAGCAAGGCGATACCGATAAATGCGATCACTAAGCCAACTATGAAAAATATCACGCCCCTTGCTTGCATACCAAAACTAATAGCCGCTCCAAAAGCGCCAAACAAAGCCCCCAAAGCCACATAGGCAAAAATTCTAGCTAGGTTATAAAGCGTGCTTAGCATTAAAATTTCTCTCTTGCTTTTGCCTTTAAAAAATAGAGCCTGCAAGCTCAAAAACCCGCTACACATGCCAACACAATGACTAAAGCTGCTCAAAAGCGCAACTGAGATAATCATGTAAAGGCTTATGTTTTGCATATTATAAAATTTCTAAAAACTGCTTAAATATATATTTGCTCTCGTTTGGACCGCTGCTTGCTTCTGGGTGGTGCTGGACTGAAAAGATCGGATATTCTTTGTACCTTACACCTTCAATCGTATTGTCAAATAAATTTCTATGTGTCACAACCGCTACTTCAGCGATGCTCTCTGGCACGTTGTAGTTGTGATTTTGCGTTGTTATCTCGATCGCTTTTGTCTCTAAATTTAAGACTGGATGGTTTGCTCCGTGCTGGCCAAATTTAAGTTTATATGTCTCGTATCCAAAGGCATTTGAAAGCAGCTGATGTCCAAGGCATATGCCAAATATCGGGATTTTTGCCTCTATCATCTTTTTGATCTCAGCGATTTCGGCCTTTAAATTCTTTGGCTCGCCTGGGCCATTTGACAAAAATACCCCGTTTATCTCGCCATTTTTAAATTTATCTATCAAAACTTCAGCCTTAGTATCGTGTGGTACGACGATGACCTCAAGGCCAGTTTCGCATAGCTCATTTAGGATATTTCTCTTTACGCCAAAGTCAAAAACAGCTATCTTTTTGCCGATACTTTTTAGCGGTTTATATGACTTTAAATTTCTATCCCAAGCGCCTTTTTTATGCTCATACTCATCCATTGCGCTAACTGTTTTTACGTAGTTTATATTTTCTATGCGTCCGCTACTCTCAAGCCTGCGTTTTAGCTCGTCTTTATCGCTTATCTGCGTTGAGATATAGGCCATCAAAGCGCCTTCATCACGTAGCATCTTTGTCAAATATCTAGTATCAACATCATAAACGCCAAATTTACCCTGCTCTTCGAAAAATTTGCCTAAAGATTTTTGCGAGCGGTAGTTTGAAGGAATTTCATTGTAGTTTCTCATTATGACGCCACTTGCATGAATTCTAAGGCTCTCCATATCATCTTCATTTATGCCAACGATACCGATCTCTGGCATAGTAAAGACGATAAACTGACCAGCATAGCTTGGATCGCTCATGATCTCTTCATAGCCAGTCATAGAGGTATTAAAAACGAGCTCGCCTGCGCACTCGCCGTGAGCACCAAAGGCTTTTGCCTCTAAAAAAACGCCGTTTTCAATGTAAATATAAGCTTTCATTAAAGCATTCCTCTTTTTTTAAGCTCATCTTGATACAAACGCTCGAAAATCAGGTCGTATTCGTCAGTTCCAGGGATAAGTTTGCGTTTGTAGTTTTGCATCATCTCATAGACGCTATCTTCTATCTTCTCATAACTTTTTAGATACTCATCTATTGAGCTATAAATGACATTTTTCACGCGGTTTTCTGATACGTTGTACTCGACCAAATCGCTCTTCCAGATAGCTTCAAGTATCTTGTGGGCGACATTGCTAAATCTATCTTCATGAGTTAAAATGACGTCAAATTCGCCAGCAAGTTTCTTTTTAACGAGCCAAAACATATTTTTGCGGTCGATTTGCATAGTTTGCATCTCGTCCTCGTTTTTCTCTAAAAGCTCATTTACTCGCTCGTCCAGCGCTCTTTCTTTTTGAACATCAGTAGTTAAAATTTCACTTGCTTTTGCTACGATTGGCTCAATACCTTTGTTTAACTTTACAAAACCACAGTTTAAAAGATCTATTGCTATTTTATGTGAGACATAAGGTACGTGTGGAAGTTTTATACGCATTTTAAACCTTTAAATTTTTATGCCATTGTAACTAAATAAAGGTAAAACTTTACTTTGAAATTTTAACGACTTTATCATTGTCACTTCTTAGAAAATAAATTTCTCTTCGTCCGTCATAAAGGACTTTACCGCTTGTTTTTTGCTCGCTTTGCAAATTTGAAGATAGATCCATCTCAAGTGGCTTACTCATAAAATATGCCTCGCCCAAGCTTCGTCCAAAATCAGGATACCAACTGAGTGCGCAAAGCACAAGTAAGAGCAGATAAAAGGCTCTAAAAATTTTCCTAAATGGCGCGTAAAAGAAACAATATCCAAATATAAAAAACACAGGTAAAAGCCACAAAAAAGGCACGTTATCCACAAAAATCACATTGAAATACTCATTTATGCCATAAAACGAAAAGTAGTTGTTGTAAATTCCAACAAATAGCGTAAAAATAGGAGCAAGAACAAATATAATGCCAGTAAAAAATGCATTAAAAATTTTCATAAGCTCTCCTTTTTTCGTGGGATTATATTAAATTTTAGCTTTATTATTGCTCTAAATTTATT
>NZ_CABPTV010000004.1:0-38184 GCF_902460535.1 Campylobacter concisus | reverse complement strand
ATTAATTAAGAAATTTTAAACCCCAAAATGTCACAAATTTTCAAAAACAAGAGAGTTAAAACGATAAATTTTAAATTAGTGTGACATTTTTTAGATTAAAAATAAGAGATTTTTTTGAAACTTTTAAGGCAAAAAAGAGAAATTTAAAATTTAGCCTTTGCCATAAAGCAAAGACTAAAAGGGAGTTTATTAAGCTTTTTTCTTCATATCAAATTTATTAGCCATGAAGCCAACAAGACCAACAAAGAAAAGACCACCGCAGATGTTACCAAGTGTAACTGGAAGCAAGTTTTTGCTTAAGAAATTTGTCCAGTTGATGACATCTAGTTTATCAGCTGTAGTGTGAAGTAAGGCTGCTGCAGCGTTGATATCGCCACCACTTGCTGCTATATAGTGAGCTTTTGAGATGATAGCTTCAGTGATGATGAACATATTTGCAACGCAGTGTTCCATTGAGCAAGCAACGAATGCGCCGATCATCCACATAATGGCAAAGAATTTACCAGATAGGTTGCTCTCGCTTGTCGCAGTCCAGATAGACATACAAACAAAGACGTTACAAAAGATACCACGAAGAAATAGCTCATGAAATGGTGCTGTGATCTTGCCAATAGCTGCTGGCACGAAGTGTTGCAAGATGTAGCCGTCATACTTTAGTGGCAAACCAGAGTAGTAGTACATATAAGCGATCAATGCACCGCCAACGAAGTTAAATATCCAAACAATTACCCAGTAGCTTATGGTTTTGCCAAGTGGTAATTTGCCATCATATGCACTAACACCACTTAAAATAGAGCTAGTAAATAGGTGACCGCCATAAAATACAACCATCATGAGGCCGCAGCTAAATGTGATACCACCGATGAAGTTTGAAAGACCGATAGACTGTTTTTCAGCCATACCAACTGTTGAGTGAGCCCAGAAAATATCACCCATTGCAATAGCAGCTCCAGCCATGATAGCAAGGAAGATAATGCTTACAAGTGGCGTATGAGCTTTGTGCTCCATAGAACTTGACACCGCTTGAGCGGTTTCTGCCGGATTTAACATCACGTCTCCTTTTTATTTGACCTTCTTTGATCTATAAGAAATAAAAGCAAAGAAGTAGTGCCAAAGATAGAGATTTGGCGTTAAAATTTAATGTCTAAAGCTTATTTTTACACTAAATTTCAAATCCAAAACGATCAAATTTATCTTTAGCAAACCCCAGATTTAATTTAGCTCTTGCTAAATTTAACCAACTAAATTTTTATCAATCTCTACAATTCTTAAAAAGGCTTTTCTCGCACTTTTTTTAGCCTGCTCGCTTAGACCCTCTTCAAAATCAAGGACATTTTCAAGCAAGACACTAATGCCAAGAAAAAGCGTCTTTGGGCAAATTTTTCGCAAATAGCTTAAAAGCACTGGCGTTGGGAGGTTGTGGGTTGAGTAGATGTAGTCTCTATCGTCACTTAGGTCAAAAAACTCTATCTTATCCTCATCAAAGCCGCTCATAGCATCGACTACTATCAAGATATCAGGTGCAAAATCTCTAATAGCTGAAAATTCATTCTCAGGCACATCTTGCCCAAAAAAGACCTTCCACTCTTTTAGCTCCTGCTCTACGATGCGGCCGACTTCATTACCCACATCATCATCGCCACGCATAGGATTACCGATGCAAAGGATGGCCTTTTTCATCAAAAGTCCTTCCTAAGCACGATATAACCCTCTTTTAAATTTGCCAAAATTTCTTTAAGCTTACACTCACAAAGCTGTGGCAAGAGTCTAGCGATATGCTCAGCAAAAATTTCAACTTCAAAATACTTGCTTAAATTTCCGATCTTAAATTTCACATATTCGCCTGAGTTTTTGATCATCTCGTCAAATTCCTCATCGCTTAGCTCCAAGATCTTCTCGCTAAAATCAATCGTACCAACGCCGTGTCCCACGCAAGTGGAGAAAATTTTTATCTCCTTTAGCTCGCGTGGAAGCTTCTCATTGTCGTCCATATGCCTTTTTGTAAGCTTATAAACTTGAATCATCTTTTACTCCAAACCTCGCTATCAACATCGATCGCAAAATTTTTACCAGCTTTTGCGTATTTTAGATAGATGTCATTATGCAAAAGTGCCATACACTCAGCATATCTAGGATCATCTTCTTTTTTGATAGCTGCTACAACCGCTTCACGTGCAAGCTCTGGGTTATGGATATCTCTTGAGGCTTTGATAGCGTCCATATATTTTTCAAATAGTGTTCTACCAAAGATATAGCTCATAAGCCTTTTACTTTCAGCTTGTAAGTCGCGTTCAAACAAGATATCGCCCATTACTGACTTCTCAACTGGTGGAGGCGTAGTGCTGTCATTTTCATAGCTTTTTTTGTGCAATTTTTGATCAATGATACCAAGAGCCATACCAAGACCATAGATAACACTTGCTGGGTGTGGAGGGCAGCCTGGGATATAGACATCAACTGGGATTATCTTATCTATACCACCCCAAACGCTATAAGCGTCGTGGAAAATTCCACCTGTGCTACCACAAGCGCCAAAAGCAACTACGATCTTAGGATCTGGAGCTGCCTCATAAGCACGAAGAAGTGGGTAATACATCTGTCTTGTGACTGGTCCTGAGCAAAGCAAGATATCAGCGTGTCTTGGGTTTGCTACAAGCTTAAAACCAAAGCGCTCTGGATCCCACATCGGAGTGATAGCAGCGAAAATTTCGATCTCGCAACCGTTGCAGCTTCCGCAGTCGATCCTATAAACGCTAAAGCTTCTTTTGATATTTTTTAAATGCTCTAGCTTTGCAGTTAGGTCATTTGCTGTTTTTATGTCCTCTGGGACTTGATATAGACTCATTTTATAGCCTCCTCAACGCCTTTTGTTAGCCTTTCAGCAGATTGATTTTTCTTGCACTCTGGGCAGATAAAAAGGTACTCTTTTGCCTCTTCAAGTCTGCCTGGGAGTAAATTTGCTGTGCCAAGCTTTTCAAGAGTGAAATTTATAAGCCTTTTTGGCGTAAATGGCTTGCCGCAGCATTTGCAAGTTTGCATCTCAAGCTCGCCTCTTTGTATAAGAGCGCTCTTGTCAAATTTAACCGCAAGCTCAAAGCTATCGCTAAGTCTTACAGCTCCAGTTGGGCAAACCTCATCGCAGCGTCCGCAGAATATGCAACGACCACAATCAAACTGCCAAACAAGTCTTGTTTGCTCATCGTTCATCTTAAGCTCTATTGCGTTACTAGGACAAGCGATACCGCAAGCTGCACAACCTATACAAAGATCGTACGTATAGTCTGGCTGACCGCGGAAATTCTCAGGCACAATATATGGCTCAAATGGATAGGCGTATGTCGCCTTTCCATATTTTTCTGTGATGTCAAATAACTTCATCATCTTAAATCCTTCTTACTAACCCCGCCATCTTGACAGAATTTTTTAAGGTCTTTTTCTGTTAAAATTTTGCTCTTTTTAGTTCTTACATCTACTAAGGTAACACGCTCGGTGCATGAGTAGCAAGGGTCAAGTGAGCAAACTATAAGCGCAGCGTCACTTATGTTGTTTCCTCTAAATTGATACCTTAGGCTTGGCCAGTTGTTATATGTCGCAGCCCTACATCTCCAGCGATATACTTTTTGAGCGCTACCTTGCATGATCCAGTGAACGTTCTCACCACGTGGTGCTTCATCATGACCAAGTGCGAAATTCTCAGGCTTGATCATAGTCACAGGATCGATCATGATCGGAGTTTGAGGCATCATCTCAAAGCATTGGCGGATGATGTGGATAGAGCTTTTTAGCTCTTTATATCTAACCATCTCACGAGCAAAAACGTCGCAACCATGCTCAACTGCTACTTCAAATTCTATCTGTTTGAAGAAGTCGTATGGGTGATCGTAGCGGTTATCACGTTTAAAGCCAGAGCCTCTCATATTTGGACCAACTGGGCTAAAGTCACGTGCGATTTGGCGGTCTAAGATACCTACACCTTTCCAGCGTCCGATTTGGCGTTTATCTTCCAAAACTGCATCCCAAATTTCTGAAATTTGAATGTCAAGTTTGTTGATGATCTCTAAGCCTTTTTTGATCTCATGGTTTGTCATATCACGTCTTAAGCCGCCCATAACGACGTTGCCGTATGTTTTACGTCCGCCAGTTACAAGTTGAGCTAGCTCCATAGAGTACTCACGAACCCTAAAGATATGCATAAAAGCGTTGTAGTTACCAGTGACCTCACAAGCTAGACCGATATTTAAAAGGTGGCTGTGAAGACGCTCGATCTCAAGACAGATGACGCGTATAGCTTGAGCTCTTAGTGGAATTTCAAGCTTGATAGCTTTTTCTGCTGCTTCTATACAAGCGATGGCGTGAGCATAACCACAAATTCCGCAAACACGCTCTGCAAGATAGCCCATTTGATCATAGTTCATTCTGTTTTCAGCTAGCTTTTCCATACCGCGGTGTTGATAGAATAAGCGGTAGTCAGCGTCGATGATCTCGTCGCCGTCACAGAAAAGTCTAAAGTGACCTGGCTCATCAGATGTAACGTGTAGTGGTCCAAGTGGCACATCAACTACTGCATCGCCTGTTGGGAACAAAAACTCCGCATCAGGCTCATCTCTGTGATCTACTGGATCAGGGCGGTAGCGGTAGTCCATAGCATCTTTTCTAAGTGGGTGAAGTCCGTCTGGCCAGTCATCACTTAAAACTAGACGTCTTTTATCAGGCAGACCCTCAGCTACTAGACCAAACATATCATAAGCTTCTCTTTCATACCAAACACAAGCTGGCACAAGCGGAGTAACTGATGGAAATGTCGGATCGCTTCCTGGGATAAGGGTTTTAACTGTGATAAAGCACTTATCCTCAGCTGCAAAGTCGTCCGCCTCAGTCATCTTGCTACCTTCCATTGAGATAGCATAGTAAAGCGCATAGCAGCCATTTATCTGGCGCTCGTCGTTTGGTATCATAGTGCTTATAAAGCCACCGATATCATAATAAAGTGTCTTAACAGCTAGTGGAAGATCATTTCTATCGACCAAAACTGTGATCTGATCGTCTGCTTGACGAGTTACTTCTAAAATTTTTACCTTTGTTTTTAGGATTTCAACAAATTTATCGCCTCTCATTTTAAAGCTCCCATCATTATATTAACACCGTTATTTACTAGCGTATAAAAGCTATCTACGTGCCATACGCCAAAGATTATGATAAGGGCACAGAGTGCTATAAGAGGTAAATTTTCAAATAAACTCATCTCTTTATTATGAACAACCACACCTTTTGGCTCGCCAAAGCTTGCCATGTTAAAGTGCGCAAAGTCAGCTATGAAAATAACTGCAAGTGCAATAGCAAATAGCGCAACTGCGATGTATTGACCACTTGTGATAGCTCCAACAAAGACGTTATATTCGCTAACAAATATAGCAAATGCTGGAACACCAACTAGTGAGCATACAGCTGCACCAAACATAATAGTTGTAATAGGTGCGATCTTAACCATGCCGCCCATCTTACTCATATCTTTGTGGCCGTAAATTCTTGCTATGTTACCTGTTGAGCAGAAAGCCAAAGCTTTTGTGAAGCTGTGAGCTAAGCAGTGGAATATCGCTGCAAATAGACCAAATTTACCGCCAACACCAAGTGCAAATGCGATAACACCCATGTGAACGATTGAGTGGTATGCAAACATTCTTTTTACGTTGTGTTGTCTTATTAGGAAAAATCCTGCTACAAAAAGTGTGATAGTTCCTGAAACGATCATTACGCCTTCAACAAAGCTAAATCCAACTGCTTGAGCTGTGATAGCGTAGTATCTTAAAAGTGCAAGCATCGCACATTTTAAAAGTACGCCTGATAGCAATGCTGAGATAGGTGCTGGACCTTCAGCGTGAACGTCTGGCAACCAAGTGTGAGTTGGAGCAAGACCAGCTTTTGTACCAAAACCAATTAGTGCAAACACAAAGATAAGTTTTGCTGCATCTGGGTTTAAATTTTTAGCGTTAGCCATTATGCTTGAAAACTGCATAGAAGCCTCGCCGTCTCCTAGTGTGCTATATGTAGCTGAGTATAGAAGAACGGTTGCATAAAGAGCAAATGCTAGACCGATTGAGCAAAGAACGATGTATTTGTAACCACTCTCTGTTGATTTTTGATCTTTGTGGATAGCAACCAAAAATACAGAAGCTAGTGTAGTAGCCTCGATAGCTGCCCACATAAACGCAACGTTGTTGCAGATAACGCTTAAAGTCATTGTAAAGATAAATACATGGCTTAGTGCGTAGTATTTTTTAAGATCGCTTAAGTGGATGTGTCCATCTTCAAGTTCCCATCTCATATAGTGGATAGAGTAGAAATTTACTATAAATCCAGTTACGGCGATAAGCACCAAGAAAACACAGCCTAAGCTATCTAAGAATAAAAATTTATCAAAACTATAAAAAGTTCCGCCACTTAAAACTTTAAGAACATTGTTAAGTAAAGCCACTGATGTCGCAGCAGAAAACAAGACATGAAGTCCGCTAAGTACTGCATAGTTTTTAGGACTTAAAAACAAGATCAAAGCACCAAGGAGCGGTAAGATAAGTATTAAAGCTAAACTATCCATCTCTAACCCCTTAAATTTGAAGCTTTAGAAGTATCTAAGCTATCATAAGCTTTATAAAATCTAATCGCTAGAACGCTCATGATAATAACAGCAAATATCGCATCTGTTAAAATTCCAAGCTCAACTAGCTCATGTGAGTTGTAAGCCATTAGAGCAAGGCTTAGGTGGATACCGTTTTCAAACAAGCAGTAAGCTAGAATTTGTTTTACAAATGAGTTTCTTAGCATGAAGCCAAAAATTCCCATCATAAAGACTGTTCCAGCAGCGATCAACATGATCTCTTCTTTGATAAGAGAAAATTTTAAAAATATAGGGTGGATACTCATTGAAAGAGCTAGAGAAAATCCCATAGCAATAACAGGACTTACAAAAAATCCACCAACTGGCTCATCTTCGCTAACTACGCCAAGTTTTTTGATAAGCCAGAACAAAATTCCTGGCACGAAAAGAACTTTGGTAAAAAACGCAACGATCGCCCAAGTTTTTAACTGCTCAGCGTTAAATTTCTCAGATAGCAAGAAAAATATACTAACTAAAAGTAGTGTCTCTATCGCATAAGCGATGATTGAGAGTTTCAAGCTTCTAAGACCAAAAACCGCAAGCGAAGTTACGATCATGCAAATGGCTAATATATCTAGTGTTTGCATCTCACGCTCCTACTACATAAAGTGTTAGTGCAACAAACGAAATAGCAAGTGCACCAAGAGCATTTTTGCGTAAAGATGAAGTCATTTTAAAGCGTGGTCCAAAGTTGTCTATAAATACAGCTGCGACATAAAATACTCCAGTTTTTATCACAAAAACGATAATAGCTAAGAAAGGATTGCTAAAATTCCATGGCTCAAATATGCTGAGGAAAAGTCCGATCATAGCAAACTGTTTTAATATAAGTGATGCTTGAACTAAGCCAAGGTCGCTACCAGCATACTCACCAAGAACACCCTCTTGAAGCTCTTGTTCTGCTTCAGCTAAGTCAAATGGCTTTCTACCAGTCTCAACATACATACACCACAAAAATGCGATAGAAGCAACGGCAAAACTTGGAATTTGATATCCGATAACGCCAGTTCTTACCATCTCTTGGATCTCAACTAAATTTGATGTTTTAGCTGCAAGCATAACTACGATTAAGCACATAATCATAACTGGCTCAACATAAACACCAAGCATTTGCTCCCTGCCACCACCTGTTGCTGCAAATGGGTTGCCGCTATCCATTGAAGCTGCACCAAATACAAATCTAAGTAGCGCACCAAGATAGAGGATAACAAATATATCTGAGTAAGCTCCAAATACAGTGTCTTTGCTATAAGTGATAGGTATAGCAGCTAGCACTGCAGCTGAAGTTGCAAAAAGGAAAAATGGAGCCCATCTAAATACCCAGTGTGAGCACTCAGGGACGGTTCTTCCTCTTCTAAAAAGCTTTATAATGTCGCGATATGTTTGAAAGAAATCGCTACCTTGTTTTGATTGAAGTTTAGCTCTAAGTTTTCTTGCCATACCATCAAACAAAGGAGCTACCAAAACGATAACGACTACTTGAAATATCATTAAAAGTATAGTTTGCATTTTCGTCTCCTAAACTAAAAAGTAGCTCACAGCAAGTATGACACAAAGATATAGCAAGATATAAAGTGTATATACATTTGTATAACCACTTTGAACGATACCTAGCTTATCAGCAAATTTCACACACCATTTAATGACTGGCTCATAAAACATTCCCCACCAAATATCTTTTGGATGGTTGTGATACTCAACCGCGTCAAAATAATTTCTAGTAACTACTTTTTTATCAGCTCTAAATAGCCATTGCATAATTTTTCTAAGGTCTCCAGTGAATGGACCACCTGTCATTTGCATACGTGAGCTATATTTAAAGCCACAAGCCCAAGGGTCAGTTTCGCGTGGTTTATCTCTGTTTGCTTTCATGACAGCAAGGATGATAAATGGCAAAATCATAGTTGCACATAGGACTAAAGCGATAAGTGGAGTTGAGATCATGCTGCCCATAGGTGAAGTTACATTTATAGCACCAAGGCTAGCTTTATAGTCGCTTATAGCGATAGAATTTACAGCTTGCATGATGTAATCAACTATGTAGTTTGCACCAAGACCAAAGCCAACGCAGCCTATCATTAGGATGATCATACCAAGAACCATACCTATCGGACTCTCTTTAGCATTTTCCCAAATTTTTTGATCTCTTGGAGTACCTGCAAAGATAACAGCGTAAAGTTTAAGGTGCATACCAACCAAAACGCCTGTTAGCGCAAGAGCTACGACGCCAAGTGTAAATGCATATCTAACTAATGTTCCTTCTCCCATCGCACCTTGAAGCATACCTTGATATGTAAACCACTCTGAAACAAAGCCATTTACTGGAGGTAAAGCTGCGATACCCATGATACCTATAAACATACCAAGGCTTGTCCATGGCATTTTTTTAGCAAGACCACCAAGGATGTCCATATTTTGTGTATGAGTAGCGTGGATAACTGAACCAGCGCAAAGGAAAAGCAGACCTTTAAATATAGCGTGATTGACTACGTGGTAGCAACCTGCTAGAAAACCTACTGCTGCAAGTGTTAAATTTCCAGCTGCAACGCCGTAGATACCAGTACCAAGACCTAGCAAGATGATGCCTATGTTCTCAACTGAGTGGTAAGCAAGCAAAGCTTTGAAGTCGTGTTGGCAAAGAGCGTATAAAACACCAAATAGTGAGCTAGCTGCACCAAGAGCGAGTATTGTAAGTCCAAAATATGTGCTTAGCGGTAGGAAAAGTGTAAATTTAACTAGCGTAAATAGAGCAACTTTGATCATAACGCCTGACATAAGGGCTGAAACGTTTGATGGTGCTGCTGGGTGAGCTTGTGGAAGCCAAACGTGGAATGGCCACATACCAGCTTTACTACCAAAGCCGACCAAGAATAGTATAAATACAGCAGCAGAAGCGCCAAATGGCATCTTAACACCCATAAATGCGCTAAATTCAAAGCTTCCTGCATAGTAAGCTGTGATAAGCAATCCACAGGTTATACAAAATGCACCAATTTGTGCGATGCCAAGATATACCATAACCGCTTTAAGTGTATTTTTACCGTCATTGACGATGATAAGAAATGATGATACAAGAGTCATAAGCTCCCATAAAACAACAAAGCAAAATACATTATCAGCGCTGATTACTAGAAGCATTGAAAGGATGAATGTGTTAAACAAACATGCAAACACACCAACATTTGCTTTTTTTATGTACTCTTCTGCATAGCTCATACCATAAACACTACTTGCAAATCCGATGAAAACAACGACAAAGCTGAAGAAATTTCCAAGTGGATTTAGTGCAAATTTTGGTGAATACAAAAAGCCATCCATAAGAGCAAAGCTATCACTTACTCCCATATTTGCAACGAAGTGACACATCGCATAAAAGCAGCTTATAGCACTTAGTCCAAAACCAACTTTAACAGCGGCTTTTGGAGCGCAGTAGAGCAAGATACTAACGACGGCACTTACAAGAAATAGCATATAAACCGTAGTCATCTTATGCTCCTTGTCCGTTTAAAATTTTAGTAGCAAATTTATTCGCTGCATCGTAGTCTATCCTCTTGCCAAGCTTATGTTTGCCCTCTTCTGGATCTACCATTATAAGAGCGCTTGTTGGGCATACATCAACGCAAGCTGGTCCATTTTCACGGCCAAAGCACATATCACATTTTACTGCGATGTTTTTTGCGCCTGATTGTGACTCTACTTCAAGATAGTATTTTGGCTCTACAGCGTAATTTACTGAAGGCATAAGCTCTGCACTTGAGCTTATCGCACCATAAGGGCAAGCGATCGTGCACATCTTGCAACCTATACAAATTTCCTCGTGAAGCTCGATGCAATTATCGTTAAATCGCAACGCTCCAGTTGGGCATACATTTGCGCAAGGGCCATCGTCGCATTGTCTGCACTGAGTCGGCATAACACCGCTAGCTTCTCTTAAGACGCTTAGCCTTGCACGTGATAGTTTGCCGCGTTCATAAGCACTTTTAAAACATGCAGCCATACAGGTCGCACATCCTATGCAGCGTTTAGAATCGGCAATCACAAATTTATGTTTTTTCATAAATTCCTCCTAAAAAACAAGGCAAGACCGCCCTGCTCACTGATAGAGTGATTGTTAATCACATGAATAGAGATAGTTAAATTTTTATTTAACATCTCAAACGCTCCTTCCTGAAATTTTTGAAACAATTCTATAACTTCTAGCGATTAAATTCCGTCAGCTATCTGACAAATTTTGTATTTTTGAAATTAAATTTTTATTTTATATTAGTTTAAGATATGCTATTAAACAGCGTTTTTATCGTGTGATTAATCAAAAAAGATTAATATTTCATAACGGATAATTAGTAAAAAGAGTAAAATTATCTTAATTAAGTTTAAATTTAAAAATTAGTTTTTTAAGCTTGGGTTAATTAAATGAAACTGAAATTTAAAAATCTAAAATATAATCCAACCTTTAAATTTAAAAGGGTTATTGATGGAAATTTTTATAGTCATAGTTTTGTTTATCGCTTCAGTTTTTGCTTTTATGAAATTTGCCCCAGTTTTTGGCGGCACGCCAGATGTTAAGAGCCAAAAACTGATAGAGGCTTCGTCAAATTTTAATGGCAAAGTTTTTGTAAATTTAGAGCCAACAATTGATATGGTAAAGAATAATCCGCAAGCATCTATGCTAAATTACGTCCCTCAAGCACTCTTTCCACCAAAAGGCAAGCTACCAAAGCGCCCTTTGCCAAATTTAAAATTTGACGCAAATGCCCTCAAAAACGGCGAGTTTATCTGGCTTGGGCACGTTAGCCTCATCTGCAAGCTTGATGGCAAAATCATCATCACAGACCCAGTTTTGCACCGAGCATTCCCTCTCCCACTTGGCGGCAAGCCCTTTGCCTACGAGCACGCTATCACCGCTAGCGACTACCCAGAGGTGATCGACATCGCCCTCATCTCGCACGATCACTACGACCATCTTGACCATAAAACAATTCTTGAGCTAAAAGATAGAATTTGCAAGTTTCTAGTGCCACTTGGCGTCAAGGCTCACCTCGTAAAATGGGGAGTAAAGGCAGATAAAATTTACGAATTTGACTGGTTTAGCGAGCAGAAAATAGGAAATTTAAACTTCACTTTTTGCCCTTCAAGGCACTTTAGTGGGCGCAAATTTAAAAGAAACGGCACGCTTTGGGGCGGCTGGGCGATTAAAGAGGCTGGCTTTAGCTTTTATTTTAGCGGAGATGGTGGATACGGCAAGCATTTTAAGATGATAAATGAGAAATTTGGCGGATTTGATCTAGTTTTCATAGAAAATGGCGCTTACAGCGATGGTTGGCCCTACGTGCATATGCGGCCAGAAGAGTCGGCGCAAGCGCTAAAAGATCTTGGCGCAAGGCTTGGCGTGCCGGTGCATTGGGGCAAATTTGATCTTTCTTATCACGCGTGGGACGAGCCGATTAGGCGATTTATAAATGCGGCGGAGAAGCTTGAGTTAAATTTCGCCACGCCGATGATAGGAGAGGTTTTCACCGCGCAAAATCCACATAGAAAAAAATGGTGGGATGAAATTTAGGAATAAAATTTGCTCTAAATTTTAAAATCCAAAAGGAAGTGCAGATGAAAATTTCTGAAAATTTATCAAATTTAAAAAATGCCATCGACAAGGCGGCAAAAAACGACCTTGATGCAAGCGCGACTGGAAGCTTTTTGCAAAATTTAGAAAAAGCCAACAAAGAGACAGAAAAGATCTACGAAAAGCTTGAAAAAGAGCTAAAAAGCGATGCGCAGATGTTTAAGCAGTTTGACTTCATGCAGATGATGACAAAACTTCAATACGGCAACCTAAAATCAAGCGAGCGCGAAGAGCTGATAAACAAAATGAGCAAGATCGCTAAAGAAATTTAATCTAAATTTTTGATGGCTTGGTGGCGGAGCTAAATTTAGCTTTTTTGTGAAATTTAGTGGTTTTTGCTGAGTAAATTTGCTCGCTTAGTAGTTTATTAATATCCTCACATTTGTCGTATTTTGTCAAGCACATCTTTTCTTACAAACTGCACGTATAACGCCATTAATGCGCAAAATTCCAGCAAATTTCTCAAATGCTTTTAGCCTCTAAATTTAAAGCTAGTCAATAAATAAAGGCAAATTTTAAAATTTCATGAGCGAGTAATTTCGGCTCTAAAATTTGAGTTAAGCGGTAAGCGAAGCCAAATTTTAGTAGTCAATTCTTACGAGTGAATGAAAGTTTTAAAATTTGCAAAGATTGCTTGATTAAATTTTTAAATTTCTTTTTATTTGAAAGGGAGACAAGGAGACTCGAGTTACGGTCTGCATGCAGTTACGAGGCGAAGTCCGAGTAAAATCCCTCGCATGTTAAAAGTAACTTGCAATGGTGCTTCACACTGCATGCAGTTAAAAACTCTAGTGAATTTTGATTTTGCAAACAGTTTTACTTAAATTCATAAATTTTTACCAAGCAAAATGCCAAGATAGCTTGCGAGTAGGCAAAGGCTAAGGTTTAAAAATATATTTAAAAAGCCTTTTACGAGTTCGCCTTCTAGTAAAAATTTAACGCTATCAAGGCTAAAGCTTGAAAATGTGGTAAAGCCGCCAAGTATGCCAACGACTAAGAACACCCTCACGCTTTGGCTTAAATTTAGACAAAATAAAACGCCGATAATAAAGCTACCAAGCACATTTACGCCAAGCGTTGCGAGCGGAAAGTGGCTAAATTTTAGCAGCTCCCCAGCTAAAAACCTGCACCCAGCTCCGATAAAGCCTCCAAGCCCAGCAAAAAGCAAATTTACAAGCATTAGTGGCAGATACTTGCAAAGCTAAAACCGCGCTTTGTAAGCTCCTCGATATCCTTGCTTGCCTTCTCGCCCTTTGCGGTGAGGTAGTCGCCTATCACGATCGCATCGGCGCCATTTTCAAAGATCTCATACTGCCTCTCGCCCAAAATCTTCTCCCTGCCGCCAGCTATCATGACCCTAGTTTCTGGCAGTACACTTTTGGTCTCACGCACGATTTTTAGGGCTTTATCCGCACTAAGTGGCGCTAGATCAAGTCGCAAGGCGTCACTTTTTATGAAAAAATTTATAGGCGACGAAAATGGCTCAAGCTCTTTTAAGCTAGCTCTAAAGCTCACCCTGTCAGCCTCGCTCTCGCCAACGCCGTAAATGCCGCCAGTGCAAAGCATGAGCCCAGCCCTTTTTGCGTCTAAATTTGTCTGATATCTCTCGTCCCAAGAGTGGGTTGTGCAGATTTTGGGGAAATATTCACGGCTAGTTTCTAGGTTGTGGTTATAGCTAAAAACGCCAGCATTTTTGAGCTCGCAAAGCTGCTCGTAAGTCGCCATGCCGTTACATGCGATGAGCATCAAATTTGGCACTTCTTTATGCACTGCTCTTGCTAAAGAAGCGATGTAGTCGGTCTTTTTGTCATTTAGTCTGGCGCCACTTGTGACTAAGCAAAAGCCAAGAGCGTGGTTTTTATAAGCCATTTTGGCCTCGTCCACCACCTGCTGCACGCTTTTTTCTTTAAATTTCGTGATATCAGCGCCAGTTTTGGCACTTTGCGTGCAATAAGCGCAGTCCTCGGCGCAGTTTCCCTGAGTGACGGAGCATATCGCACAAAGCATAATTGTTTTCATTTTTTATCCTTTTTTGGGGAGCATTATAGCTTTGGTAGGTTTAAAATTTAAGTATGATCGTCTTGAATTTACGAAAAATAGGTAAATTTTAAAATTAGAGTTGGCATATCACGGCCCTAAATTTAGTGGCGAGTGACTACGAGGTCTAAATTCGGTGGTCTGCTAAGGCAAGTGAGTAAAGTTTTAAAATTTGCTCTTAGAAATAAAACTATGTAAAAAATTTAAATTTTACAGGATCATCTTTTCTTATAAATTTCCGCCCTTTCTTTTAAAAGCCCTGTTTTTAAATTTGGCAAAGCGTTAAGCTCGTCAAAAAGTCCGAAAAGTGCATGTTGTGGCGGCAAGCTAAGGTGAGTGAGGGATTTTAGAGATAAGATGGGCGAGTAGTCCTTGCTTTTTAGCCTAGCCGTTAATATCACAAGGCTGGTTAGCTCAGGCATCTGGCGTAAAAACTCTAGGCTTTCTATGTGGATAAATTTAGGAGAAAGTCCGTCGCCACTGATCTCTAAGCTCTTTAAATTTTGTAAATTTGAAAACTCAGAGTAGTCGCTTATCTTTTGAAAATTCTCCACGGCTAGGCTTTCAAGTCCAGTAAGTATCGCGATCGGAGCTATGCTTTTTACGCTAGCACCAGAGCCTACAAAAAGGCTCTTTAGACTAGAAAGATTTGCCAGCGCGTCAAGGCTCTCATACGAGCCCCATTTGATGTGAAGGCTTTTTAAATTTCTTTGGCAGCACACTGCGTCAAAGAGCTCTTGAGGCATTTTGGTGCAAAAGCTAAGCTCATCAAATGCCTCTTGCTCGCTTCTTAAAAAGTCGCACCACTCATCAAGCACAGCTCTTTTTTGCCTGGCGGTTTTATACTGCGGCGTGAAGCTGTCCCCTAGCTGCGTGCAGTTTATCACAAGGCTCTTTTGCCATTTATACTGGCTAACTTGTGTGATAGTTTCAGGCATTTAAAGTCCAAATTTATAAAAGCCAAATTTAGGCTCAAAAGCTCAAATTTGGCCAGAGGTTTTTAGTTTTCAGAGATAAGTGTCTTTTTCTTGCACTTTGTGCACTCTATAAATGTACCTTTTTTAAGCTCTTTTTTGATCATATCGCCGCCGCACTCGTCACATTTTTGCGCGACTGGCTCGTAGTTTGAGATGAAGTCGCATTTTGGATAGTTGGCACATCCATAAAATTTACCACGCCTGCTAAATCTCTCGACGATCTCACCGCCACATTTTGGACATGGTACGTCAAGCTTTTTAAGCTCGCGTTTTGGCTTGGCTGCCGTTGTGGTGCCAGTTTCTGCGCTCTTTTCATTATCTTTTGCGACGTTTCTTGAGTATTTGCATTTTGGGAAATTTGAGCAAGCGATAAACTCGCCGTATCTGCCCTTTCTAAGCACTAGCTCGCTTCCGCACTCTGGGCACTTCTCGCCGATCGGAGTGGCTGTTTTTAGGCTTTTTATGCCAGTTTTGCCAGCACTGATTTTTTCCATAAATGGATAGTAAAAGTCGCTTAGCACCTTTTGCCAGTCAGCCTTATTAAGTGCGATCTCATCGAGCTTTTCTTCAAGATGTGAGGTAAATTCGCTATCGACGATGTTGCTAAAGTGCTCCTCCAAAACGCCTATCATGCTAAATGCGATCTCGTTTGGTATGAGCTGCTTTTTCTCGATCCTCACGTAGTCTCTTGATGTTAGCAGCGAGATGGTCGGTGCGTATGTGCTTGGGCGGCCGATGCCAAGGCTTTCTAGCTTTTTAACAAGGCCAGCTTCAGAGTACCTAGCTGGTGGCTCAGTGAAGTTTTGCGTGCTTTTTATGCTTTGCAAACTCATCTCGTCGCCCTTTTTTAAATTTGGCAAAATTTTATCCTTATCAAGCTCGCCATAAACCTTGTAAAAGCCGTCAAATAGCACCTTTCTGCCACTTATCTTAAACTCGCCTTTTTCGCTTGTAACATAGACATTTTGCGTTTGGCTCACACATGCGCTCATTTGGCAGGCTAAAAATCTATTGTAGATGAGCGTGTAGAGTTTTAGCGCATCTTTTTCTAGAAATTTAGCGGCGATTTGCGGTGTGAAGTTTAAATTTGTAGGGCGGATCGCTTCGTGGGCTTCTTGCGCGCCTTTTGAGCTTGTCGTGTAGCTTATCGCTTTGGTTGGCAAGTACTCTTTGCCGTAGTTTTGCAGGATGTGCTCTCTAGCGGCTGCGACGGCCTCTTTGGCTAAGTTTAAGCTGTCCGTTCTCATATAAGTGATCGCACCCATGAAGCCCTCGTTTGTTTGCACGCCCTCATAGAGGCTTTGCGCGATCATCATCGTCTTTTTAGGGCTAAAACCAAGGCGGTTGCTCGCACTTTGCTGAAGGGTTGAAGTCATAAATGGCGGGCTTGGCTGGATCTTTCTATCCTTGCTCTCGATCTCACGGACGCTAAATTTCTCATTTTGTAAATTTTCAATGATGTATTTTGCGCGGTCTGGATTTTGGATAGTGAGCTTTTCGATCTTTTGGTTTTCAAATTTAACTAGCTCAGCGTCTAGATCTTTTTTAAAAACGGTGTCAATGGTGTAGTATTCAACTGGTTTAAATGCCTGAATTTCACGCTCACGATCGACTATTATCTTTAGCGCCGCACTTTGCACACGGCCAGCGCTTAAGCCTTTTTGTATCTTTAAATTTAAAAGTGGGCTTAGCTTGTAGCCAACGATGCGGTCAAGCAAGCGCCTTGTTTGCTGGGCATTGACGCTGTTCATATCGACGTGTCTTGGGCTTTTTAGAGCGTTTTGTATGGCACTTTTGGTGATCTCGTGAAAGACGATGCGAGGCAGGCTGGTTGGCTCTTTGCCGATAGCATTTGCGATGTGAAACGCGATCGCCTCACCCTCTCTATCCTCATCGGTCGCGAGGTAAATTTCATCTGCACCCTTAGCAAGCTCTTTTATCTCTTTTACGATGGCAGAGTGATCGCTGCTGATGCGATACTCTGGGGTAAATTTATCGTCCTCTATCTTGATGCCAAAGCTCGTTTTTGGCAGGTCTCTGATGTGGCCTTTTGAGGCGATGACGTTGTAGCTTTTGTCTAAGAAATTTTTGATAGTCTTTGCTTTTGCGGGCGATTCCACGATGATTAAGCTTTTCATTATATATAGCCTTTGATTTTTTTGGCGTAATTGTAGCAGAAATAAAATCGATTGAAACCATAAAATCTCTTTAAGTGCTTTTAAATGTAATTACAATATGATTACACAAAAGGAGCAACTGCATGATAACAAATTTAATCCAAATAGGAAATTCTCAAGGCATAAGGCTTCCAAAGGCTGTTATAGAGCAGTTTGGATTTAAAAAAATTTCTCTTGAAATTTTAAAAGATGGCATTTTTTTAAGACCAGTAAAACAAAGCGATATAGACAAGTGGGATACTTTAGAGCTTAGAAAACTAGCACAAGGTGAAAAGATAGATAGTGAGTTTGAAGCTATCGACGTAAGTGATAAAGAGTGGCAATGGTAATGAGTAGGTATGAAATTTGGTTTATAAGCCTTGATCCAACGATTGGAGCTAAGATACAAAAAACTAGGCCATGCGTTATCATTTCACCACCCCAGCTTGACTATCTACAAAATAGGTTAATTGCACCCATTACCAGCAAAGGCTTTGATGCGCCTTATAGAGTAAATTTCAAGCTGCTTGATAAAGAGGCAAAAATACTTTGCGATCAGATAAGATGTGTAAGTGTTGATAGATTTGTTTCAAAAGTTGGCGAGCTAAATGGCGAACAGGTTGAAGAGCTAAAGGAAATTTTACATCAAATGTTTTTATGATATAAATTTTTTACTTCATCTATAAACTTTTTTAAAAATCAAGCGATATAGTTTTTGTGCGACACGAAGTCGTAACTAAAAAATTAAAAGGATTTACAATGAGTTTTCGTATTAACACAAACGTAAACGCACTTAACACACACGCTAACGCAGTTAGCAACAACACTGACCTATCTAAGTCACTTGGTAAACTTAGCTCAGGTCTTCGTATCCAAACAGCTGCAGATGACGCTTCAGGTCTATCTATCGCAGATAGCTTAAGAAGCCAAGCTTCAGCTCTAGGTCAAGCTATTGCAAATGGTAATGATGCTATTGGTATCATTCAAGTTGCCGACAAAGCTATGGACGAGCAGTTAAAAGTTCTTGACACTATCAAAGCTAAAGCTACTCAATCAGCTCAAGACGGCCAAACAACTCAATCACGCCAAGCGTTGCAAGCTGATATCGTTCGTCTAATGGAAGAGCTTGACAATATCGGTAACACTACTTCATTTAACGGTCAGCAACTACTAAACGGAACATTCTCTAACAAAGAATTCCAAATAGGTGCTTACTCAAACCAAACTGTTAAAGCAAGTATTGGTGCGACTACATCTGACAAGATCGGTCTTACACGTTTTGAGAGTTCAAAACTTCTAACAGTTGGTGGAGCTGGTGCAGTTAGTATCACATTCCTTAACGTAGATGGTGTAAATAACGTAAAAGCTCAAGCTGCTACTCTCTCGTTTGGTCTTGGTAAAGGTGTAGGCGCTCTAGCAGAGAACATCAACAAAGTTGCAAAAGAAACTGGCGTTCGTGCTACTTATGATGTTACTTGGGTAGGAAACAAAGCTATCGCTGCTGGCGAGATGAAAGATTTAGAGATAAATGGCGTTAAAATAGGCGACATTAGCATTAAAGCAAATGACGAAAATGGCGCACTTATAAACGCTATCAATGCTGTTAAAGACCAAACTGGCGTAACAGCTTCACTTGACAAAGGCAAGCTAGTGCTTACATCAGTAGATGGTCGCGCTATACAAGCTAAATCAAAAGCAGATGCAGCAACAGCTGCAAACAATATGTCTGCTATCTTTGGTTATGCTGCCAAAGGTAAAGATGCGATATCATTTGGAACAGCACTATCTACTATGTTTATCGGAAGATTAAACCTAGTAAAACTTGATGGACGTGACATTAAGATGGATACTGGCAACATCGGCAGTAAATTATCAGTGGCTTTTAGTGCTACTAAAACTGGTAGTAACGGTGGCGCTCAAGCATCTGTCTCACTACGTGAGATCAAAGGTCAGATAGATAAAACTCTAGCTGCTGCTATGGGCTTTACTAGAATGAACAATAGTGGTGCTATGACATCAAATCAATCTGCAGGTGTTATGACACTTCGCGGTGCGATGGCTGTTATGAGTATCGCTGAGTCAGCTCAAAAAACACTTGACCAAATTCGTTCAGACCTTGGTTCAGTTCAAAACCAACTTCAAGCTACAGTTAACAACATAACTGTAACTCAAGTTAACGTAAAATCAGCAGAATCACAAATCAGAGATGTTGACTTTGCTAGCGAGTCTGCTAACTTCTCAAAACATAACATCCTAGCTCAATCAGGTGCTTATGCTATGAGTCAAGCAAACAGCGTTCAGCAAAACGTAATGAAGTTACTACAATAGTAGGAGCTGAGTGAAGTTTTAAATAGGGCTTTGTAGCAGTAGCAAAGCCTTAATGTGTTAATGCTTTTACAATACGCAAACCCCCAAGCCTCAAAGCCTAGCTTTGGGGCTTTTTAAATTTATAAGCAATAAAATCAATATGTAAAATAGTATTTTGAATAAAAGCCTTCAAAGATAGAAAACTTTAAAGGTTTTTTATAAAATTATTTGGACTAGGTTTAATGGATGACTAAAAGCCCAGCCTATATCAAGCCAAGCTTTTTAACTTCTTTAAGTAAATTTTTACTAGCTTTCTTTGTAGTTTGTATCTCAGCGTCCAAACCACCAGCTAGAGAAAATATCCAATACTTATGCATCTCAACCCACTCTGCTAGTTTATTTACCTTTTGCATAGCCGTATCGCTAGACTCAACTGAAATTTTAGCCAGCTCAAGCTCTTGGTAATATACAGAGATAGACAAGATGTATTCGATATATCGTCTATATTGTTGTCTTCCTACGAAATTTTTGATCTTGTCTATCTTTTTAGTTATAGATAATAGTTTCTTGAAATGCTTCTCGCTAAGCTCGCCTCTATCTCTTATCTCTATCATTTTGTCTATATCTGGAGTGATTTCTAAAAAGACCTCTTCAAGCTTTTGTTTTATCTCTTCTTCAAATTTGATCTTAGTTTGTATAAATTTATAGGCTTGTAAAAGCTCTTTTTTCACAGTCTTTTGGCTAGGCAAACTAATGTGAGGTAAATTTTTTATCTCTTTGCCACGAGTGAGCTCCTCCATGACTTGAACAAAAGGCTTTTCAATGGCACCTTTGATCATAGCTCCGCCTTCTGTGCAGTTATAGTTTTTTATACCCTTTTTGTTTGTTGACTCGATGTCTGATTCATATTGGTTTTTAAATTTATCCCAAACATAAGTCGTCCTAACCTCGCCTATTCCGCCGTAAGCTGTAGTGTATAAATTTTCATCTGCCTGGGCAAACGCATGTCCTGTTGCATGGCTTTTGCCATCTGGTGCAAAAGCTAGGTCTTGACCTATCAAGACTATATTTTTATGACCTAGCGTATAGGCTAGTTGATAGGCCTGATTTGCCGTGCTAAGTCCTATGCCAAGATAGCCGTGTTTGTTTAAACCCATAGCGCGTTCAGCCTGTGGGCGAAATGTAAGAACTAGGCGTCTTGGCAAAATATTTTTTACACTTTGAGGATGTGTTAGCGATGCTACGATAAAGTATGCATCTTTATCTAAATTTCCATTTCTCTTTTTAAAAAAGCTCGATGTTTCTATAACTCTTTCTATAGACGTAACATAGTCTGGCTTTATGCCGTGCTTTGCAAGTATCGGCAAAGAGGCATCTAGGCTGATAACAGTAACATAAGGGGCAAATTTCTTAAGCGTATCAAGCTGTTTATCAAGACTTGGGCCAGTAGCTACTATAACAGCCGTATCCATAAGACCTTTTCGTTTTTTTATAAGGTCTTGGTAGACATAGCCCTTTATAAGTTGAGGCAGGTTTTCGGTATTATTTCTCACACCTTGAAGTAGGTCATCTACGCTATTTCCATGTGACGTAACAACCTGCGAAATAGCTCTTACAAAAAATTGATTAATTCTATTGTAGTCATCTGCAAATTTATCATAAAAAGGTGTGTGAATATTAAAGTTATATGTCTTAGCGTAGACTGAATAAACTTGACCTATCATGAGCTGATAAATTTGCGAATAGGTTGTAAGCTCTGAATAAAATATGATAAGCCTTTCGCTAAGCAACTCTTTTGATAGATCGACTAAATTTAATGTGATGTAAAGTATCTCAAGATCTGGCTCGACGACAATAATATGCTGGTGAGTTTGGTTATAAAGCAAAGCTTTGTAAAACACTCCGTTGCCTAGCCCATAGAAAAACATCACTGGATAGCGCTTACACTGAGAGCCAAGCCCTTCAAGC
Organism: Campylobacter concisus; assembly: GCF_902460535.1. Lineage (GTDB taxonomy): Bacteria > Campylobacterota > Campylobacteria > Campylobacterales > Campylobacteraceae > Campylobacter_A > Campylobacter_A concisus_AS. The sequence goes on along the minus strand of NZ_CABPTV010000004.1, from coordinate 16,467 downwards.
ATATTTTGTATATCGGAAGCTGGCTTTTCATAAACATAAGATAGAGTTTTTTTGTCTATTATGTTTATATCAATCGGATCTTTGCCGATAAATACTTCATAGTTTTTTTGCTCCCCCAAAGAAAAAAGCCTAGTAGCCAAAATCTCATCTTGAGAAAATAGCGCATTTAGGTTATTTCTAAAAACAACATTTTCTATTTTATTGACAGTTTGGGCGTATTCTTTTGCTCTTTCTTCACTTTTTTCTTGTGGTGCGACAACACCATCATGAAATTTAATAGCCATTTTTCCTCCTTATAGATCCTCTTTTGTTAATCTCTCACTAAATTTTATATCTCTTTTTGCTTTTTTGCCAATTAGCTCTTTTAGAAATTTAGGATGCAGGCCATATCCTGGGCGCACGCTCCTTATATTTTGCTCGTTAAAAATTTCACCTTTTTTTATATCCGCACTTGCATAGAGTGAGCGTGAAAATCTCCTGTTTAAAACCGCTTTTTCATCTAGCTCGTAGTTTATTTTGCCCAAAAGCTCCTCAGCCTCTCTAACGCACTTTGTCATAAGAGCAAATTCTCTCTCATCAAGGCTAAATGCGCTATCAACGCTCTTTACGCTTTTATCAAGTATAAAATGTTTTTCAACTATCCTAGCGCCCAAACTAACCGCCACTACTGGAGCTGTCACACCTAGAGTGTGATCTGAAAAGCCGACCTCAACGCCAAATTTCTCTCTCATATCAGCAATAGTTTGCAAATTCATACCATTTAGCGGCGCTGGGTAACTTGAAGTGCATTTCAAAAGGGCGATGTCGCTATTGCCTGCATTTTTGCAAATTTGTACCACCTCTCTTATCTCTTCTTCATAGGCTATACCAGTTGAGATGATGATGGGCCTACCTTTTTTGGCTACAAACTCTACAAAATCATAGTCCGTCACTTCAAAGCTTGCGATCTTATAAGCTGGCGGATTAAACTGCTCTAAAAAGTTGGCATCATCCTTGCAAAATGGACTTGAAAAGCAAACAAGCCCCTCCTCTTTTGCCACTTTAAAAAGCTCGGCGTGCCACTCTTTTGGCGTTAATGCCTCTTGGTAAAGCTTGTAAAAATTTCTACCATCCCAAAGTCCGCCCTTTATAACAAAGTCGTCTAGGTGCGAATTTAGAGTCAAGCTATCAGGCGTATACGTCTGAAGCTTTATCGCGTCCGCCCCAGCGCGCTTAGCCGCCTTTATCGTATCTACCGCCGTTTTTAGGCTACCGCTGTGATTAGCAGAGAGCTCTGCTATTATAAAGACCTTTTTGTCTGTATCAAAATTTCCTATTTTCATCCGCTAGTCCGTTTCATTTTTAAGCTCAAGATAGCTAAACTCATCATCTTTTGCGTAAATTTTAAAGCCAAAATTTTCATAAAGTGCGAGCGCTTTTTCATTGTTATTATAAGCTTTTGCCTTTAGCGAGCCAACTTTTAATGTAAAAAACGCATAGTCTTTTATGAGATCAAGCAGCTTTTTGCCCACTCCTTTTAGCTCTGGGTTTTTATAAACGCCAAATTCGCAACTCTCTTTCGTTATATCAACGAAGCTCACCACTCCGATAAATTCACCCTCATCTTTTACTAAAAAATAGATCTTATCTTGAATGCTCTTTAATCTCTCTAAAAAAGCAAAATGCTCCTCTTTGCCAACGCTTTTATTTTTCATAAATTTGGCTATACGCTCGTCGTTTCGCCACTTTAAGACCATCAGTTTTTGCTCGCCACTAAGCGATGTAAAATTTATAAGCTCAAGCAAATTTCATCTCCCCAATAAGCTTCATATCCATTTTCTTTTAGCCAAGCAAAGATCTCTTTTTGATTATCAGCTACGCAAATGGCTTTAAATTTAGCTCCTAAAACATAAGCTTCATTTACAAGCGAGCTTGCTGTTATGATGAGCATTTTGGCTTCGTTCATGAGCTTTGCTACATTTTTACTATCTACAAAAAGGCTAAAATTTTCGTTTTTACTAGATATCTCTTTTAGAACGCTTAAGTTTTTATTTCCGCTAGTTGTTATGACGGCTGTTTTTAGCTTTTTAAGAAGCAGTTTTTCTGAAATTTTAGCACTTAGTCCTGAGATATCAGTGCCTCCAAGAATGATAGCGTAGTCGTAAATTTTCTCCCTTTTTACCTGCGCTTCTTCATAAAACTCATCTCTAACTAGCAAAAACTCACTTCCGCAAAATACCTCACAGCCTTTTTCTACAAGCCCCTCATATCTTGCCTTTTTCGCATACAAATTTACATTTAAAATATAGTCTGAACAATGTTTCTCGTAAGTGTCGTCAAATGATAAAATTTTAATGCCAGTTTTTTCTTTTATAGCTTTTTCGTCTTCAAAGCTAAAGCCGTAGTGATCGATGATGAGAAGTTCAAATTTATTATCTTTTATAAGTTTGCAAAGCTCATCTATCTCGCCACTTGTTAAGCTAAATTTAGGGTAGTTTATCTCATCAAAAATGTCACCTTCTAACCTCAAAGACGCAAATGAGATGTTGCTAAATTTTTTAGCAAGCAAAAGGTCTCGCCTGATGTGCCCATGCCCTATCTTGCTGCTACTATCAGCGCGCACGAGCGTTTTTAGCAGGGGAAGTCCTTTAAATTCTTTCAATCAGATCTTTCCATTATTTATCAAATAAAGCTTCTTAGCAAACTCAAAATCCTCTAGCGTGTCGATGTCGCAGACTAAATTTCTTGGCAATAAATATGCCTTTGAGTGTGGCGCAAACAAAGCACTGCACTCCAGCCAAGCCTCTTTTTTGCCAAAATAAAATGCCCCAGCGTCATGAAATGCAGGCTCAAGATCTTGTGAGCGCGTCTTTTCAAACTGCGGATAAAACATGCTAACTCTAGCGTTTTCATCAAGTTTTATCGCCCTTTGTATAGGAAAATCAAACGCAGTCGCTGAAAATAAAAATTTACACTCCTGCTTTTTAAACTCCCCTGCGGCCTCTTTTAAAATTTCAGCCGTTATGAGTGGTGCTGTAGCATAAAGGCAGCAGACATCACTAAAGCTAGAATTTACGCGCCCTATCGCATCTTTTATCACGTCAGTGCTTGTCGCGTAGTCATCGCTTAGACTCGCATCTCTAAAAAATGGCACGTTAGCTCCAAATTCTCTAGCCACATTTGCGATCATTTCGTCATCGGTGCTTACGATCACTTCGCTAAAAACTTTAGAATTTAGCGCAGTCTCAATGCTATATGCGATTAAAGGCTTGCCTAAAAAGTCTTTTATGTTTTTGCCAGGTATTCTCTTACTGCCGCCTCTTGCTGGTATGATGCAGATCATTTTTACTCGCTAAAGCTTTTTAGCACATCAAAAAGCGTGCTTGCGACAAATTTAGCATCATCCGCGCTCATGCCGTGATGGCAAGGGATGCTAAGCTCAGCGCTATAAAATTTCTCCGCATTTGGCAGTGAAATTTCACCAAGTAGTGCTTTATAAAAGCTAAATTTATATGTTGGCTTGTAGTGCACCTGCACGCCAACGCCCTTTTGCAAGAGTGCTTCAAAAATTTGCTCTTTTTTATCCCAAAATTTCTCATCCAAAAGCACTGGATATAGGTGCCTTGAGCTAGTTGTATTTGCTGGGATTTTTATAGTTTTAAAATATTCACACCCGCTAAATTTCTCATCATAAAATTTAGCTATCTTATTTCTTTTGGCAATGAAATCATCCAGCCTTTTTAGCTGGCTAAGCCCCAAAGCGCAGGCCACGTCTGTTATCCTGTAGTTATATCCAAGCAGGCTCATGTCGCTATCCCAAAGCTTTGTTTTAGCGATGCCGTGGCTTCTATATAGCCTTGCTAGCCTTGCTAGCTCATCGTCGTTTGTAGCAAGCGCACCGCCCTCAAGCGTGGTGATAGGCTTTACTGGATGAAAGCTAAATATGCTAATATCAGCCTTAACGCCCACTTTTACGCCGTTTTGCACGCTACCAAGGGCGTGAGAGGCGTCGTCTATCACCTTTATGCCGTGTTTTTTGGCTAAATTTATGATCTTATCTAGCTCCACTGGATTACCACCGTAATCAACCGCGGTTATCACCTTTGTTTTTGGCGTGATTAGAGCTGGAATTTTCTCTTCATCGATGTTGCCATTTGCTTTTACGTCGCAAAATTTGACCTGCGCTCCTGCCATCAAAGCCGCATTTGCAGTGGCTGCAAAGGTGATGGGCGTCGTGATCACTTCATCGCCCTCCTTCACACCTAGGCAAAGATAGGCTACGTGAAGGGCCGAAGTGGCTGAGTTCATAGCGATCACGTGCTTTACGCCAACATACTTTGCCAGCTCATCTTCAAATTTACTGACCTTTTGGCCACCTGTTAAGATGTCGTCTCTTAGCGCATCTGCTACTACTTTGATATCTTCTTCTGTGATCTGCTGACGGCTGTAAGGTATCATTTAGCATCTCCTATCATCTCAAGAAGGCCTACCCTATCAAGCCAAATTTTATTTGTATTTGAGCTATATTCAAAGTCCTCGCTCACTAGTTTGCCCTTTTGATGAAGAGCATTTGTCGAGAAGTCTTGCGCTGTTAAAAACTGGATAGACGGACTAATAACGTAGTAATCATCAAATTCGTATGTAAGATGCGCGTCGTCTCTTGAGATCATCATCTCATGCATCTTCTCGCCTGGGCGGATGCCTATGATCTTGATGCCAAGGTCTGGTGCAAGGGCTTTTGCGAGATCGACCATCGTCATTGATGGGATCTTTGGTATGAAAATTTCGCCGCCTTTCATCCTCTCAAAGTTTTTAAGGACGAAATTTACGCCTTGTTCAAGCGTGATCCAAAACCTAGTCATCTTCTCATGCGTGATAGGAAGCTCTTTTTCTCCTTGTGCGATCAGCTTTTTAAAAAGCGGCACGACTGATCCGCGAGAACCAACGACATTTCCATATCTTACGACACTAAATCTTGTCTTTTTGTCTCCAACGATGTTATTTGCAGCAACAAATAGTTTATCGCTCGCTAGCTTTGTAGCTCCATATAAATTTACAGGGTTGCATGCTTTGTCAGTTGAGAGTGCGATGACCTTACTAACGCCACACTCCAAAGAGGCGTCGATGACGTTTTGAGCGCCATCTATGTTTGTTTTGATGCACTCCATTGGATTGTATTCTGCGATTGGTACGTGTTTCATCGCAGCTGCGTGGATGACGTAGTCTATGCCGTTCATCGCAGTTCTTAAGCGCTTATAGTCCCTCACATCGCCGATAAAAAAACGCATAGCCTTGTCTTTAAAGACTTGAGCCATTTCGTATTGCTTTAGCTCATCGCGTGAGTAGATAACTAGCCTTTTTGGCTTATATTTTTTTAACAAAATTTCAGTGTACTTTTTACCAAAACTTCCTGTTCCGCCGGTGATCAATATCGATTTGTTGTTAAACATTTTGCGCCTTTTTGCTAGTCATTTTTGATTTATAAATGGCTAATTAGAGTTAATTTTTATAAATTTTTAAGCAAAAGCTGTGCCAAATTTAAAATTTATTTATCAAAGCTTCGCTCTTTCTAGCTTCTATTTCGTCAAAATTTCGTTATTGTTTAGGGTTTTTATAAAAAGTGGGCGATAAATTTAGCCTTTGCAAGGTCGCAAAGGCATAAAATTTATTTTAAAATTCTAGGCAGCGTGATGCCTTCTTGGGCTTGGTATTTGCCGTTTTTATCAGCATAAGTCACCTCGCAAGGCTCATCACCCTCGATAAATAGCACCTGTGCGATACCCTCATTTGCGTAGATCTTCGCAGGCAGTGGCGTCGTGTTTGAGATCTCTATCGTGATATGCCCCTTAAATCCCGGCTCAAAAGGCGTCACATTTACGATGATACCGCACCTTGCGTATGTGCTCTTACCAAGACAGATCGCCAGCACGTTATCAGGCATGTTAAAGTACTCAATCGTACGCGCTAAAGCAAAAGAATTTGGCGGCACTATGCAGACATCACCCTTAAAATCAACCACATTTTTCTCATCAAAATTCTTTGGATCAACGACGGTTCCGCCGATGTTTGTGAAAATTTTAAACTCATCGCCCACGCGGATATCATAGCCATAGCTAGAAACGCCGTAGCTAACGACGCCACGCCCCACTTGCTCCTCGGCAAATGGCACGATCATCTTCTTTTCAACCGACATTTTCCTTATCCAAGAGTCTGCTTTTAAACCCATTTTTGCTCCTTTTTTTGGGCGATTATAACGCTTTGCGTCTTTAAAGTAAATTTAATGGCACTTTGCAGTAAAACTAGTATAATTTTGAGAGAAATTTAATAAAGGACAAAAATGCAAGAGAGAAATGTCGAAACTTTCACAGGAGAACGCGCGATGTTTGGGGCAAAGGGGATAAATTTTACTAACTGCATCTTTGAAGATGGTGAGTCACCACTAAAGCACAGCTCAAATTTAAAGCTAAATGAGTGCGTTTTTGCCTACAAGTACCCGCTCTGGTATGCAAGCGACATCACGCTAAATGGCGGCTATCTCGAGCCTCTAGCAAGGGCTGGCATGTGGTACAGTAAAAATTTAAGCTTCAAAGACGTGCTCATAAATGCACCAAAAAGCTTTAGAAAAAGCTCGCAAATTTTACTAGAAAATGTAAATTTCTCAGACGCCACCGAGACACTTTGGGGGTGCGTGGATGTAAAGATAAAAAACGTCTTTGCAAAAGGGGATTATTTTGGAGCAAGCAGCGAAAATTTAGAGGTTGATGGGCTAAATTTAGACGGCAACTACTGCTTTGATGGCTGCAAAAACCTTCGCATCACAAACTCAAAACTCATCTCAAAAGACGCCTTTTGGAACTGCGAAAACGTGCTCGCGCAAAACTGCCTCATCTCAGGCGAATACCTAGCTTGGAACGCGAAAAATGTGACACTCATAAACTGCACGATAAAGAGCTTGCAAGCGCTTTGCTACGTGGAAAATTTGGTTGTAAAAGATTGCATTTTTATGGACACAAGCCTTGCTTTTGAGTATTCAAGCCTCGATGTGAGCACCAAAAGCAGCATAAAAAGCGTGAAAAATCCAAAAAGCGGCGCCATAAGAGCTGGCAAGATAGAGGAGATCATTATAGATGGCAGTTTGGTTGATGCAGGCAAGATAGAGATCATCACGGATGAAATTTAGACAAAATTTAAAGAAATAATATGCAAAATGAAAAATTTAGAGCAAAATTTAGTATAAAAAACGATGCTAAATTTAAAAAGCTACTACGCGAAGTCTCACGCACCGTCTATAAAAAGAATAAAATTGTATTTTTAATGAGGGCGATCGAGCTGCCATTTGCTGCGCTATGCGGAGTAGCCATGGTCGCGCTTTTTGACGTTACTGGGCACGAGTTAATAGTATATTCTGATATGGACGATGTCTCTACTTTGGCAAGAAATTTAGCCATTGCTCTTTGTGTCGGCATAGTCTTGCTCTATATTTATGCGGCTATTATTAAACCAATTTTATTTACTAGAGCCATTTACTCAAACATCGATGTTGAGCGCGAACAGGAGATCGTTATACATGATGACGAGGTCTTGTTTGTCACAAAAAATAGCACGGTTCATTTTTCGTTTGGCGCGTTTCTTAGCACTTGTGAAACGGATGATTTTGTAGCTTTGATCTTAAAAGAAGGCTCATTCTTATATATCCCAAAAGAGTCACTAAATGAAAAAGCGCAAGAAATTTTGGAATTTCTAAAAGGAAAAATAGGCCAAATTTTGTAACAAATTTTTAGGAGTTATGAATTAAATTTGCTGGCTATATTCAGACTAAAATCTCTAAAAATATAGAGATAATCACGGATGAAATTTGATTTGTTTTTGAAAAAATTTGCTACACAACTCAAATTTATAAAATCAAAATGACTCGCGGATAAAAAATCTTATAAATTTCGTAAAATTTAATAAGCTTTATTGTTAAAAGTAGTAAAATAGTTACACTTTTTTGATCGGAAATGAAATGAAATTTAAAGATTTTAAAGAAAAAAACAGTAGCAACTATGACTTTTTCACAGCTGATGAGATGAGCTATAAAGAATTTGTACAACTAAGCTTTAAAGAGTTTTTAACTAGCGATAGTGGCTCAAAGTGGCAGCTTGACATAGATGATAAAAGGTTTAACTCATTTCCAAATTTCACCCAAAAACATCAAATTTGCATATCGAATTTAGACTATGAAGATAATGTTTTTCAGTTTAGAATTTGCTCTGAAAACAACGTATCAAGCCTTGGTTACCGCATGTTTACAAGCTTTGATAGCATACATAAAGACTTTGTCACAGACGATATCAAGCACTCTGATGAAGTTATGATGAGCCTAAAGCTTGGCGAGCTTAAAGAGTTTCCTTGCATATCAAAATGCGGCTGGTGGATCAAAGATATCTGGCGAGACATGTATCCTATCTTGGACGAGACTAACAGCGAGGACTTTGTGGTAGGCATTATAAAAAACGAATTTACCAAAAAGATGACCGAGATAAATGAGTGCCTAAAAAACGCTCAAGATGGCGGCAAGCTTGACGAAATTATTGCTAAACTAAAAGATAAAATCAACTAAATTTAGAAATTTCCACCCACAGCACAAGAGCTAGCTGGATATGAAGTAAGTCCGTAGTCAGCCGACTCCACGTTATAAAAGTCCAAATTTGCACTTCGTGAGATGATATACTCAAAGCCTTTTTGATTTAGCTCGATCAAAATTTTAAGCTCCGTATCTCTTTTACAGACTATGCTTTCAAAAAAGTGAGAGAAGAAAGAAATTTTGGTATTTTCCTTTTGCATTGAGTGATTTAGCATGAGCTCCATGTTGCTAAAAATTTTAAAGATAGTTTGATTTGACTCAAATTTGCCAAATCTAGCATAATAATTTTGCAAATTTGCGTCATTTAACACGATGTTTTTAGTGCAGTTTTTGGTGATCTGCTCGTAGATAAGACCAAAGAGCTCAATAGAAGCATTTTGATTATCCATCACTCTATTTTCGTGATTTGTGACTACTACAAAGCCATCTTTTATCTCGTATTTTTCATTTTTATAATAAAAGCTAACATTTGCCACCTCTTGCTCGAAACGCTTTTTATAAGCAAAAGGCAAATAGTTTAAAACGCCCATTTTATCGATGATAGCTGAGCTTTTTACGCCACCATCTAGCTCGTGCTGCATGAAGTATCTTATAAAGCTACCTTGCTCTATATCAAAGCTGTTTAAATACTCGATCTTATCAAGATAGATACATCGGTAAAGCTTTACAAATTCTGGATTTAGCCTAACATTTATCTCATCTTGTAGCTCGCCATATTTGTCGGTTTGCTCTGCGTCTATAAATTCGATTATATTCATCTGCTTTTCGATCTTGTCCTTAACAAAGATCGAAATTTTCACGTCCTGCATCTCATAAAAGCACTTTATCGTATCTGTGGCACTTTTGGTGATATCTGTTTTAAATTTCTTAGCAAGCTCTGCTTTTTTAAGGGTGAGCGAAAAGTCGCCATTTTTTAGTTTATTTTGCGAGTACAAAAGATAGAGTAGCTGCTCATAGACCATGAGATGCGAGTAGGTTAAAAAGGTATTGTCCACCACGATGACGTAGTAGCAACGCGTTATAGAGTACCTTTTGTTGTTTTGTAAAAATTCATCATAAATTTTTAATTTGCTTGGGGATTTACATACCTTAAAAACATCGTATGATTCTAAAAATATATTTTCCATTAATACCCCTTTTTACCTTTTGCAAAAATATTACATAACTATTCTTTAAGCTAATTTGAATTTATAAGCTAGCTAATAAAAATAATTTTATAAAAACTAATATTAATTTAATTAAATATAACTTAATTATATAAAATATTTTTATATAAATATATTTTTATTTACAAAATTTTATTTTATAAAGTAAAACTTAGCTATAAAAATATATTTTTTAAACTAAATTTAATAAATATAGTTATATCATTTTTCTCAGATAAGCATGCTTGTAGTTGAAAATTTACAAATTGGGAGCTCAAAATGGAATTTCTAATTTTGACGCTATTTCTGATTAGTGGGCTTATCTTATACATAAAGCCACAAATGAAGAAAATAGCAACGTCCTGTATGGCTTTGGGGTGCGTAATACTAGTTGCACTAGAATTTTACGTAAATTTATGGGTAGTCTTGCCAATAGGCAACTTTTAGGAGGGCAAGATGCAAACAAAACAAAACGAAATCCCAGCAAACGAACAAGGCTTTTTCAACCTTATGTCACTGGCCATCACTGCTCTTGTGGCACTTCCAGTTGGTATCGCCTGTTTGGTGCTTGGCTTTGGACTAGGTGATAACCCTTGCGTAATGTGCTGGGCCGAGAGGATCACGATGATAGCTATTAGCCTAATAGCGCTTTTCATCATCAGGTACGGACTAAAGCCTGGCTATCTAGCAGCACTTTTACTAATGGCCTGCTGGGGCATATTTAACGGCTTTATACACTACAGCCTAGATGGAACATTTGGCGGCTATCTTGACATCAAACAAGGTTTTGGCCTTGAAATTTTAGGTGCCCACACTCAGTTTTGGGTTATGGTTGTTGATTTTTGTGTGATCATATTTTTGGCTCTTATATTTTTGTTTAGCAAAAATTTGGGCCTTATAATGCAAAAAAGCTCAAATGGCGAATATGGCGACTTTCTAAGCTACTTGCCACTTGGCAAATTTGCAAATTTAGTCTTTATCGTGATCATCCTTGCAAACTGCGTTCAAGCCTTTATAGCTTCTGGTCCACCACCATATCTAGGATCTAGCACACCACCAAGAATGAGCATTGATCCTTCAAAATGGTTCTGGGAGAAAGACCACTGGGATAGCTCGCTTGATTTTAGATTTGACTGGAACCCTGAGCTTCCAGACCTAGCAAAGTAAGGAGTAAAAGATGAAAAAGCTAATATTTTTTGTCGCATTAGTAAGCCTTGCTTTTGGGTTTAACTTTGACATGGATAGCAAAAATGGAGCTATCCAAAACACAAAAGAGCTAGGTCTTAAAGATACGCTCACTCTAAATTTGCAAAATGATAATGCAATAACTGGAGCTGACTACGATGAGAGCAAAAAGCACTTTGCTCTTGTCTCAAACGACAATGAATTTTACATCGCAGATGAGAATTTAAAGCCTCTAAGTTATGCTAAGCACGACCGTCATTTTATAATGGAGATGGAGACAACAGTCGGAGCTACTTGGTATAAAAAAGAGCTTGGCATGATAAGTTATAACAAGACTTTTGTCTTTTATGAGCCAGCTAGCAACCTTAGCAAAGACGAGCAAAATAGCCAGTGGAGGCACCTATTGGCTGGATATGACGCGTGGAAGCTAAATGACCTTGGCAACAAGGGTAGATTTTCTACCATTAGATCAAAGCAGCAGTACATCTTAGGCTGGGACTACTTAGAGAGTGAGAATAAATTTTTCACAGCTAGCGTGCCAAATGACGTTAGAGACTACTGGAGTGTGGCTATATTTGATGGTGACGACAAGATGATCTTAGAAGAATTTATGCCAAAAGCTGGAGCAAATTTGCAGCTAAAAGAAGGTAGAAATTTAAACAACTACTACATTACTGGTGTTGATGTGGAGCCTGGTGCGCTCTATCTTTTAAGCAAAAATTTCTCAACTATTTTAAAGTTAAATTTGACCACCAAAGAGATAGACGAGGCATTTAGTTTTAGTGGGGTAAATAACCCAAGAGCATTAGCGATCAAAGATAACAAATTTTACATCTTCTCACGAGAAGGCAAAGAAAATAAAGTTTTTATCTTTGAGATGAAATAGCTATCAAATTTAAGGAGAAAACATGCAAAGACGTTCTTTCCTAAAAGGCACCGGAGCAGCTCTAGCAGCAGCTGGGACAGCTCCTAGCCTATTTGGTATGGAGCAATTTGAGGTGGATTTTAACCCAAAATCCTATAAGAACGAGGAAAATGTAGAGTACCACTACCTAACCTGTCCTAGAAACTGCCGTGATGCCTGTTCGATGATCGCTGAGATCAAAGACGGCAAAATGGTAAGCATAAAAGGAGATCCAAAGCACCCACTAACGCAAGGCACAGTCTGCGTCAAGGGTCACACCTATGCCATGCACCTATATAACGCTGACCGCATCATGCACCCTATGAAAAGAGTCGGTAAAAAAGGCGAAGGAAATGGGAGAAGATAAGCTGGGATCAAGCCTTAAAAGAGATAGCTGCAAAGCTAACTGAGATAAAAGAGAAATTTGGCGGCGAAGCCTTGACCGAGTTTGTCTACTCTGGCAACGAGGGACATATCTCAAAAACTATCGCACCAGGAAATTTCTTTGAAAAATATGGAGCCACAAGACTTGTTAGAAACCCTTGCGACTGGCCAAGATACGCGGGCACTCCTAGCGTTATAGGTACTGACTTCTCAAAAGATGCACTTGAGATCGATGAGAGCGATATGTATATCAGCTGGGGATCAAACGAAGCTTACACAGCCGTACACTGGATAAGATTTGCTCACCGCGTTAAAAAAAGAGGCGGAAAGATCATCGTTATAAATACGATAAGAATTCCTCTAGCAAACCAAGCAGATACGTTTATCCAGCTAAAACCATCTAGCGACCCTGCATTTTGTCTAGCGGTCTGTAAATTTTTAATAGAAGAAGATCTATATGATCATGAATTTGTAGAAAAATATACAACAGGCTTTGAAGACCTAGTGCACGAGTGTTCACTCTACACCTATGGGGAACTATCTGAGATGTGCGGAGCAAGTGTGGATCAGATCAAAGTTTTTGCTAGAGAGTACGCTCACGCAAAAGCACCAGCTATCATGCACGGCGACGGCGGACAAAGACACTTTAACGGAGCAAGACTTGTTCGTGCGGTTACATTTTTACCAGTTTTAACTGGCGCCTTGACAAAGCTTGGTGGCGGACTATTTTGGGCGTATGTGCATGTAAAAGGCTGCTTTAATTTTGACAACTGTATGCCAGACCTATCTCCAAAAGATAAAGATGGCAAAAAGATAGAAAGACAGCAAGTAAGCTATATAGAATTTGGTAAAGGCATACAAAAAGAAAATCCAACATATCTTGATAAGCCTATAAACACTGTCATTAGAGCATGCATCAACTACAACTCAAATTTAATGGTAACAGCACCAAATACAAATTTGATCAAAAAACGTGTGATGGACGATGACTTCTTTTTGGTTGTAATTGATCCTTACGAAACAGATACCTGTGACTATGCTGACTATGTTCTACCTGGTGTTACATTTATGGAGAGTGAGGATATCCAAAACGACCAAATTTCTGGATACGTCTGCTACAACGCTCAAAGTGTAAAACCTCTTGGCGAAGCTAAGACAAATTTAGAGTTCTTCAACGCTCTTGCAAAAGCTATGGGCTATACAGAAGAGTGCTTTAACTGGGATAGTGAAACGGTTTGCAGACGCTTTTTGGATACAGAATTTGCCAAAAAGCAAAACATCACCTATGAAAAACTAAAATCAGTCGGCTGGATCAAACCATTTAGAACGCCTGAAACGATGAAAGATCAGTTCCCATACTACCCTTATGCGCCAAAAGACAAACTAGTCTTTGGTACAAAGAGTGGAAAATGCGAGCTTTACTCACAAACCTTTAAAGACGCAGGATATCATCCAGTAATAGACCTTGAAACTGACTGGGACTACTATGAAAAGAGCAATAAATTTGGAAAAGACTATCTTAAGAAATATCCGCTTTATTTCATGACGCCAGGTACTCAGCTCCAAGATAACTCAAACTGGGGCAATATGCCTTATATTCTAAAAAGGGTTATCGTTAAAGGCAATGCTGAGCTATTTATGACACGTGAAGATATGGAAGCACGCGGTATCAAAAACGGAGACACAGTTGAGGCAACAAACGAGAAAGGAACAGCCGTCTTTACAGCAGTCGAGACAAACCAAATGAACCCAGGCATAGTCTATGCGTGGAACAACATCTGGGTAAAAGTGACAAAATCAAGAACTGGGGCAAATATACTTTGCTCTGACGGCGTTAGCGATCTAGGAAATGGCTCAACTTATACAGCTAGCTTTTGTGAAGTAAAAAAAGCAGCTAAACAAGAGATGTAAAGGGGTCTAAGATGAAAAGAAAACAAGGTTTTTTATTTGATTATAACTTTTGCATAGGCTGCAAGGCTTGCGAAATTTCATGTCAGGTCTATCACAATCAAGATCCAGATATAAACTGGAGACATGTCGATGGCCTTATGATACATGAAGATGGTATAGAAAAAGAGATCTTTATAACTCACTCTTGCCACCACTGCGATGAGCCAGCCTGTATGGATGTCTGCCCAGTTGGGGCTTATATCAAGCTAGAAAATGGTGTCGTACAGCCACTTCATGATAAGTGCATAGGCTGTGGATACTGCTTGATGGCTTGCCCTTATGGCTCTATCACAAAAGGTAAAGACGGCAAGGCTCAAAAGTGCAATCTCTGTGCTGAAAAACTTGAGCGTGGCGAAGAGCCAGCTTGTGTGGCAGGCTGTCCGTGTGGAGTACTAAAGCTAGTTGATAGTAACGTTAGCGACAGTGCTGGTATGCAAAAAGAGATGCCCGGCTTTAAACACTTCTTTACCAAGCCAAATATCCGCTTTTATCCAAGAATGAAGCAAAACGAATTCATACACTAAAGAGTAAAAGATGGATAAGGTCAAAGAAAAGCTTAGCGTTAGCCTTAGTGTTGAAGACTTTTTAAGGCGATTTTTCTTAGTAGAGCTTAGAGAGCAAAATTTAGATGAGCTCATAAGCCTAAGCCTTAATTTTAGTGATAAATTTAAAAATCATGACTTCATACTTTGGCTAAATAAGTGTAAAGATGATCTAAATTTGCTAGACGAGCTAAGATATGAATTTAATAGGCTATTTGTAGGGCCAAGACACCCAAAAGCTGAGCCATACGAGTCGGTTTATTTTGATTATAAAACGATGTTTGGCGAAAAGACTATGCAGGTGCGTGGCTTTTATAAAAGCTCTGGACTAAAGCTTAGCAAAGAGCAGTTTGATAAATTTCCAGATGATTTCATCGGATACGAGCTGCAATACCTTTACTTTCTAAGTTTCAATGCCTTACAAGCAGACGAAAAAGAGAAAATGGATGAAATTTTACATAAAAAATATGACTTCATCCGCACTCATCCGTTTGAGTGGTTTTATAAATTTAGCTCTCGCTGTAAGGAGGCTACAAATTTAGAAGCCTATGTGAGCTTTGCTGATTTTTTAAATTTATATCTTGAAAACGAGATAGAGCAGTCAAGAGCTCTTCTAACTTTTAAGAGTTAAAGGATAGATAATGGAACAAACAACTTGGGGATGGCTCATAGTCATATATCTGTTTTTAGGTGGTTTAGGTGCTGGGGCATTTTTGTGCTCGGCTTTAGCCTATAAAGGCTTTTTGGGCAAGCTCGATGAGAAATTTTACAAATTTGGATTTTTGCTAGCGCCAATAGCGGTCATAGTTGGAACTGTACTTTTGCTATTTGACCTAGCGCCAAGTGCGGCGATCAATCCAGCTAAGATCATAGGTCTTTACACAAGACCAGTTTCTATAATGAGTATCGGCACATATCTTCTAACATTTTTCATAATAGTTAGCGTGCTCGTGCTTTTACAAGTTAAAAAAGCTGGCAAAATTTGCGATATGATGCTTAGTTTTGGCTCGCTACTTGCAATTGGAGTGATGGGTTATACTGGACTACTTTTGTATGTTGTAAAAGCGATCCCACTATGGGCAAGCATATGGCTACCGATTTTATTTACGATCTCCGCGATCTCTACAGGGCTTAGCGCAAACGCTATATCTGTGCTAAGTGGTGGTGGCGTTTTAAGCCATGAGTCGCATAAATTTCACACTATCTTAGTAGTGCTTGAAATTTTTGCCCTCTTGATGCTATTTGCAAGCGTTAGAAACGAAGCTGCTGGCATGGCTAGCATAACCAAAATAGTATCAGGCTCTCTAGCACCGATGTTTTGGATAGGTTTTATAGTGCTTGGTCTTGCACTGCCGTTAATTGGTGGCAGTAAATTTATGCTACAAAGATGTGGCGTAACAAAAGATGGAGCAGTATGCGGATGTAGCGAAGGCGTTAAAAGCTGCGTATATAATGAATATGGTGTTTTAATCGGCGGTTTTTGCCTAAGAGCATTTATCGTTCTTGGAGCAATTTATATATTTTAATAAACTTTCTCCCTTTAAAAACTAGGCCGGATATAATCCGACCTAGCTATCTAATCATTTCTCGCCAAGTGGCCAGTAAACAACTGGTTTAGCTCCTAGTCTTGCCTCACCATGATACATACCAAGTTTATCTTTAGTCCAAGCAAAGCCAGTCTTACCAGACTTATCAATAGAGATGATACCACCACTACCGCCTAGTGCTACTACCTCTTTTACAGCCTCCTCA
>NZ_CABPTV010000003.1:0-126438 GCF_902460535.1 Campylobacter concisus | reverse complement strand
GGATTTTAAGAGTAAAGTCAGATGTTATAGCATTTAAATTTGCTCCTAGTCTATCGATAGGATTTGCAACTAGCTTTTTAAGCAAGAAGATAGATACTATGATAAGAAGCAAGGTAACTATAATGCTTGCGATGATGAAGTTTTTGCTAACCACCTTTTGAGGTGTTAAGAAGTCATCAGTAACAGCTGAGCCAAGCACTATCCAGTTTAGCTTGTCAAATGGCTCAAAAGCAACTACTCTCTCAACTCCATCAACATTTATGAGTTTGACACCTTCTTTAGTTTTTACTATGTCATCAACTATATCTTTTAGCTGACCTTCTGGTGCTTTGCCAGCTAGTTTTGGGTGGATGTCATAGACATTTGTCTTTGTATTAAAGATTGAGAAGTATCCACGCTCGCCTAGCTTCATTTGTGCCATTGTCTTTTGAAGATCTTCTAAGCCTTCAGTAAAGTCGTAACCTATAAATAAAACAGCTACAACCTCGCCGTTTTGAACGACTGGCTCATAGACACACATATAGTTTCTACCAAAAATATTTAAAGCTCCAACATATGTCTCTTTGTTCATCATCTTTGGATAGATCGTTTTATTTAGCATACCAAGCGCTCTACTGCCATCATCTAGTAAAAGTGAAGTAGATACAGCAGCAAATTCATTGCCTGATTTTGCAAAGATGGTTGGGATACCGCCGTTTGTTAGCTTTTTGATCTTATCAGAAATTTCATGGTTGTTATTTAGCACGCCCATTTTGTCTGAGATAAGCTCTAAAGCGTCGTCGTTTTCTGTTTTTATGGTTTGGCTAGTGGCTCTTATATTACCTAAAGCCTCTTTTAAGACATGCATATATAGTTTTGCATTATCTTCGTTATCTTCATCAAATAGCTCAACTGTGTCCATTGCAAGGGCAACGTTTTGCTGGATAGTTGTTTCTACTCCCTCCTTGATCTCACGCTCTAAGACATGTGATATAAAAAATACAAAGCAAGCCATACAAATGGCAAGAACTAAAGCGATGATCGCTGAGACCTTGACTAAGATGCTACGCAAATTCATCTATATCCTCCTTGGTTTAGATTTTAAGGGTTTATTATACAAATTTTTTCTCGTAAAACATATAGAATTTTAGGGAAAAATAACGAATTTTAAATTTTTGTTTGCTTTGTATTTATAATTATAACTTTTATGAAACTGGAGAAAGAATTTATAAAAAATTGCTATTTAAATTTAGCTTTTTAAGCAAAATTTATAGTTTGGCAAAAGCAAGAAATTTGCGCTTTTGAGGGATTAAAATTTAAATTTGTATCTTTTTGTTGATTTGTCGTCTGTTTTATTAGATTGGTTTAAGGTTCAAAGCAAAATAACAAAAAAGTGAAATTTGGAGCGTTTTGTTCTTGTTTTTGTAAAGAAATTTTAAAAAGATTAAATAAAAAAATTAATTTCATACCAAGTTGTGACAAAATTTATGCTCAAAAATCAAAAAATTTCTTAGATAAATTTATAAAATTTGATGAGAAAATTGGTCGCAGGGTAAATTTATATATTTTTAAATATAATCACGCTCTGGCACGGTAAGCGGTCGCTTTTGCATCTTGCAAAAGAGGAAAGTCCGAGCTGCGATAAGACGAAGTTCCATCTAACGGATGGCTAGGGAAACCTAAGGGATAGTGTAACAGAAAGCAAACTTCCGCCTTGGCGGTAAAGGTGAAACGGCGGGGTAAGAGCCCACCGGCGCGCTTGGTAACTTGCGTGGCCATATAAACCCAACTTGCAGTAAGAAGGGATGGTTTTGGTCTTATATTAAAACCCTTCGCTAGAGCTTGTTTGTAAAAGCAAGAGTAGATAAATGATCGCTCAAGACAGAACTCGGCTTAACGCCGTGCCTCCCTTAAATTTAGAGTAAATTTCAAGTAGCAAGCAGTTGGTAAATTTAAAAGATTTTCAAGACAAAACCGGCAAATATGCCGTGCCTTGAAAGTTTGAGATTAGATTAATTTTTTACGTATTTTTGAGCTTTTTGTAGTTTTGTAAGCTCGCTTTGGATGTGTGAAGATTTAGTTTTAAAAAGCTCTATCGCACCGCCTATTAGCGCTTGTGCTTCTTGAGCCGAAGCTAAGCTTTTAAACATATCTTCGCTAAAGCTTTGTGATAGTGCAGCTAGCTTTCTTGTATCTTCGTTTATTAACGCTAGCTTAAATTCATTGATCCAGCTATTCACCTGATGTTACCTCCCTCCATGCTTCTGATAACTGCTTTACGACATTTGTTACTTCATTTAGAGCTGCTATATCGTTTTGGATATTTGCCATAGCAAGAAGCTGCATCTGTCTTGTATAAAGGCCGCTAAGATAGTGAGCCACGTCGCCTTGAGAATAATCAAGCGAGTTTAAAAGCTCGACAAAGATAGCGTTTGCTCTGTTTATATAATAGACTTTTTTCTCTATATCTCCAGCTTCGATCGCTTTTTTGGTGCGAAATATAAATTTCAAAATTCCGTCATAAAGCATTTCTATTAATTTAGTCGGGGACTCGATGCCCCCGAAACTCGACTGTGCGTATGCACTATATGCACTTTGATTCATTTTTCTCTCTTATTTTCTACTGTTTATCTCAGCATCTATCATTGATTTTAGAGTTGAGAACTGATTTTCTAAACTTGCGATGATAGAGTTATACTTGATAAAGCGCTCTTGCATCGTTGTATATTTCTCGTCTAAAAGTTTTTGAGTAGCCTCTTTGTTGTCTGCGATTGATTTGTTTTCATCTCTTAGCTGATTTTGCATAGCAATCATTGTACCATCTTTGCCAACGACACCATCAAGCATTTTGTTAAGTCTTGTAAATAGACCATCTGTCTTTTTAGTTATTGGATTTACAGTTGCTTCGCTCATTCCCAGGCTTGCAAGGGCTGTGCTATTGCCTTTTATCTCCAAACTTTGGCCGTCATTTCTCTTTAGGATTATTCTCTTGCCACTTTGATCAAGGCTAGCTGTGACACCATCTATTCCAGCGTCATTTATAGCTTGTTGAAGTTTTAGGGCGTTGTCCTCAGCTGATGAGCCAGCTGCGGTTGAGAAAATAACCGACTTGCCATTTATCGTAAGATCGCCGGCTGCTATGTTTAGAGCTCCGGCGCTAACTGGAGCATTTCCCATGTGAGTTATCGGCTCAGTCTTGTTTGACCCCATGAAAAATCTCTGAATTTCCTCAGGATCTTTGCTAAGAGCAGCGTTAAATTTATTTAGATCAAGCTGAAGCTGACCATCTTTATCAGGCGTTATGCCAAATTTACTTAATGCTTTTCCTTCACTATCTTGTCCATTTATGAGACGGCCGATATTTGATCTAAGGCCTGAAATTTCGCTCACGCCTTGGAAGGTGCCGGCGCCTTCTTTCTCATCATAGCTTGTCGCGATGCCAAGGTTCATGGTCATTAAGTTGTAGTCTTTTATAAACTCTTCAACCGCTTTTATGACTTCGTCTGTATTTTGTGAAATGCTAACATTTGTTTTACCAACCTCATTTAGTGTTATAGTAACACCTGGTCTTAGATTATCAAATGTATTTTTATCCCTTTTAACATTTACGCCATTATATGTAAATTCTGCATCTTGTGCTTTTTGAATTCTATTTTTTTCCAAATTTGATGTCATCTTTGGTGAACCATCAGGATTTGTTAATAGTGTGCCATTCTCATCTGTGTCTTGAAACTGCGTATCATCCCAGCCAAGCTTGTCTAAAATGCCAGATGTATCGTTCGAAATTTTGATAGTCTGTGTCGCACCAGTTTTGCCTGATTGAAGCATTATTTGATTTGGTTTGTCGCCGCCAACATTTAAAATTCTAGCTTGCAACTTGCCACCACTTACATCATTTATCTTGTCAACGATATCTTGATATGTTGTCGATCTTGTCACGCCGATAGAGAACTTTTGTCCGTCAATCTCAACGTCAAATGAGCCAGTGCTTGTTGCGCCCACTATTTCTGAAGCTTTTTTGAAATTTTTGCTTTGAAATGTATCTTTTTGAGCAAGTTTTTGCACGTCGATACTAAAGCTTTGCACGCTAACGCCGTTTGCCGCTGAAGCTGTGACGCTTTTACCGGCATTATTAGTATTTCTTTTTAGATAAAGTGCCTCGCCGCCAAGTGTTTTGCCACTAACATTTACGTTGCTAACAAGAGTTTTTAGAGCCGCAAGATCCTTTTGTTTAAGCTCATTTTTCTCCAGCCTTGTTGTAAGTGGTTTGATCTGTCCAGCCTCATCAGCATCTTTTAGTTTCTTGATAAGCTCGTCGTTTAGGCCGCTATTTTTTGTACCGATGCCTAAATTTGTTACGTTACCTACTGCCATTTTTAACTCTCCTTGTCAAAAAGTATTCCGATACTTTCTTTGAAATACTCGCTGATTTTTATAGCCTCTTTGCTCGGAAGCTGTGTTATCTCTTCGCCTGTTTTGGCGTCTTTTACTTGTACTACCATTAAATTTAACTTCTCGTTGTAAGCAAATCTTACATTAGTATCGAGCTGCTGCATCTGATAGTTTAGCCTATCAGTGACCTCTCTTGTTTTTCTAGCAAGATCTTCGTTGCTAAGTCCGTCAATCTCATTAGCATCCTTTGACTTGCCGTTTTTGTCGGCATTTACTTTGACATCAGAGTGCTCGATAGGTCTGCTGTCTATCTGACGCTGAGCCGACGTGCTCATGCTTGCATCAAGTGTTTGATTTGCCGCTGCTTTGAAAATTTCCATAGTTTTACTCCTTAAAACTTACGCTAGCTCCTACATCGGTAAAATTTTAAATTCCTTTAGTATTTATATAAATTTTTGATTATTTAGGTTAAAATCGAGCAAAATTTATAGGACTGGATATGAAAATTTCATTTGAATGCGACTGCATTTTGCTGCAAAAGACCTTGCTGCTTTTTTGTGGAAATTTAGCCGCTCATCATAAGGATTGTGATTTTGTAGTAAGTGACCGCGAGATCGTCACAAAAAAACCGCTATTTATAATAGGTAAGAACGCTCATCTTTCTCATCCGTTTAACAAAACCACTCTTCTTGATACGCTAGAGGAGTTTTACTCAGCCACGCAAATTTCAAAGGCAAAAGAGCCAGATCAGATAGTAAATGAAAAGAGTTTGGAGCAAAAAGTATCGCTCTTAATTGATAAATTTAAAGCCGATCTGCTTGAAATTTTAAGGGCAAATCAGTGAAACTTTATACCAAAATTTCAAGTGGTAAATTTAAAGGCAAAAGGCTTGAATTGCCAAGTCTAAGCACGACAAGAAGCACAAAAAGCATCGCAAAAGAGTCCTTTTTCAACGTCATCAGAGATGAAATTTACTCACTTACATTTATAGAGGGCTTTGGCGGAAGCGGCGTGATGGCAAGCGAGGCCGTTAGCAACGGAGCACGTGAGGCTATCGCTATCGAAAAAGATAGAGCCGCTTTTAAGATCACGCAAAGCAATCTTGCAAGCCTGCAAAGTCCAAATTTAAAAGCGATAAATGGCGATAGCTTTGCGCTTTTGCCTGATCTTGTAAATTCGCAAAATGGCAAGGTCTTACTCTATCTTGATCCGCCATTTGACATAAGGGCTGGCTTTGATGATATATATGAAAAGCTTGTAAATTTGATCTCGCAGCTAAAAAAAGAGAAAATTTATATGATAGTTTTTGAGCATAACAGCGACTTTAAATTTGGTGATGAAATTTCTTCATTTAAGCTTGTTAAATTTAAAAAATTTGGAGCCACTTCGCTCTCTTATTTTCAGTAAAATTTGGAACATCTTTTGCTTTAAAAACCTAAAATAGCTAAATTTTAGGAAAAAATATGAAAAAATTTTTATCTTTTGTAGCAGCTTCAGTGATAGCTACTTCAGCATTTGCTACGCAGATAAAAGAGCTTGCAAATATCGTTGGCGTAAGGGATAATCAGCTAATAGGTTATGGTTTAGTCGTCGGACTAAACGGCACAGGGGACGGCTCAACGTCAAAATTTACCATCCAGTCGCTATCAAACATGCTTCAAGGCGTAAATGTCAAGATAAATCCAGATGATATCAAGTCTAAAAACGCAGCCGCTGTTATGGTGACAGCAAAATTGCCTGCATTTGCAAGGCATGGCGACAAGCTTGATATCGAGATCTCATCTATCGGTGATGCAAAAAGTTTGCAAGGTGGCACACTTCTTATGACCCCGCTAAAAGGCGTTGATGGCGATATCTACGCTTTAGCTCAAGGACCTCTAAGTATCGGTGGCAAGAGTGCAGGAAGAAGTGGCGGCAACCACCCAACCGTTGGCACTATCTTAAGCGGAGCATTGGTAGAGCGCGAGGTCACTTATGATATCTATAACCAAGACAGCATAAAGCTAAGCCTAAAAGATACAAATTTCAAAACCGCTCTTGATATCCAAAACGCCATAAATGCCAACATCTCAGACGATACTGCAAAGGCAATAGATCCAAGAACGGTTATCATCAAAAAGCCAGATGACGTTAGCATCATCGAGCTTGCAAGCGCTGTGCTTGATCTTGATGTGGAGTATAAGCCAGATGAGAAGATCGTAGTTGATGAGAGAACTGGCACGATAGTTAGCGGTATAAACGCTGTGGTCAGTCCAGTCGTTATAACTCACGGCGCAATTACAATAAAAATAGAGCCAAACAGCTACGAAGAGGCAGCGCAAAATGATGTAAATATAGGTAGCGACACCTCAGTAGCCCCTAGCCAAAATCTACTTAAAATTTCAGGCGAGAAAACAACCGTTGCAAACGTGACAAGAGCGCTAAACAAGCTTGGCGCAACACCAAGTGATATCATCTCGATACTTGAAAATTTAAAACGAGTTGGCGCGATACAAGTCGATCTGGAGATAATATAATGCAAATAGACAATACCCTAGCACTAAATTCATATAATGACATCTCAGCAAACAAGATAAAAAATGCAAATGCCAAACAAGATGCACTTTTAAAAGAGCAAACTGACGCTTTTGAAGCATTTATGGTAAAAGCTGTTCTTGATATCGCTTTAAAAGAAGATGATAAGAACTCGCTCTATCCAAAAGCCGCTGGCAGCGACATTTATAGGTCTATGTATAATGACGCTATGAGCAAAGCTTTGAGTGGAAATTTAGGTTTTTCAGAACTTTTATACGATTTTTTAAAGAGAGACTCTTAAGTAAATTTATATTTTGCCGATGTAGTGATATAAACATTTTATTTTAAGAGGTATGGATATGATAACTCCTTTGAACCAAAGACCAAACTACCAGGCAAATACGCTAAATAAAAATAGCGATGCTAGAGTTGAAAATGAAAACAAAGAAGTAAAAACAAATGAAAACGCAAGAGTAAAAGAGATAGCTGATGCAATAGCAAATGGCACCTATCAGGTAGATATCTCTAAAACAGCTAAGGCTGTGGCTGATGCGTTGCTGTAAAATTTGAAGGAATTTAAATGATAAAGAAGCTTTTGGACGAGGCCATAGGCGAGCTAGATGAGCTTATAAATTTAACGATGCAAGATATCGCCAATATAAAAGAGGCGAAACACTCAAGCGTTGATGAGAGCGTGAAGAAGAAAAATGCTCTTGTGCGTGCTTTTGAAGATACTAAAAGAGCTTTGGATAAAGAGCTACTAAGGGTTTCAAAAGAGAGTGGCACGACGACACTTGCAAATGTTTTAGATGATGAAGTGAAGTCAAAGCTAGTGCTTATGCGTTCAAAGCTTGAAATTTTGCATAAGGTAAATAAAGAATATGCAAGACACGTCGTTGTTGTTAAGGAGTTTTTCGACTCGCTTAGCAAAAAAGTCTTTGGTACTCAGACTAATGAATACGGTCAAGACGGCAGCGGCACAGATAATAATTTTTACAAATCAAGGGTTTAAAAAATGGCTAATATCTTTATGTCATTAGGCACAGGCGTTTCAGGGCTAAATGCAGCCCAAGTGCAAATAAGCACAACTGGAAACAACATCACAAACGCCGATAGTAACTACTACACAAGGCAGCGCGTAGTGCAGTCTGCATCTCCAGCGATGAACACTGTCCCTGGTGGCGTTGGCACAGGCACGCAAGTAGATACTGTAACAAGACTTCACGATGAGTTTGCCTACTCAAGACTAAAATATTCATCATCAAATTTAGAAAATACGGGCTATAAACAGAGAATTTTACAAGAGGCGACAAAATACTTCCCAGATCTAAAAGATAACGGCATGGTAAAAGATATCCAAGAGTATTTTGCAGCGTGGAATAACTTCGCTTCAAACCCAGACGAGGGCGCTCAAAAGGTAAATTTGATAAATAAAGCTAGCGTTTTAACAGCTAGCATCAACCGCTCATCAAAGATGCTTTATGATATGCACACCCAGATAGATGAGACTATAAAGATAAATATAAACGAGATAAACTCACTTGGCAAGCAAATAGCAAATATCAATAAACAAATTCAAAGAGTTGAATCAGGCGCAGACGCTGGTATCAAGATAAATGCAAATGACCTTCGTGACAAGCGTGATGAGCTAGAGCTTGCTATGTCAAAGCTAGTAAATACGGCTGTTTATAAAAGTGATCTAAAAAGCGAGTCAAGGATAGATACTGGCATAACCGATCAAGGAAGATACTACAACCTAAACATAGGCGGTGTGAGCATTGTCGATGGCGTAAATTTTCATGAAATTTCTATGAGCTCAACCGAGAGTGGGCAATACACTAAAATTTATTATGAAAGAGAAGATGGCAGACGCATCCCTATGGAGGAGAAGATCACAAATGGCAAGATAGGTGCCGCGCTTGATCTTAGGGGCCGCAACTACGAGCCAGATAATGATAAATTTAGCGATGGTATCATTCAAAAATATATCGACAACATAAATACATTTTCAAAAACTTTAATAACTAGCACAAACAATGTCTATGCTGAGTCTGCGGTTGAAATTTCAAACTCAGATCCGATCAGCTACCTAGAAAACGACAAGACGCTGATGAACCACGACAACAGCATAAGAAACGGCAGCTTTGAGGCCATAGTTTATGACAACAAGGGCAACGTCGTAGCTAAAAAGACTATCGAGATAAACGGCACTACGACGATGAATGATACAAAATACGGCAACTCTGTTGTGCAGGATTTTAACTCAAATTCAGACGATAACAACGACAATAACATGCTAAATGACGTCGATGACTTCTTTGAAGCGTCGTATTTTTATGATAAAAACACGCATCAAGGCACATTTGCGCTCATACCAAAGCAAGCTCAAGGGCTTTATAGCATCTCAATAGTCGATCACGGCACAAATTTCCCAGGCGTTGTTGGCATCAACAGATTTTTTTCTGGCACAAACTCAAATACAATAGGCATCAATCAAAATTTCACTCAAGATCACACAAAGCTTCGTGCCTACTCAAAGCCGATTGTCGGAAACAACGAAGTTGCAAACAAAATGATCCAGCTTCAGTACCAAAAGCAGACATTTTACTCAAGTGGCACTGCGCTTGATAGGGACGAGACAATCGAGGGATATTACCGCTATTTTACGACCGATATGGCGAGCGATACTGAGGCGAACAACACTATCCACGACACAAACACATCTTTGCAAAGGACTGCTGAAGAGGAATTTCAATCAACAAGTGGCGTAGATACCAACGAAGAGCTTACAAACTTAATCCGCTTTCAAGCAAGCTACGGTGCAGCAGCAAAGATCATCACGACAGTTGATCAGATGCTTGACACGCTTCTTTCACTAAAACAATGAGCGAACTAAAGAGCCTTTTAGACTCACACGTACTTAGTAAAAATACAAATTCGGGGCTATTTGACGCCCCAGATCCACTTCAAGTAGCTACTAAATTTAAAGAGCCAAACATAGCGCTCATTTGTGCGTTATTTGCCTATGGCAATGCAAAAATGATAGTAAAATTTCTAAATTCGCTTGAATTTAGCCTGCTTGATGAGAGCGAGCAAAATATCAAGAAAAATCTGTCAAATTTCAAATATCGCTTTCAAAATGAAAATGATGTGAGAGAAATTTTCATCACGCTTTCACGCCTGAAAAAAGAGGCTGACATAGAAGAAATTTTGCGCCAAGGTCTTGCAAAAAATGGCGAGATGATAGAGGGCGTAAATGAGCTTATTAAATTTATTTACGGGCTAAATTCTTACCGCTCAGACGGATATGAGTTTTTCTTTGGTAAGAGTTTTGAGAGGGAGCCACAAAGTCCATATAAACGCTACAATATGTATCTTCGCTGGATGGTGCGAGATAGCGACATCGACCTTGGGCTATTTAAAAATTTGCCAAAAGATAGACTTTTGATGCCGCTTGACGTGCATACGCATAGGGTTTCATTAAATTTAGGACTTATAAATAGAAAGAGCTACGACTTCAAAGCGGTGATGGAGCTTACAAAAAAACTTAGAGAATTTGACGAGCTAGACCCGATAAAATATGACTTTGCGCTTTACAGGATAGGGCAGAGCAAAGAGCTAGAAACTATCGTAAAAAATCTTAAAAAATAAAAATTATTGCTAAATTTTTAAATTTAGGATAGACTTACCATACAATTTTATCCATAAGGAGCTTGTATGAAAAAAATCGTTTTACTAAGTGCAGTTTTAGGAACTTTGCTTTTTGCTCACGAGGGTCATCACTTTGATCCAAAGTCTGGCGAACATCTAGTCATACCTGTTAATGAGCTAAGCGAAAAAGGCGATAAGAGCGTTGGCGAAGTAGTAGCTGTTAAGACAAACTACGGCGTTGCGTTTTTTCCAAATTTAAAAGGTCTTCCTGCAGGACTTCATGGCTTTCACGTTCATCAAAATGCTGATTGTGGCGCGACTGAAAAAGGTCTTGGTATGAAAGCAGGCGGTCACTGGGATCCAGCTGAAACAAAGATGCACTCATTTGCATGGGACGATAAGGGTCACAAAGGCGATCTACCAGCGCTTTACGTAGATGCTGAGGGCAATGCAAACTACCCAGTGCTAGCTCCAAAGATAAAAAACCTTGACGAGCTAAAAGGTCACTCACTAATGGTTCACGTCGGTGGTGACAACCACAGCGACCAGCCAAAAGCACTTGGCGGTGGCGGCGCTAGAATGCTTTGCGGCGTTATTAAATAATTAAGCCACCACAAAAAGCCTTTAAATTTAATGTTTAAAGGCTTTTTAAATTTCGCGCTCAATTTTAACCTCCATTTCTAAGATGAAATTTCAAAATTTTAAACTACAATCCGCTTTTTAACTTAAATTTACAAAAGAGTAAAAATGGAATTTGACCTACTTAGCTACGCTCTCTTTTTTGTGGCTGCATTTTTGGGTGGTTTTATCGACGCGATCGCAGGAGGCGGCGGACTTATCACCTTGCCAGCTATAATGGCTATGGGCGTGCCACCTCATCTTGCCCTTGGCACAAACAAGCTTCAAGGCGTCTTTGGAAGCTTCACGGCAACGCTAAATTTCACTAAAAAAGGGCTGATTGACTATAAAGAGTGCTTTGTTGGCATAGTTTTTACATTTATCGGAGCTGCCATAGGTGCAACGCTTATCTTATTTTTAAATGCAAATTTCTTAAAAATAATCATCCCATTTTTGCTAATCGCCATCTTCATCTACACGCTTTTTATGCCAAAGATAGGCGAGAGCGACAGAGCTGCAAAGATGAATGAGAAGCTATTTTATGTCATCTTTGGGCTCATTTTGGGCTTTTATGACGGCTTTTTTGGCCCAGGAGCAGGCTCGTTTTGGATGTTTGCGATGGTGGCACTTATTGGGCTAAATTTAAAAAAGGCGGTCGCTCATACGAAAGCTTTAAATTTTACTAGCAACATCGTAGCACTTGGCGTTTTTATAGTAGGCGGGCAGATACTTTGGCTAGTTGGCTTTTTGATGGCTGTAGGGCAAATTTTAGGAGCTTATTTTGGCTCAAATTTAGTCATCAAAAAAGAGGTTAAATTTATTAGAATGATGTTTTTGATAGTTGTTGCAGCGACCATTTGCAAACTGCTTTTTGACTACTTCAAGGCTTAAAATTAAAAATGTTTTAACAATAATTTTGTTACAATCACGCAAAATTCTAAATCTAAGGTAAATCAATGAAAGATTTGTTTCTATTCTCAAATTTGCTAAACCATTCACATGCCTTTGTCTATGCGTTTCACTTTTGCCTTGTAGCCTTGATCATCCTCATAGTTGCTTACATCGCGAGGAGCAAGATGCAGCTTGTGCCAAGAGGCCTTCAAAACATAGTTGAGGCTTATTTAGAGGGCGTTATCTCTATGGGCAAGGATACTTTAGGTAGCGAAAAGCTAGCTAGAAAATACCTCCCACTTGTCGCAACTATTGGCTTTATCGTATTTTTCTCAAACGTCATCGGTATCATCCCTGGCTTTGAGTCACCAAGCTCAAGCTTAAATTTGACTTTAGTTTTGGCTTTGGTTGTATTTATTTACTACAACTTTGAGGGCATTAGAGAAAATGGCTTTTTCAAATACTTTGGACACTTTATGGGGCCAAACAAATTTCTAGCTCCTATTATGTTTCCAGTCGAAGTCATCTCACATCTTTCACGTGTAGTTTCGCTATCTTTCCGTCTTTTTGGTAACATTAAGGGCGATGATTTGTTCTTGCTTGCGATGCTTACACTTGCACCTTGGTTTGCACCGCTTCCAGCCTTTGCACTTCTAACGCTTATGGCTGTTTTGCAAACATTTATCTTCATGATGCTAACTTACGTTTATCTAGCTGGCGCAGTCGCTATTAGTGAGCACGAGCATTAAAATTTAAAGCCATATTTTTATATGGCTTTTTCTTTTTTAAAATTTAAATTTATCTCCAAAAACATTTTTAACCTATATAAATAGATCGCCAAAGCTCCCCTTTAGATATTTTAAAAGAAAGTATCGCTAAAATACGCACTAAAAATTTGCATAAATTTAAAGGTAAAAATATGTTTGAAGTCGTTATCGGTTTAGAAGTTCACACTCAGCTTAATACAAAAACTAAAATTTTCTGCTCTTGCTCGACTAGCTTTGGTGACGAGGCGAACACTCACGTTTGTCCGACCTGCCTAGCTCTGCCAGGGGCTTTGCCTGTATTAAACAAAGAGGCGGTCAAAAAGGCGATCAGCTTTGGCACAGCGATAAATGCTAAGATAAATAAAAAATCAGTCTTTAATAGAAAAAACTACTTCTATCCAGATCTTCCAAAGGCATATCAAATTTCACAGTTTGAGATACCTATCGTAGAAGGTGGCGAGCTCATCATCGACGTAAACGGCACTAAAAAACGCATCGGCGTAACAAGAGCGCACCTTGAAGAGGACGCTGGTAAAAATATCCACGAAGAAAACGAGAGCTTGGTTGATTTAAACAGGGCCGGCACGCCGCTTCTTGAGATAGTTAGCGAGCCAGACCTCAGAAGTAGCGACGAGGCGGTGGCTTATCTTAAAAAACTGCACTCGATCCTTCGCTTTTTAAACATCAGCGACGCAAATATGCAAGAAGGTAGCTTCCGCTGCGACGCAAACGTCTCTATCCGCCCAAAAGGCGACACCAAGCTTTACACAAGGGTTGAGATAAAAAACCTAAACTCATTTAAATTTATCCAAAAAGCGATCGATTATGAGGTAGAGCGTCAAAGTGCAGCGTGGGAAGATGGCAAATATGACGAAGAGGTCTATCAAGAGACAAGGCTGTTTGACACGACAAATTTAGTGACAAGATCGATGCGTGGCAAAGAGGATAGCGCGGAGTATAGGTATTTTCCTGACCCTGACTTGCTCCCTGTTGAAGTGCCAGAAGAGATGTATAACGAAGCGATCAAAATTCCAGAGCTTGCCGAGCAAAAGGTCGCAAGATATGTTAGCGAGCTAGGCGCAAAGGAGAGTGATGCGCTAAATTTAACTCAAAGCGTTGAGATGGCTAGATATTTTGAAGAGCTGATCGCTGCTGGAATTCAACCAAAACTTGCTACTACATGGCTCATAGTCGAGCTTCTTGGCCGCTTAAATAACGGCGTAACGATCGAGACAAGCCCAGTTAGTAGCGCCAAGATGATAAATTTATTAAAACGCATAGAAGATGGCACGATAAGTGGCAAGGCTGCAAAAGAGGTGCTAGACTATCTAATGGAGCATGACGCAGACGTAGATAGTGTCATCGAAAAGCTTGGCTTAAAACAAGTGAGCGACGACTCAGCGATCATTGCTATCATAGATCAAATTCTAGCTGCAAACACCGACAAAGTAGAAGAGTATAAAAACGGCAAAGATAAGATGTTTGGCTTCTTTGTTGGTCAGGTGATGAAAGAGGGCAAAGGTGCCTTTAACCCAGGCAAGGTCAATGAGCTTTTAAAGGCTAAAATAGGCTAAAAAAGGGCTAAAATGAGCATAGCAGTCATCGGAGCTGGCAAGTGGGGCAGTGCACTTTTTCACGCATTTAGTGAAAATAACGAGTGCGTCATCAGCTCAAGAACGCCAAGAGAGATGCCAAATTTTGTAAGCTTAGAAGAGGCTTTGGAGTGCGAGTATCTAGTCTGCACGATCCCAACGCAAGCTACAAATTTATGGCTAAAGCAAAACTACAAAAACAAAGGTCAAAAGATCCTAGTCGCCAGCAAGGGCATAGACACGGCAAATCTCAAATTTCTAAATGAAATTTACGAAGACTTTGTTGATAGAGAAAATTTGGCCTTTCTTTCAGGACCGACCTTTGCAAAAGAGATCATGCAAAAGCTTCCTTGCGCTTTGGTGGTAAATTCTAAAAATCAAAATTTAGCTTTAAAATTTGCCTCATTTTTCCCAAGCTATATGAAAGCATACACATCTGATGATGTGATCGGCGCTGAGGTATGCGGAGCCTATAAAAACGTGATTGCCATAGCTGGTGGTATCTGCGACGGACTTGGTCTTGGCAACAACGCAAGGGCGAGTCTCATTTCACGTGGGCTTGTCGAGATGGCTAGATTTGGCAAATTTTTTGGCGCAAAAGATGAGACATTTATGGGGCTAAGCGGCGCAGGCGATCTTTTCTTAACCGCTTCGTCGATACTCTCGCGCAACTACCGCGTAGGTCTTGGCATCGCAAGGCACGAGAGGCTGGAGAAAATTTTAAATGAGCTTGGCGAGGTGGCAGAGGGCGTTGATACTGCAAGGGCTATTAGCAAGATCGCAAAAGAGAGAGGCATTTACGTGCCTATCGCCAGTGAGGTAGAAAATATGCTAAATGGCAAAGACGTTTTTGAGAGCGTTAAATCGCTTTTGGGAAGAAGATGAGAGTTTTTAAATTTATACTTTTTATGGCTATTTTTACTCTTGG
This sequence comes from Campylobacter concisus, assembly GCF_902460535.1. GTDB lineage: Bacteria > Campylobacterota > Campylobacteria > Campylobacterales > Campylobacteraceae > Campylobacter_A > Campylobacter_A concisus_AS. The sequence goes on along the minus strand of NZ_CABPTV010000003.1, from coordinate 111,106 downwards.
GCTAAATGGCGCTGAGGTGAGCCTAAGGGCTAAGGTCTCGCAGATGATAATGGTCGGCTTTAACGGCGCTAGCACAAAAGACGCTGCGTTTCGCGCGATGTTAAGCGACGCTGGGTACGAGAGATTTGGCGGCGTGATGCTACTTGGCAGAAATGTCACCAGCAAAGCCCAGCTAAAAGCTAGCATAAAGGCTATCAAAGAGAAAAGCCCTAAAATTTTCATCGCTATTGACGAAGAGGGCGGCAACGTAAGCCGCATGAAAGACAAGAGCTTTCATGGCCCATATCCTAGCGCATACGAGGTCGCAAGCACACTTGATATCAAAAGTGCTTATGATCTCTACTCAAAAATGGCTATAAATTTAAAAGAGTGTGGCATAAATTTAAATTTCGCCCCAGTGGTCGATCTACACGATGAAAACTCGCCCATAATCGCAGCTAAGCAAAGGGCATTTAGCGAGTATGCAAGCAAGGTGGTGATCTATGCTGATGCCTTTATGGACGCATTTAAAGAGCAGGGCATCTTAACGACACTTAAGCACTTTCCAGGACATGGCAGCTCAAAAGAGGACTCGCATAAAAATAAGAGCGAGGTCATGCTAAGTAAAGATGCGCTACTGCCATACAAAGACGCCATAAGCACCGGTAGAGCGCAGATCATCATGGTCGGGCATCTTTTTGTAAAGGGCATCGACGAGGAAAATCCAGCCACACTTTCTAAAAAAATAATAACTGATCTGCTTCGCAATGAGCTTAAATTTAATGGCGTGGTTATCAGCGATGATATGCTGATGAAAGGCGTTGGAGACGAAGCTTTGGCGCAAAAAGTGGTGAAATTTATAAACGCTGGTGGTGATATCTTGCTCTTTAGCGAGTTTAAGATAAATAACCAAAGAACAGCCGATCTAGTCACTCAGATCATAATGGATGCTGTAAATGAGAAAAAGATCAGCAAAGAGCGAATCGACGCATCATATAAGAGGATAATGGCTCTAAAAGCGAAGCTTTAAATTTGGTTTTTAGAAAGTTACGCTAGTAAATTTGCGTTATTTTCATCTTTTTCTAGATCAAAATATAAAATTTCAAGCCACATTTTATCTTCGTATCTAAATTTCATAGGCTCTTGCTCTACGCCGTCTATCTTTGGGTATATTAGATAAAGCCTTCCGCACTCATATTTTTTACCGTAAGCATAGAGCTGATATAGGTCAGCTTGTGAGATATCATCTTTTGAGCTTATGATCTTCCATTTTGTATCGGCTATAAATTTGCCTTCTAAAAATATATCAGGTCTTAGTTTGAAGCTTTTTGGATCTTCAATGAGGTGTTTTTCTGAGTGTTGTAAGCTAACATCGGCATATTTTTTCTTAATAAAATTTCCGACATAGCTTTCAAAGAGCGCATTCATATCAAATAGCAAGGCAAAGGCTAGATCATCGCCCTTGTGCGGAGTAAAAGAGTTGCCAAATAGAAATATCTTGCACCATAAAAGCGTTTGTTCGTAGTGTTTTACTTGGCGGTTTATGACAAGCTTTGCAAAGAAATTTTTATAATCCTCACACTCCGAAACCTCATCAAATATAAATAAAAGCTCGCGTATTTTTTGCTGATTTTTACTAGAATTTGACTTTTTGTATAGAAATTTAAGCGTCGTTTTTATGATCCTATTTATCTTTATATCGTTTAAAAATTCACTGTATCCTACGTAAAACCGCTCTTTGTGGATGCTATTTCTTTTTATCTGCTCGTTTATGTTTAGCTTTCCTTTTAGAAAATTTAGGCTCTCTTCTAGCGCCACATAGTCGCTTTTTATCCCCTTTTTTACAAGAGCTTCAAGCTCACATAAAAACATAGAGATGAAAATTTCCAAAAGCGGTAAATTTTGTGTTTTTAAACTGGCTAAATTTGAGCTTTTAAATGGGAAATTTTTTAGCATTCTTAGCATTTTTATAAAAACTGTTTTCGATCTTTCGGCGTCGTTTTTGTCTGCTATCTTTGGCAAAATCTCTATCGTTAAGCCACTTTTTGTTTGCAAAACGCCGACATAGTTTCTAGCTTGTATAAATTTCCCGCCAACCCCGCTTGCTATCCTTAAAAACGGCGCATTTTCATCGCTATTTTTAAGGATAAAATTTTCTATATCGCCAAAGTCTTTTTTGTCTATATCGTGCTGATATATGCGCTCGAACTCAGTTATCGTTATCTGGCTTTGTTGCATTTTTATAAATTTCTATATAGCTTTGCGGATTGTTAAAGGCTTCGTTATTTATCTCGTATAAAATCTTATCGTCTATATAGTCTATTTTTCCTCTAAATAGTTTTTCTACTGCCATATTTTTCTTGATTTTAACAAGCTGTAAATTTTCATCTTTTTGACTATCGCCTAGAACCAGCCTGATCTTCTCCCAGTCGTCGTAAAAATACTCTTGCAGTAGCGGTAAAATTTTATTTTTAAAGACATTTGCAAGCGTTTTTAAGTCTGACACATCTATAAAATAAGCATGTCCTATCGTGTGATCTCTGTCGTAAAGATACTCTATACGATCGTTTATCGTTTTTAGCATTTCGCCTATATTTATGTCTTCGATGTTTATTTTGTTTAGGTTGTTATATTCTGGCATCATCTCCACAAACTCAAACCTTCTTCTAAGAGCCGTATCCATAAGGGCTATACTTCGATCTGCTGTATTCATCGTGCCTATTATGTATAAATTTGACGGCACTCCAAATTTCTCTTTTGAATATGGCAGCTCCACCATTATCTCGTCATCTGCTCCGAGCCTTTTTGACGGCTCTATAAGAGTTATGAGCTCACCAAAAATTTTAGAGATATTTCCGCGGTTGATCTCGTCGATAAAGATGGCATATTTTGGTGTGCTGTCATTAAAAAACTTTTGTCGTTCATCTTTTGGCAGATCGCAAAAATCCCTAAGCTTGCCTTTGTATCTACTAAGAAGCAAGGCGTTTTCGCAGCACTGATAAAAAATTCCTTTTGATATCTCATAAGTTATATCGCCATCTTCGTTTTTGCTATCAAATACAGGCTTTATGCCCTCAACAAATTCCTCATATCCATAGCTTTGGTGAAATGTTATAAATTTTATTTGTCCACTTCGTATATATCCATCAAATTTCTTTTTTAGATCATTTCTGTTTTCGCTTATATCAACTTTTCTTTCTTCTATTATCTCGATAGCTTTTGTCACTGTACTGTATGTCTTTCCAGTTCCTGGAGGGCCATATAAAATTTGATTAAGTGGATAAGTTAATTTCTTGTCATCATCGGTCATTTTATGTCCTTCATTATCGCTATTATTATGTTGATTGTTTTCTATATTTTTATAAAATTTGTCATATGCTAGCTGATATATATTTGTTAGCGCTTTGAGTAAGCTTGTGTAGTCTAGGGTTGTAAATGTCTCTATATTTTCTATGGCAAAAAATATATTTTTTTCAAATTCAAATTCAAATTTATCAAGTTTAAAACCATCGATATGTATCTTTTTGCATTCTGACTCCAAGAAGTTATATATTTCATCTTTTAGTTTTTCTTCTGCATTGCTTAGTTTTGTATCAATTAGTCCTATGGATATATAAAAATTACTTGGTTTTGCTAATACGGCAAAATAAATAACCAAATGAGATTCGTTTTTAAAGGGCTTATATCTATTCCATATATATTTTGAAATGTTTCCGCTATTTTGCCACTTCCCATGATCTACGGTTTCAAAGCCATTAAATATATTATTAGAAAAAATTTTTAAATTTTCACAAAAATTACTTAATTTGCGGCGTGTTGCTTCGTCGTTTTTGCGATAAGTTATATCTTGAGCGTATCTATTTGTAAAATACTTAAACCCTTCTAAAATTTTATTTTTTAAATCATCGTTTATCATATTCCTCTCCTGTAGTTTTTGATTGCTCACATTATTCTATAGCTTATACTTTTTAAGTATCTTTTTACAACCCATCAAATTCTTTCTTTAGCTCGTCCCTTAGCTCTTCGGCTCTATCTTCGCCGTTTTTGAAATTTGCCTTCACAAAGCCATCGATCTCGTCTAAAATCTCAACCAGTTCGCTCTCCCAGTTTGCATTTTCCCGCTTTAAAAGCACCTCGACCTTATCTCTTATCTGCTCTAAGGTATCAAGCGCTTTGTCCTTATCGCCAGCCCAATTTAGCGCATCTTCAAAGAGTATGTCTTGTCTTAGAGCATTTATCTTTTTTTGTATGACGTTGCAAAATTTAGGGTATTTCTCAGCGTTATTTAAATTTTGCAAAACCTCTTGCACAGCTTTTTGATATGCAGGCACCGCTCCTTCTTCGTCGAGCTTTTTTGTGAGTTTTTGTATCTGAAAATATAAAATAAGCGCTGCAAAAAATGCAAGCAGCAAATACATCGTTACGCTATTCATTTTTACTCCTTTTTCTAAATTTATCCACGCTAATTATCGCAAGTGCCAGCCAGATCATACAAAATGAGATGACTTTGTAGCCATCTAAAATTTCGCCATAAATGAAGACCGCGCAAAGGATCGCGATGGTTGGTGAGATGTATTGCAAGTAGCCGATAGTCGTTAAATTTATCCTTGTCGTAGCTGCGTTAAAAGCGACAAGTGGCACGATGGTTACGATGCTTGAAGCGATCATTAAAAGTGAGTCTTTATTTAGTCCAAAGTGGCTTTGCGAGTGAAAAACCAGCCATAAAACATAGCCAAGCGCAAATGGAAACATAAAAAATGTTTCGATAAAAAGCCCGTTAAATGCGCTAATCTTCGCCATCTTTCTAACCATCGCGTAAAATCCAAATGAAAGCGGCAAGATGATAGAGACAAGTGGCAGGCCACCTTTGGCGTAAATTTGCACGCAAACGGCTGCGATGACGATGCAAACGGCTATGGCGCTAGCTTTGCTCAGGCGCTCTTTAAAGATGATGACGCCAAGAAGCATGCTTATTAAGGGATTTATAAAATATCCCAAACTCGTATCTAAAATTTTGCCGCTACCCACCGCATAGACATAAACGCCCCAGTTTATGGTGATAAAAATACCACTTAAAAATAGAGCCTTTAGCGAGCGGATATCCTTAAGAAGCGCAAAAATTTCGCCCATTTTGCCATTAATGCAAAGCACTGCCGCCATCAAGAAAAATGACCAGATGATCCTGTGGGCTAAAATTTCATAAGCATCGACATCTTTGCTAAATAGGTTGAAATAAACCGCCAAAAATCCCCACATAAAAAAGGCGCTAAGCGCGAGAATAACGCCTTTTTGGCTCTCATTTAGTCTTGGTATTTTTGTCGCCTTTTATAGAATTTATACTATCTATCATCAAAAGCGTGACAGAGATGGCTAGGCAGATCATCAAAAAGTATGAGCTTTTCTCCAGTCTCTCGCCGATGGCAAATGAGACAAAAAGCATCATTATAGGCTCAAAATATGTAAGCAAACCTAGTACATTTATCGGCACGAGCGTGCTTGAGAGGATCTGGGCGATGAGGGCTATGCCGCTGATAGCACCAAGCAAGATGAGCAGATAGTAGATGTTTGGATTTTGGCTCATTACGTAGTCCATATCGGCTGTGAGCGCAAAATAAAATGAGAATAAAAACATAAAAATTATCTCGATAACAAAGCTTGAGAAATTTGCAAGGTTGTAGTACTTTCTAATGGTAAAATAGACTGGATAAAGGCAAAAAACTACAGCGCTCTCCCACGAGATGCCACCACTAATGACTGCTGTGCTAAAGACGCCAATGGCAGCGAAAAATATCGATGCTAACTTTGTTTTTGAGAGGTGCTCTTTGAAAAATATCCGTCCAAAAAGGACCATGACTATTGGCATGATGAGGTAGCCTATCGAGACTTTTAGCGCTGCGCCGTTACTTGGAGCCCAGAGATAGAGCCACATCTGAAATGAGACGATGAGCGAGGTAGCAAGCAAAACTAGTAAAATTTTAGGTTTTAGCTTTATTTTTAGAAGTAAAAATTTGAAATTTCGCTGCTGTTTTAACAAAAAAATGGCGGCGATGACAAAAGGCATGGCAAAGATCATGCGGTATCCAATAAGAGCTTGCGTGCTGATGGGGTTCATGAGCACTGACATGTAGTAGATGCAGTTAAATAAAACTGATGCCAAAAGCGAATAAAAAATGCCTTTTATCATGAAAAAAATCTTCTCTTTTTTTGGGTAAATTTAAAGTAGCGATTGTATGCAAAATATCTTTAATAACCCATTAATGGCTTTTATTTTTTAAGTTTTGCGTGATATAATCAGCGCTAAATTAAGGTAAAAGATAGGAAAAATTTATGACTTGGAACAGAGATAGTTGGAGAGAATTTAATATCTTGCAACAACCAACTTATCCAAATTTAAAAGAGCTAAAAGAGGCTGAAGAAAAACTAAAAGCACTTCCGCCTTTGGTATTTGCTGGTGAGGCTAGAAGTCTTAAAAATGAGCTTGCAAAAGTTTGCAATGGCGAGGCATTTTTGCTTCAAGGTGGCGACTGCGCTGAGAGCTTTGCAAATTTTAACGCAAACAACATCAGAGATATGTTTAAGGTCTTACTTCAAATGGCGATAGTTTTAACCTTTGGTGGTGGCTGTCCAGTAGTCAAAGTAGGCCGCGTAGCAGGGCAGTTTGCAAAGCCTAGAAGTAGCGATTATGAAGAGGTAAATGGCGTTAAGTTGCCAAGCTATAGAGGTGACATCATAAATGGCTTTGAATTTGACGAAAAGGCTAGAGTTGCCGACCCAAAACGCATGATAGAGGCCTACTATCAAAGTGCTTCTACGATGAACCTCTTAAGAGCCTTTTCAAGAGGAGGTTTGGCAGACCTTCATCAGGTGCATAAGTGGAATTTAGGCTTTGTTAAAAAGCCAGAGATCGGCGAGAAATACGCAAAACTAGCTGACGATCTAACAAAAACTCTATCTTTCATGGCAGCTTGTGGCATCACTTCGGCAAATACCCCAGCGATAAATCAAACAGCAGTCTATACATCTCACGAGGCGCTACTTTTGCCTTATGAAGAGGCGCTAACTAGGGTTGATAGCCTTAGTGGCGAGTGGTATGACTGCTCAGCTCATATGCTTTGGATAGGCGAGAGAACGCGCGGCATAAACGACGCTCATGTGCATTTTCTAAGTGGTGTGAAAAACCCTATCGGCGTTAAGATCGGACCAAGCGCGAAAGCTGAAGACGTCATCGCACTCGCAAATAAGCTAAATCCAGAGAATGAAGCTGGCAGACTAAATGTGATAATCAGAATGGGCGCTGATAAGATCGGCGAAAATTTACCAAAAATTTTAAGAGAGCTAAAGCGCGAGGGGTTAAATATCGTTTATAGCATCGATCCTATGCATGGCAATACCGTTAAGACCTCAAACAACTACAAAACTCGTGAATTTAGTAAAATTTTAAGCGAGGTTAGAAGCTTTTTTGAAATTCATAAAGCTGAGGGCACAAGAGCAGGTGGCGTGCATCTTGAGATGACTGGCAAAGATGTGACAGAGTGCACCGGTGGCGCGCTAAACATCACTGAAAGCTCGCTAAAAGAGAGATATGAAACGCAGTGCGATCCAAGACTAAATGCTGATCAGGCTTTAGAGCTTGCATTTTTGATGGCTGATCTAGTTAAAAAAGCTTAAAATTTATAAAATTTGGAGAAAAATATGGCAAATATTTATGATCTAATAGTAGTTGGTGGCGGACCTTGTGGCATAGCTAGCGTAGTTGAGGCTAAAAGAAATGGCTTAAGTAATGTTTTGCTCCTTGAAAAAGGCGACAATCACAGCCAAACGATCAGAAAATTTTATAAAGACAATAAACGCGTAGATAAAGAGTATAAAGGGCAAGATAGCACGATACATGGGCTAGTTTCGTTTGAAGATGGCACAAAAGAGAGCACGCTTGATTATTTTGACAAGCTACTTGACTCTGAAAATATCGAGGCGTTTTTTAACTCTGAGGTCGAAAGCGTAAAAAAAGAGGGAGAAATTTTTAAAGTAACTACCTCAAAAGCTGTCTATGAAGCCAAAAATGTGATGGTCTCTATCGGCAAAATGGGACGACCAAACAAACCTGATTATAAGATCCCACCATCACTAAATTCAGTTGTAAATTTTAACCTTGATAACTGTACAAACGGCGAAAAAGTGCTAGTTGTGGGCGGTGGCAACTCTGCAGTTGAGTATGCTATCGAGCTTTGTCAGTATAACAAAACGACGATCGCTTACAGAAAAGATAAATTTAGCCGTGTAAATGAGACAAATTTAAGCGCTCTTTGGGAACTTGAGAAGCACAATAAGATAAAAGTAAGGCTAAATCACGATATAACCGAGATCGATAATGAATCAGGCAAGGTAAGAGTGCATTATGAAAATGGCAAGATCCGTGTCTATGACAGGGTTGTCTATGCTATCGGTGGCTCAAGTCCGGTTGATTTTTTACAAAAATGTCAGATAAAAACTGATGAAAAAGGCACTCCGATAGTTGATAGCAATTACCAAAGTAGCGTGCCAGGACTATATGTGGGAGGCGACATCGTTTTAAAAAATGGTGGCTCGATAGTAGTTGGACTAAATCACGCTCATAGCGTCATCAAAGATATCTTAAAAGGCAAGGCACAAGCTTGATAAATAAAATCGCACTAGCTATTGTTTGTCTGATAGCTGGCTTTTCTCTCTCGTTTTTGAAATTTCAAAAAGAGGACGAGGCGCCAAAAGATACTAATCAAACGATTTATTCTATAAATTTTGATGATCTCCCTGAAGAAGAGAAGCAAAGATATGTAAGCAAAGACGATCTTTACGAGTATGGTGGCTACATCACACCAAAGAGCTACATGCAAAATTTTGTTGATGATAAGGATCTAAATTTATCAAACAATGTAAATGAGCTTCAAGAGCAAGTGCGCGAGCTAAGCAAAAAAAATGAAATTTTAGCCGCTGATAATGTCGATATGAGCGAGAAAAATTTAGACTTCATAAGCAAAATTTCAGAGATGAAAAGAAATATCGAAAATGAAAAAAATGAGATAGTTGAAAAAAATCAAAAGGCTCTTGGCGAGCTTGAGGCGCAACACTTTGAAAATATCCAAGCTTTGACAAAGCGCCTAAATGAAGCGCAAGCTGATATGATAGAGAGCTCAAAGGCTTATGAGAAAAAGATAATCGACCTTGAAAATGCAATAAATGATGCTAGAAATGGTGATGAGAGCAAGCTAAAAGATGCTGAGGCTGGCTTTAATAAATTTAAAGAGAGCTTTGAGGCAAACTACACCGCTTTAAAAGAGCAAAATAACGAGCTAAATGCGACGCTTGCGCAAAAAGAGGCTCTTATAAAAGAGTATGAAAAAGCTCAAAGTGAAAAAGAGAAAAACGAGAAAAAAGAAATTTTGCTTTTAAAAGAGGAGATCGAGCGAGTTAAAAATGACGCCGACACTCAAAAATTTAGCTACGAAAAAGAGATAAATGCGCTAAATGATGGCTTTGAGACACAAAAGAGTGTTATGGAGGATGAGCTTTCTAAAAAGGCAAATAAGATAATTGATCTGCAGGAGGCTCTTGAGTCAAACAAGACTGCACTAAAAGATAGAATTTACGAGCTTGAAGAGATCAAGAAAAATTTAAACTCAAAAGATCTAATGGCACAAAGCTATAATGGCAAAAATTTAGAGCTAAATGCCTCGCTTGCGGCACTTCATAAGAGTTTTGATGATCTAAAGCAAAAGAGCCTAAAAAGCGAACAAGAGAACAAACTTGCAAATGAAAATATAAGCTCGCTTAAAAAAGAGCTTGAGAGGGCAAATGCCCTAAATAAAAAGCTTGAAAAGCAAAATTTAGACGCAAACTCAACTCTAAGTGAGTTAAGCAAAAAGCTAAGTTTGAGTGAAGAGAGCCTTAAAAAGAGCCAAGAAGAGCTAAAAGCGCTTGACACGAAGACAACTAAATTTCTAAAAACGCTATTTGATCAAAACCAAACCATCTCTTTGCAGTCGCAGAAACTTGGCTCAAACGAGGGTGAGCTAAAGAATTTGAGCTCAAAGCTTGATCTAAAAGATGCAAAGATAAAAGAGCTTGAAGAAAATGTCACAAAGACAAGCCAAATGCTCCTTTCTAAGCAAAGCGAGTTAGAAACTCAAAAAAGAACGCTAAAGATCGATATGCAAAACTATGAAATTTTGCGTCAGCAAATAAATATGCTACAAAAAAAGATAGTTGATACTTCAACATTTTTAACCGATAACAACAAAAGTGGCGGCAAAAATTTACTAAGCTTGCAAAATGAACTAGAAAATGCAAAGCAAAAGCTAAATGAGAGCAACAAGACGATCGAGCGGCTAAACTCAAAGATAAATGAGCTAAGCTCAACCACTCACAAAGGCGGTAGCGGTAGTGTAAATGCCCAGATAGTCGAGCTTCAAAAAGATATCGAGCAAAATTTAAACAGACAAGATGAGCTTGAAAATGAAAATGTAAATTTAAAAAATATCTTGCAAGCTACGACAAAGCCTGAAACTCCAACAAAGCTAGTCCTCATCTCTAGCATCGAGTGCGACGATATGGACGTAAAGGACAAGGTTAGCATAATGTGCAAAAACAGAGTGAGTGAGTTTTTGCAGAGATTTAACTCAAACTACATGTATGAGATCATCCCGATTGTGGATAAGAAAAATTTTGTCATCCCATCAAATGTCGCTCAAAATATCAAAAAAGATGACCTTGGCAAGCTAAACAACTACGTAAATTACGGTGTTGGCAAAGAGCGTGCAAAGGCGGCTGCTGAGCTTATAAAAGAGGAATTTGGCGACTTTGCAAGGATCAGCTTTAGCTCCGAAGTGATCGTAAAAGATGTGACGCGTGGCTTTATCATCAAGGTTTATAGATGATCTTGGCTCAGCTTGAAAATGGCTATCGCTACAACAGCGATACGCTCGTTCTTTATGATTTTATCTGCTCTGGCGTAGGCGAAATTTCTGGTAGAGTTTTGGACGTTGGAGCAGGGTGTGGGATACTTGGACTTTTGCTTAAGCGTGATTTTAAAAAGATAGATATAAGCATGCTTGATCTTTTGGAGCTAAATAGCGAAATTTCAAGTTTTAACGCAAAGAACAACTGCCTAGAGGCTAGAGCCATAACGGCTGACTTTGCAAATTTTAAAGATAGTGAGAAATTTGATCTAATCATCTCAAATCCACCCTTTTATCATGACGGTGTTACAAAAAGCCAAAATGAACACATAAAAGTTAGTAGATATGCAAGCTCGCTAAATTTAAAGGATTTTATAAGAGGCATAAGCGTAAATTTAAAGCCACATAAAAGGGCGTTTTTTTGCTATGCACCAGATGATCTTAGTGAGATAGTGGCATGCTTGAAAGAGTATAAACTAAATTTGGTAAGCTTAAAATTTGTCCATACCAAAAAGGATAAGCCAGCAAATTTGGCTTTACTTGAAGTGCGAAACAACTCAAACTCAAAGCTAAAAGTCCTACCACCTCTTGTGATGAGCGAAGATGGCTCACACACGAAAGAGGCAAGCGAGATCTTTAAAAAAGCTGATACAAACAGCATCTCTTACAAGGAGATCGCGTGAGGGCTGATGGTTTTAGCTATGAGTTTGATCCTAGTTTTTGTGAGAGTTGCGGGGGCAAGTGTTGCACTGGCGAGAGTGGCTATATCTGGATAGATGAGGGTGAAATTTTAAAATTTTGCTCCGCTTTTGGTATCTCAAAAGATGAGTTTGAGAGCAAATTTTTAATACGTGTTGGGCTTAGGCGAAGCATCAAAGAAAAGCCTTATGATGACGGTTTTGCTTGCATATTTTTTGATGAGAAAAACAAAAACTGCTCGGTTTATGAGCTAAGACCTAAGCAGTGCAGGACATTTCCGTTCTGGGATTATTTTAAAAAAAACTTAAAGGAGCTAAGAGCAGAATGCATTGGCGTAAAATTTTAATAATTTTTATAAGCGTATTTTTTAGCACGCATCTACTTGCAGATGATAACAAAAGTGTAAATTTACGCCTAATGCAAGCTCTCATCTCGCAAGATAGTGGCGATGTAAATGCTAGTATCCAGACCTATCTAGGGCTTTTTAAAGAGACAAATCAAAAGACCTATCTAAAAGAGGCGATCAAGCTAGCTTTTGCTACAAAAAATGAAAATTTAGATAGCCTCATGAGTGAGGGCGAGAAGAGTTTAAAAGACGATAGCGATTTTATCAGGATCAAAGTGGCAAATTTGGTCAATCTCTCTAAGCTAAACGAGGCAAAAGAGCTGATGCAAGAGCTTGCCACAAAAGAGCCAAACGCTCAAAATTTGCTCATGCTTGGCACAATTTGCATGATGCAAAATGATACGGTAACAGCGCTAAAATACTTCGAAGAGGCATACTCGCTAAAGCCTGAAGAGGAGAATTTACTCCGCATCGTTGATATCCTTTTAAACCGCATGGATAATGTAAATGATGCGACAAAATATCTTGAGAAATTTCGCGAGGAGCAGGGCTGCACGGTCAAAACATGCGAGCTTTTAGCTGAAATTTACTCACAGCAAAGAAATTTCCCAAAGGTGATCGAGCTTTTTGAGGAGATATTTGAGCTAAGTCACGACACATCATATCTTGATAAGATCGTGCAGTACTTTATCTACGACAAAAATTACAAAGCGGCGATAGAAATTTTGAAAAAATATGGCTACAACGACGCAACGCTGATGGATCTTTACGCTGCGACCGGAAATTTTGGCGATGCATACGTTTTGGCGGTTAAAATTTATAACGATAGCAGGGATCTAAATTTCTTAGCAAAGGCCGCCATCTACGAGTATGAGATGAATAAAGATAGCCTAGACGAGAAAAAGATCACTGATATCTTAGATAAATTTGAAGCTAGCGTGCCAAAGCTTAATAATGATATGTTTTTTAACTACTACGGCTATTTGCTAATTGATCATGAGATAGACCCTAGAAAGGGCGTAGAGATGGTGCAAAAAGCGCTTGAGATCTCGCCAGACTCGCCTTACTATGAGGACTCGCTAGCGTGGGGTTATTTCAAGCTTGGCGAGTGCAAAAAGGCAAAGGGCATAATGATGCACGCGATGAAAGATGTTGATTTTAAGGCTTCAAAAGAGGCAAAAGAGCACTTGCACCTCATCGAGCGCTGCATAATAAATTTAAACAAAAGGCTTAAAAAATGATACTTGATGAGATTATAAAAAAGACAAAAGAGGATCTAAAAAAGCGCAAGGCAGACTTTCCTATGGAGTGGCTAGGACGCTCGCTCGCATACAACCCATACGTGCCAAGAGACGTTTTGGGCGCACTTAGATCAAGTAAAGATGAGCCTATAAAGATCATAGCCGAGATCAAAAAAGCAAGCCCAAGCAAAGGCTTGATAAGAGAGGACTTCGAGCCGATAAAAATAGCGCAGGAGTACGAGCAGCACGCAAATGCTTTTAGTATTTTAACCGAGCCTCATTGGTTTAAGGGCGATACAGAGTACATCACGCAAGTTCGCCGCTACGCTTCAAGGCCGATCCTGCGAAAAGACTTTATCGTTGATAAGTATCAAATTTTAGAAGCGCTTGTTTATGGGGCGGACTTTATCCTGCTCATCGCCAAAGCGCTAACACAAGGCGAGCTAAAAGAGCTACTTGAGTACGCGCACCACTTGGGGCTTGAGGTCTTAGTGGAGACCCATGACGCGAGCGATGTGAAAAAGGCAGTATTTGCAGGAGCAAATATAATAGGGATAAATCATAGAAATTTAGATGATTTTACGATGGATATGAGCCTTTGCGAGAAGCTCGTGCCGCTTTTGCCAAACGACAAGATAATAGTTGCTGAAAGCGGACTTTACGAGCATGAGCAGCTTCGCGAGCTAAACAAGATCGGAGTTGATGCCTTCTTGATAGGAGAGCATTTTATGAGGCAAGATGATATAAAAAATGCCGTTAAAAAGATAAAGGAGGGCGAGTGATGCAGCACCTTTGTGCCCCTTGGAGAAGCGAGTATTTCAGCGCAAAAAAAGATAGTTGCGTATTTTGCGAGGTGATAAATTCAAAAGAAGACGACGAAAAAAATGGCGTGCTTTTTCGTGCTAAGCACTGCTTTGGGATCATGAATTTATATCCATATTCGCCAGGTCACTTTATGATCATACCAAACCACCACACCGACAAGATCGAGGAGCTTGACGAGCAGACGTGGTTTGAGATGAGTAAATTTGTAAGGCTTGGGGTTGAAATTTTAAAGCGCGAGCTTCACGCGCAAGGCGTAAATATAGGTATGAATTTAGGCAAGGCCGCAGGCGCTGGCATAGCTGAGCATGTGCATTATCACCTTGTACCAAGGTGGAGCGGGGATACAAATTTCATCACAACGATCGCCGATGTCAGGGTAAATGGCACGCCGTTTCATCCGCTTTATCAAAAGCTAAAAAAGGCTTTTAGTGGCGTTATTTGAGCTTGATATCGAGCAGTGGCTTGAAAAAAGAGGCGAGTTTGAAGTCCTAATAGACGCTAGATCGCCACATGAGTACGCCTACTCACATATAAAAGATGCTCTAAATTTATACGCACTTGATGACGCTGAGCATAAAGAGGTAGGCACGATCTACAAAAGCGACAGGGCCCTAGCTAAGAGCCTTGGCGCAAAATATATCTGCAAAAATTTACAAAACATCATCGATGAGGTCTATAAAAGGGCTAAGGTTGGCTCAGCAGTTGGCATCTACTGCGCAAAGGGCGGACTTAGATCAAGCTCGGTTGCCTACGTGCTAAGCATGATCGGGTATAGAATTTACAGGCTAAATGGCGGCTATAAGGCATATAGAAACCATGTTTTGGAGTTTTTAGAGCGTCCTTTGAGTACGAAATTTATCACTCTTTTTGGCAACACTGGTTGCTATAAAAGTAAGCTGATAAGGGCACTCTCACCATCAATAGACCTTGAAGCGATGGCAAATCACTTAGGCTCAGTCTTTGGCGCGATAAATGGCGCACAGCCTAGTCAAAAAAGCTTTGAAGACGCGCTTTTTGAAAAGCTCATCACACTAAAAGATCAAATTTGCTTTATCGAGGGCGAGAGCAGAAGGATCGGCTCGCTAACACTTCCAAAAAGCCTTTATGAGGCGATGCGTTGCGGCATCTGTGTTGAGGTTAGCGCGAGCTTGGAAAATAGAATTTCATGCATAACAAGCGACTATAAAAGCGTGGATAAAGCCTTTTTTGATGAGTGTATAAAGAAAATTTCGCCCTTTATCGACAAAGAGGCCAGAGATGAGGCGGTGGCTAAATTTAATGAAAATGACATCGCCAAAGTGGCTGAAATTTTACTCACAAAATACTACGACAAGGTCTATAAGAAAAATGAAAACATTAGCATTTTTGTAAGCTCTGATGACTTTGATGAGGCTGCAAAAAAGCTAAATTTGATAAGAGATGAGGCTAAATTTTAAATCCTTTTGGCGCTTTGTTTGGGCTAAATTTCATCTCTAAATTTAAATTTACTCTCTTTGGCTTGGTCAAATTTACTTTTAAATTTAAGATAGATCGTTTTTGCACTTAGAAATGGCTTATTTTAAGGCTATTTTTATACTTTAATATAAAATTTCTTGCTATTTTTGTGAAATTTTTAGCCAAATTTTCTGGGTTACTGGGTTAAATTTGGTTGCTGGATTGGCTGGATTAAATTTGGTTTTAGCTCCTCTGCCTATTTCCTAAGTTTTGCTCTAAATTTGCCAAATTTATCAAAATACTAAAAATATTACGTTAAATTATATGTAAAATACTTTGTAATATCCTTGCTCCAGCGTTAAAATTTTTTCAAAGAATTTAAGATAACGCCCAAATTTCGCTAAAAAGTTAAAATGGATTTAAAATGCTTTGGGATATAATTTGCGATAAATTTATCAAAAGGCTAAAGTGATGATAAAACAAATTTCTGGTTCGCAGATGATAAGCGAAGCCTTGCACGAAGAGGGCGTTGAGATAGTTTTTGGCTATCCTGGCGGTGCAGCTTTAAATATCTACGACGAGACATATAAACAAACTTATTTTAAGCATGTCTTGGTTCGCCATGAGCAAGCAGCCGTGCACGCAGCAGACGGATACGCTAGGGTTAGCGGAAAAGTAGGCGTTGCATTTGTAACAAGCGGTCCTGGCTTTACAAACGCAGTGACAGGTCTTGCTACGGCTTACAGCGACAGCATCCCAGTTGTGCTTATAAGCGGTCAAGTACCAACCTTTATGATCGGCACAGATGCCTTTCAAGAGATCGATGCAGTCGGCATTTCACGCCCCTGTGTCAAACACAACTTCTTAGTAAATAGCGTCGAGGAGCTACCTCGCATCATAAAAGAGGCGTTTTACATCGCAAGATCAGGCCGCCCAGGACCAGTTCATATCGATATCCCAAAAAACGTAACTTCAAAGCTTGGCGACTTTGTCTATCCAAAAGAAATTTCTATCCCAAGCTACAAGCCGACCTATAAAGGCAACTCTAAGCAGATAAAAAAAGCAGCTGCTGCGATAAATGAAGCAAAAAGACCACTTCTTTACATCGGTGGTGGCGCAGTCGCATCTGGAGCAAGTGAGATCATACGTAAATTTATGAAAAAAACTGGTATCCCAGCGGTCGAGACGCTTATGGCTCTTGGCGTGCTTGATGCAAAAGATGAGCTAAATTTAGGCATGGCAGGCATGCATGGCAGCTACGCTTCAAATATGGCTCTTAGCGAGTGCGACCTTCTTATCTCGCTTGGCGCTAGATTTTGCGATAGGGTCACTGGCAGAACGGACGAGTTTGCCAAACACGCAAAGATCATTCATATCGACATCGATCCAAGCTCTATCTCAAAGATCATAAACGCTCACTATCCGATAGTTGGCGACCTTACAAATGTGCTAAACGAGCTTTACGAAGAGGTGAAAGGTGAGCCTAAAAACTATGCACCTTGGAGAGAAATTTTAGATAGATATCAAAAGCTAAATCCGCTTGGCTACACAGATAGTGACAAGGTCTTAAAGCCTCAATGGGTCGTTGAAGAGACCGCAAAGATAGTTGACCCTGAGGCTATCATCGCAACTGACGTTGGTCAGCACCAGATGTGGGTAGCGCAGTTTTATCCATTTAACCGCGCAAGGCAGCTTGTTACAAGTGGCGGTCTTGGCACGATGGGATACGGTCTCCCTGCGGCGATCGGCGCAAAGTGTGCTATGCCTGATAATCTAGTCATAAATTTCACAGGCGATGGCTCGATACTTATGAATATCCAAGAGCTAATGACCGCTTATGAGACAAATGCCCCTGTCATAAACATCATCTTAAACAACAACTTCCTAGGCATGGTGCGCCAGTGGCAGACATTTTTCTATGAAAAGCGCTACTCATCGACTGATCTTAGCTTACAGCCTGATTTTGTAAAGATCGCTGAGGGATTTGGTGGCGTTGGCTTTGTTTGCAAGAGTAAAGATGAGTTTAAAAAGGCGTTAAAAGAGGCGATCAAGAGTAAAAAATCAGCACTTATCGACGTGAGGATCGACCGCTTTGAGGACGTGCTTCCTATGGTTCCAGCTGGGGCTGCGATTTATAATATGATATTAAAGAGCAAGGAAGAAAAATGAGTATCAGAAGAACGATTTCGGTTATAGTTTTAAATGAACATGGCGTTTTGGCTAGAATTTCTGGACTTTTTGCGGGTAGGGGCTACAACATCGACACGCTCACGGTTGCTCCGATACCTGAGAGCAACTTCTCAAGACTAAGCATCGTCACAAGCGGCGATGAGAGGGTTTTAGAGCAGATCGTAAAACAGCTTCACAAGCTCATTCCAACATATAAAGTCATAGAAAGTGGCGAATTTGTAGAAAAAGAGATGGCTCTTGTTAAAATTCCACTTGGTGAAAATTTTGCAGGCCTTGAGGCGATACTAAAGACATATAATGGCATCGTCACAAACACAAATGAAAACTACATCGTTGTCATGGTGGCTGACGATGCGAGTAGGATAGAGAGCTTTTTAAAATCGATAAAGAAATTTAACCCAGTTGATGTCGTGCGCGGCGGATCTGTGATAATGGATATATGATGAAACTAAGCGAAATAGCCTTAAAAGTAAATGCTACTTTTAGCGGAGAAGATCTTGAAATTTTTGCTCTAAATTCTTTAAAAAATGCAAATAAAGCTGAGCTAACATACTGCGATGGCGAGAAAAATGCTAAATTTATAAGCACTTCAAACGCTGGAGCCATCTTGGTGACAAAATCGCTTTTAGACTTAGTGCCAGCTGGCATGGTAGCGCTTGTGTGCGACAACCCGCACCTTGCGTTTGCTATCCTTAGCAAAATTTACGCTAAGCCACTTTTTTGCGAGCCAAAACCATCAAATATCGCCCAGAGCGCAAAGATAATGCCAAATGTCTATATCGGCTCAAACGTGAGTGTGGGCGAAAACACAATAGTGATGGCTGGGGCGTTTTTGGGCGATAACGTAACTATCGGTAAAAACTGCATCATCCACCCAAACGTCGTCATCTACAATGACTGCGTCATCGGCAATGAGTGTCACCTGCTAGCAAACTGCGTCATCGGCAGCGACGGCTTTGGCTATGCGCATACAAAAACTGGCGAGCATGTGAAAATTTATCACAATGGTAACGTTGTTTTGGGCGATTTTGTCGAGATCGGCGCTTGCACGACGATAGATCGTGGCGTCTTTGAAAGCACAATGATCGCAAACTACACAAAGATAGATAATCTTGTTCAAATAGGCCACAACTGTGAGCTTGGAAATGGCTGCCTCATAGTCTCACAAACTGGGCTTGCTGGCTCAACAGTGCTAGGCAGAAACGTCGTCATGGGCGGACAAAGTGGCTCGGCTGGACACGTAAAAGTGGGCGACTTTGCTCAGATCGCAGCACGCGGAGGCGTTAGTAAAGACCTACCTGGTGGCAAAAAATATGCTGGAGCTTATCCGATAATGGAGCTTTCAGAGATGTTTAAAATCCAGGCTAAGATGATTAGATTTTTTAGAAAAAACTAAAAATTGCAATAACGTAGCTAGAAGATCATCATTAAGAAAAATAACTTCAAATTTACTTGGCAGGTTGGATCAACTTGCCAAGCTTTCATATAAAATTTATACAAAAAATATCTATAAATAGGGCGGTTTAGCTATTTAAAAATATGACTAAACACCTAAAAATTTAGCAAGGGCAAAATAAAATATAGCTGATGAGATAGCAGCTGCAGGAAGCGTAATGAGCCAAGCTAGGATGATAGGTCTTACCATTTTCCAGTTTGCATTTTTATTTACGATGCCAATACCCAAAACCGCGCCTATTAGGATATGTGTAGAGCTAACTGGTATGCCAAGCTTTGTTGCTAGAAGTATGACGATACTTGAAGCAAGCTCGGCGCTAAAGCCAGTCGTAGGTAAAATTTCAGCTAGTTTTGAGCCAATAGTTGTGATCACTTCTTTGCCTAAAAACCAGAGTCCAACAACAAGGGAGATGCCAAAGGTTACCATTGCGATGCTTGGTATGGGCGAGCTTTCGTTTATAGAGCCAGTTTTTAGCACGTCAAGCACAGCAGCAAATGGTCCAACTGCGTTTGCGATGTCGTTTGCACCGTGTGAAAACGCAAAAGATGAAGCGGTAAAAATTTGAAACCATGAGAAAATTCTATTGATGCTCTTTTCGCTATCGTTTTTGCTCATGACGTTTATGATGGCAAGGCTTGCAAGATATGCTAGAGCTCCGATGACAAAGATGATCCAGACTGTTTGGATGATACTAAAGGCTAAATTTATATGCTCAAGCCCTTTAAAAAGCATCATTGATGAGATGACCATTGCGGCAAATCCAGCGATGATCGGGATGTGCTTTTTCATAGCTTTAAAAGTATCTATCTCTTTTTCGCTATCTTTCATGATGCGAATTTTTGAGCGGTACTCGCTGTATTCAGTGGTTTCGATCTCGTCCTCATCTATAACTGCGATCTTTGAAAGAGTGGCTATCTGCTCCTCAGCTGGCTTTGTTTTAAGCGCTTTTATAAAGCTTTCTTTATAGGCTTTTCTCTCAGCTTTTAGCGCTTTTAAATTTGTCTTTAGTTCGTGCGTTGGCTCGATTATTTTGCTTTTTACATAGCCAAATATGATGTAAGACATCACGCCACCAAGCAGTGGTGAGATGACCCAGCTAACGGCGATCCTGCCGATCTCACCCCAAGAGACCATATTAAGTGGCTCAGGATCTTTTATCATAAAACCCATGGCAAGTCCTGCGCCAACGATGCCACCAACGATCGAGTGAGTTGTCGAGACTGGCAAACCCTTTTTAGACGCATAAAATAGCCAAAGACCAGAGCTTAGAAGGGCTGAGATCATGATGATGACAAATTTCATCGGGTTTATGTCGCTTGGAAATTTCACGATCTCGTTTCTAATGGTATTTGTAACCTCAGATCCTGCGAATATCGCACCGCTAAGCTCAAAAATGGCGGCGATCACGAGAGCTTGTTTTAGTGTGAGTGTTTTTGCGCCGACGCTTGTGCCAAAGCTGTTTGCAACGTCATTTCCGCCGATATTAAACGCCATAAAAAGACCAAACATACCAGCGATCAAGAATAAAAAGTAGTTATTTGTCGGTATGTATTGATAGCCCCAAACGAAAAATCCAACGCTGCAAATCGCAAAAATAACTAACGCCAAGAAGTTATCTCGAAGCAATCAAGCCCCCTTGTAAGAGTTTTTAGCAAAATTATATCTTGAAAATTATTAAAGTTTTTAGAATTTTCTCACTTTAAATGATACTAAATTATCATATGTTAGAATTTGGCAAAAATATTAAGGATAAATTTTGGTTATAGCGATCGATCTTGGCTCAAACACCTTTCGCGTGGCACTTATAAAAAAGGTGCAAAATGGCTTTAGCAACGAGCAAATTTATGAAAAGATAGTTGGAGCTGCAAGGGGCTTAAACGAAAGTGGCAAGATAGGCTTGGAGACCAAAAATAGGCTTTTTGAAGCGATAGCTGAAGCTAAAAGCAAATTTGACTTCACTAAATTTAAATGCGTGGCAGTCGCGACTGAGGCCTTTAGAGTGGCGTCAAATAGCGAAGAAATTTTTAGTGAGATAAGAGAGAAATTTGGCATAAATTTTCATATCATTGATGGGCAAGCTGAAGCAAAACTTACATTTTTAGGCGTGCAAAATGCCTTAAGAAAGCTTGGCATAAATGATAAATTTAGCCTGATCGACATCGGCGGTGCAAGCTCCGAGATAGGCGAAGAGGGAAAATTTATAAGCTTTAAATTTGGCATCATAACCTTTTACGAGAGGTTTAAAACGCTTGATCTGATGCAAGAAAATGCAAAGATTTATACAAAAGAGGCAAGTGAATTTCTAACAAGTCTTGACAATAGACTTATCGTTCTAACTTCTGGCGTGCCGACCACCATCGCAGCACTAAAGCTTGGGCTAAACTACGAGAGCTATGATCCAAAAAAAGTGAGTGGATATGCGCTTAAAAATGGCGATCTTGCTTGGTTTGTAAATGAGCTTTTAAAGATGGATGAAAAAAGCGCTGACGTGGCGGTTGGAATAAGTAGAAAGTATCCGCTCATCGCTGGGACACTGCTCTTAAAAGAGCTACTAAACGGGCAAGAAGCTAAATTTATAGTTATCGACGATGGGCTTAGAGAGGGAGTTGGAGCGGCTTATTTAAAAGGCATATTTCAAGAAATTATCACAAAATTTTAGTTATGATTTCAAAAATTTAAAGGAGAGAAAATGAGTATAAGAGAGCAAATTTTAGCTGATATAAAAGAGGCCATGAAGGCAAAAGATGAGTTTAAAAGAGACACTTTAAGAACGCTAAATGCGGCACTTAAGCAAGTAGAAGTCGATCAAAGGATCGAGATGACCGACGAGGTCGTACTTCCGCTACTTCAAAAAGAGATCAAAAAGAGGGCTGACTCGGTTGAGCTCTATCTAAAGGGAGCAAGAGAGGATCTAGCCAAAAAAGAGCAAAGCGAGATCGAGCTTATCAAAGCATATCTGCCAGCTCAGCTAAGCGATGATGAGCTAAAAGAAAAGATCAAAAGTATCATTGAAAAGGTTGGTAAAAATTTAGGTGCTGTGATGAAAATGGCAAAAGATGAGATCGGAGCGAGCGCTGAAGCAAAACGTATAAGCATGATCGCAAAAGAGCTTTTGGGTTAAATTTTTAAATACACTTTCTCAAAAGCCTGTGCGTTAAATTTAATGTGCAGGCTTTAAAACTACTTCTTTTTACATAAAATAGTGCGTATTATTTTACATAAAAACTAAATTTTTAAGAGTAAATTTATAAATTTGGGCTAGGGTGATTTTAAATTTATGCCTTGCAGCAGGGATTTAAATTTGACTATTTTACTTTGAAACTGGTAAAACTTTTAAATTTACAAGCGTCAAAGAAGCAAACTTGGCTAAATTTAACTTTACTTTATAGCGATAATTATAAATTTTGACTATGCGGCTATTGTCATATTTGCCTTTCTCGCTTTGAAGCTAGCAACAAAGGTTTGCAAAGGATTATTTTTTGAGTTTATCGGTGCAAAAGAAGTAAAATTTAAAGTGGCAAGCCTAATTAAATTTGAGCTTGAAGTAATTATCCATAAGGCAAGCCCAAAAACAAATCTCTTATAAGCCCTAAATTTATTCAAAAATACTGCAGTAGATGGGGCATTTAAACGCTATGCTACGAGAGGATATGGACTTTTAAAATAGAATTTGATATACACAAAAAGCCTAGCTAAATTTATGCTTTGTTTTGCGATATCCAACTAATAAATTTGAAAACAAAATTTCTATGGGCTCAAATTTATTTACAATTTAAAGTAGTAAGTCTGACTTAAATTTAAAAATAAAACTTTAGAAAGCCTATCTGAATTTAGGTTTTATTGGCGGGCATCATCTTGTAAATTTAATTAAAATCTAGCTAAATCTGATCTTTCTCGCCAAAAGAGGTAAATTTTAAAAATCACTAAAATTGCAAAATACACTTGCAAGCACAATAGAAAATAGAATTTGATATATAAATTTAAAAAGCTAGACCCAAAGCGAGTCTAGCAAATTTGAAGTTATTTTGAAGCGACCATTTCGTTGTATGAGTTAAATATCTCTCTGCTAAGATCTTCAAGCTTTCTAAACTCAGTGACAAAATGTTTTAAATTTTTCTCGTTATAGCCCTTGCCAGCTTCTGTCAATATGGCTTTGATGTTTTTGTTAAACTCATCCACTAAATGGCGTGATTTTTCGTAAATTTTAGTGTGACTAAAGCTCTTTGCGCACTCATTTTCATACCACGCTACAAGATCATCTGCATCTTTTGCTATATCATCGCTGTAACCTTGCTCATTTACAGTGTCTGAATAAACGCCCACTTTATAGACAATGATAGCTATCTTTGCGATGATGCCAAAGGTCTTATCTTCTACATATTTTGATCTTTGGGCTGTCTCTTTTGCATTTTGGTTAAAGCTAGCTAAAGTTTGTTTGAAATTTTCGACATTTGCTGTGGCGATCTTTGAAATTTCATCTATCTTTTTAGAATTTTCATCTATATCTTTGGCTTCTTGCTGAAGTGTTTGGATATTTACGCCGATCTCGTGTGTTGCTTTTTGGGTATTTTCAGCTAATTTTCTAACCTCATCAGCGACAACTGCAAAGCCACGTCCATGCTCGCCTGCGCGTGCCGCCTCGATGGCTGCGTTTAGAGCTAGTAAATTTGTCTGCTCAGCTATATCTTTTATCAAATTTACAACCGAAGTGATGTCGTCTGTTCTGCTATTTAGCGTGCTTATGGCGTGGCTTGAGCCCTCTATCAGCTCCTCAAGTGAGCTCATATTTACGCTTAGCTCATTGATGCTTTGCGTCGTATCCTCGGCGATTCTAGCCGTATCTTTTGCCATGAGTGCCATTTGGCTAAGGTTTTTGATACTCTCATTTAGATCGTTTCTAACATCTTCTATGCCGTCGTTGCCGTTGCCAAGTGTGTCAAGCTCTTTTGAAAGCAGACCACGAACCTTGCTTTTTTGACCTTCTTTTATGCCAACAACACCATGGCTCATGAAAGTAGCATTTTGTTTAAAAGTTCCCCTAAAACCCTCTGTAAAGATATTTCTATATGTTAGTCCGCTTTGAGCAGCGTCTATTGAGGTTGAAATTTCTCTTTGAAGCGCTTCTACTTGATCAAGCAAGTCATTTATGCCAAGTGCTACTTCATAAAGTGGGTCATTTTCTTTTACATTTACTATCCTAGGCTCTAAGATGCCATTTCTAGCTGAGCCTACTACGCTTAAAATTTCATTTATAGAGTCAAGTTTTTTTCCAAACATATTATAGCCTTTGTAGGTTATTTACAAATTCATCATAACTTAGATTTTTTTCGTTCAAAAAATCAGTTAAAAATTTCATCGAAGCATCCATGCCACCGCTCTTTTCTACAGATAATAACTTTTGATATATAGGCTCTATCACCTCAATCGCCTTTGGATTTGGCTTGCGTCTAACTGAGTAGTAACCAACCGTGTTATTGCGGTCATCAACTGAGGCTGTGATGTTTGCAAAGACCCAGTAATATCCACCATCAAAGCTTTTGTTTTTGACATAAGCAAAAATTTCTTTTTTATCTTTTATATGCTCCCAAAGTAGCTTAAAAATAGCTCTTGGCATATCTGGGTGTCTTACGATGTTGTGAGGCTTACCCAAGACTTCAGCTTGTTTAGCTCCAACTATCTTTAAAAATGGCTCGTTACAATATGTAATACGTCCTTTTAAGTCGGTCTTTGAGACCAAAAAGGCGCTCTCTTCGACCATGTGTTCTTTGTTTTCAGACATCTTCTCTCCTTTAAGATTTTAATTATTTTAGTTTTTAACGGCTTTTGATAGATCCCACATCGGCAAAAATATACCAAGAGCTAGTAAAAGCACCATACCTGCTATAAAAACAAGCAAGATAGGCTCGATATAGTTTGAGATGTTATCAATGATATCGTTAAATTTCATCCTGTAATAATCAGTAACTTTTCCAGTCATATCGTCTAAGCTACCGCTTTGCTCGCCAGCGCTTATCATCTGTATGAGCATATTTTCATATAAATTTGTATCTCTAAAAGCCTCCGTTAGGCTAACACCCCTACCAACAAGTATCTTAACGCCGCTTAGCTTCTTTTTGATATCCTTGTTTGAAACCGTTATCACAGCCGTATCAAGGGCATCTGCTATAGGCAAACCAGCTCGAACAAGCTCTGTAAAGATGAGGTTAAACCTGCTCATATTCGAATAAAATATGATCTTACCGATGAGATAGACTTTCAAAAGGTATTTATCGACCTTATCTTGAAATTCTTCACTCTCAAGATAGTATTTTCTAAGCAAATATCCGATAAATGCAAGTGCTCCAAGGATATAAAAGCCGTAGTTTGTCATGACGTATTCGATATTTAGCAAAATTTTAGTTGGCAGTGGCAGCTCTGCATTTAACTGCTCGAAAATTTCTCTAAACTGCGGCACAACAAGTATCATAAGGATGACAAAGGCTATGATGATCGCGCAGATGACTGTTATTGGATAGCGGATGGCTTTTTTAAATTTTTGCTGATTGTCCCAGACCTCTTGCAAGATAGAGGCGAGCTTTGCAAGCGCGTCAGCCATATTACCAGTGCTTTCCCCTAGTCTTATCATCGCAAGCGTCACGTCACCAAGCTCTTCTTTAAAATTTTCTATACTATTTGTGAGGCTTGAGCCTTGATTTAGCTCCTCATCTATAGTTTGAAATATAAATTTAAGGCGTTTATCTTCGGTGGAGTTTGCAACCTCTTTAATGCTATCATGGATAGAAATTCCAGCATTTGTCATAACGCTAAGCTGCCTTATGGTGGCTACTAAATTTGGAATTTTTACCTTTGGATTAGTAAAAGCCTTTGCGATCACATTTTGTAAATTTTCAAAGTTATTTATGCTAGAAGTTTGCGTCTCTTTGATCTTTACGATCATGCCAGTAACATTTGCTTTATCTTTGATCTCACTTTTATTGTTCGCTCTTAGGCTCATCTTATGGCGTTTGCCGTTTTGGATGTACTCAACCTCAAAGTATTTCATATCTTAGCAACCCTATAAACTTCTTCAAGCGTAGTTATGCCATTTGCCGCTCTTATGACACCATCATGAAACATATCTATAAAACCCTCTTCGTAGGCTACGCTTTTAAGCTCGTCTTTAGAAGCGCCATTTGCGACCATACTTGCTATATGATCACTAATAGGTAAAATTTCACTTATCATCTCACGTCCAAGATACCCAGTTTGCGAGCATTGCGGACATCCAACACTTTTGTAAAACTGATAGTTTTCAGGGACAAATTTCTTAACCTCGTCAAATGCCTTTTGAGATAGAGTGATCTTTTGTTTGCAGTGCGGGCAGAGCTTTCTAACAAGCCTTTGAGCCTCTATGCAAACGAGCGCGCCACTTACTAGATAAGGCTCGATGCCCATATCTATCATACGAGGAAGCGCGCTAATGGCGTCATTTGTGTGAAGTGTAGAAAAGACAAGGTGACCAGTAAGTGCCGCTTGTATCGCTATGCGAAGCGTCTCTTGATCCCTGATCTCGCCTATCATTATGACGTCTGGATCTTGCCTCAAGATAGAGCGAAGCGCTGAGACAAAGGTAAGTCCAGCCTTTTCATTTACATGCACTTGTTGGATCATATTTAGCTGATACTCAACCGGGTCTTCAACTGTTATGATCTTAGTTTTTACGCTTTTTATATCATTTAGCGCACCATAAAGTGTAGTAGTCTTACCTGAACCTGTTGGACCAGTGACTAGGATGATGCCATAAGGTGCTTTCATACTCTTTTTAAATTTAGAAAAGTTGTCTGGGTGCATGCCGAGGTCTTCAAGGTTGATGATGACCTTTGACTTATCCAAAATCCTTAAAACTATACTTTCACCGTTTAAGATAGGTAGCGTCGAAATACGAAAATCATACTCTTTGTCTAAAATTTGAGCTGAAAATCTACCATCTTGTGGGCGGCGGCGCTCTGCGATGTCCATGTTTGATAGCAACTTCATACGGCTAACCATCGGCGGATAGATATCTTTATCAAATATAAATGTTTCGCTTAGCATGCCATCGATCCTGCTTCTTACGATGCAGTTTGTCTCGGTTGGCTCGATGTGGATGTCGCTGGCTCTGCTTTGGATAGATGTTTTTAAGATGATCTCTATTAGCTTTAAAATTCCAGAGTTTTCAGTGTTTTGACCTTGGCTAGCCGAGCTTGAAAGCTCTCTTCTGATCTCTGTTATCACATCTTTTATGCTCTCATTAAGTGCTAGCTTGCTTATATATTTTTCTATCTGAGTTGGCTGAGCGATAGCAACTTTTAGTAGTTTTCTATTAAATAAATTTTGCACCTTATCTTGAGCGATAACATCAAATGGATTTTTAAAAGCGACATATACGCTTATCTCATCTTCTTTTACTGGGATCGCATTATATGTTTTTAGCTGAGCGGTGCTTAGCTTCTCGCTGATGCGGTAGTCGATGTCGATATCATCAAGGTCAAAGTATAAAACCTTAAATTTCTCGCTTATAAATTTAACAAAAGCCTTTATATCAAGCTCAAGATCGTTTGAAATTTCATCGATATTTACATGTCCTCTTCTGTAAATATCGGACAAAATTTCCATAAAATCTTCATCATTTATTAAATTTTCATCTCTTAAAATTTTAACAAGACCTTTACCTTCTTGCTCGCTTATCTGCTTTATCTTTTCTATATCTGATGTGCTTAGTTTGCCGTTTTGTTCTATATTTTTTAAGATTACATTTTCTACATTTTTCATTATCTATACTCTATTTGTGATTTCAGGTCGTTATTTTTAAAAATTTTAAGCACTAGCTTTGGTATTTGTCCATTTGTTGGGCTTATCTCATATCTTGTGTCAGAATTTGGCTCTTCAAAAATAAATGTGCCAAGCTCTTCGACATACTCTTTTTTTACAAATTTATCAAACAAAAATGAAAGTATATAATCACTCTTTGGAAGCCTGATATAGCTTATATCAACGCCATCTATCATAGCGTGAAATAAGAGCTTTTTCTTAAATAAGATGTCAGCAAAATAGGCAGCATTTTCTCTTGATTTTTCGCTCTTTACTAGCTTATCGATCGGAGTTGCTAGCCTGTTTAGATCGTTCATCTTTATGCAAGCGATGCCAAACATAGAAATTTGCTCTTCGTTATTTTGTGTTTTTAAAAAGTCCTCAACCTTTTGATTGCAGACTTTTGCATAGTTTGCGCTATTAAAGTCATCCCTTATCTCAGTCAGGCTAACAGCAAAAACTTCACAAACAAAAACCAAAAAAATAACAAAAAATTTCATAATGTTCCACTTTTTATCTTATTTATAAGCTCATTTATCGAAGCTTTGTTTAAGTTTTTATTATACTCCCTTAGAGCTTTGACGGCATCATCGCTTTGTTTTAGCTTATATTTTGACTTTGCAAAGATGATCCACGACTCCTCTAAGCTATTATCTATATCGTTCGCAGCAAGCGACCACTTTATAGCTTCTTTGAAATTATTATTTCTAAAATTTAATCTAGCAAGCTCGAGCGCAATAGTTGGATTATTTGTTTTTAAAAATTGATCCCTTAACACACTCTCTTCATTTGATGCTGACGTTACTTGTATATTTACACGCTTTCTAGCTGGTTTTGACTCAAGATCTATCACTTCATCTTGTGGCACGCTTATGCCATTTATACCATTTTGTTCGGTAAGTGGCTCTTCATCAGGGATGTTTAGCTTAAGCCAACCTTGTGAACTTCTTTGCCTTTTTGGGTCATTTTTTGAAGTATCGTTTGTTTCGTTTATCTTTACAACCTCTTCGAGCTTTTTAGCTATCTTGTCAGCTAGCTCATCTTGCTTTTTACCCTCTTCAAATTTAGCTTTAGCAACCTCGCTCTTTTGCTTTAGCTCGCTAAGAATGCTTGCATTTGTTTCGTTTTTTTCTACCATTTTTACTGCGGTTGCATTTTTGGCTAAAATTTTATCGCTTTTACTAGCAAGGCTTGGAGTTTTCTCTATGCTTAGCGCTATCAATGCAGCCAGCAAAATGATGACAAGTAAAAGCTCGATGATTAAAATTTTCGAGTTTTTGGCATTAAAAATTTTATGCAAAAAGCCACCATTTTTTTTCTTGTAGCTCTCATAGAGCTTTTCTAGTCTTTGAATTTCTTGTGGTTCAAGCATTGATTAGCCCCGCATCAAGTGCAGCCATGGTGAGTATCATGGTATTTGCCTTATCACCGCTAAGCTTTGAAGGCTGATACTGCTCGTAGTATTCGCAAATTTCATAAAATTTATACATGATCTTGTTTAGCGTTCTTAAATTTCCACCGCAAAATGAGTAGGCGCACTCGTAATCTTTTTTCTCAAATTTAAGATATTTGTCATAGTTTTTTTGACTAAGCTTTCTTTGCAAGTAGATGATGATCTCATTTACATCAGCGCTACTTAGCTCGATGCTCTCCCAGATCCTAGTCTGAAAATAATCTTTTGCCAAAATATCTTCGTTTTCGGTTTTATGTATCGTAAAGAGAAATTTAAACATCCTAGTATCAGCCATAAGCCTTATCTTCTCGATAAGCTCAGTCGGATAGAGCTGCGCTTCATCTAGGATAACCGTCATTTGATTTTTTAAAATTTCATCTTTACTGCTAAAGTCTTTTGAATAAAATTTTATAAAGCTCTCGAAGTTGTTTATATCTTCAAGCTTTTTTCCATAAATTTGCTCACAAAGTGCCTCGATAAATGTCGCCTCGCTAAAAAATGGATGCGGGAAAAAGATGAGACTTTTATCCTCTTTTAGATCATTTGCGATCTTGTTTAACAAAAAGGTCTTGCCGCTACCTGGCTTGCCATAAAACAAGATGAGCTTTAGTGGCTTTTTTAGAGCTAAAACTATCTTGTTGTAGCAGCTTATAGAGTTGTCTAAATTTACGAAATTTAAACTCTCGTCTTCATCTATGAAAACATCTTTTATATGTGTATAAATATTTTCGTTACTCATAGATCGATTTAGAAAATCCTAGATCTTTTAGCGACTGCTGAACTGGTTTTGGATCTTCAAGATCAACAACTCTTGGCGTGATGACAAAGATAAGCTCGGTCGTTTTTACGCCATCTCTTGTGCTTTTAAAGACGCTTCCTATCAAAGGTATGTCAGCTAGAAGTGGCACGGCTGTATTTTGCTTATTTTTAGTCTGTCCGATAAGTCCGCCAAGTATGATCGTATCGCCACTATTTACCTGAACGACGGTTGAGAGCTTTTTCTGAACTGTATCAGGGGCGATCTCTCTAATGGCTGTATTTTGTGATCTTATGTCATCTTCTGCATACTTAAAGCTGCTTAAGCTTGGGTTGATGCGAAGCATGATCTTGTTGTTATCTGAAACTTCTGGAAGTAAATTTAACAAGATACCTATAAATACAGAGTATTGCTTATAAGTTGTTGTAAGCCTGTTGTTATTGTTATTGTTGCTACCATTATCTGTCTCTTCCATTACACGGTAGTTTATATTATCACCCACAGAGATTAGTGCTTGCTGGTTGTTTAGAGTGGTTACTTTTGGGCTTGAAACGACCTTTGTTTTGCCATTTGTTTCAAGGAAATTTATCATGCCATCAAGGCTAAAGTTTAAATTTGCAGCGATATTTAGTGTGCGTCCAAAGCCATCGCTTAAGCTGTTGCCCTTGTTTGTCCAGCTTGCACTTGAGCCGGTGCTAGAGCCTTGGTTGCCTATATATGAGTTAAATCCAAGCTCAAATTTACTCCAATCAACACCTTGCTTATACTCATTATTTAGATCAACTGCGATGATAGAAACATCGATGATGACTTGCTTTTTAAGTCTTCTTTGCATCTCAGCTATATATTTTTCAACGCGTTTTAGCTGTGACGGGGTCGCTGTAACCGTGATAAGTCCAGCATTTTGGTTTATGATAGGATCTGGTGCGGTGATATGCTCGCTGCTATTATTTAAAATAGCTTTTAGCTCAGCATCAAGCTTCTCCCAGAAGTCAAATTTCTCAGTTGTTCTTATCAAGTTGTTTTCATTTTTTATGTCGTTTGAGCTAGTATCACTGCTTGAGCTATTGCCAACCTCTGATGGAGAGGCATCAACCGAAGCTTTTGTGATAGCTGTGCCTTCACGGATAGAGGTGATATAGTCTATTTTAAAAATTTTTGTTTGAAGCGATGAGATTTTTAAGACATTATTTGAAAACTCATAGCTTAAATTTTTCTCATTTAAAAGCAGATCAAAGACCTCGCTTAGGCTCATGTTTCTTATATTTACGCCAAAGACTTTATCGTCAAGCTCTTTTTTACTATAAGCATCTTTTGCAACGATACTAAAATCACACATTTCAGAGAGCTGATTTAAAACGTCTCCAAGGCTTATATCGTCTGTGATCTTCATACTAAAATTTTTACTCAAGCATGTGCTTGGTTTTGCCATCATAGGGGTAGCTAAAAATGAAGCCAACGCCACAGTTATAATAAATTTACTTAATTTTGATACCAACATTTTTACTTCCATTTTTAAGAGTTAGTTCTTGTTTTTCATCATCTTTTACGATGATAACCTTGCTGCCATAAACACTTGTGATATTGTAATCATCAATCATATCTCCCACTTTATACCACTTGCCATTTATATTTGCTTTATTTAGCAAAATGGCCTTTAGCATAAACCCCCTTGCAGAAGAGTATTTTGTAGTGTTTTGATCACCTTTTGGAGCAACTGGCAAATTTAGCTTAAAAGGATCTTGCAAACTAGAAATTTCACTGCCATTAAGCCCTTTTCTTTGCTCTTTTATCTTAACAAAAACTTCATCATAGTTTTTCATCTCGCCTTCAAACTCACTGCCAAATAGACCAAGAGATAAAATTAAAAATAAACCAAATTTTTTCATCAATACTTCATACCCCACACTGAGATAGAGAGCTTAGCACCTAGATCTTTTTGAGTGGAATTTATATCCATTTTGTGAAGATCTACTACGAGTTTTGACTCTTCAAGTCCGTTTATATAGCTAAGCATATCTTTAAAATTTCCAAGACAAGTGACATCTATATTTAAAATCTGCTCTATCTTTTGGAAATTTGGCTCTTTTATATCGCTTTTAAGCTCTAAAATTTTTATATTATTTTGCTTTGCCAAAAGCACAATACTATCTATATAGTTTGCCCAGTTTTGATTGTCAAAAAGCAAAAAAGAAAGCTCTTTAAGCTTTGAATCAAAATAGGTATTAAATTTCAAAATATTCGTGTAGCGAAGTTTTAGATTGCTTAAATTTCTATTTTCTTCATTTATCTTAAAATTTCTATCGCCATCAGGAGAGCTCACTGAGGCTAGATAGTTTCTAGTGTTTTCTAGCTTTGTAGAAATTCTCGTATGTTTATCAAGCTTTTCATCAAAGAAATTTTGCGCAGGATCAAAGCATAGCATATAGACAAGGTAAGCTATAATAAGCGCTGAGCCAAGAAAAATGAGGTTTGTTTCGTTTGGCTTTTTGCTATCAAAGTATTGATCTATTTTACTTAAAATATCTTGTCTCATTGTCTAATCTCTATGCTTATATTACTTTCATACTCGTGTTTAGCGTCATCTGAGCGAATTTTTTTAGTATTTACCAAGTATTTTTCATCTTTGCTGATATCTTTGATCAACTGTGTTATCCTTTTTTCATTATCGCTAACCGCAGTTATAGTCAAATTTCTATCGTTATTTACGATGTTTGTGATATGAACTGCATTTAGATTTAAAATATCGGTAATTTTAAAAAGATTTAAACCCTTCATGGCGTAATTATCTTTTTTATTTTCGATCTCAGCAAGCAAACCTTTTCTGAAATTTAGCTTTTCATTCTCTTTTTGAGTCTGTTCTTTTACCGCCTCTTGTTCTCTTGAAATTTTAGCTAGCGTCTCTTTTATCTGCATCTCTTGTGCGTTTAGGACGCTATATTCGTCATTTAGTCTTGCGCTGTCTTTTTCTAAAACAAGACCAGCTATATAGTTGTAAGCTGGATATAACATACTTAGCGCAAATGCCGCAGCGCAAGTGAGCAAAAATTTGCCACTTTTTCTTTTAACAAATGGATCTGGGCGAAGCATATTTGAGAGGTTAAAGTTCTCATAAAATGGCTCTTTGGTATAAAATCTACCATATAAAGCCATAACGTTATAACGCTCGTTGATAGTATAGTTTTTATTATTTATTGCAACTTTTATGTTTATATACTCGGCATCCAAACCAAGTTTAGTTGAGATGAAATTTGCAAAATTTTTGATCTCATAGTCACAATCTATGTAAATTTTCTTTATAGATATGCCATTTTGGCTATTTATAATATTTAATATATCGTTAAAATAAAAAATATAATCTTCAAAAACTGTGTTTAGATCATAGTTAAAGCCATCATCATCTTTATTTACAAGTCCTCTTTGAGACAAAACTTTTATAAATTTTTCATCACTCAAGCGATCGCCACTTTGCTCTAAGAATTTATCTTTAAGGTAGTTTAAGTTATAGCGAATTTCTCTAGCTGTAAAAAAATCACCATCTAAATATATACTTAAAAATGATTCATCTTTTCTAAGCGCGATAAAGCAGTCTGCTTGAGTGCTAGGAAGCAAGCCTTTTTTATAAATAGCAGAGTAGATCAAAGGCTCAGGCGCAAGGTAGTCGATATATGGGACTTTTTTTGCAACCGCTTTAAAGGTTGAATTTATATCTTCATTTGTGATAGCAAAAACAGTAAAAATTCTCTCTTGAGCTTTTGTGGAGCCTTCTGAGAAAAATATCTTATTATCAAGCGCAGGATCTAGCGAAAGCTCTGCATAGACCTTTGAATAAAGCTCCTCGTAAAGGGTGTCGTTATCAACGCTTCTAGGGATAAAAATAGTTGTTGTTTTTAAGTCTTTAAATTTTATGTATGAGATGAAAAAGT
Source organism: Campylobacter concisus (assembly GCF_902460535.1). GTDB lineage: Bacteria > Campylobacterota > Campylobacteria > Campylobacterales > Campylobacteraceae > Campylobacter_A > Campylobacter_A concisus_AS. The sequence continues at coordinate 77,040 of NZ_CABPTV010000003.1, read as the reverse complement.
CGCGTTTATTGACTGTTTTTGAAAAGTTAAAAGCTTCTACATTGCTGTTGTGATAACTAAATCCTTTATAGTCATACGGATCTAGTGCAACTATAGAAATCTCACTATTTTTTTTAATATTCATCATGAATTTAAAACCTTCTTAAACGCTTAAGTAACGTATTTTAATATCTTTCTAATAAAAAATCAATAGCCGATTATCTGATTTAGGCTCTTTTCTTCTTTGCTCCAGCCTTTTTTAACGACTACATCGAGCTTTAGAAAGACCTTTGTGTTGGTTAAATTTTGTATTAACTTTCTTGCAAAAATTCCTATTCGTTTAATAGTTTCACCATTTTTCCCGATGATCATACTTTTATGAATGTCACGCTCTGTGATGATGCTCGCATAAATTTCAGTTATGCCTGTTTTTTCTTTTACGCTTTTTATGATCGCATCACTAAGATATGGTATCTCGTCGCTTAAATTTTCATAGATCGCTTCAAGTATAAATTCTCTAAAAATTTCCTTCTCGTTTGTCGGCGTAAGAAATTCTGGATCATAAAAGTACTCATGCTCTGGCAAAAGCTTGCAAATTTCATCAAGAAGCGGCTTTTTATATGTAGTCTGCTTGGTGCTAAAAGTAAGCAAAGCTGCAAATTTATCTTGAAATTTCTGATACTGAGTGATCTTTTCAAGCACTTTTGCATTTGAGCTCTCATCGACTTTTGTTAGCACTAAGATATGCGGTTTTTCTGGATTTAGAGCTAGAAATTTCTCATAGTCGCTTGTGTCATCATGGATAGGCGCTAAAAATACGATGAGATCGCAGTCTCCCATCGATTTTATAGCTTGGCTGATTAGTAGTTGATTTATAGCCTTGTTGCTCTCGTGAAGTCCTGGCGTGTCGGTAAAGATGATCTGATCTTCGCCGTTCATCACGATGCCATTTATCTTTCTGCGAGTTGCATTTTGCTTGTGCGAGACAATGGCGATTTTTTCGTTCAATAAAGCATTTAAAAACGAGCTTTTGCCAGCATTTGTGCGTCCTATGATGCTAACAAAGCCTGATTTCAAAGTATGTACCTCGCTAGATCTTGATCCTCAACCACGTCTTTTAGGCGCTCTTTCACAAGCTCTTTTGTCACATTTATCTTCTCGCCGCTCTTTTCGCTAGCCTCAAAGCTGATATCTTCTATCACGCGCTCGATCACCGTGTGAAGGCGTCTAGCGCCGATATCTTCCATCTTTTCATTTGCTGCGTGAGCGATCCTTGCTATCTCTTTTATCGCTTCATCGTCAAATTCTAGCTCGACATTTTCAGTTGAAAGAAGCGCGATATATTGTTTTAAAAGCGAATTTTTTGGCTGTGTTAAAATTTGATAAAGTGCGTCTTCATCAAGGCTATCAAGCTCGACCCTTAGCGGGAAGCGGCCTTGCAGCTCTGGGATGAGATCGCTTGGTTTGCTTATGTGAAAGGCGCCAGCTGCGATAAACAAAATGTGATCTGTCTTTAAATTTCCAAATTTGGTATTTACATTTGAGCCCTCAACTATCGGTAACAAGTCTCTTTGCACGCCTTCTTTGCTTGGGTCTTGCCTGTTTGAGCTACCTGAGCCAACGGCAACCTTATCGATCTCGTCTATAAAGATAATGCCCTCGTTTTCAGCTCTTCTTAAAGCCTCTGTTTTTACGCTCTCAAGGTCTAAAATTTTATCATTTGCCTCGCTTTGAAGAGCTTTTTTGGCGTCTTTTACCTTCATCTCTTTTTTGATGTTTTTACCACCGATACCAATTATCTTGATAAAGCTCTCTTGCATCTGCGCCATATCAGGTGGCACGTTTGAGCCAGCTTCAAGTGGGTTTTGTTGCACCTCTATCTCGATACTTAGCTCGTCAAGCTCGCCGTTTCTTAGCCTATTTAGCATCTTGTCATAGCTCTTAGCGTACTCTGCTTGCTTCTCTTCGCTAGCACCTTTTGGAAGTGGTGGAAGTAGCTTTGAGACGATCTTTTCTTCGATGTAGGCATTTATCTTGTCTTGATTTTTCTCGCTTTGCTCGTTTTTTACTAGATTATATGATGCCATAGCAAGGTCTCTTACCATGCTCTCAACGTCACGACCAACAAAGCCAACCTCGGTATATTTGCTAGCCTCGACCTTGATAAAAGGCAGCCCCATCATCTTTGAAAGACGCCTTGCGATCTCAGTTTTACCAACGCCAGTTGAGCCAATCATCAAGATATTTTTTGGCATGATGTCATCTTGCAAGCTCTTTTCAAGCTTCATGCGGCGATAGCGGTTGCGAAGTGCGATAGCTATGATCTTTTTGGCATCCTTTTGACCGATCACATAGTCATCTAAAAATTTAACAATTTCTCTTGGTGTTAAGTTCATTTTCTCTCTTATTCTAAAACATAAGTTTTGATGTTTGTATTTGTATAGATGCAAATTTCGCCAGCGATCTTAAGGCTCTCTTTGACTAGCTCCTCTTCATCGATATCGGCAAATTTATCTAAGGCACGGGCCGCTGAAAGGGCGTAGTTGCCGCCGCTTCCGATGGCTGCTATCTTGCCATCTTCTGGTTCTACTACATCACCAGTGCCACTAAGTAAGAAAATTTTATCCCTATCAAGCACAAGCATCATCGCCTCAAGCTTTCTTAGATACTTGTCTTTGCGCCACTCTTTGCTAAATTCTATCACCGCCTTTAGCAAGTCGCCCTTTGTATGCTCTAAATTTTTCTCAAACATATCAAAGAGATTAAACGCGTCAGCAGTGCTGCCAGCAAAGCCAGCTAGGACTTTGCCGTTGTGAATTTTGCGGATTTTTACGGCATTGCCTTTTAAGACGGTGTTGCCAAAACTCACCTGTCCATCACCGCCGATTACCGCTTTATTTTTGCCTTTGTAGGCTAAGATGGTTGTCGCATGAAACATCTACTCTCCTTGTACATCAACCTTTAAGGTCGCATTTATCGAGTGGCCAAGCTTTATAGAGACATCATAAAGGCCAACTGCTTTTAGGTGAGTGTCCAGGTCGATAGCCTTTTTCTCGACTACCAAATGATGTGTCTTTTCAAGCTCTGCTGCGATCTCCTCTTTTGAAACTGAGCCAAAAAGCGAGCCATTTGCACCAAGAGTTTTCTTGACGACGACTGTCACTTTTGCAAGCTCTTCTTTTAGTTTTTCTAAATTTGCGATCTCATATTTTAGCTCTTCAGCCTTTCTTTTTTGAGCTGCCTCGTATTGGCGAAGGACATCTGGAGTGGCTGCTTTTGCAAAGCCTTTGCCGATTAAGAAGTTGTTGCCGTAGCCATCTTTTACCTCTTTTATCTCGCCAGCTTTTCCAAGTCCTTTTACATCTTTTATTAATAATACTTTCATTTTTATCCTTTTAAATTTTATTTTTAGTCAAATTTTCGCCCATTTTTGCGTGCGATTATAAAGCGAAGCGCATTTAGCTTGATAAATCCAGCTGCATCTTTTTGATCATAAACGCTATCTTCTTCAAATGTGCAGTATGCCTCGCTAAAGAGATTATCATCTTTGCTGCCTCTACCAAGGATAGTGACGTTGCCTTTATAAAGCTCAACTTTTACAGAGCCATTTACGTGCTCTTGGCTCTTGTCTATGAGCGCTTGGAGCATATTTCGCTCAGGTGACCACCAGTAGCCGTTGTAAACTAGCTCGGCGTATTTTGGCATGATCTCATCTTTTAAATGAGCTGCACCGCGGTCAAGCGTGATGCTCTCTATCGCACGGTGTGCTTTTAGCATTATCGTGCCGCCTGGGGTTTCGTAGCAGCCGCGGCTCTTCATACCAACTGAGCGGTTTTCTACGATGTCAAGTCTGCCGATGCCGTGTTTTGCGCCAAGGCGGTTTAGCTCAGTTAAAATTTCAGCTGGGCTCATTTTTTTGCCATTTATGCTCACTGGATCGCCTTTTTCGTAGCCAATCTCGATGATCTCGCTCTTATCTGGAGCATCTTTTGGGCTTACTGTCCATCTCCACATATCATCTTCTGGTGCGTGGCTCGGGTCTTCAAGTACTAGGCCTTCGTAGCTTATGTGAAGTAAATTTGCGTCCATTGAGTATGGGCTCTTGCCTGGTTTTTTGGTGATATCTATGCCGTTTTTTTCAGCGTATGCTAAGAGTTTTTCACGGCTGTTTAGATCCCATTCGCGCCATGGGGCGATGATAGTTAGATTATCGCCAAGTGCGTAGTAGCCAAGCTCAAAGCGAACTTGGTCGTTGCCTTTTCCTGTTGCTCCGTGGCTCACACCATCAGCGCCAACAAGTCTTGCGATCTCGCTTTGGCGTTTTGCTATAAGTGGGCGCGCGATCGATGTGCCAAGCAGATATTCGCCCTCATAGACTGCATTTGCTCTAAACATTGGAAATACATAATCACGTACAAATTCTTCTCTTAAATCTTCAATAAAAATATTTTCAGGTTTTACGCCAAGCGCTAGGGCTTTTTTGCGTGCAGGCTCTAGCTCTTCGCCTTGTCCGATATCAGCTGTAAATGTGACTACTTCGCATTTGTATTCGTCTTGAAGCCACTTTAAAATGATACTTGTGTCAAGTCCGCCTGAGTATGCTAAAACAACTTTTTTTACATCTTTTTTCATAGCTGTCCTTTTGTTGAAATGGTCGTATTTTAGCCTAAATTGATTAATCTTTAATAAATTAATCTAATTTCTAATGTAAGCATTATTTTAAAAACTCCATAGCTATTTTCATGGAAATTTATCATTTAAAATTATGATAATTAATATTGTTTTTATGCTTACTTTGTTAAATTTGCGTTTCGCTTTCATTATCAAAAATTAAATTTAACAAAAGGATATCCGTGAATAGATCAAAATTTATCGCCATTTGCCTTAGTGCTTGTGTGGCAAATTCTCTCTATGCAGTAGAGAAAGAGAATAACGAAACCAATCTAGATGGCGTTGTAGTAAGTGCGAGCGGCTTTTCGCAACAGATAAAAGAAGCCCCTGCAAGCATAAGCGTGATAAAGGGCGAGGAGCTAACAAAAGATAGCTTTACCTCGCTTCACTCTATCGCGCAAAAAGCGCCAGGCGTAAATGTCGTTGGCGGCGAGGATGGTCCAGCTAGTGGTATCTCGATACGCGGCATGGAAAGCTCTCAAACGCTAGTTTTGATAGACGGCAAAAGAGTAAATTCAAGCAGCGCAAATCCAAAGGGCGGAGCAGGGGATATGAACTCAAATTTCATCCCGCCAGCCGAGGCGATCGAGCGTATAGAGGTTATCCGTGGTCCTATGAGCTCGCTTTATGGTAGCGACGCGGTTGGAGGCGTTATAAATATCATTACTAAAAAAGACTTTTCAAAATTTAGCGGTAACGTCGGCATCTCAACCACGATAAACGCGCATAAAGGCATAGGAGACGGCAGGCAGGGCGACTTTTATCTAAATTTACCTCTTTATAAAGAGCTTTTTGCGCTTCAGCTTTGGGGATACAAAAAGCTAAGAGATGAGGATAATTACAAAGGTGGTTATCAAAAGAGCGATAAGAGAAATTTGAGTGCAAAACTTTGGATCACTCCAGATGAGCACAATAAATTTTTCATCCTTAGCTCAAGTGAAAAACACGACTACTCGCGCACCGTTGGCAAAACAGCCACTATAAAGACAAATAAGGTTTTAAACGCCTATGACTACGAGAAAAAGAGCTACGGAGTAGGCTACCTTGGTGAATTTGATAGCCTAAATGCCGATATCAGCTACATTTATGATCAGACGCAAAGAACGAGCCTTTTTGACAGCCTCATACCTGCAAAAGCTAAAAATCACAACTTCAACTCTAAATTTACAACCTTTTTTGGCGCACACACTCTAACTTTTGGCTATGACTTTAGCAAGCAAAATGTCGGCACGACCTTCATCGTCTCAAACGCCTCAAGAAACGGCTTAAAAGATCCAAAGACCTACTCGATGAGCGAGCATGCGGGATTTATCGAGGATGAGTGGCAAATCTTAGATGAGAAGCTATTTTTAACGCTTGGCTCAAGGCTCACGCACAATGAATTCTTTGGCAACCACCTCTCGCCAAGAGCCTACCTAGTCTATAACGCCACAGATACACTAAGCCTAAAAGGCGGCGTAGCAACTGGCTATAAAACCCCTGATGTCAATCAAATTTCTCCAGAAGTAGGCACTATCCAAGGCGGCTGGAGGATAGTTGATTTTGGTAATAAAGACCTAAAGCCAGAAAAGAGCACGACTTATGAGGTTGGGGCATATTATGACAATCAGGCTGATTTTAGAGGCTCGGTGACGCTTTTTAGAAATGAATTTAAAGATAAGATCCTAGACACCGACGGCAGTAATGTAAATAAAATTCCAGCCTTTGGTCCTTGCCCGTCAAGCGCTAAAATCCCAAGTGTGGGTTGCCCTGGTTGGGGAACTTACTTTAACATTGAGGGCGCGACCGTTTGGGGCGTGGAGCTTAGTGGCGACTATGACATCCTTTCAAATCTAAATTTAAGCTCAAACTACACCTATAATAAGTCAAAGATAAAAACTGGCAACCCAACGATAAACACGCCAAGAGGCCCTATGAAATTTAGCGAGACAAACCTAGCTAGACTTGATGGTAAAAGCCTAACAGCAACGCCAGAGCACACACTTCACGCCACGCTTACATATAAGCCTATAAAAAGCGTTAAGACATTTTTTGGCGCAAACTATGAGAGCAAGCTAACAAGCGTAAATTTTGGTGCTGGCAACAGAGTAAGAGAGAACACAAAAGACCTACTAACCTTCGATACAGGCATCAGCTGGGACGCGAACAAGCACTTAACTCTTAGCCTAAATGCTTACAACATCTTTGATAAAGTAAGATACGATGAGGCGTTAGCAGACGACGGCAACTATTACTGGTATCCGCAAGAGGGCAGGAGATTTTGGTTTAAGGTCGCTGCAAAATGGTAAAAGCCTTTAAATTTTTGCTTTTTACGCTTGGCGTGACGCAGACTTTGCATGCAGGACCTAGCCAAACGCCTGAGCCACTTAGCCAAAAAGCTGCTAGTAAATTTGAAATTTCAACCTTTAAAATGAGCGCAAATGATGAAATTTATAAAATTTTCACAGCCAAGCTAAAGGGGCAAAATGAGTTTAAAAATGTGCTTTTCTTACTTGATGCAAACGCCCAGTTTAACATGCTTTTAAATGAATTTGATGGCAAGGCTGCCCCACTAATAATAGGCATAGGATATGACACAAACAAAAGCTACGAGGTAGAAAAACGCACAAGAGATCTCACGCCAAAGGCGAAGGGCGAGGAGTTTAGCAAAGGTGGTGGCGCTGACGCGTTTTACCACTTTTTAACTAGAAATTTAGTGCCGCTAATTGATGAGAAATTTAACGTGCAAAATAGCCAAAAGAGCCTTTATGGACACTCTTTTGGCGGGCTTTTTACGCTCTATGCCTTGCTAAAAAATGAGGGTATCTTTTCAAATTTCTTTATCGCTTCGCCATCTCTTTGGTGGGGTGAGTCTGAAATTTTAAAGCAAAACGTGAGTGAGGGTAAATTTAAAGAGAAAATAAAGGCTAAATTTGTCTTTCTTAGCGTTGGCGAGCTTGAAAAGAGAAAGGGCAAAACAGACAAAGCTGGCATTTTAAAGGCGAGCGATCTAGCTGGGATTTTAAAGCAAAGCGGCGTAAATTCTCACTTTGAGTTTTTTAAAAATGAAACCCATGGCAGCGTCATACCTCTAAATTTAAAAGAGCTTTTAAAATATCTAAAGGATTAAAAATTTAAGGCTATTTTTGTTAAAATCCGCCACATGAGAGTAGATAAATTTTTAAACGTAGTAAATATCACCAAAAGGCGTGCCGTTAGCGAAGATATGTGCAAAAGCGGCGTTGTGAGCATCAACGGCGTGCAGGCAAAAGCGGCAAAAGATGTAAAGATCGGCGACGTTATCACTATCAAATTTCTTACGCGTGAGGCGAGATACGAGGTGCTAGCGATCCCGACTACAAAAAGCATACCAAAAAGCGCTCAAAGCGAATATGTAAAAGAGTTTTGATGGTTTTTGAGCTTTTAGAAAATGAGCTTGATGAGCTTGTGCAGGTGCTGCCAAAAAGTGGCGTGGTGCTACTAAGCGGCGATCTAGCAAGTGGCAAAACGACGCTTGTAAAGGCGATCATCAAGGCTCATGGCATAGACGAGAGCGTGACGTCGCCGACATTTTCTTTGATGCAAATTTATGGTAAAGATATCTACCACTACGACATTTACCAGATCGGATTTGACGGGATGGCAAAAAACGGCCTTTTTGAAAATTTATTTGAAGAGGGGCTTCATCTAGTAGAGTGGGGCGATGAAAATTTAGAAAAAGCTCTAAAGAAAAACGGCGAGAGCTATACATTAGTAAAAATTTCTCCTAGCAAAAATGGCAGAAAATACGAGGTTATAAGTGCATAAACTAGAAGTAAAAGATCTAAAAAAGACGATTAAAAAAAGTGAGATCATAAAAGGTATATCTTTAGAGGTAAATAGCGGCGAAGTCGTGGGACTTCTTGGGCCAAATGGCGCTGGAAAGACGACCACTTTTTATATGATCTGCGGGCTGATCTCGCCAACTAGCGGAGATGTCTTTTTAAATGATGAAAAGATCACAAATGTCCCGCTTCACAAAAGAGCGCACCTTGGCATTGGCTATTTGCCGCAAGAATCAAGCATATTTAAAGAGCTAAGTGTAGAAGAAAATTTACTCCTTGGGGCTGAAATTTTAAATCAAAGCAAAGAAGAGATCTCTAAAAGAGTAAATGAGATGTTAAATATGCTAAATATCGAGCCTATCCGCCTAAGAAAGGGCGTTAGCCTAAGTGGCGGCGAGCGCAGACGCTGTGAGATCGCAAGAAGCCTCATCATAAAGCCAAAATTTTTGCTGCTTGATGAGCCATTTGCAGGCGTCGATCCTATCGCAGTTAGCGACATCCAAAGTATCGTTAGAGACCTTAAAAAGCTAGGCATCGGCGTTTTGATAACTGACCACAACGTCCGTGAGACACTAGCCATTTGCGACAGAGCCTACGTCATCAAAGATGGCTCGCTGCTAGCAAGCGGCAGTGCGAGCGAAGTGGCAAACAACAAGCTTGTTAGAACGCACTATCTTGGCGAAGAATTTAAGCTGCTTGAGTAGATGATGCTAAGGCAAAAGCAAACTTTAGCGCCAAAGATCAAACTAAACCAAACGCTAAGAAGCTGGCTTCCTATCCTTCAAAGCGGGCTTGATGAGCTAAAAGAGACGCTTGAGCCTTTTATAAAAGATAATCCATTTGCTACGATCGAACATAAAAATTTAGAAAAAAGCGAAAAAAAGCGAAATTTTTTCGAGCAGGTTAGCAAAAACTCGGTTAGCGAGAGTATCGAGGCTTTAAGCATACATAAAGAAAGCCTCTATGAAAAGCTCGTTAGCCAGATAAATCCACCACTTTTCCCCACGCAAAAGTCCCAAGATATCGCATATAAGATCATCGAGTGTTTGGATGATGAGGGATATTTTTCTTATGATGATGAAATTTTTGCGGGTTTTAATGAGAATGAGGTGGAGCGAGTTAGAGCGAGATTTGCCTACCTTGAGCCCTGTGGCGTTGGCGCAAAGGATGTTAAAGAGAGCTTTTTGTTTCAGCTAAGCGAGGCAGAGGCGAGTGATGAGATCATAGAGTGCGCCAAAAAGATCATCTTAAATTTTGAAAATATAGAAAAGCTTAGAAAGCTTAAATTTTACGACGACGCGCTAAAGATCATAAAGAAATTTAAAAATCCCCCAGCTATTGAATATCTTGAAGATGAAAAAGAGGCGGTGCCTGACATCTTCGTACTAAGCACAAGTAGTGGCATAAGCGTGCAGATAAATGACGATTATTATCCTGAAATTTCTATCGACACCGAGGGACTAGACGAGAAAGAGGCCTTTGTAAGCTCGCGCATAAAAGAGGCAAGCGAGCTCATAGACGCCCTTGAGATGAGAAAGGCGACACTTTATAAGATAGGGCTCATGATAGTTGAGTATCAGTATGACTACTTTTTGGGTGGCGACATAAAGCCTATGAAGCTAAAAGACCTAGCTGACGAGCTTGGACGCAACCCTTCAACCATCTCAAGAGCGATCGCGAACAAATATCTAAGCTCTCCAAGAGGCACGGTCGCACTTAAAAATTTCTTCGCAACTGGCTTTGACGAGGAGACTTCAAACGCCGCGATAAAGGAATTTTTACTAGAGCTTATCAAAAATGAAGACCACAAAAAGCCACTTTCTGATCTAAAAATCCAAGAGCTCATCCAAGCTAAATTTAACATCCAAATCGTTCGCCGAACTATAACCAAATACCGCAAAATCCTAAACATCGGCAGCTCAAGCCAGCGAAAAAAGATCTATCAGATAAACGGCTAGCTACCACTCATTTATGGCAAAAAGAGTGGCTTTATGCATCTGCGTAAAAAGCTCTGCACTAAGCTCATCGTACTCTTTGTCACGCTTTTTACGCTTCGCCCAGCCTGCTGCGTCGTCGTTCCATGAGCCCATACCACCAAAGACATCAGCTGCACTTGCCGCATTAAAAAGAGCTAAATTTAGCTTTGGCATAAGTGGCGCGTTTAGGACATTTTGCTCTATATTTTCTGGCTCGTTTAGCGCTTTTAGCCCATTTCTGAAGCAGTCGCCAAAATTCTCACACTCTATCTCATCTGCAAATTTAGAGATCCTTGTTAGGATATCTTTAAACTCCAAAGTGTTGTCACTAAATTTTTGAATTTCTGGCACGCTATCTAGGCTAAATTCTTTATAGACTATGTCCCAGCCCTTTTTATCTTCTTCAAAGCTCCAGTGCGGCACGAAGTAGCTCATCTTATCTTTATAAATGCAAAGAATTGACTTGTGACTTACATTTGAAAAGCCTTGCAGCGAGCGCTCCTCTGAAGAGACTACTAAATTTGTAGCAAATCTCACGTCGCTTAGCCCAAGCTTTTTGGCGTGCTTAAACCACTCATTTATGCTAGTTTGCTCTCTTTTTTCTTGCTCATCCTCCAAAATATAGTCAAAAACTAGGCTTTTTATATATTTTTCGCCTTTGTAGTCTAGCTCTAAATTTGACTTTAGAGCTTGCTTTATGGAGGCTACGATAATGCAAGCATTAAAAACTTCACCATTCATTTTTGCTCCTTTTTTGAGGTATTTTATTAAAAGAAGCATAAATTTATCTCTTTAAGGATTGCAAGCGAAAACTTCAGCTTTTTATAGTAAAATAGCCAAAAATTTCAAAGAGGCAAAATGGATTTTAATGAGATTGATAAGCTGATAAATACGCTTAAGAAAAACTTGGAAGTTATCGAAAACAACGGCGTTGTCGAGCCTGAAACAAAGATCGATGCGCTTACTTTTAATAAAAATGTCGAAGAGATAAAAAAAAGACTTTATAGCACAACAGACGAGGGCAGTTTTTTTAAAAATGTCTTTAATACTGAAGATTACTACGAAAACATTAGCTCTTACCTCGAGCAGACAAACAAAAGCCTATACTACAAGATAGAAAAGGCTGGTGTGAGCCTAAAGACTAATCAAAATTTACAAGAGAGTCTGACAAACATCTCAAACATCATGCAAATTTTAGTTGCCGAGTATCAGATACAAAATAAAAAAAAGAAAAAGAGTATCTTCTCAAGAAGTGGCGACACAGCGATGATAAGAGGGCTACTTGCAGAGCTAATGGAGCTGCAAAATAGGATGAATAAAATTTTACATCTCGACTCTCAAATCGTCTCAAACGTCGTTTTGGAAAATTTTAAAACTATCTATACATTTTTTTACAACTGCATAAGAGTGGCTAAACAAAGGGGCGACGAGCTACTTTTGGTTGAGATCGCAGGCATCACAGATAGAATCATCGAGATGATAAGACCAGTGCTTTCAGGCAAGAGCCTAAAGACAAATGAGCTTATCTATCACTACCTCATTTACGAGCTACGAGAGCTAAAAGCCTACGCCATAGGCGAGGATCTAGCTTAAAATTTTATCCACTATCTCTTTTGCTCCATTTGGCAAAAGGATATCTTTTAGGGCTTTGCTACTTTTGTTTAGATCAAAGTTCTCGATCATTTTTATGACTTCATCTTTGTCTAAATTTTCGCCATTTTGCAGGCAAATTTCAGCTATGCCTTTATCTTTTAGAAATTTAGCGTTATAAAACTGGTGATTGCCAGCGGCATAAGGAAACGGCACAAAGATAGATGGCAGGGCGTTTGCACAAAGCTCCCAAAGCGAGCTAGCTCCAGCTCTTGATATGGCAAGATCAGCCTCGCTCATCTTCTTTTCTATCTCTTTGCTAAAGTCAAAAATTTCTAAATTTGCCTCGCTAAAGCCAAGCTCATCATATCTCTTTTTAAGCTCATTAATGGCGTTTTTGCCGCATTGATGAATGATTTTTATCCCTTTTTCTTTAAGATATGGGGCCAAATTTATAGCTAGCTCATTTATAGCTTTTGCGCCTTGTGAGCCACCTAAAAATAGTATCGTTTTTAGCTCGTCTCTAACTCTTTGGCTTTCAAAAAATTTATTTGCCACTGGGTAAGGGCAGGGCGAGAGCTCATCATAAGAGCTAAAAAAGCCCTTTGCGTATGGCTTTAAAATTTTATTTAGCTTGCCAGTTACGGCATTTTGCTCGTGGATGAAAAGCGGTGTTTTTGAGATGATAGCCGCTATGGCTGCTGGCGCTGCTGAGTAGCCTCCCACGCTAATGACTGCTTTAACGCCATTTTCTTTAAAAATTTGCCTGCATTTTAGAGCTAGGCTTATGATGTTTGTTAGTGATTTTAGCTTGGCTAGGCCTCTTTTATTTACGACACCACTGCTTGGTAAGAAAAATTTCTTTGCAAATTTATCATCATTTTCAAACCAAAATTTATCCTGACCGCTAGTTGAGCCGATGAAAATTGGCTTTATGCCTCGTCTATTTAGCTCCTCACAAAAGCTTCTAGCGATCGCCAAATGCCCTCCAGTGCCACCACCACAAATAACTATCATAGTTTCGCCTTTTTACTAACCATCAAGACCATGCCGATGCCGATGCATATAGCAAGCACTGAGCTGCCGCCGTAGCTAAGAAATGGCACAGCTATACCTTTTATCGGAGTGATCGATGTGATGCCGTAGCTATTCATCAAAAACGAAAACGACAAGATAAGACCGATACCAAGCGAGAATAGGTGATAGACCTTGTTTTCGCTCCTAGCTGAAATTCTAAATATCCTATAAAGTAGTGTGATAAAGATCGCTGTGATGCATAAAATGCCAAAAACGCCGACCTCTTCAGCTATGCCAGCTAGCACGAAGTCTGTATGCACCTCGCTTAAAAAGCCAAGCTTAAATATCCCAGCTCCAAGCCCCTCGCCAAAAAACTCGCCGTGTTTGATCGCATTTAGTGAGTGAGAAATTTGATAAGGCTCTGGTGCATCTGCCACTCTAAGCACGTTTGCCACGCTATCTGGCAAGAAAGAGAGAACCATGTTTTGTATCGTGCCCCACCATGACTTTATACGTAAAATTCTGTGCTCAGAGCTAACTATCGCCACTGTCATAACAAAGGCAGCGCCAACAATGCCTATGCCAAAGAGCCTAACGCTAGCCCCTGCAAAAAGAGCCATCGTCACAAAAGTAAGCGCCAAAACCACAACCTGTCCAAGATCATTTTGTAAAATAGCGATCAAAACAATGGCTACACAAAAAAGAATTAAATATGGAAAAAGTATCTTGATCTCATCCATCAAAGTTCTCTTGCCATCGCTAAATTTTCTAGTAAAACTCCATGCCAAAAAAAAGACAAAACCAACTTTGAAAAACTCAACAGGCGCAAGCGAAAAGCCCGGCAGTCTGATCCAGCGTCTTGCACCGCCAGCATCAGTCACCATAGAAGCTGGCAGGGCATGCATAAGTATCATAGCGATGATGCAAAAGCCAAAAAGGCTAAACCCTATCCAGTTAAGCGCTTTGTCGGGATTTAGCCTAGAGAGCCACCACATGAGAAAAATTCCTATACAGCCGACTGCAAACTGGCGGATGAAAAAGTGAAATTCGTCGTAGTTGAAAAACAAAACTGTAAAAACTGGCAAAGATAGTGAAAAAATGATACTTATGGCGATCAAAGTCGCGCAAAGATAGAAAATAACCTTATCAACTGCCAAATTTAGCTCCAACTTTAAAATGAGCCAAAGTATAATAAAAAACGGCTTACAAAGATATTATTTGCTATAATTGCAGGCTTTAAGGATGGGTATGAAGATAGGTATATTTGACTCGGGGCTTGGCGGACTTAGCGTCTTAAATGAAGCTTTAAGTAAGCTTAGCGAGCATGAATTTTTATATTACGCAGACGTGAAAAATGTCCCATACGGACAAAAGAGCAGGGAAGAAATTTTAAAATTTAGCTTTGATGCGGTGAAATTTCTTGTTAAAAATGGCGCAGAAGCTGTCGTGATAGCTTGTAACACAGCTACAAGCGTGGCGATAAAAGAGCTTAGAGCAAATTTAAGCGTGCCCATCATCGGCATGGAGCCTGCTGTAAAAAAAGCTCACGATCTAAGCCACGATGACGCCTTAAAAACGCTTGTCATAGCCACTCCAGTCACCGTAAATGGCGCAAAACTAAAAGAGCTGATCACAAATTTAAACGCAAAAGATAAAACTGAGCTGCTAGCTCTGCCTCGCCTTGTAAATTTCGCTGAAAAGGCTGAGTTTGAGAGTGAAAACGTGAAGTCATATCTAAAAGATGAGCTAGGTAAATTTGATCTAAGTAAATTTGACTTTTTGGTGCTTGGCTGCACGCATTTTAACTATTTTAAAGATAGCTTAAGAGAAATTTTGCCAGCAAATATAAGCATAATAGACGGCAACGAAGGGACGGTAAAGCGCCTCATAAGCGAGCTTGGGCTTCAAATTTCAAATATAAAATTAACTCCAAATGTAAAATTTTTCTACTCAGGTGACGAGGTGTGCGAGCAAAGTGAGCTAGAGAAAATTTCAAGAAATTTAGCTCGCCTAGAAAAAATGAGAGCGATCAGCTAGGCTAAATTTAGCTAAAAATTTGAGCCAAATTTAGCAAAATACACTAAATTTTATGTATTTTTATATGTATTTATCCTTTTCTTTGCTTCATTATATAGACCGCGCTTATTACCGCAACCACAGTTAAAAGAGCGATCGTGATAGTTAGAAGTATCTGTTTGTCTGGATTTGAGCCTAGAAAGTAGCCGACTCCAAGCAAAACCGCACACCAAATCCCAGCGCCAAGCGTGGTAAAAAGGCAAAATCTAAAAATATTCATCTTAGCAAGCCCAGCTGGCAAGCTGATATACTGACGAATTCCTGGGATAAGGCGTGAGTTGAAGGTCGAAATTTCGCCGTGTTTATTAAAAAATGCTTCAAATTTATCCATCTTTTCGTGGGTGATGCCTACAAATTTGCCGTATTTCAAGATGATCTCACGTCCAAAAAAGTAGCAAAGATAGTAGTTAAAAATGGCTCCAAGCAAGCTACCAAGCGTGCCTGAGATAAAAGCAAGCGCCAAGCTCATCTCGCCTTTATGAGCTAGATATCCAGCTGGTATCATCGCCACTTCGCTTGGAAATGGGAAAAATGAGCTCTCCAGAAACATCATCACAAATATCCCAGCATATCCCCAACTACTCACGCTCGAGACGATAAAATCAATAATGTCATGTAGCATTTTTACTCCGAAAATTTAATAAAGCGAGCCATTGTAGCAAAGCTTTATTTACTAATAGTAACTAACATGGAGTGATAAAATTTAAATTAAATGGGATAGCAAAAATTTATAAGGAAGTAGGGCGAAAGCTCGCCCCGTTTTTAAAATGCAGGTATGACCTCGCCTTTGTAGCGAGTGATGATGAAATTTTTAGTATCAGGGCTAAGAACCGCATCAACTAAAGCTTTGATCTTAGGACTGTTTTCGTTGCCAGCTCTTGTGACGATGATGTTAGCGTAAGGGCTGTTGGCGTCTTCAAGTAAAAGTGCGTCTTTTGCCACGCTCATGCCAAGATCAAGGACGAAATTTGTACTAATAGCAGCGATATCGACATCATCAAGCGTTCTTGGGATCTGAGCGCCCTCAAGCTCGACAAACTGCAAATTCTTAGGATTTTTAGTTATGTCATTTACAGTTGCAACTTTTACGTTTTTATCGATCTCTATAAGACCAGCTTTTTCTAAAATTCTAAGCGCTCTGTTGCCATTTGACGGATCGTAAGCGATAGCCACTTTTGCGCCATCTTTTAGATCTTTTATATTTTTTATCTTTTTAGAGTAAAAGCCAAGTGGCTCAACATGCACGCTCGCAACGCTTACAAGGTGCAGGCCTCTAGCCTTGTTTTGCTCCTCAAGATATGGCAAATGTTGAAAGAAATTTGCGTCTAAGCTACCATCTTCTGTGGCGACATTTGGTATCGAATAGTCTGAAATTTCAGAGATAACAAGGTCATAGCCCTTATCTTTTAGCTTTGGTTTTACAAATTCTAAAATTTCAGCGTGTGGCACAGGCGAGACGCCAACAGTGATAGTGTGGTCTTTATCGGCTGCGTGAAGGCTTAGAGCAACTAAAGATGCGGTTAAAAGTTTGATAAATTTCATTGTTTTTCCTTTTTTGTTTTGGTAAAGCGACGCTAAAAAGGTAAAAGCTTTTACGTCGCTTTTTATAAATTTAATTAAAACGCTGGGATGATAGCGCCGTTATATTTTGTCTCGATAAATTTCTTAACTTCTGGTGAGTTGATCGCTTTATCAAGTGCTTTAGTTTTAGGGCTGTTCTCGTTGCCAGCTTTTACAACTACGTAATTTACGTATGGGCTATCTTTGCTCTCGATCACAAGCGCGTCTTTTGTTGGATTGAGATTAGCATTTAGCGCGTAGTTTGTGTTGATAACTGCGATAGTAACGTCATCAAGCGTTCTTGGCACTTGAGCAGCCTCGATCTCTTCAAATTTAAGCTTTTTAGGATTATCAACTATATCAAGCGGAGTTTTTAGCGGGTTGTCATTTAGCTTGATAAGTCCAGCGCTAGCTACGATGTCAAGTGCGCGGCTCTCGTTTGTTGGGTCATTTGGGATAGAGACAACTGCGCCATCTTTTAGCTCTTTGATATCTTTAATCTTTTTAGAATAAACGCCCATTGGCTCTAGGTGCACGCCAACTGTTTTTACAAGGTGAGTGCCTTTGTTTTTGTTAAATTCTTCAAGATATGGGATGTGCTGAAAGAAATTTGCGTCAAGGTCGCCGTCCTCTGTCGCAAGGTTTGGCGTGGTGTAGTCGTTAAATTCTTTAATCTCAAGTGTGTAGCCATCTTTTGCCAAAATAGGCTTTACAACCTCTAAAATTTCAGCATGTGGGATAGGTGTAGCACCGACGATTATTGTTTTTGACTTGTCAGCAGCATTTGCGCTAACGCTAAGCCCTAGGGCAACTAAAGAGGTAAGAAGTAGTTTTTTCATTTATTATCCTTTTTTAAAATTTGCCAAGCACCAAAAAAGGATAAATTTAAGCTAGAAGGTTAAATTTCTTTTTAAGTGCTTAAGCTTTTTCCAAGCACTTAAAAAGAAATTCTGTGCTTAGAGATTAGTCTTTCGACGACGCGTTTTTTAGTAGGCGGCACATCTGGCACATATCTGATTTCATCTTTTGTCCTTTCAGCTAAAATTAATTTCGCGCATTCTAAATAAATAAAGTTTAAAAAAAAATAAATTTTAGAAATTTATCTTAGACTTTTTATGACACCTCTTGCATTTTTTGAGTTTTTGGCTGCTTTTTCCTCTAAAATATTTTTTAAACATTCCAAAAAATTTGGCAAACAGCAAATATCAACCGAGTAAAAAACATTAAGTCCAGACTTCTCGCTTTTTAAAATTCCCCCATTTTTTAATACCCCAAGATGCTTTGAAACCGTTGCTTGTTCTTTATTTAAAAGCTCGCAAATTTCACCTACGCTCATCTTTTTATCACCCAAAACCTCAACTATCCCGATCCTAACAGGATGAGCCAAAACTCTCATAAATTCGCTTTTTAGCGCAAGAATATCAACATATTGCATTTTTATACCTTTTTTATGATTTTAACTTAAAAGAGCTAAATTTATACTTGACTATATTCCTATATTAGTATATAATCATATAAAAATTTAAAGGTAAAAAATGCTCGATCTTTTTAATCAACACAATATATTTGAGTTTATCAAATTTTTCATACTTTATTTTACAGAGATTTCACTACTATTTTTTTGTGTCTCTTTTTTGGTATTTATCGTATCTGAAAAATTTAGTCAAAAACTCAAAAAACACCTTATAAACACAAGAATTTCAAGCTTTATCAAGGCGTTTTTGGTTGGCGCTATTACGCCGTTTTGTTCGTGCTCTACTATACCGCTTTTAAATGGGTTTTTAAAAAGCGGCGTATCACTTGGCGTTAGTAGCGTATTTTTGTTAAGCTCTCCACTTGTTAATCCTGTAATTTTAACGCTTCTTTTTATGAGTTTTGGGTTTAAATTTAGCATTATTTATTTTACGGTCATTTTTATCTCATCACTTGCTTTTGGTCTTTTGTTATCAAAAACAGATCAAAATCTATTTTTAAAAGATGATTTTTTAAAACCAAAATTTAGCCCATACAATCCAACTAAAGGCTTTGTTTTTACACCCGATAATCAGACACAAGCTTGCTCTTGCAAGGATATAAAAAATAGTAAAAATATTTACAAAATGGCACTTTTAAACTCGGTAAAAGAGTATAAAAAACTATTTTATTACATACTGCTTGCGATGTTTATCGGCGCCGCTATACACGGATTTGTTCCACAAAAGCTTATCTCAAACTACCTTGGTTCTAGCGACATCGCCTCGATACTTATTTCGGCATTGTTTGGAATTTTACTCTATGTTAGAGTAGAAGCGCTAGTGCCAATTGGCTTAGCGCTTCTTGCCTCGGGTGCTAGTGCGGCCGCATTTGGAGCGTTTGTAATAACAGCGGCAGGTGTTAGCCTGCCGGAAATCATACTTCTTAATAGGTTTTTTAAGCCAAAATTTATGGCAATTTTTATCGCTTTTATCTTATGTGTAGCATTAGCATTTGCAATGTTTTTAAAATCATTTTTTTGAAATTTTATAGAGATAGTTGCCTAAAACTTGGAAAATTTGCACCATAATGATGAGAATAACCACGGTGTAGAGCATGATATCTGGACGAAATCTCTGGTAGCCGTAGTTTATAGCGACTGATCCTAGTCCGCCACCGCCAACTGCACCAGCCATCGCTGAAAAGCCGATATTTACGATAAGCGTTAGCGTAAATGCCGAGATGATGCCAGGAAGCGCCTCTACAAACATCACACGAAAGATGATCTGAAATTTCGAGCTACCAAAGCTTTGTGCTGCTTCGATGATGCCTTTATCAACCTCTTTTAGGGCATTTTCAATGAGCCTTGCTACAAAGGGAGCCGCTCCGATAGTTAGCGGAACGATCGCAGCTGTAGTGCCGATGCTTGTACCTACGATCATTTTTGTGACAGGAAAGAGCACGATGATCAAAATGATAAACGGAAAGCTTCTAAGCACGTTTATAACGATATCAAGGACAAAATAAAGCTGCTTGTTTGGCTTTAAGCCGTTTTTGTCTGAAAGTATGAGCAAAACCGCTGGTATTATGCCTATAGCAAAGGCGAGCAGGGTGGAGACGATACTCATATATAGCGTCTCGCCGATAGCTGGCAAAAGTATCCTAGAGAAAACATCTGGAAATTTAGAAAAATCAATACCAAACATCAAGCAACCTCCCACAAAACGCCACTTTGCTTGATGTAGTTAAGCACGTTTTCTTTATCTTTTTCATCTATGTTTATGACAAGCGAGCCAAGGACGTTGTCGTTTAGCTTTTCAAGCTTGCCCCAGACTATGTTAAAGTCGATATTTAGGCTTCTAGCCATGTGCGTGATCACGCTGTTTTGAGCCACTTCTTTTGGGAAAAATAGCCTGATATTTGTCCCAGTGCTTGGCAGAATTTCCACCTCACCCAAAAACTCTTTCATCTTCTCATCTGGCTTTAAAAATAGCTCTTCGATGCTTCCAGAGCCTATGATCTTGCCGCCTTCAAGCAAGATGGCGCGTTTTGCGATCGATTTAACCACCTCCATCTCGTGCGTGACGATGATGACGCTGATGTCTAGCTCTTTGTTTATCTTTTCAAGCAGCTCTAAAATTTGATTTGTCGTGTTTGGATCAAGAGCCGAAGTCGCCTCGTCGCTTAGTAAAATTTTAGGATTTAAAGCAAGCGCTCTAGCGATGGCGACACGCTGTTTTTGACCGCCGCTTAGCTCGCTTGGATAGCTTTTTGCCTTGCTTTCAAGACCGACTAAATTTAAAAGCTCTCTCACTCTTTTTTCAGTTTCATCGCTTTTGTAACCCCAAAATTTAAGCGGAGTAGCGACGTTTTCAAAGACATTTTTTCTAGCCATCAAGGCAAAATGCTGAAATATCATCCCAACATCTCGCCTCAAATGTCTTTGCTGTGTCTCATCTAAATTTTTTATCTCTTGATCAAAGACTTTTAAACTGCCACCTTGATAGCTCTCTAACCCGTTTATGCACCTTAAAAGCGTTGATTTACCAGCGCCACTATGACCCACGATAGCAAAAATTTCACCCTTTTTAACCTCTAAATTTACATCAAAAAGGATCTGTGTATCACCATAAAATTTGGTTAAATTTTCTATTTTTATCACTAAATTTTCCTTATTTTTAACTGCCTAAATTTATAAAATTTCTCGCCTTAGCTCATCAGCGCTCTTTGGCGAAAGAAGTGCTGGGGCTATATCAAATACGCTAAATGCGCCACTCTCACCTCTTTGCGCCAAGCGATATGCTGCTCTGGCGTAGGCTACTAGCACACTTGCTGTAAATTCTGGATTTGAGTCAAGTTTTAGCGAAAATTCTATCAAATGTTTGTTCTCGCCACACTCTCCACTCACTCCGCTTCGCAGTACAAATCCCCCATGTGGGATACCGCCATGCTCTTTTTTAAGCGTCTCCAGATCGATAAAATGCACGCTTGTGTCGTAGTCGGCAAAATAATTTGGCATCGTTTTTATCTCATGCTCTATACGTGCCTTATCAGCGCCGTTCTGCGCCACTACGTAGCAATCACGCAGGTGTTTTTCTCTTGTGGTTAAATTTGGATTTTCCCCAGCGCGTACTCGCTCCAAGGCGCTATCTATGGGCACTGTGTATTGGCGTGCATCTACGACACCTTTTATCCTGCGTATGGCGTCTGAGTGGCCTTGGCTCACACCTTTGCCCCAAAATGTATAGCTGCTGCCATTTTCAAGCACGCTCTCGCCGTATAGTCTATTTAGAGAAAATAGCCCTGGGTCCCAGCCAACAGCGATGGCACCCACATTGCCACCTTTTTTAGCAGCAGCATCCACTGTGGCAAAGTGCTCAGGTATTTTTGCGTGCGTATCGAAGCTATCAACTACGTTAAACTCTTTTGCAAACTCTGGCGTCTGCGTTGGAAGGTCAGTTGCGCTGCCACCGCAAAGGACTAAAACGTCAAATTTGCCCTTGTGCGATAAAATTTCATCCACGCTAAATACTGGTGTGCCACACGTTTTTACATCACTTGGATCTCTGCGGCTAAAAACGGCCACAAGCTCCATATCCTTACTATTTCGCACCGCAAGCTCGACGCCGCGACCTAAATTTCCATATCCTAAAACTGCTATTTTTATTTTTTCACTCATTTTTGATCCTTTAAATTTTAAATTTACATGCAAGATAGTGCAGGGCGATAAATTTTACTTTAATAAGACAATACATTAGCACCCAGGGTAGCGTGGCAACTACAAGCTGCCAAAGATAAAACGCCACCCTTCAACTTTTGCCGCAAAACCTACTCGCCAAGAGCCTTTAGCTCCTCGCATACTTTTTTAAATTTAGCCTCAGCGCTCTGCAAAGCCTCTTTGTTTGTCTCTATAACTTCTTTTGGTGCGTTTGCAACAAAATTTTGGTTATTTAGCATGCCTGAAAGCTTGGCTATCTCTTTTTCAAGCTTTGTCTTTTGAGACCTTAGTCTTGTGATGATACCGCTCATATCAAGCCCCTCAAGCGGGACAAATGCCTCTAAATTTTCGCTCACATCTCTTATTGAGTTTTCTATTTTTTCATCTACAAAGCCGATCTTTTCGCATTTTGCAAGCAGTTTGATATACTCTTTTACCTCGTCAAGGTCTATTTTTTCATTAAATTTAATAAAGGCTTTTGCTATCTTTGAGTTGCCAAGATCGATAGTAGCTTTAGCACGGCGAATAGCCACGATCGCTTCGATAACTAGCTCAAATTTCTTCTCAACCTCTAAATTTCGCTCTTTTACCTCTGGGTAGCTCATCACCATTATTGACTTTGCATTTTCAAGCTGTGTGTCGCTAAGCTCTTGAAATAGATACTCTGAAAGAAACGGCATAAAAGGATTTAGTAGCTTCATCGCCTCTTTAAATATACTACCAAGCTCTTTTACGCTCGCTTTGTCAGCCTTGCTTAGCTCGATACCCCAGTCGCAAAACTCATCCCAAAGGAATTTATAAAGTGTGTTTGCCGCGTCATTAAAGCGGTATGCGTCGATGTTTTCACGCACCTCTCTCACGCACTCATTAAAGCGGCTGTTCATATAAATTCCAAGCTTTGTTTCAAGCTTGATATCCTCTAAATTTGCAAATTTACTCTCATTTAGCATGAGATATTTGCTAGCGTTATAAAGCTTGTTGGTGAAATTTCTTACCTGCTTCATCTTAGTGTCGCTTAGCTTGATGTCGCGTCCTTGAACGGCTAGAAGTGTCAGCGTAAAGCGCAAGATATCGGCGCTATACTCATTTATGCTATCAAGCGGGTCTATGACGTTACCAAGGCTTTTACTCATCTTTCTGCCAAACTCATCCTTTACAAGCGCGTGCAGGTAGATGTCGTCAAACGGCAGCTTGCCAAGGGCATTTTCCCCCTGAAACATCATCCTAGCAACCCAGAAAAATAATATATCAAAGCCAGTTATGAGAAGGTTGTTTGGATAAAACTCGGCTAAGTCGCCTTCAAACCATTTTTCATTTTTTAGCTCAGTTTCATTGCCCCAGCCAAGCGTGCTAAATGGCCAAAGACCAGAGCTAAACCACGTATCTAGCACGTCTGGGTCTTGGTGAATGTTTTTACTTTTACACTTTTTACACTCGCACGGCTCGCCCTCGTCAGCCCACATATGACCGCACTCGTCGCAGTAAAATACTGGAATTTGATGTCCCCACCAAAGCTGGCGTGAGATACACCAATCTCTTAGCTCTCTCATCCACGCATTAAAGCTGTTTATCCAGTGTGGTGGGTAAAATTTAGCAAGACCTTCTGAGACCTTTTGTATCGCCTCGTCTGCGATCTCTTTTTTGACAAACCACTGCTTTGAGATATATGGCTCGACGACGTTTTTGCAGCGGTAGCAGTAGCCTACTTGATTTTCGTAGTCTTCTATCTTTTCGACATTGCCGAGTTTTTCAAGCTCGGCCACGACGATATCTCTAGCCTCAAGCCTCTCAAGACCTGCAAATTTATCGCACTTGTCGTTTAAAATGCCCTTTTCATCAAACACGGTGATAAACTCAAGGTTGTGTTTTTTGCCTACCTCGTAGTCGTTTTGATCGTGCGCAGGCGTGACCTTAACAAGGCCTGTTCCAAACTCCATATCAACGTGCTCGTCCGCGATGATCTCGACCTCTCTATTTATGATAGGTAGCACCACTTTTTTGCCGATTAAATTTTTATAGCGCTCGTCATTTGGATTTACCATTACCGCCGTATCACCAAAATATGTTTCAGGTCTAGTGGTCGCAACAACAACAAATTCGCTTGGCTTATCTGCAAAGTAGTATCTCAAATGATAAAGCTTGCCTTTATTTTCTTTGTGTTCGACCTCGATGTCAGAGAGTGCGCCATCATGCGTACACCAGTTTATCATGTAGTTTTTCTGGACTATCAGACCCTTGTCGTATAAATTTACAAAGGCTTTTTTCACAGCTTTTCTTAAGCCCTCATCCATAGTAAATCTCTGGCGTGACCAAGCTGGAGTGATGCCTAGTTTTCGCATCTGATGGACGATCATACCGCCGCTTTTTTCCTTCCACTCCCACACTTTTTCTACAAATTTTTCACGGCCAAGCTTTTCTTTTTTGATCCCTTGAGCCAAAAGCTGCTTTTCAACGACGTTTTGAGTAGCGATACCAGCGTGGTCGAGGCCTGGCTGCCAAAGCGTCTTGTAGCCGTCCATTCTTTTGTAGCGAGTCATGATATCTTGGAGCGTGAAGGTTAGGGCGTGTCCGATGTGAAGCGAGCCAGTCACATTTGGAGGTGGCATCATAATGCAAAATTTACGTCCATCTTTTTGGATATCTTTGTTTGCGTCTATCTCGAAGTATCCGCGTTCTTCCCAAATTTTATAAAATTTGTCTTCTATCTCTTTTGCATTGTAAAATTCTGCCACTTTTATCTCCTCAGTTTCGTTTAAAAAATGCTTAATGTTATCTAAAATTTGTTTAAAAAAATCTTTGCAAAAGTGGGGAAATATGGGCTTGGGGCGGTTAAACGCCCCGGAGTTTAAATAGCTATTTGACGTTAAAGCTTTTTACGGCTAGGTCGTAGTCGTTTTGTCTTTCGTTGTACATATTTTCAGTTGTGACTGCGCCAAGAGAACATTTACCGCCAAGTCTTACTCTATAAGGTGTGTAAAGCACGGCGTCTTTTTCGTCGCTAGCAAGCGTATAAAAGCTTAGCACGCGGTCATCTTTTATGCTTTTATACTCAACTTGCAAGCTGTTTTTTAAGCTCTTGCTAAAGTTGCTTAAATTTTCATTTATCGGCTCAAAGCAGCTACTTACGATCTCGTTTATAACGCCGTTTTTAACCATTGTTTTTGAGTTTATCACCACTTTTGAGTAGATGACGTCATTTACTTTTAGACTGTCAAGACCCAGCTCTTTGCCTTTTTCATCAACAAAAACGCGATAGATATCAAGCTCTTTTGGCTCGATCTTATGCCTAATATCAAGCGGCAAGTAAGCGTAGCTTAAGATAGTCGCATAAAGCTTGTTTGAGCCTAGTGGAGCGATGCTAAATTCGCCATTTTTTGTAGTAAATGACGTGCTTAAAAGACCGTCAAATTCTTTGCTTTCGCCATTGTAGCTAAGCTTAAATTTGTTATTTTTCTCGCCGCTATCTTTGCCAAAGTATGCATTTAGCGCTCTTAGCGTAAATGCACGCTCCTGCGTTGAGCTAAGCTCATTTAAATTTGTGATTAAGAAATTTGCAAGATCATCTGAGTAGTCGTCTTTTTCGAAGTATTTTGCGTGCAAGTATAAGATAAAGGCGTTATCTCTCATCTTTGAGCCAAAGCTAGAGTACTCTTTGGTGTAGTCGGCTGCTTGAGCATTTTTGATATCTTTTAGCGCGACCTTTGCCTCGTCATTTAGGCCGTTTAGCTTTAGAGCTGCTGCCATTAGGTATTTATTGAGGGCTGTTTTATTGTAGGCTTTGTCGTCGTAAATTTTATTTAAGATCGATTTGTCAGCCATATTTGCACGTGAGCTTACATAAAGGGCGTAAAGTGCCTCAAGGTCATTATTTGCGTATTTTAAGAGAGAGTTTAGCGCATTTTGTTTGACGCCTTTGCTTACCTCATATCCAGCCTCGCTAAGATCAAGTAAAACATCAGTTGCAAAGATGCTTGCAAATGCGTTTGTCTCGCCTAGATCGCTCCAGTAGCCAAAGCTGCCGTCTGGTTTTTGCATCTTAACTAGCTCATCTATGCCACTAACGATAAATCTCTTTTGGTCGCCCTTTTCAAGCTCATCTTTTGATTTTAAATTTAAAAGCGCAAGCAGCCTTGAGCTCCTTTGCTCTGTGCATCCGTAAGGATACTCTACTAAATTCTTTGAAGCTGCCAAAAGCACGCTTGAGACCGAGCTTGACGCATCAATACTCACATCGTGATAGCCTTTTGGAAGTGAAATTTTACTCTCTTTGTCAAAGACACTGCTCTTTGCGTAGGTGCTGATCGTATAAGGGCTAATGACGCCTAGTAAATTTTGAAGCGTTTTTGAGCTATTTTTGTCGCTTACTGTTATATTGTATTCGCCAGCACCTGTTTCAAGGGCTGAAATTTTAAGCACAAACGCCTTGTTTTCAAGCGGCTTTAGGTTGGCTTTTTCTTGCGTTTTGATGTTTAAATTTTTGCTTGTTACGATGTTTATAGTAAGGTTTTTGTCCGTATTTGTTGTATTTATAAGCCTTAAATTTGCGCTTAATTCATCGCCTTTTAAAAGATAAACTAAAGCGCTTGGCTTAATGATCACATCATCTTTTACTTTTATCTCGCTATTTACGGCGTTCATTGCAGTTGCGTCATTTGCCACAGCATCTACTCTAACAGCGCCGTTAAAGCCATTTGGCGTTTTAAATTCGTATGAAATTTCGCCTTTGTCATCCGCTTGAAGGCTCACTAAATTCGCATAAGTTTTTACATTTTTGCTATCAACTGGGCTTGCGTGTTTTGCCATTTTCGCCGCCACAGCCATCGCCGCGGCATCACCGCCAAAGCTTAGCGTTTTACCCTCGACCTTGTAGTTTGTGAGCATATTATAAATGTCGTAGTCAAAGACGCCATCAGGTAAAATTTTGTCAAAAAACTTAAGCGGATCGGCTGGTTTTTGTGATGTAATATCAAGTACGCCGACATCTGTAATAAATAAATTTACATAAGCTTTTGGCTTTGTTTTTAGTGAAATTTTGATATTTTCATCGCTCTTTGCACTTTTTGGCGCATCAAGAGTAAGCTCTATCTTTCTTGAAGATTTATCGCCGTTTGCATAGACCTTGCCGTAGGTTCTAAACGGAGTTAGCCCAGCGTCAGTCATGCGGTAGATATTTGCACTCACGTAAAGGCCATTAAAGTCAAAGTCTAGCTTAAATTTAACATTTGCTGAGTTGTTTTTGATCTTGACGACCTTGTAGGCTTTGACACCTGCATCTTCAAGCGTGACAAGTGCGATACCTTCTTTTATGGCTGAGCTTATGTCTGCGCTTAGCTCGTCGCCTTTTTTATAGACGCTTTTGTTTAGCTTGATCTGAGACTTGCTAAGCTCTTTTGTAGGGGCTAGGGTTGAGTAGTTGTAGCCGCTTACATCGATGTCTAGGCTCGTGCTCGCACCACTTACTAAATTTGTAGCAGTGATGACGTATGAGCCACTTTGCGTAAATTTATAGCTAAACTCGCCACTATTTTTATAAAAACTATCCACATCTTCAAGTGTTTGGATCCATTTTATATAGCCGTTTGCGTCCCTTTGATACTGCCATGAGACACGTTTTATATCAAATTTCAAATTTGACTTCACTGCCTTTTGGCTTGGCATATCAATGACGACTGTTCTTATCTTTACATCTTCGTTTGGATCAGCAAATGCCGTGCTAGCAGCGATGCCAACCATATCTTTATAAGGATAGAGCGTAAAGCTTTTTGCGTCACTTACGTTTTTGCCATCGTCATTTACGTTGAAATTTATGACACCTTTTATTATCGAAGGTGCGTTTTTGGTGTTAAAGCTAAGATCTATCATCTGGCTTGATTTGCCATCTTTTGAAAGAGTTAGATCATTTTCTATGCTTGGATAGGCAGCCGCTTTTAGGGTGTCGTTTTTAAATTTATACTCTTTAAAATCGCTATTTTTATACTCATCATCAAAGAAGCTAACCTGCATACTGCCAGCTAAGTCGCTAGCTGCTCCGCCAAAGAGATAACTACTTGTTAAATTTACCTTTACTAGCTCGTTTGCAAAGAATTTATCAGCGTCTATGGCTATGTCATTTTTTATCTTGTTTGGCACGAAGCTCTCGACGTAAAATGGCACACTCGCTATCACTTTGCTAGCGTAGATTATCTGCATGTTAAATCTACCGCTTAAATCGCTTAAAATTTCTTTTTCGAAATTTATCATGCCAACATCATTTGTATTTTGCGTGATCTGGGCACTACTTTTGCCTTGCGGATCGATAAATTTGATCTTAACTGGCATATTTTTAAGCGGGTTAAAGTCCCTATCTCTTAGATAAATTGCTCCTTTTAAGCTCTCGTTTGGTCTTATGATATTTGAGGCAAAATGCGTGTAAGCGTCAATGCTCTCGCTTGGATTTTGACTGATGAGCTTTGCTTCATTTAGCGCTTCACCATCTTTTATGATGAGGAAATTTTGCTCCTTGCCAAGTGAGACGACGACTGATGAGATCTCTTTGTAGATATCTTTTTTGTTAAATTTAAAGACGCCAACATCATTTGTCGCGCCAACTGCGATCTCTTCGTTTCTTTTGCCATAAATTTTTACATTTGCATTTGGTAGCATTGTGTTTTCGCCAAGGCGGTTTGCAAAGACGAAAATTTCATCCTTACCAAGCTTTGCATTTATGGCGATGTCGCTTAGATAGACGACCTTTGAGACGCTCTTATCTTTGCCGTAGTTTAAGCTTATCTTATAAATTCCGTCTCCTGCTCCTGCAAAGTCAAGCTTGATCTTGTTTAGTGAAATTTCGTTTAATGCGCCTTCTAGCTTGTAGCTTTTGCTTGCTACTTTTGAGCTAAAGTTGCTTAGATCTTCGCTATTGTCGTTGAAATTTAAAAAGTATCTAAAATTTTGATCGCTTAACTTTTCAACGCTCACATTTAGCTCAGCTAAATTTGCACTTCTAATGCCGATCTCGCCCACGCTTGAGATGTAAGGCTCTTCGTTTGTGAAATTTGCAAATGGAGTGAAGTTGCTAGCGACCACCTCGTAGGTTTTGGCCTCTCTTACGACATTTCTATCATCTCCAAAGCCCGGTTTTATAGTGATCTCGTAGCTATTTTGTGGCTTAAACTCATCGCTTGTGATATCGATGTAATAATCAAACTCCTCAAGCTCAGAATTTGGCGCGCTATTTTCATCATCATTTTTATATGCCACGTCGCTTATGCTAAAGCTTTTTACGCCTTTTATCTTTATAAATTTCTTTAGATTATTATCATCGCTTAGCCACTCTTTTAGATAAATTCTAAATGCTAAGATGCCGTTATCAAGGCTAGTTGGATAAATTTTAGCTATCTCAAAGCTTTTAGCTTCAGCGTTTATATTTATGCTCTCACTGCTTACTTGCTCACTAAATTTAATCGCGCCATCGCCTGCAAGTTTAGCGCCAAATTTACTCTCAAAATTTTCTCCAAACTCAAAAGTAGGCTCGCTTATATTTTTATCAAGATCAAGCTCAAAGCTGTTTTGAGAGAGCTGCAAGGCATTAAAACTTGCACCTTTTACGGCTATTTTTTTTACAAGCTCATCACTAACTTCGTCATTAAATTTAAGGACAAATTTACTATCAGTGAGCTTTTCTATCTTCTCAAGCGCAAATTCTTTCGTCTCAAAGCTAGCGCTGCTGCCATTTTCTAACTTACAGCTGTATTCAGTACCTGCGTGCATATTTTTTGTAAAAAGTGTAAGGCTTTGAGCGTTAAATTTCACCGTGCCACTTAGTGCTGGCTCGCACGAGATAAGCTTTTTCTCGCTTAGCGTGCCTATGAGATTTTTGCTAACATCATCTTCTAGCCCAAATTCCACGCTTAAAGGCGACTTCACCTCGACATTGCCATTTAGACTTAAAGCATATAAATTTACTGCTCCTAAAAGTGCTAGAAGTAGCGCTTTTTGCTGCATTTTATCTCCTTAGTTTTATTGTTATTTCACTTTGATTTGAGTTTTGATCAAGGCATTTTAAAGTGTGCTCGCCAAGAGTTAGATCTAGCCTTTTTTCACTTGCATTTTCTATCTTAGAAAAGTTCAAATCATCCACTTTTAGGTAAATTTCATCACCTAAAAACGCGTAGCATTTTAGCATAATTTGTGTTACATTTTCATCTGTCACGATCTCTTCGCCGTCATACGGATAGGCAAAGACTGGCTTTTTATCTTTGTAAACTTCAGCGCAAGGGCTATTTTTGACCTCGTCTTTGTCTAAAAAGCCATTTTTTATCAAAAACTCAAGCTCCTCGCCCCTTAAACTCTCGCACTTATCTTGCAGTTTAACTCCAACTATCATATCATCAAGCGCCGTTTTTTTGCATGTTTCATAACTAAAAGCATCAAGGCAGGTTGGCACTTTTTCAATGCCATCTGGCTCGCTCATAAACTCTAAATTTTGCCTTTGCGCCGTGATCTTAAACATATCAAAAACGATCTTTGAAACGTCATTTAGCCCAGTTAGCTTGTCAGTTTTTTCGGCGTTAAAGTTGCCCACCCAGACGGCTATCGTGTAGTTTTCATTGACACCTATGGCGTAAAGATCGCGTGAGTTTGCGCTAGTGCCAGTTTTAAAGGCGATCTTTGGCGTATTTTGCGCGTATTGCCAAGCATTTTTTAGATATGATCTTGAAGCTTCGCTCATCATTTTAGCAGTTAGATAGGCGCTTTGAGGCGAGATGAGGGTTATGTTTTTGTCTTCATTTTTGTAGTTTTTCCCAGCAAACTCAAGCGGCCTATAAACGCCATTATTTGCGTATATCGTATAAAGATGCGCAAGATCAAGCAGGCTCATCTCAGCACTGCCTAAAACTATCGAAGAGCCGTAAAACTCCTTGTTTTCATCAACTAAATTTACCTTTTCAAGCAGCTCATAAAGCGAGTTGTCTTTTAGCTTTAAGTCTAAATTTATGACTGGGATATTAAGGCTAAAATTTAGAGCGTCCTTTGCGCTTACAAGCCCCAAAAAGTCGTTGTTAAAGTTCTTTGGCACATATTCATTTACATAAATTTGCGTATCTATTAGCTGCGAATTTGGCGTGATAAGACCGCTATCAAGCGCAAGAGAGTAGATAAAAGGCTTTAGTGTGCTGCCTGTGTTTCGCTTCATATTTAGGGCCGAGTTTTTGCCATCACGCGCACGCTCATCATGAGAGCCGATAAAGGCAACAACGCTCATTTTTTTATTGTCAATGACCACAGCTGCGGCGTTATTTGCATTTTTAGCCTTTAGCGAAAACATCGCATCTTTTAAAATTTTAAGCATATCTTTTTGCAAATTTAGATCCAAACTTGCCTTTACGATTTGGTTTTTAAAAGCGACATTTGCATAATCATTTGCATTTACAACAGCTCTTATCCTTACATTTTTAAATGGCTCAGCTTGAGCTCTTTTAAAGGCACTAAGATCGATTAAATTTGCCTTATAAAGTATCTTTATGACCCTATTTTTTAGGGCGTTTATGTTTGAGACGCGGTCAAGTCTATTTTTATTTGGATTTTTAGGTATCGTGCTTAAAAGTGCGGCCTGAGCGTAGCTAAGCTCGTTTAGCTCTTTGCCAAAGTAAAAGAAGCTTGCCGCCTTTGCTCCCTCGATATTACCGCCATACGGGGCTAAATTTAAGTATAAATTTAAAATTTCATCCTTACTAAAGTGAAGTTCAAGCTGAAATGCTCTAAAAATTTCTCTTATCTTATTTTTATAGCTTCGATCTCCAGGCTCCAGCATCCTGGCTACTTGCATCGTGATAGTGCTGGCCCCTATGCGGTTGTCGCTTTTTATGTTGTGAAAAAATGCTCTAAAAATGGAGGCAAAATTTACGCCAAAATGGTAGTAAAAGTATCTATCTTCAAAGAGCACGACGCATTGTTTTAGCGAGTTTGGGAAGCTTTGCTCGTGAAATCTCCAAATTCCGTCGCTACTAAGCTTCATATTTATAATGTTTCCATTTTTATCAAGCAAAATTTTGGCTTCGTCTTTTTTGAGCGCATCTAAATTTAGTGGATAAATTTGATCTAGTATCAAAAAAATAGCGACCATTAAAGCCAAAAATAGGGCAAGGAATTTTAGAAATTTAAACTTTTTCATCGGCGTGATTATAGCTGTTAAAGTTTAAGTAGCTATAATTAGGCCTTTTTAAAAAAGAGGAAACAATGCCCTTATCTAGGTTAAACAAAGAACAATACACCGCCGCAACTGCGCCATTTGGACACAATCTCATCATCGCCTCAGCTGGCACTGGCAAGACTAGTACGATTGTCGCTCGCATAGCTCATCTTTTAAATTTAGGCGTTGCGCCAGAGAAAATTTTGCTTCTAACTTTCACTAACAAAGCAGCCAGCGAGATGATAGAGCGCTTAAATAGGTATTTTGATAAACAAGTCACCTCCAAAATCACCGCAGGCACCTTCCACTCGGTCTCATTTTCGCTTTTAAAAAGCCTTGATAAAGGCGTCACGCTAAAGCAGCCAAGCGAGCTAAAGACGCTTTTAAAAAGTCTTGTTGAGAGGCGTAAATTTTACCATTTAAGCGACGTCAAGCCTTACGGCGGAGCTTATCTATACGACCTTTACTCGCTCTTTCAAAACAGCGAGCAAGGCACAACTTTTGGCAAGTGGATAAGAGAGAAAAGCGAAGAGCAGGGCGTTTATGCTGAAATTTATGAAGATGTCTTAGAGGAGTTTGAGGCCGAAAAGGCTAAATTTTCTTACGCTGATTTTAACGACCTTCTCATAAAAATGCGCGACGAGCTAAAAAATGGGGCAAATTTAGCTTATGATGAAATTTTGATCGACGAGTATCAAGATACAAACACGCTTCAAGGCAGCCTAATAGACGCATTTAAGACAAAGAGCCTATTTTGTGTGGGCGATTTTGACCAGAGCATCTACGCATTTAACGGCGCAAATATCGAGATCATTGGCTCATTTAAAGATCGCTTCCCAAACGCAAATATCTACGCTTTAAATGTAAATTACCGCTCAAGCTCAAGCATACTTGCCCTTGCAAATAAGGTCATAAATAACAATCCAAGGCTTTATGAAAAGCACCTCACAGTTAGCCGCGAGGGAAATTTCAAGCCTCCAAGACTACTTGTCTATAACGAGCTTTTTGATCAGTATCAAAATATCGCTGACATCATCTCATTTTCGCCATTTAATAGAGAAAATATCGCCATAATTTTTAGAAATAACTCATCAGCGGACGGCATCGAGGTTGCGCTAAAAGAGAGAGGTATCGGCTCAAAGCGAAAGGGCGGGGTGAGCTTCTTTGAGAGCCGTGAGATCAAGGCACTCATCGATATCATGGGAATTTATGTCAATCCAAAAGATATAATGGCTTTTATCCACATCTGCGAGTACGCAAAGGGCGTTGGCAGCGCAGTTAGCAAGGAAATTTTTGACGCACTTCTTAAGCTTGGGCATGGAAATTTGATAAAAGGGATAGTTGAGCCAGACGAGAGCGTAAATATCTCATCAAATAAAAGGCGAAACTACCAGTTGGGCCTTTTTGACGACCTTGACGAATTTGCCGAGGTTTCGAGGTTTTCTAAGCTTGGCTTTAGTGATAAATTTCTGGGTCATCCAGTGCTAAAACTACAAAAGCTAAGCGAGAGTGGGGCGCAGTTTTTATATGAAATTTACAACTTTTTAAAAGGCATGAGAAATATCTCAAAGCCAGCCACGATGATAAATGAGATAAAAACTAGCAAAATTTACTCGTTAATCGTCGAAAACATCAGCACAAAAAGGGCAACTCTAAAAAATGGCAACGTCGATCTTGCTCTAAAAGAAGAGGTCAAAGAGCGCATAATGGCAAAGAGCGTGGTGCTAAGCGAGCTAGCTAAAAAGTATCAAGATATCAGTAAATTTTACAACTTCTTAGCCCTTGGCAGCAACGAGATGAGCGAAGGGCAGGGCGTTAGCTTGCTTAGTGTGCATGCGAGCAAGGGGCTTGAATTTGACCAAGTCTTCATCGTCGATCTCGCGCAAAATCGCTTTCCAAATTTAAAGCTAATGAGCATGGGCGGCAGCTTAGAAGAAGAGAGACGGCTCTTTTACGTAGCAGTAACAAGGGCTAAAGACGAGCTATATCTTAGCTATGCAAAATACGACAAGATAAAGAAGGTGACCTACCAGCCAAGCAGGTTTTTGATAGAGGCTGGCATGGCAAAAGAGGAAGCTTAAAGAGTATTTACTCTTGTGAAGTAGAATTTACCAATTTTTTACAAAGAGAAGCGATGAAAAAAACTAAAATTTTAATAATCCTGCTTATTTTAGGCGTCGGTGGATATTTTATCTACGATAAATTTTTTAAGGTAAAAGACGAAAAGGTAGAGTTTATCACCAAAAAGGCAAAGAAGGGTTCATTTAGCAAAAAGGTCGATGCCACTGGAGAAATTTTCGCCACCGAGCTAATCGACGTGGGAGCTCAGGTGAGCGGTCAGATAAAAAAGCTCTACGTTAAGCTTGGAGATCAGGTAAAAAAGGGCGATATGATCGCAAGTATCGATAGCTCTACCCAGCAAAATAGCATTGATAACAAAGAAGCTCAGCTAGCCATCTACAAAGCCCAGCTTGAAAGCGCAAAAGTAGCTCTAAATATCGCTAAAACGCAGTTTGATAGAGAAAATGCACTTTTTGCCAAAAACGCCACTTCAAAGCAAGAATTTGAAAGTGCAAAAAACACTTTTAGCGCAAACAGCGCCAAGATAAAGGAGCTTGAAGCACAGATCAAACAGACAAATATCGAGCTAAGCACCGCTAAGATAAATTTAGGTTACACAAAGATCACCGCACCAAGGGACGGCACCGTTGTAAGCGTGCAGGTTGAAGAGGGTCAAACTGTAAATGCCAACCAAACTACACCAACTATCGTAAATATCGCCGATCTAAGCCGCGTCAAGATGAAGATGCAAATAGCAGAGGGCGACATCACCAAGATAGAAGTCGGCACGCCTGTTGAGTACTCGATACTTTCTGAGCCAACGAAGAAATTTCAAACGACTGTTAGCTCGATCGACCCAGGGCTCACCACACTAAGTGATGGCAGCTACGGCTCAAGTAGTAGCAGTAAGTCTTCATACTCAAGTAGCTCTAGCAGCAGCTCGGCGGTCTATTACTACGCGCAAAGCATCGTTGATAACAAAGATGGAATTTTAAGAATAGGCATGACCACGCAAAACGAGCTTTTAATAGCAAACGTCGAGGACGCCATCATCGTGCCAAGCATCGGCATCAAAAAAGATGAAAACGGCACTTTTGTCTATCTGCTAAAAGATGGCAAAGCTGTAAAAACAGCGGTCAAAACCGGCATAAAAGACAACCTCGATACGCAGATCATCAGCGGTATAAACGAGAATGACGAGATCATCACATCTCAAGGCTCATCAAGCGAGATCGCTAAGATGATCGCAAAAGAACATAAGAAGTTTTAAGTGATAAGCCTAAAAAACATCACTAAAAGCTTTAAGCTAGGCGATAATGAGATAGAGATCTTGCATGGCATAAATTTAGAGATAAAAAAGGGCGAATTTATAGCCATCATTGGTCAGTCTGGCTCTGGCAAATCAACCCTTATGAACATACTTGGCTGCTTAGACAGCCCAAGTGGTGGGCAATACCTGCTAGATGGCAAAGATATATCAAAATTTGATAGCGACGCACTTGCTAAGCTTAGAAGGGATAAATTTGGCTTTATCTTTCAAAGATATAACCTTCTTAGCACGATGAACGCCCTTGAAAACGTAGCGCTACCAAGCATCTACGCAGGGGCAAACAAGAGCGAGCGAGAGAAAAGAGCTAATGAGCTTCTTGGCTCACTTGGACTTAGCGAAAAAGCGAAAAATTTGCCAAACAAACTTTCAGGCGGACAGCAGCAAAGGGTCTCCATAGCAAGGGCACTGATGAATGGCGGCGAGATCATCTTAGCAGACGAGCCAACTGGCGCGCTTGATAGCAAAAGTGGTCTTAGGGTGATGGAAATTTTGGTTGATCTTTACAAAAAAGGCCACACTATCATCATCGTCACGCACGACCCAAAAATCGCTGAGTATGCTAGCCGTGTGATCGAGATAAAAGATGGCAACATCGTAAGTGACAATGTCAAAAATAGCAAAATTTACGAGGCTGCAAAGCAAACTCAGCCAGAAAAGAGCAAATTTACCTACTATAAAGATCAGCTCATAGAGAGCTTTAAAATGTCGGTAAATGCGATGCTAGCTCACAAACTAAGATCGCTTTTAACCATGCTTGGCATTATTATAGGTATCACCGCGGTCATTAGCGTCGTGGCCCTTGGCAAAGGCTCGCAGGAGCAAATTTTAGCTGGCATTAGAAAGATCGGCACTAACACGATCGATATCATGCCAGGCAAAGGCTTTGGCGATATGCTCTCAGGCAAGGTAAAAACGCTCTCCATAAGCGATGCAAACATGCTTGCTAAGCAGTCCTTTCTGGACTCAGTCACGCCAAATACAAGCACCTCAGGCGTGCTAACTTATGAAAATATCTCGCTAAGTGCGAGCCTAAAAGGTGGTGGAGTAGGGAGCTTTGACGTAAATGGGCTAAAGCTAGAAGAGGGCAGAATTTACGATGATGACGAGGTTTTAAACTCTGATTCAGTCGCTCTAATCGATCAAAACACCAAAAATAGCATCTTTAAAAATGATGATCCTATCGGCAAGATCATACTTTTTAACAAAAAGCCACTTCGCATTATCGGCGTTTTGCAAAAGGATGATTTTAAAATGGGCGACTCAAGCACGCTTAAAATTTACGCCCCGTACACGACCGTGCTAAACAAGGTCACAGGAGATAAATTTATAAGCTCGGTCACCGTCAAAGTAAATGAGGGCGTCAATGCGCAAATCGCCGAAAAAACACTAACTGAGCTTTTAGAGATCAAGCACGGCAAAAAGGACTTTTTTACAAGAAACTCAGACAGCATCAAGCAAACGATCGAAGAGACCATCTCGACCATGCGCCTGCTCATCTCAAGCATCGCCGTCGTCTCGCTCGTAGTTGGGGGCATAGGCGTCATGAACATCATGCTAGTCTCAGTCACCGAGCGCACCAAAGAGATAGGCATAAAAATGGCGATCGGAGCCAGACAGAGCAACATCTTGCAGCAGTTTTTGATAGAGGCGGTGCTACTTTGCCTTATCGGCGGAGCCATCGGCATCGTCCTATCCTACGCGATCGGCTACATCTTTAATAACTTTTTAAACGGCTTTAGCATGATCTTTTCAAACGGCTCGATCGTGCTTGCACTTGTCACATCGATGGCGATTGGCATCATCTTTGGCTACATGCCTGCCAAAAATGCCTCAAAACTAAATCCAATAGATGCGCTTTCAAGGGAGTAATATGAAATTTCTAAGCCTAGCTTTAGTGCTTGTTTTAAGTGGCTGCGCAGTCAAAAATATAGATGAAAACTATAAGCAAATTTTACTTGAAGATAACGCCAGCAGGGAGCTAAATTTAGACACTTCTTGGTGGAAGCAGTATGAGCAAAGCTACCTTGATGAGCTTGTAGAACTTGCTCTTAAAAACAACACCGACCTTGCAAAAGCTGCGGTAAATGTAAATAAAGCGCTCGCTCAAGCTGGCGTTTTGCAGGCAAATCTCATCCCAAGCTTTAACGCTAGTTTTGAGGCAACAAGTAGCAAAAACATAAAAGAGGGCGGTGCGGTCACTAGAAGTTTTGGCTCAAGCATAGGGCTTAGCTACGAGCTTGATCTTTGGCAAAAGCTAGCAAACAGCAAAGACGCAGCGATGTTTGAAGCAAGGGCAACGAAATTTGATCTGGAGGCTAGCAAACTAAGTGTGATAAACTCCGTGGCAGACACTTATTTTCAAATTTTATATCTAAACGAGAGCATCAAAACTTATGAGCAAATTTTAGAAATTTATAACAAGCTAAATGAGATAGTTGGGCTTAAATTTAAGCTTGGCAAAGAGGAGGCGCTAAGCCTAAAGCAGATAAACTCACAGCTTTTGAGCGCTCAAAATAAGATAGAAAGTGTCAAAAAAGAGCTTGTGAGTGCTAAAAAAACGCTTAGGATTTTGCTAAATGAGAGGCCAGAATTTGAGCTTAAATTTGATGGCCTCACGCTAAGTCCCGTTAAAAGAGTGGGCGTTGATCTAGATGTGCCAACAAGCGCCATAGCAAACCGACCTGATCTAAAAGCGGCCATTTACCGCATAGAAGAGGGCATCTTAAACTACAAAGCGAGCCAAAAAGAGTTTTATCCAAGCATCACGCTAGGAGCCAGCCTCAAAAGCAGCACCGACAAAAAAGAGGAAGCATTTAGCCTTAAATTTCTAAATGGCAATGTCGCTCTAAATTTACCATTTTTAAACTACCACAAGCTAAAGTCAAATTTAAAGGTTAGCGAGGCAAATTTCGAGCTTGCAAAGCTAAACTACATAAGCGCTCTAAATAGCGCATTAAACGAGATAGACGCATTTTACAAAGGTTACTTAAACGACGAAAAGCTACTTACCAACTACCAAGAGCAGATCAAAAATTACGAGGAAATTTCAAAAATTTACGAGCTAAAATACTCCTACGGCAAGGTCGAGCTAAAGCAGTTTTTAGAGGCTAAAAATAGCGAGCTAGAGGCCAAAATAGGGCTTTTAAGGGCAAAATACACGCTTTTACAAGATGAGCTAAATATCTACAAAGCCATGGCAGGCAAATTTAATAGGTAAATTTAATAGGTAAATTATGAGCTCAGCTTGGGACTACGAGGCAAATGCATGCAGCAAGGATGGCAAATTTAGTGCTAAATTTGAAGGCTGCGAAGTCGCTATGGGCGCTCCAACCCTTGGCGAGCTACGACTTTTTATAAATAGCGAGCACTTTATAAATTTAAAAAATAAGCCTTCAAACCACGAAAAAACACTATCAAATTTGGATCAAAATTTAGTTAAAGATGGCAGCGCCCATCAAATTTTACTTAGCGAGAGAGCGACTGCTTGCTTTTTGTTTTCAAATGACTCTAAATTTCTAGCTTTTTGTGAATGGACGACAGATAAAATGCAGATCGTAAAGATACTTCGCCTAGCCGATATGAGCATAAAAACTGACAACAAACGCAAAAGAGTAGTGGAATTTCTCTCATTTGATGATGGCGTGCTTAAAATTTTAGACTCACCGATCTTTATGCCCAAAAACTATACACTAGATATCCGCACACTTTTTAACGATAAAATTTAATTCACGCACTTTATCTTTAAAAATAGTTTTTAGCACGCAAGATCGCTCAAATCTAAAATTTAACGCAAAATATAACTCTTTGATATACAAAAACAAATTTTAGTTTTAAGTTGCCTTTTACTCCAAAATTTAACGCGCAATTTCAATATTTGGCGCACAAAAACAAAATACCACGCACTATTCTTATTTCATGCTGCTCTTAAATTTAGCATGTGTAAGATTGTTCTACTAGCTTTTAGAAAAAACTCGCTTTGAATTAAATTTGCTTTCAAAAATGCCATCTCAAGCAAGTACTTTATTTACATTTATCGCGGCTTTTGCAAGGTCGTATTTTTTTAACAGCTACAAACTCCAAAGATAGCTCTTGCTCACATTTTCAAAATAGGGTAGATCAAATTTTAAGTTATGTATAAGATAAATGCAAATTTCACAATTTTTGAAAAGTATAAAATTTAACTCATTTTCTTACAAATTTTTTTACACCAAATTTAATGGATAAATTTAGATCACACAAAAGATAAAATGCAAAACCCAGCCAAATATGGCCATTTAAAACTTTTAAAAGAGCAGAATAAAGATTTTAAAATATCAATTTGAAATTTATAGTTTTCAATACAAAATATATAAAATACCTTGCATTTTACCTTTTGTCATATTTTGGTATTGCAATTATGGTTGATTTTAAATTTGCTTTTATGGTTGGTAATTTGAACTTGAAATGGTTAAATTACCAAGTTTGAGTAAAAATATTTTTTGGTTCAAAAACAAAACTTGCATTTGAAAAATAAAATAGGCAGATATCCTTTGTGTCTATCAAATCACAATAAATGAATTTGCGTTTTTTTCTAAAACTTATCTCTGATGTTTCTTTGGGTGGTCAAAAAACAGAGCTTTTGCACTGCCCTCTTTTAGCTCTTTAAATTCAGACTCAAACTCTATACAAAAAATGCCTGAAGTTGGGATATTATCAATCGATGAGTCGCTTAGGTATTCGCAAATTTCTGTTATGCTAGGATTGTGCGTGATGATGAAAATTTCATCTAAATTTTTGTCTAAATTTCTTATAAACCCCAAAAGATCTTCAAAACTTATGTCGTAAAGCTCGTCTTTTATCTCTATGGATTTTTCTTTAAATTTTAAAGTTTTAGCGATGATTTTTGCTGTTTGCTCGCTTCTTTTAGCGCTACTTGAAAAGATAGCTCCTGGCATCACATCATACATTTTTAGCCTGCTAGCCATAAATTTAGCGTCCTCTTTTCCTTTTGGGCTAAGCTCTCTTGAAGCGTCTTTTGCGCCGTCTTTGTTCTCATCGACTGCTTTTGCGTGCCTTATGAAGTAAATTTTGCTCATGATCTCTCCTTTGAGAAATTCTTTATCCAACTAAGCTCTTCCTCGCTAAAACCTGCCTTTAAGCGGTCTTTTTCGTTGATCTCTCTAATGCTTTTAAATGAATTTGGATATAAATTTAATATTATGTCAAAGTAGCTTTTCTCATCGACGCCCTCTTTTTTGCAGGCAAATTTAAACCATTTATCGCCCTTATAAACGTGAGAAACTTCCTCTTTTAAGATGACTTTTAGACACTCAATAAGCTCCTCTTGCCCACCCTCGCCTTCTAGCCTTTTAATGATGTGAGCGTTTGCGTCAAGGCCGTTTGCCTCCATATATCTTGGTAGCAGTGCCATGCGACTAGTAAGCCTATCTGAAGTCTTTTGAAGTGCGATAAAAAGGCCGTCATGCACGCTTAGCTCGCCGTATCTGCCGCCTTGTTTTGTGAGTAAATTTTCTATCATGCAAAAGTGCCTGATCTCATCCTCAGCTACCTCCAGCCAGTCCTCGTAAAACTCCCTTGGCAGCCCTCTAAATCTATAACAAGCATCAAGCGCGATGTCAATGGCACTAAACTCGATGTGAGCGACTGAGTGGATGAAATTTAAGTTTTTATCTTTTGGTTTTACCTTTTTGTTTAGCTCTTTCATACTAACGACGTCGCAAAATTTAGCGTAGCATGGGGTAATTAGCTCATTTGGCGCAGAAATTTCATCAAAACAAATATCCAAATTTGATATAAATTTCTCGTAAAACAGCTCAAATTTTAAAAATTTAAGCCCCACGTCGCCTTCGTTTAAAATGTTCCAGATCTCATCAAAAAATCTCATCTGCTCTCTTTAAGTAAAATTTAGCGTACAAACAGCCGACAGTCCAGCCTATAAAGTGTGCGTACCATGCGACATTTATACCCATAAGTAGTGGCAAAAAACTCATGGCAACAACGATGGCAAAGTAGCCAAACCACGCCTTTTTATCCGAGTAAAGTAACGAGGTCGCCAGCATACCAAAGAGCATACACAAAGCGCCGCTTGCACCGACTAAATTTATAAATTTCTCATTTTCAAATGCAAAATATATATAAATAAAGCTTAAAATTTGCGTCAAAACGCCACCAACGATATAAAAAATGATAAATTTTTTCGTGCCAAGATATAACTCGCTCATTGAGCCAACTTGATATAAAAAGAGCATATTCATGAGCAAGTGACCTGCGCCTGCGTGCATAAAGAT
Organism: Campylobacter concisus; assembly: GCF_902460535.1. GTDB lineage: Bacteria > Campylobacterota > Campylobacteria > Campylobacterales > Campylobacteraceae > Campylobacter_A > Campylobacter_A concisus_AS. The sequence goes on along the minus strand of NZ_CABPTV010000003.1, from coordinate 35,349 downwards.
AGATGTAAGAGGCTGAAATAGATAGAGTTTTTCTAAAAAATAGATATTTAAGCCAAGCGCGAGCCATAACTCACGCGAGTGCAGAAAGGTGGCACCAAAAAATGCAGCTAAATTTAAAAGAATAAGTACAAATGTAGCTGGGCTACTTAGCTTTGCCATATCCAGCAAATCTATTTGCCGCAAGGCAGCTAGCGTTTGAGCACCTTACGACATAGCTATTTATCTCTTTATCGCCCTTTAGATGCGTGTTTTTTTGTTTTAAATTCATATAGCTGTGGATGATCCTGCCGCCAGAGTTGTGGATAAATTTCACCGTCTCATCTGGGAGTATGGCCGTTACGATGCCAACGTGAGTAACATTTTTCTTGTCTTTATTTTTTTGTATGCCTTTGCCAAGGGTATTTGAAAAGAAGATAAGATCGCCTTTTTTTGGATTTTTATGAGTGATTAAATTTTGGCTTTCGTAGAAGTTGTAGATGGCTTTTGACTTCCTGCCGCCCTTGCTGTAATAGTTATTGATGGTTTTTTCATCAAAATACATATTTTTATATTTTGCATTTACGATAGAGACAAAGCCTGAGCAGTCACCCCCTGCTCTAGTGTTTAAGTATTTTTTAAAAAATGAACCAAATTCTTTATCTGCTCTGCCGTCATCTTCGTCCAAAAGCTCACTTGAAGTTTGTCTGCTAAAGTCTTCGTTTGTAGAGGCGGTTTGATTGTAGTCATTTTGTGGGATTTTAGGCTCATTTGAGGTGAAAGAACAACCTGTAAAAAGCGCAATGCAGAGTGCAAAAAATATTCTTTTATTTATTAAACTTAACATATTTTTATCCAAAATAATTAATTTTCGTAATTTTAACTCTTAAATGTAAATAAAGCGAAAATAGCGCCCTGTTTTCTTTACTCTAAGTTTAAAAACAATATAATCGGCAAAAAATATATTTTCTTAAGGCAAAAAATAATGATGCACTATCTAAAAATAGAAGGCAATGCCAAATTAAGCGGCGAAGTAAAGATCAGCGGAGCTAAAAATGCCGCCCTACCTATCATCGCCCTAACCCTACTTGCTAAGAATAAGATAAATTTAACAAATATCCCAAATGTCGCTGACATAAAGACGCTTTGCCAGTTGCTTGTTAATCTTGGAGCAAAGTGTGAATTTAAAGATGAAAACTCACTATGCATCGACACAAGCAGCGTAAATTCGACCACGGCAAACTACGATATCGTTAGAAAGATGCGCGCATCTATCTTGACGCTTGGTCCGCTTTTAGCGCGCTTTGGACACTGCGAGGTGAGCCTGCCTGGAGGCTGTGCGATCGGACAAAGACCAATAGATCTACACCTAAGCGCACTTGAGAAAATGGGCGCAAATATCGAGATAAAGCAAGGCTACGTCGTCGCAACCGCGCCAAATGGCCTAAAAGGCGCAAAGATAGTTTTTGATAAGATCACCGTAACTGGCAGCGAAAACATCATCATGGCAGCAGCTCTAGCGCACGGCACGACAGAGCTTTTTAACGTCGCACTTGAGCCTGAAGTGGTACAAATTTGTGAAATTTTGGCAAAAAGTGGCGTAAAAATCGAAGGCATCGGCACGAGCGAGCTAAAGATCACTGGTAGCGGTCAAAAGCTACTTGAAATTTGCGATATCGAAGTCATCCCTGATAGGATCGAGGCTGGCACATACCTTTGCGCTGGAGCTATCACAAATAGCAAAATTTCAGTCACAAGGGCAAATGCTGCGCACATGACGGCCATTTTAAATAAATTTGAAGAGATGGGCTTTGGTATCGAGGTTGATGGCGATAAGATCACGATTTTGCCGACAAATGAGATAAAACCAGTCGAGATAAGAACGACTGAGTATCCTGGCTTTCCGACCGATATGCAGGCTCAGTTTATGGCGCTTTGTCTAGCAGCAAATGGCGTTAGCACGATAGATGAGAGGCTTTTTGAAAACCGCTTTATGCACGTTAGTGAGCTAGCTAGGATGGGCGCAGATATCCGCCTAAACGGTCACATCGCAAGCGTTTATGCCCCTGCAAATTTAAACGCAGCTGATGTCATGGCGACAGATCTTAGAGCGAGCTCAGCGCTGATACTAGCCGCTCTTATCGCAAATGGCGAGAGTTTGGTGCATAGAATTTACCACCTTGATAGAGGCTACGAGAGGCTTGAGGAGAAATTTAAAAGCCTTGGGGCAAAAATAGTTAGGCTTGAGGAGTAAAAATGCTAGTAAATGACGCACTTGAAGCTTTAAAAGCTAAATTTAAACCAAAAAATGAGAGTGAAATTTTACCTCTTAGCGAGGCTCTTGGTAAAACCTTAGCAAATGACGTGATAGCCGTCAAAGACCTGCCCTGCTTTGATAACTCAGCGCTTGATGGCTTTGCGGTTAAATTTGATGAAAAAGATGAGCCTTATAAGATCATAGCAAGTGCCTTTGCAGGTGATAAAGAGCAGCTAAGTATCGGCAAAAACGAGTGTGTGAAGATAATGACAGGCGCTAAGATGCCAAAGGGCTCTGACACGGTCATGAGATTTGAAGATTGCGTCGTTGAGGGCGAGTTTGTGAAAGCACCAGCTAAGCTTAAAAAAGGCGAGGCCTACCGCTTTAAAGGCGAAGAGACAAAAGTTGGTGAAATTTTACTAAAAAGTGGCGAAAATTTAAACACAAGAAGCGTGATGATGTTAGCAGCTCAGGGTATAAGCTTTATAGAAGTTAAAAAGCAGCCTAGTGTTGGAATTTACTCAAGCGGAAATGAGATCATCGAGCCTTGGCAAAGAGCGAGTGAGGATGAAATTTACAATGCAAACGCACTTGGCATAGCTGCACTTCTTAGCTCAATCGGTCAAAAAAGCTCATATCTTGGTATCATAAAAGATGAGCTAAATGCTGTAAAACAGGCATTTTTAAACGCTGCAAACTACGACATCATTATCTGCTCTGGTGGAGCGAGCGCTGGTGAGGCTGACTTTATGAAGATAGCCCTAAGCGAGCTTGGATACAATGAAATTTACTCGCACCTTGACATAAGACCTGGCAGACCTTGCAAGGCTTACGAAAAAGATGGCAGACTTGTTTTTATCTTGCCTGGCAACCCTATGGCTGCTTATCTTTGCACGATGATGCTTGTTTTGCCACTTCTAAAAAGCGAATGTTTTGTGACACAAAAAGCTATCAATAGTGAAAATTTAAAGGTAAAATCGGGCAGAGCAAATGCTGTTTTTGGCAATGTAATTGATGGCAAATTTATAGCAACTGATGGCGGAAAATATGGCTCAGGTATGATAAATCATATATTAAAGAGTGATTTTGTGTTGATAACTAGCCCTGATCAAGGTGAAATTTTACAAAATAGCGAAATTTCACTCATAAAACTTCCATAATTCTTGACAAATGAAAAACAATCTGATAAAATGCGGACTTCATTTTGATTGCGGGAATAGCTCAGGGGTAGAGCACAACCTTGCCAAGGTTGGGGTCGCGAGTTCGAATCTCGTTTCCCGCTCCATCTTTTTTATGCTCATTTTTTTATTTTCCACAAAACTTTTTGCAAATGAAGTCAGCATCTATCCGATGTATTGTGTTGTAAATGATCAAATTTCACTCACTACTTTTGGCTTTGAGGGCGAAGATAATGAAATTTTAAACTTAGAGGGCAAAAGAGCTGCCAAGATAGATAGCAAAAAACTCCATGAAATTCTAACAGCAAATTTTAAAACATATAATGACAAAAGCGGCGGTAGCGTGGCTTTTGTGAAAAACTGCTCTATCATGGATGAAATTCAAATGCACTTTCTAAGAGAGATCAGCAACGAGTATCCAGGCATCAGCGTGAGCGATCTTAGCATCAGCCCGCAAAACAAACTCCCTGCAAATTTCAAAGACTTAGTCTTTAAAAATATCTTTTTAAACGATCAAAATAACCAAAAAGGCATTTTTAGAGCCTCATTTGAGGATGTTGATCTAAGCCTAAAAAGCCTTTACTTTAAATTTAGCTTTAACGCCAAAATGCCAGTTTTTATCGCTATAAATTCTATGAATACAAACCACATTTTGAGCTTGCTTGACTACCAACCAACGATGATAGAGTTTAGCAAATGGCCACGTGACGCGCTTTTTGGACTTAGTGTCTCAACACTTGTTACAAAAGTACAAATAAGAAGCGGAGAAATTTTAACCAAACGCCAGTTTAACGCCATTAGTTTAGTCAAAAAAGGTCAAATGCTAAATGCAGTCTTAAGCGAGGGTGGCGTCAAGATAATCGCCGAGGTAAAGGCGCTTGAAGATGGAAATTTAGGCGATATGATAAAGATAAGAACAAGAGAAAATAAAATTTTACAGGCCACAGTTTCAGGTAAAGACGAGGCAGTTATAAGATGAAAAAAGTAGTTTTTGCAGCCACCGGAGCAAGCGGAGCTGGGCTTTTTCTAAAGCTAGTAAATGCCGCCAAAGATAGTTGCGAGGCGCATGTCATAGTTAGTAAAAATGCCATGAAAGTCTTAGCGGCTGAAGAAAATTTGAGGCTAAATTTAGATGATCTTGGTGTGAAAATTTATGATGATCAAGACCTTGGCGCAGGCCCAGCTTCTGGCTCGTTTGGCACAGAGGCGATGATCATAGCGCCCTGCTCTACCAACACTCTAGCAAAGGTTGCAAATGGCATAAGCGACACGCTCATCACAAGGGCTGCAAGCGTCGCGCTAAAAGAGAGGCAAACCCTAGTTTTGGGCGTTAGAGAGATGCCGTTTTCTGCGATCGTACTTTCTCAGATGCAGCTACTCTCATCTCTTGGAGCTACCATCGCTCCGCCAGTTTTAGGCTACTACGCAGGCATAAAGAGCCTTCAGGATATGGAAAATTTCATCATCGGCAAGTGGCTTGATGCCTTAAAAATCCAAAATAATCTTTACAAAAGGTGGCAAATTTGAAAAAATCTTGCATCTATCCAGGGACCTTTGACCCCATAACAAACGGCCATTTAGACGTTATCATAAGGGCTACAAAAATTTTTGACAAGGTAATTGTCGCAGTTGCAAAAAGTGACAGCAAACAGCCGATGTTCGCACATGAAAAGCGCATAGAGATGGCAAAAGAGGCAGTTTGCGAGCTAAAAAATGTAAGCGTTCTTGGCTTTGATAACTTGCTTGTTGATTTTGCTAAGTCTCACGGCATAAACACCGTCATTAGGGGGCTTCGTGCGGTTAGTGACTTCGAGTATGAGCTACAAATAGGCTATGCAAACGCTGCACTCTGGGACGAATTTGAGACGGTTTATCTTATGCCAAGCTTAAATAACGCCTTCATCTCAAGCTCGATCGTCCGCTCAGTCTTGCGCCACGACGGCGATGTGAGCAACCTAGTGCCAGCAAAAATTCTAAAAAATTTAAAGGCGTAAAATGTATGTTTTATTTGAAGGCATTGACGGCGTTGGCAAGAGCACGCAGATAGAAATTTTAGCTTCTAAATTTAGTGATGCCATCGTCACAAAAGAGCCAGGTGGCACGCAGCTTGGTGTAAATTTACGTGAAATTTTACTAAGCTCAAGCATAAAAATAGGCAAAAGGGCTGAAATTTTACTTTTTTTGGCTGACAGAGCCGAGCATTTTGAAAAGCTAGTCGCTCCAAATTTAGGTAAGCTCATTTTAAGTGACAGAGGCTTTATCTCTGGCATCGCCTACGCTTTGGCAAATGATGAAAACTTAGACGAAAACATGCTTTTAGAGCTTAATAAATTTGCACTAAATGATAAATTTGCAGATAAGATCATCTTTTTTGAAGCAAGCCATGAGCTTATAAGCTCGCGCCTAAAAGCAAGAGGCACAAGCGATAAGATCGAGGCTCGTGGGCTAGAGTATCTTTTAAAAGTGCAAAGTTTGATGAAGCAAATTCTCATCAAAAATAGCTTTGAAACGCTTTTTATAGACGCATCTAAAAGCATAGAGCTAATTTCAAAAGAGATAGAAAATTTTATAAATTTTAAGTAAAATCACAAAAAATAAAAAGGATAATGCGATGATAACGGCACTTCGTGGCATGAAAGATATGCTTCCAGCTCGCGCAAAACTTTACGCACAGATAATAAAAACCTGCGAGGAAGTCGCAAAAAACTACGGATATGAGCAAATTCTGACCCCACACCTCGAGGAGACGGCGCTTTTTAAAAGAAGTGTCGGCGAGAGTAGCGACATCGTGGGCAAGGAGATGTATCAGTTTGAAGACAAGGGCGGCAACGACGTTTGTTTGCGTCCTGAGGGCACGGCTGGCGTGGTTAGAGCCTTTATCGAGGCAAAACTTGACAGGGCAAACGTGACAAAACGCTGCTTTTATCACGGCTCAATGTTTCGCTACGAGCGCCCACAAAAAGGCCGCTTGAGAGAGTTTCACCAGTTTGGCTGTGAGTGCTTTGGCGAGGGCAGCGTCTATGAGGATGCGAGCATTATCTTAATGGTGAGCGAAATTTTTAACAGACTAAATATAAAAACAACCCTAAAAATAAACTCGCTTGGCGACGAGAGCTCGATGAAGTCTTATAAAGAAAAACTTGTTAAATTTCTAGATGAAAATGACGATAAAATTTGCGAGGACTGCAAAAGACGCAAGCTTTTAAACCCTATCCGCGTGCTTGACTGCAAGATAGAAAGTTGTCAAGAAATTTACAAAAACGCTCCAGTCATCACCGATAGCTTAAGCTGCGAGGCGCAGGCTGATTTTGCAAAACTGCAAGAAATTTTAACGGCAAATGGCGTTAAATTTGAGATAGACACCAAGCTCGTTCGTGGGTTAGATTACTACTGTAAGACGGCGTTTGAGTTTATCAGCAACGAGATCGGCTCACAAAGCGCAGTCGCTGGTGGCGGCAGATACGACAGGCTGGTCGAGTACCTTGGAGGTAGAGCAAGTTATGGCGTTGGCTTTGCGATGGGCGTTGAGAGGATAATGGAAATTTTAGGCGAAGCTGGTGATGAGCGAGACGGAGTTTATCTTTGCGCGCTTGATGCGGCAAATGTTGATTTTATCTATAATCTTGGCTCAAAACTTCGCAAAAAATATCAAGTTGAAATTTCTTATGAAGCTAAAAAACTTCAAAAACATCTGCAAAATGCCGACAATAAAAATGCAAAAATTTTCCTTTGCGTGGGCGAAAATGAGATGAAAGAGAATAAAATTTGGTATAAAAATTTAGAGACCAAAGACGAAAAAACGATAAATTTAGATGAGCTTGAAAAGGAGCTGGGATGAATGATTTTGGACTTAGCATTTGGGGCAATTCAAATTTTGTGATAGAAGACGGCAAAGTCTGCATAAACGAAGCTAGCAAGCCAGCGATCATCGACATCGTTAAAGAGATAAGAGACGATGGCTACAGAGGGCCGCTACTGCTTCGTTTTCCGCACCTTATCCAAAAGCAGATCGAGCAGATCCACGCAAGCTTTGCAAAGGCAAAGAAAGAGTTTGCCTACAAAGGCAGCTTTAATGCCGTTTTTCCGCTTAAGGTTAATCAATATCCTGGCTTTGTAAAAAATTTAGTTCGCCTTGGCAAGCCCTACAACTACGGCCTTGAAGCTGGTAGTAAGGCTGAGCTACTTTTAACTATGGCTTATAACAACGACAAAGCGCCTATAACGGTAAATGGCTTTAAAGATAAAGAGATGATAAACATAGGCTTTATCGCCGCTGAAATGGGGCATAACATCACACTAACGATCGAGGGCTTAAACGAGCTTGAAGCAATAATCGCCATCGCAAAAGAGCGCTTTAAACCAAAACCAAAGATCGGACTTAGGGTAAGACTGCACTCGACAGGCTCAGGACTTTGGGCAAAAAGTGGCGGCATACACTCTAAATTTGGACTAACATCAACTGAGCTAATAGAAGCTGTAAAGATGCTAAAAAAGGCAAATTTACTTGAAAACTTCACGATGATACACTTTCACATCGGCTCTCAAATAAGCGAAATCCATCCGCTTAAAAAAGCACTCATCGAGGCTGGCAACATCTACGCTGAGCTTAGAAAAATGGGTGCAACAAATTTAAAAGCTATAAATTTAGGTGGTGGCCTTGCGATCGAGTACTCGCAGTTTAAAGAAGAGAGCAGCAGAAACTATACGCTAAACGAATACGCAAACGACGTTGTTTATATGCTTAAAACCATAAGCGAGCAAAAAAAGGAGATCGAGCCAGATATTTTCATAGAGTCAGGTCGCTACATCGCCGCTTCTCACGCACTTTTGGTCGCTCCTGTGCTTGAGCTATTTTCTCAAGAATACACCGAAGAGAAGCTAAATTTAAAGAAAAATAATCCAAATTTGATAACCGAGCTAGTTGATCTTTACAAGTCAATCAAGCCTTCAAACGCCCTAGAATACCTGCACGACGCCATCCACCACACTGAGAGCATCCTCACGCTCTTTGACCTAGGCTATGTCGATCTGCAAGATAGGTCAAACGCAGAGGTGCTTTTAAGGCTCATTAGCAAAAAGGCTGTCGTGATGCTTGGCAACAAGAGCAACTCAAGCGATCTAACTAAAATTCAAAAAGAGGTTCAAGAGAGATACCTGCTAAATTTCTCAATCTTTCAAAGCTTGCCAGACTTTTGGGGACTAAAGCAAAATTTCCCTATCATGCCACTTGACAGGCTCGATGAGCGCCCTACTCTGCCAGCTTCGATCTGGGATATCACTTGCGATAGTGACGGCGAGATCAGTTATGATGACGAGAAAAATCCGCTACTTTTGCACGACGTGGATGTGGAGAAGGAGGATTATTTCTTGGGATTTTTCCTAGTTGGCGCATACCAAGAGGTGATAGGCATGAAGCACAATCTCTTTACTCATCCAACAGAAGCTACCGTGGAGATAACAAGCGATGGCTACAAGATCACAAATTTACTAGAGAGCCAGTCGATCCTTGATATCATGGAGGATATGGACTACGATATCTACGAGATCCAAGACACTCTAAATGAGCGCTTAGAGAAATCAACTCTGATAAACGAAACACAAAAGAAGCAAATTTTGGGCGAACTTTATCTATTTTTAAATGATAATAGCTACTTAAAGACAATCAACTAAAAAGGACGAAAATGCAACTAGCAAACAGAATGCAAACATTAAGCGAATCAATCACAATCGCGATCAGCACAAAGGCCAAAGAGATGAAGGCTGCTGGCATCGACGTGATCTCGCTTTCAGCTGGTGAGCCTGACTTTATGACTCCAAAAAAGATAAGAGATGCTGTAAAAAACGCACTTGATAACGATAGCAAAAGCGGCAAATATACGCCAGTACCAGGTTTGCCTGAGGTTATAGATGCCATTAGAGCAAAGCTAAAAAGAGATAACGGACTTGACTACAAAGCAAATCAAATCGTCACAAACATCGGCGCAAAGCACTCACTTTTTAATGTATTTCAAACGCTTATCAACCCAGGCGACGAGGTCATCATCCCATCTCCATACTGGGTGAGCTATCCTGAGATCGTTAAATTTTGTGGTGGCGTGCCTGTCTTTATCGAAGCAGACGAGAGCACAAATTTCAAAGTCACAGCCGAACAGCTAAAAAAAGCGATCACGCCAAAAACAAAGGTCTTTTCGCTAAATCACCCGACAAATCCAACTGGAGCTGTATATACAAAAGAGGAGATCGCGGCATTTGGCGAGGTTTTAAAGGGCACTGACATCATCATTACAAGCGATGAAATTTATGAAAAAGTGATCTACGGCAAGAAATTTCATGCAGTAGCTTCAGTGAGCGAAGATCTTTTTAAAAGAACGGTCACTATAAATGGGCTAAGCAAGTGTGGCGCGATGCCTGGCTGGAGGTTTGGCTATATCGCAAGCTCGATGGACTGGCTAATTGCTGGCATCAAAAAGCTTCAAAGCCAAAGCACAAGCAACATTAGCTCGATCGTACAAATAGGCGCTATCCCGTCACTTCTTGGCGAAACTGACGAAGATATCGAAAATATGAGAAAAGAGTATGAAAGAAGACGCGACGTGGCAGTTGAGATGATAAATGCTATCCATGGGCTAAGCGTAGTTAAGCCTGATGGCGCGTTTTATCTATTTGTAAAATGCAAAGATGTAGATAGCGACTCACTTAGATTTTGCAAAAAGATGCTTGAAGAGGCGAACGTAGCGACCGTGCCAGGCGTGGGCTTTGGCATGGAGGGATACTTTAGAATTTCTTTTGCGACAGACATCGAGAGCATAAAAAAAGCGATCGAGAGGATCGCAAATTTTGTAAAAAGCTACAAAATTTAATGATCAAATTTAGAGTAAATGGCAAAATTTTCGAGCTTGAAAACGATATAAATGTTTATGAATTTTTAGCTCAAAATGGCTATGAGCTTAAATTTATAGCCCTTGAGCGAGACGGAGAAATTTTGCCAAAAAAGCTTTGGCGTGAGCGCTTCATGAGCGAGGGCAAAGCTTATGAGATCGTCACTTTAGTTGGCGGTGGATGAGGAGAAAATGATAGAGATTGTATTAAACGGCGCAAAATTTAAGGTGCCAGTAAAAAGCCTTGACGAGCTAAAAGAGCTTGCTCTTGGCGATAAAGAGAGTGAAATTTATAAATTTTTAGAGAAATTTAACGCGACAAAGCCAGATATTTTTATCGTTGATGGCTTTGCTATAAAAGAAGATAGCGAGCTAAAAGATGGCTCAAACGTCGTATTTATAAGGCGTGGCGTAATGCCTGAGCGTGAAGTTTTACGCGCGATGATCGCCTCACGAAACAGCCCTGAGCTAAATTTAGCCCTAAGCAAAGCAGTAATCGGCGTGGCTGGACTTGGCGGACTTGGCTCAAATATCGCCCTAAGCCTTGCCAGAGTTGGTGTAAAAAAGCTAGTGCTTGCCGACTTTGACGTCGTTGAGCCAAGTAATCTAAACCGCCAGCAGTATTTCGTCCGCCATATCGGTATGAAAAAGACGCAGGCACTTAAAGAGCTAATAAATGACGTCAATCCCTTTGTCGAGGTCGAAACTCACGATATATTTTTAGATGAAAAAAACGTGGCTAGCGTCTTTAGTGAGTGCGAAATTTTATGCGAAGCCTTTGACAACGTCGCTGGCAAGGCGATGATATTAAACGAAGCTGGTGCTAGCCTAAAAGAAAAAAAGATCATCGGAGCTTCTGGCATGGCTGGGCACTTTAGCTCAAATCTCATAAAAACCATAAAATTTGCTAAAAATGTCTATCTTTGTGGCGACCTCACAAACGAAGCAAAGATCGGTCAAGGGCTCATGGCACCGCGCGTCGCAGTCTGCGCAAACCACCAAGCAAATTTGGCCATTAGACTACTTATGGGCTTGGAGGCGTAAGTGCAAAATGATAGTTTGATCCTTGGCGGCAAGGAGTTTCAAAGCCGCTTTATCCTTGGCTCTGGCAAGTACTCACACGAGCTCATTGACTCAGCCGTAAACGAGGCTGGAGCGCAGATTCTAACCCTTGCTCTTAGGCGCATAAACGAGAGCAAAGAGCGAAATATACTTGACTTTATCCCAAAAGGCGTGACGCTATTGCCAAACACAAGTGGCGCTAGAAACGCCAAAGAGGCCGTTCGTATCGCCCAGCTCGCACGTGAGCTTGGATGTGGCGAGCTTGTTAAGATAGAGATCATCACTGACTCTAAATTTCTCTTTCCAGACAACACTGAAACTATAAAAGCATGCGAAGCACTGGCAAATGACGGCTTTGTGCCGATGCCATATATGTTTCCTGATCTAAACGCCGCAAGAGCGATGTTAAGTGCGGGAGCTAGCTGCATAATGCCTTTAGCTGCGCCAATCGGCTCAAATCAGGGGCTAGTTTTTAAAGATATCATTGAGATTTTGATAAACGAGCTTGATACGCAGATCATAGTTGATGCTGGCATTGGCAGGCCATCACAAGCGTGCGAAGCTATGGAGATGGGAGCAGCTGCGATCATGGCAAACACAGCCATCGCCTCATCTAAAAATATCCCGCTCATGGCAAGAGCCTTCAAAGAGGCTATCATCGCTGGTCGCAACGCCTATCTAGCAGGCCTTGGCGCAAAGAGCAAAAGCGCAAATGCCTCATCTCCACTCACTGGATTTTTAGACTGATGAAATTTACTAGAACCGACCACATGCGGCTACTGCCTCACATGCAGGATGTTGGCAGCGACATTATGGATGAGATTTTAAAAGAGCGAGCGAATTACAAGCCTGAAATTTACACCGAGGCTGACGTAAAAGCAGCTATTAATGCAAAGCACTGCTCGCTTGAAAATTTAAAAGCCCTACTCTCGCCTGCAGCAGCGCCATTTTTAGAGCAAATAGCCCAGCTCGCTCAGGCAAAAACAAGGGCAAATTTTGGCTCAAATATAACTCTTTTTACCCCACTTTACATAGCAAACTACTGCGATAATCTCTGCGTTTATTGCGGTTTTAATGCCAACAATAAAATAAAAAGAGCAAAGCTAAGCGACGAGGAGATCACAAGAGAGCTAAGAGAAATTTCAAAGAGCGGCTTGGAAGAAATTTTGATCCTAACTGGCGAGAGCGAGACCAACTCAAGTGTCGCCTACATCGCAAATGCCTGCGCTTTAGCAAAGAAATTTTTTAAAGTCGTTGGGGTTGAAATTTACCCATTAAATTCAGACGGCTACGCCCTGCTTCACAAAAGTGGCGCAGACTACGTGACCGTCTTTCAAGAGACCTACAATCCCACAAAATACGAGAAGATCCACCTTGGTGGCAACAAAAGAATCTTTCCATACCGCCTAAATGCGCAGGAGCGAGCGCTTCTTGGGGGTATGAGAGGGGTTGGTTTTGCGGCACTTCTTGGCATAGATGACTTTAGACTTGACGCCTTTGCGACCGCACTGCACGCAAGCTTGGTTCAAAAAAAGTATCCGCACGCCGAGATCGCATTTTCATGCCCAAGACTTCGCCCTATCATTAACAACGACCGCATCAATCCGCGTGACGTGGGCGAGCGCGAGCTTTTGCAAGTGATCTGCGCTTATAGAATTTTCATGCCAACAGCTAGCATAACGATCTCAACTAGAGAAAAAGCTAAATTTCGCGATAACACCGTAAAGATCGCCGCAAATAAGATAAGCGCTGGCGTAAAAGTGAGCATCGGCGCTCACGGCGAAGAGAAAAAGGGCGACGAGCAGTTTGAGATAAGCGACGACAGAAGTGTGGATGAGATCAAGGCTATGATAAAAGCAAACGGCCTAGAGCCACTAATGAGCGAGTATGTCTATGTTTAGAATTCTCTGCGTGGCTGACTTTGAAAGCTATGAGGGCGATGACTTTTTAAAGAGAATTCAGTTACTTTGCAAGGCTGGCGTGGATGAAATTTTGCTTCGTGCAAAGGGGCTAAGCGAGGCTCAATTTTACGATCTTGCTAGGGTTGTGGCTCAAATTTGTGAAAACTACCGCAAGAAATTTATCATTAATCAATTTTTTGACGTAGCTTGCAAGCTAAAGAGTGACTTTTGGCTCACTTCAGCACAGCTTGATTTTTTTAAAAATCACGCCGTTTTTTTAGATGAATTTAGACAAACGGCTAAAATTTACGCCCCAGCTCACGACCTAGAGCAGGCTAAAATTTCAGCCTCTATCGCTGACGTGCTCGTTGCTTCTCATATATTTGCTACCTCTTGCAAGGCGGGTTTGGAGCCAAAAGGGCTAAATTTTATAAGCGAGCTAATAGGCTTAGACAAAGAAATTTACGCACTTGGCGGACTAGACAACCAAAACTACAAAGAGGCCATAAAAGCTGGCGCAAGTGGCATTTGCTTTATGAATCTTGCAATGAACGGCGATCTGGAGCTTATAAAAAAGATAATAGATAGCAAAAACGGCTAAATTTAGTATAAATTACACAAAATAATACGTAAAATTTTACTCATTTTTGCTAGCGATATATGTTTTTATATCAAATATAAGTAGCGTCACAAGCGATGGCAGCATATAGGAGTTTAGCACTAAAAGCAGCGACTTTGTCAAATTTGACTTTATTAAAGTCTCTATGTCAAGGCTGTTGTTGTAGTTTAAAAAATATAGCAAGGCAAACTCGCTAACAAGAACTATGCGAAAGACCTTTAGCAAGATGTCATTTCCCAGTCTTGCAAATTTATCATCGACCACAAGCGACAAAGTGATCCAGCCAAGCAGCCAAATTGCGCAGGCTAAAGCATAAATAGTAATGCTTTCATCAAATTTTTCAAGTAGTAAAAATACCAAGGGTTGTAAAAATACAAGGCTAGCGATAAACCAAAGAAGTGAGCTAAAGGCTAGCAGACAAACACAGCCAAAGATAGAAATGGCAGAGATAAAGCCAAAAACCTCTAACTCAAAATAATATGCTAGCGCATAGGATAAAAAAGAAAAAACAAGCCAAATTTTAATAACAAGTCGCCACCTATTTGCAAAGGCAGTGGCTTTTAAATTTAGGCTATCTTTCAAACCCATTTACGAAATTTTCTTTTGTTTAGGGCGGAAAACTTTCATCACGTTTTCATCGGTCTCGATAAATGCACCCTCGATCAGGTCTATGCAGTATGGCACCGCTGGAAATACAGGCTCCAAGCACTCTTTTATCGCCTTTGGCTGACCTGGTAAATTTATGATGAGCGCGTGGCCTCTGATGCCTGCTGTTTGGCGTGATAGGATCGCTGTTGGGACGTATTGCAAACTCGCAGCTCTCATTAGCTCGCCAAAGCCTGGCATCATCTTCTCGCAAACTGCCTCAGTAGCCTCTGGCGTGACGTCTCTCACTGCTGGTCCAGTGCCGCCAGTCGTTAGTACAAGGTCGCATCCTAGCACGTCTATCATGTGCACGAGTCTCTCTTTTATGAGATCAAGCTCATCTGGGATCACCTCGTAAAAATACTCTCTCTCGCTTACTATCCAACCATCAAGCACCTCTTTGATCGCTGGGCCTGATTTGTCCTCGTATGTGCCCTCACTTGCGCGATCTGACATAGTCAGAATTCCTATTTTTGCTTTCATTTTTTCTCCTTTATTAGTAGTTTTCATTTAAAATTTTAGCAAGCGTCTCTTTATCTACGCTTTCATAAGCAAGCAGATACGAGCTTATCCTTGCGATTTGCTCGTTTGTGCCCTTTAAAAAGGACATTATCTCATCTTTTGCTTGTTTTAAAATTTCTTCCACATCATTTGGATTTGGCACGAAAGAATTTCCCATGCCGTATTCATAAACCATCTTTGAGGCGATCTCTTTTGCTAAATTTAGATCGTTACTTGAGTTTGAAAAGATATCGTTCTCATCTATCTCAAGCTTGCACATGCCAGAGATTAAAACCTTTATGCGTGAGAGCATCTGAGACTTTGACTCGATCTCTTGCTCAGTCGCCATAAAGCGGTCTTCTATGAGCGAAATTTTTTCAAATTTCACGTCAAACCAGTAAGCACTTAGCGCCTTTGCGCCTTGATAAATGGCTTGAATTTTCTTCTCGCTCTCGCTGTAGCTTAGCACCTTTTTCTTGCCGAGCAAGACCTTGTTTAAAACAGCCTCAAAGTCTCTCATCCTAAGCACGCTTTCGCCGTTTCTTAGGGCATTTATCGCTGCTTCATTTACAAGCGTGCTAAGTGCCGCACCAGAAAAGCCAACGCTCATCCTAGCGATATCCTCGGCTGACACTTCACAGTTTTTATCTCTTAGATATGTATTTAGGATCGCCACCCTGTCGTTATAATCAGGCATTGATAAAAATATACGCCTATCAAAGCGCCCTGATCTAAGTAGCGCCTCGTCGATCATCTCGATCCTATTTGTAGCAGCTATCACTATAACACCTGAGTTATCCTCAAAGCCGTCCATCTCGGTTAGCAGCTGATTAAGCGTGGCTTCTCGCTCGTCGTTTCTAGTGCCACCCCTGCTCTTGCCAACGGCGTCTATCTCGTCGATAAAGATGATTGATGGTGCGTAGGATTTGGCTCTGCTAAAGAGCTCTCTAACTCTTTTTGCGCCCATGCCGACGTAAATTTGCACAAAGCTTGCGCCATTTTGGTAAAAAAACGGCACATTTGCCTCGCCAGCGACTGCCTTTGCCACAAGCGTCTTACCAACGCCTGGAGGGCCGATCATTAGCACACCTTTTGGCATTTTGATACCAAAATTTCTATATTTTTGCGGATTTTTAAGAAAATCAACTATCTCGCTAAGCTCGCTTTTGACCTCGCTAATGCCCGCTACATCGCTAAATCTCACGTTTGAGATGACTGGCATCGCATTTTGATTTAGCACGCTTTCTATCTCAAAAGCGCCGTCCTTTTTGTTTAAAAGGCTCTCCTCTTTTTTCTTGATAGCCCTAAAAATATAGGCATACCAAAGCACAAGGCAAACAAAGATGATGCTTCCCCAGACCATGCCTGGCGTGATATACTGCACGCTTCGCTCGACTGGGACCTTTTTGATGAGCTCTTTTATGTCTATGCCCTCTTTTATGATGGCAAAGCGGTTATTTTGCGCATAGAGGATGACCTCATCTTCGTCGATGACCGCTTTATCGATGAAATTTCCATCCATTAGTTGCATATATTGCGAGTAGGTGATGTTTCGTGGCTCTTTGCTCACAGCAAAAAGTAGCGCTATTATCAGAGCCATAGCGGCTATTATCAGGATGTTTTTTTTGTTAAATTTAAATTTTTGCATAATTGGCATCTGGCTTAATTTCATATTCGCTTACCTCCAACCACTCTTTTGTTATATCATTTTGACTAGAAATTTTAGCTTTGTTGTAAAACTGATCAAAGCCCTCGTAAAAGTCGCCGTTTCTTTGCTCGACTAAAATTTTTAAAGTCTCATTGTGTTTTTTTCTAAAATTTTCATTATTTTGCAAGGCAATGCCTTGTAAAACTTTCAGCCTTGCCTTTGCCACGTCCCCACTAACGTCGCTCTTTAGCGTCGCTGAGTGCGTATCGCGCCTAGGCGAATAGACAAAAGCGTGCAGATGTGTGATAGGAAATTTCTTAAAATTTTCCACCGCTTCTGCCCAAATTTCTTCACTCTCACCTGGATGACCCACGATATAGTCAGTCCCCAAAGCAAAGCCAAGGGAGCTTAGCTCATTAAAAAGCTCTAAGTCGCTAAATGCGTTGTTT
The DNA here is from genome assembly GCF_902460535.1 of Campylobacter concisus. Taxonomy (GTDB): domain Bacteria; phylum Campylobacterota; class Campylobacteria; order Campylobacterales; family Campylobacteraceae; genus Campylobacter_A; species Campylobacter_A concisus_AS. The sequence goes on along the minus strand of NZ_CABPTV010000003.1, from coordinate 18,235 downwards.
CGCCTGCGCATGATCTTTAGCATCGCCTCGCTTGTGTGCTGAAGTGCGATGTGAAGATGGCGCTCCAGCCACTCCTCTTTTAAAATTTCTCTAAAGCTCTCATCTATCTGGCTTGGCTCGATACTGCCAAGTCTTATGCGTCTGATGCCTGAAATTTTGCCTAAATTTGCTAGCAATTTGCCAAGAGAGCTATTTGTATCTTTGCCGTAACTGCCTATGTTTGTGCCAGTTAGAACGAGCTCATTATAGCCATTTTGAGCTAAAATTCTAGCTTCTTTTAATATCATCGCCTCGTCCATGCTTCTAGCTTTGCCACGCACTGATGGGATGATGCAGTAGCTGCAGTTAAAGTTGCAGCCTTCTTGAATTTTTATAAAGGCCTTTGTGTGGTTTTCGTAGTTTGTGACGATGTTTTTATCGACTGAGTTTAAATTTCCAAGCTCAAAAAATGGCTTTTCTTGTTTTAAAAGCTCGTTTATGTCGCTCTTTTTACTAGCTCCTAGCACTCCGTAAATTCCGCTTGCAAACAGCTCCTTGCCCTTACTAACCGCCCCACATCCTGTTAGTATGACCTTTGCCCCACGTCTTTTTACGCCGTTTATATAGTTTCTGACGCCGCTATCAGCCGAGTTTGTCACGGTGCATGAGTTTATCACGACAATATCAGCGACCTCTTCGTCGTTTGTGATCTCGTAGTCTTTGATGTAGCTCTTTAAAAGCTCGGTATCATAGATGTTTGTGCGGCATCCAAATGTCTTAAAAAATATCTTTTGCATTAGATATTTTCGCCCTCTTGCTCAGCGTGAGCTACATGATCGCTTGGCGTTTCTTTCTTGCCTATAAACATAGTTTGCGTTGGGTAAGCTATCTTTATATCATCGTGAGCCAAAAATGCCTCGATTATCTCAGCACTTATTGTGCTTCTTAGAGCGAGCGTGGCGTATGAGTTAGACATATACCAGCATGAGATATTGATGCCATAAGGCTCAAAAAATGTATAAATTCTTGGCTCTACATTTGGATTTTTGATGCTGTACTGGCTTCTTAGCTTGTTCATCTGACGTTTTGCGATGTCTGTATAGCCTTTTGAATATTTTTTTACTATATTTTTTGCTAGATAGGCTGCCTTTTTGTGATTGCTATCAAAGCTTATCACGACATCTATGCCGTCCCAAACGGTCTTCATGCCGTAATGCGAGTAGTTTGCGATGAGGTCTGTAAAGATGTAGTTATTTGGCACAAAGATGATCCTACCTGCACGGCGGTTTGTCTTATAAGTTGAGTAGCTAACGTCTTCAAAAACGGTTAGGCGAAGCAGTGAAATGTCTATCACATCGCCCACAAATTCGCTCCCGTCGTGATAGACCCTGACGCGGTCTCCCACGTGGATCGTGCCACCAAACATGATAACCATCCAGCCAAGCATACTCATAAACATATCTTTCATCGCGATGGCGATACCAGCTGAGGCAAAACCTAGCACGGTGACTAGATACGTGACGTTTTCGATGTATGAAAAGAGTAGGATTATGATGATAACTGTGATGTTTAGCACGTTTAGAAATTTATTGACCGTGTAAAATCTCTCATTATCCGTGATCGTTCTTTTAACGATAAATTTAGCGATAAATGTTAGTCCGATCGTTAGAAGTATGACGATGGCTGTGTAGCCCATGCTTAAAAACTGAGCCTTGATGTCAGAGGTCGTCAAATTTATCGCTTCATCAGCCCTTTTTTCATAGACGCTATAAGTGGTATCAGCGATCTGTTTTGCCGCTTTGAAGTCGCCTATCTCTTGTTTTGCAAGGTTTAGACTTGCTCTATTTTGCTCGCTATCATCTATTAAATTTAGTCTATTTAGCAAATTTTCTTTTGCTTCAAGCTTTTCAAGCAAAGTGTCAAGCTCTTTGATGTGCCTTTGGTATTCGATCTTGTCGCTTCTTATCTTTTTGATATATGAAAAGCCAGATATTAGCGCAACTGGGCTATTTATCCTAGGTGGCGTCTCCATTTCTGGGGCTGCTAGCATATTTGAAAATGGCGTTTTCTCATACTCTTTTAACAAATTTATCTGCTCTTTTAGAGTTTGACTTCTCTTTATGAGATCGCCACCTCTTTTTGAGCCTTTATCAAGCTTTTTAAGCTCATTTTCATTTTGCTCTAGCTCATCAAGAAGCTTTTGATAGGTGTTGTAGTTGGCGTATCTTGTGATCCAGATGTTGTTTTTTAGGGAGTTATCTAGGTTTGAAATTTCTTTTATAAGCTCGCTATTTTGTAAATTTTGTGAGACATTTTGCTCAAGTGTAGCATTTTCTTCAGCATAAAGTGTAAAGCAAAAAAGTAGAAAAACTAGGATCTTTTTCATTTAAATTCTCTCAAAGTTTCTAAAACGTCCTCTTTTTTGACGTCATTTTTGATAATCGCACTGCCGATTTTATCTGCGATGATGAAATTTATCTTATCACCTTTTGTCTTTTTATCCATAAAAAACGCCTCGTAAAATGCATATTCATTTTCTATTTTATAGCATACAGGCAGATCAAATTTTACTAATACCTGCTTGATCTCCTCTGCCTGCGCCTCGCTCATGAGACCCAGTCTAACACTTAGGTGATTTGCCATATTCATACCTATCGCCACCGCTTCGCCGTGTAAAAATTCTTTGTAGTTTGTCTCATTTTCGATGACGTGAGCAAAGGTGTGTCCGTAGTTTAGGATGGCTCTTAGACCCTTTTCTTTCTCGTCTTGCTCGACCACCCTAGCCTTTAAATTTATCGACTTTTCAACTAGTTTTTCCAAGTTTTCATCGTCTAAATTTACGCTCTTTAGCCAGCTAAACATCTCTTTATCAAAGGTTATCGCCATTTTCAAGGCTTCAGCCACGCCAGCTGCAAATTCTCTCTTTGGCAATGTTTTTAAGAAATTTATCTCGCAAAAAACTGCCTTTGGCTGATAAAATGAGCCTATTAAATTTTTACCAAATTTGTTATTTACCCCAGTTTTTCCGCCCACACTAGCATCGACTTGTGCTAGAAGCGTGGTTGGGATATTAATGAAGCTTATCCCTCTTTCATATATGCTTGCCGCAAAGCCAGTCATATCGCTGATGACGCCACCGCCAAGAGCTATGAGCGTAGATGAGCGGTCAAATTTACTAACAAAAAGCTGCTCCAAAATTTGCCCTATCGTCTCAAGGTTTTTATACTCTTCGCCATCTGGCACGCTAATGATAAATTTCTCATCACACTTTAAAACGCTAAGTAGTTTTTCAAGGTGAAGCCCAGCTACTTTGGCATTTGTGACGATGCCAACCTTGCCTTTTAGCTCCAACTTCTCAAGCTCATTTATATAAATTTTATAGCTTGAGCCCTTTTCCTTAAGGTTTAAATTTATCTGCATTTTCTACTCACTTACTGGCACAAAAAGCTGTGCGTTTTGGCTTAGTTTTTTATAAAGTCTATTTAAATTTGTCGATAAAAAGGCAAACGCGTCGCCCTTTGCCACGCTCTTGCTAAACATCACAAAATGAAGCAGATCATTTGTGCCTTTTAGCTTCACTAGCGGGTTTTTGAGGCTGTGATTTTCTATCTTTATGCGCTTTGAAAAGAGCGTGCTAATGCTCTCAAAGTGCTCTTTTAGCGCCTCATCGTCGCTATGCTTGTTATCAAAATAGTAAAATCTCATCTCCAAATCAAGCTGCGCGCAGCAGTCTGTGATGATGGCTGATTGATTTTCGACCTCTTGGCTTTGATCGCCAAGTATCACGCCCTCTTTTACCTTTGAGAGCAAAATTTTACCCGTTTTTAGCACTGGGATTTTAAGCTCATAAAATAGCTTTTGAAATTTAAAAAAGTATCTATCATCGCTTATGATTAGTCCGATGTCGTGTTTTAAAACGTCATCTTTTATCGATTTATTGTCGCTATTAAAATAATCCATCAAAACAAGGATATTTTTCTCTTTTATCGCCTTTAGCGTCTCTAAATTTTCGCCTAAAGTTGGGTTTATCACCCTAAAGATAAGACGTTTGTTATTTAGCTTTGAATGCACATATAGGCTATCTTTTATGAGCTTACTAACGCGCTCTTTGCTCATTGATCTCATATCGATTAAAGTGTAGATGTTGCTACCAAATGGACTTGGAAACTGCCCGCTTTCGCGTTTTATCGAACGATAAACATTTTGAAGCACGTTTGGATCGCCAACGATTAGCAAGATGTCGCTTGGCTGTATCATCAAATTTGGCTTTGGCAAGATGATCTCAGCACCTCTGTAAATGAGCGCTATCCGCCATCTTTTTTGAGCGATCGAGCTTACATGGCGATACATATATGAGCTGCCAATAGGCACCTTAACCTCCATGATCTCGCCCTCGCTAAAGCCGATATTATCAGCATATACAGGCATGTCTGGCAGATAGTCCATGAGCCTTGAAGCTGCGATATCTCTTATATCAACCACGCTTAGGTGCTTATCGCTTGCAAAGGTCTCCTTGCACTTTTCATCTAGCTCCCATGAGTTCATAAAAATGGTCTCAGTCTTTGTGCTGATCTGTCTTAAATTTTCATAAACAGCAACCGCCTCTTTTTCATTGTCGCTTACGATACAAAACTGGCTAAAATAGCCGTCGCTTATGCTCTTTAGCTTTGAAAGGCTTGTTGGGTCAAACTGATAAAATGTAAAATTTTCGTAATTTACCTTTTGGCTGTGATCTTCGTTTGAAACAACGATGTAGTGGTGTAAATTTGACTTTGCTCCAAGAAGTCTGCTTAAAAAATTTCTAGCAAAAGTTCCATCTGCGATTATTAAAATTTTTTTCATTAATTCTCCGTATTTTAAAGCCACATTATAACAAAAGGTCTTTAAAATAAGCTATTTTTGGCTGTAAATTTAAGCTTTCACAGCCAAAAAATTTAAGAAAATTTTAGTAGATTATTTCAGAGATTAAAGTATCGATAGCTAAATTTGCAGCCTTATTTATCGTCTCAAAAATGGTGCTCGAGCTTGGATCTGGGCAGAAAATTTCTTTTGTTATCATGCCTGATTTTAGCGAGGTGTTTGCGTTAAATAGCTCATAAGCTAGCGAAACTTCGGCTTTGTCGCCTCTTATTTGAAGTGAGATGATGCTAACTTTTAGCCTAAGATCCTTTGCATTTGGCGAAAATATCGGCTTTGCAGCGCAGTTTGAGTATAGTCCTTTTACGAGTGATTTATAGACCATTTCACTTGGCTCAGAGACAAATTTAGCATCGCTCAGGTATCTTATCTTGTTATTTTCAGCGACGATTAGTATCTTTCTGGTATCGACCATATCAAGGGCGCTCACGTTTTCTATGAAGACATTTTTTAGCTCTTTTTGCTTGTTTTCAGCCGAGCACTCCTTGTTTGAGTAGTGTATCTCATACATCGTGGCTTGTGGTACGTCGGTCTTTAGCGAGCAGCCAAGAAACAAAAATGCAGCCGCTAGAAAGATTAAATTTCTCATTTTTTGTCCTTTTTATCTGTATTTGGCACTGGATTTGTGAAGAAAAACTCATAAGGATTGTCCTCAAGTCTTTGAAGCGCACCCCTAAACTCACGAAGCGTCTTGTCAAATCCATTGAAAAACTCGCTAGCCTCTCTAAGCAGCGGTGAGATGGTGTTTCTAAGGTCATACTCGCCGTTTTTTACCTTTTGAGTGAGGATATCTTGAAGCGAGCTATATCCAGTGACGGCTGAATTTGCTGACTTGAAAACCGAATTTGCGCTTGCGATTAGCGTGTTTAAATTTTTAGCAAGCTCTTTTGTGTCGGTTTTGTTTAAACTATCGGTGAAATTTTTTACATTTTTAACGATGCTATCAACCTCGCTTAGACCATTTTCATCGGTTAAAACCTGTGTAAATTTATCGATATTTCTTAGGATTGACTCGATGTGAGAGATATTTTCAGCCGAGAAAAATCCATCAACCTTATCAAGGGTTTGATTTATCTTAAAAGTGATGTTTTCTGCGTTGTTTCCGAGCTTTGAAAAGAGGCTCTCCTTAAGATGCAAGACAGGCTTTTGACCTGACTCAAAGTCCTTTGTACCTCGGCTTATATTGATACTAGCCACGCCACTAATAGCCTGAACTTCGATGCTTGCCACGCTATCAGCCTTGATAGGCAGATCCTCTCTTATCTTCATAGTTATATTTATAAGAGCGTTTTTATCATCGACAAAATTTATATCACTAACACTTCCTGCTGGCACGCCGATAAATTTAACCGTAGAATCAACCTTTAGCCCGCTTGGCAGCTCGCTTGTGTGAATGTAATACTCTTTAAAATCAACCTTTGTGTTATTTTTGCTAGTCATCCACCATATAAATATGGCAAACGCTGTAAGGCAGGCTATGAAAAACATGCCGACAATGGTATAAGAATTTCTATTTTCCATCTACTTTTTCCTCATTTTAAATAGCTCTTCAAGCGGGTTATTTTCAAGATGCTCAAGCTCTTTTATATCTCCCTCAAAGGCTATCTTTTTGTTATCTATTATCAAAAATCTATCCAAAATATCAAAAATACTATCCGCATCATGCGTCACCATGACGACAGTTACACCGATGCTATCACGAAGCTCTTTTATGAGCGCGTCCATCTGGCGTGAGCTAACAGGATCAAGGCCGCTGTTTGGCTCATCTAAAAATAGCACCCTAGGACTTAGCACCAAGGCTCTTGCAAGCGCAGCTCTTTTTTTCATACCGCCACTTAGCTCGCTTGGATAGAGCATTGAAACCTCTTTTTTAAGCCCCACCTTTTGTATCCAAAACATCGCTATCTCATCGATCTGGCGCTTATTAAATTTAGAGTACTCGTGAAGCAAAACACCCACGTTATCAAGGATCGTCATCGAGCTATAAAGCGCTCCAAACTGAAACATCGTCCCACTTTTTAGCTTTATCTCTTGCTGTTCTTGTTGGCTACTTTTCCACATATTGACGCCATCAAAAAATATATCTCCCTTGCTTGGCTTTTTTAGATATATCATCGTCTTCATAAGCGTCGTTTTACCAGCGCCACTACCGCCTAAAAAGCCGTAAATTTCAGCCTCTTTGACGCTCCAGCTCACATTATCGTGCATTATCTTATCGCCATAACTTGTCGTTATGTTTTTTCCAACTATTATCTCGTTCATATCTTTAGCCACATAAAAATTATCGCGAAAAATGCATCAAGCGCAATGACCCAAAATATCGCATTTACAACGCTAACGGTTGTCATCGCTCCAAGGCTTTGGGCGTTTTGACTCACGCCAAATCCTCTCATGCAACCAATGATCGCTATCACCGCGCCAAAAAACGGAGCCTTTATCATGCCAACAGCAAAGTGCCTAAGCTCGACCATCTCGCGAAATCTATTGAGATAGTCGCTAAAGCTGATATCAAGAATAGTTTGACAAATAATCATCTGCCCTAAAATGCTTATGCTATCAGCTATAAAGATGATGACAGGCACGCAAAGCACCATGGCGATGATGCGTGGCAGCACCAAGAAGTTAAATGGCTCAAAACCCATCGTCTTCATCGCGTCTATCTCCTCGGTTAGCTTCATAGCGCCAATTTGCGCGGTAAAGCTAGAGGCCGATCTACCCGCCACGACGATAGCAGCGATGAGCGGGGCAACCTCTCTAAGCGTTAGCATGCCCATGATCTCTACTATAAATATACTTGCCCCAAAGCTTGCAAGCATCGCACTGCCAAGATAAGCAAGCACGACGCCTATCAAAAAAGCGGTGAGCGAGACGATGAAAACGGCATTTACGCCACCATCTTTTATGTAGTTGCTAAATTCTCTAAACCTTAAATTTGCAGGATTAAATAAAATCCTCACGCTCTTTATCAAAAACTCGCCCAAAAACGAGCCAAACTCAAGTAAATTTACAAATCCCTCACAAATTTTCTCACCAAGGCGCGAGAAAAAATTTAGGCTATTGTGCGGTGGCATATAGTTAAAGTCGATCTTCTCGTCATTTAAAAGATCACTCATCGCCTTTATCTTCTCATCATTTGTGATGATCTCAAATTTCTTGCCATTTAGCGTGTTTTTTAAAAGGATCAAAACAGCGTAATCAATGCTCCTTAGCTCGCTAAAGTCAAATTTAACATTGCCGTTAAGCTTTTGGATTTTTTTAAAAATGCTTTGTAAATTTTTTGCGTCTTTGTAGCTAAACTCACCTGCAAATTTTATGGTCGCAGTGCCGTTTGCTTCGGTAAAAACGATATCATTTCTCTTTTGCAAAAAGTTCCTTTGCCTTAAAATTTCTGGATTATATTATAAATTTTGTTAAAATAAAAAATCAAAAAATTTAAGGACTTAGATGAAATTTGAAGTTATAAAAAAAGATGGCAACGCAAGGCGCGGCGTACTCACCACAGCCCACAGCGTGATACAAACACCAGTTTTCATGCCAGTTGGCACTGTTGGCGCAGTTAAAAGCCTAGACGCCTTTGATATGAGTGAAATTTTAGACGCAAAGATAATTTTAGCAAACACCTACCACATGTATCTGCGCCCTGGCAGCAAGGTCGTGCGTGAGTTTGGCGGACTTCATGGCTTTTCTAAATTTGATCGCTCGTTTTTAACTGATAGCGGCGGATTTCAGGCATTTTCGCTTAGGTCAAACACCAAAAACGACGATGGCGGGATAAAATTTAAAAGCCACATCGACGGCAGCACGCACTACTTCACTCCAAGGTCCGTCCTTGATACGCAGTATGAGCTTGGCAGCGACATAATGATGATACTTGATGATCTAGTCGCCTTGCCAGCTGAGCCAAAAAGGATAGATCTCAGCATAAAGCGAACGATAAAATGGGCAAAAGAGGCGATTGATTATCACAAATTTATGCAAAGCAAGGGCGTTGGCTTGCAGCAAAATATCTTTGGCATAGTCCAAGGTGGCACCGACTATGAGGCGCGTAAATTTTGCGCTGAAGCCTTAAATCAGATGCCATTTGACGGCCTTGCCATAGGTGGGCTAAGCGTTGGCGAGAGCAACGAGGCGATGTATGACACGGTTGAGGCGGTTATGCCATTTATGGATGAGCTTAGACCTCGCTATCTAATGGGCGTTGGCACACCAGAGGACCTAGTCGAAAATGTCGAACGCGGCGTCGATATGTTTGACTGCGTCATGCCAACTAGAAACGCAAGAAACGGCACGCTCTTTACTAGCTTTGGCAAGATAAATATAAAATCAGCCAAATTTATAAACGACCACGCGCCGATAGACCCAGCTTGCCAGTGCTACACCTGCAAGCGCTACTCCAGAGGCTATCTAAACCACCTTTTTAAGGCTAGAGAGCTCACATTTTTTAGACTAGCAAGCCTTCACAACCTGCACTACTATCTAAATTTAATGAAAGAGATGAGAGAGGCGATAGAGGTCGGCGAATTTGCTAAATTTAAGCGAAATTTCTACGCAAAAAGGAGCGCAGATGAGCTATAAAAGCGCACTTTGTGGATATTTTTATGGAGATGCATTTGACTACATCACGCTCATCTCATCATCGCAAAAGCAAGTTTTTAAATTTTTATTCAAAGATGGCAAAATTTACAAAGAAGATCTTGAGCATGAATGTGACAAAAGCGCGTTTGAAGCAGCTATTAAGGGGATTTGTAACGAATATGCAAATAAAATTTTAGAGCACCAAGACGAGCTAAATGAGTATGAGAAAATTTATGCTAGTCAAAAAAATTTTGAGAAATTTATAAAAAGACACCACTTTTTAAAGTATGAGATCAGAAAATTTCAAAATAGCATTTCGCACTTTTATGAAGCACTTGCAATATGTCAAAGTGAGCAGCAAGGGCTAAAAAAAGAGCTTAAAAACAGCATCCATGAAGCAAGTGTCTTTAAAACAATAGCTAACGAATATGCTTGCAGGGTCGAAGACATCTATACATTTATACAAAGCGCTAAAAACGACAAGATAAATAAAAACATCTACCTCTTGACGCTCATTTCGGCTCTATTTTTGCCGCTAAATTTCATCACTGGCTTTTTTGGTATGAATACAAATGGCATGTTTTTAAGCTCATTTAAAGATGGTACGTTGATAGTTTTTGCCTTTGTAGCGATGCTTTGCGTGCTGTTTTTTATATTTTATTACAGATCAAATAAGGATATTAGTTAAATTATTTATAGTAGGCTTGGCAAGTTGATCCAACCTGCCAAGTAAATTTGAAGTTATTTTTTCTTAATGATAATCTTCTCACCGTCGCTATCAATGGTGATCTCATCGCCACTTTCAAGCTCATCTTTTAAGATCATATCAGCGATCTTATCTTCAACTAGCTCATAAAGTGCTCTTCTAAGAGGTCTTGCACCATAAACTATGTCAAAGCCAGCTTTTGCGATAAATTTCTTAGCCTCTTCGCTTAAAACTGCCTTGATGCCGCGGTTGTGAAGAGTTTTTTCAAGCTCTTTAAACATGATCTCAACGATAGAAATAAGCCCTTGCTCGTTTAGAGGATTAAAGATGATAGTATCATCTAGCCTATTTAAAAACTCAGGCTTAAAGTAGTTTTTAAGCTCGTTTTTAACAGCCACGTCACGGTCTTCACCCTTTAGCTCCATAATGAAATTTGAAGCGATGTTTGAAGTTAAAATAATGATCGTGTTTTTAAAATCAACCGTTACGCCTTTGTTATCAGTCGCGCGTCCATCATCAAGTATGCCCAAAAGTATGTTAAATACGTCTTTGTGAGCCTTTTCAACCTCGTCAAAAAGTATGACTGAGTAAGGCCTTCTGCGAACTGCTTCTGTTAGCTGACCGCCCTCATCGTAGCCTACATATCCTGGAGGCGCACCAAGAAGCCTGCTCACGCTATGTTTTTCCATATATTCGCTCATGTCAAAGCGGATAAGCGCCTTCTCATCGTCAAACAAGAACTTAGCCAAAGCCTTAGCTGACTGAGTTTTACCAACGCCTGTTGGTCCAAGAAATAAAAATGAACCAATCGGCCTTTGACCCTCATTTAGACCAGCCTTATTTCTCTTAACAGCACGTGCAAGTGCGTGTAGTGCGTCATCTTGACCGACAACGCTCTCTCTTAGATGCTCTTCGATGCGCAGATATTTCTCTTTTTCGCTTGTTAGCATCTTTTTAACTGAAATTCCAGTCCATTTGCTCAAAATTTCAGCTACAAGCTCTTCATCGACCTGATTTTTAAGAAGCACGCCCTCTTTTTTCATGTGTTCCCATTTTTCTTCAAGCTCGTGTTTGTGCTTTTTAGCGTCTGCTATTTTGCCGTATTCTATCTCGGCAGCTTTTTGAAGATCGCCATTTCTTTTTGCTATCTCGGCTTGTGATTTTAAGCTATCGATCTCTTTTGTAGCTTTTGAAATTCCGCCAAAAACAGCCTTCTCGTTTTCAAATTTAGTATCAAGCGCTAGCTTTTTCTCATTTAGATCAGCTATCTCTTTTTCGATCTCGCCAAGTCTCTCTTTATTTTTATCCGCATCCTCCATCTTTAGAGCTTCTTTTTCTACTTGAAGCGTTACGATCTCGCGTTTTATCTTTGAAAGCTCGTATGGCTCGCTCTCTATTTGCATCTTAAGCTCAGCTGCTGCCTCATCTATAAGGTCTATCGCCTTATCTGGCAAGAAGCGGTTTGCGATATATCGGTCACTTAGTCTTGCAGCGGCAACTAGCGCGCTATCTGTTATCGTGATGCCGTGGTGAACTTCAAGACGCTCTTTTATACCACGTAAAATTTGAAGTGCCTCATTTACACTTGGCTCTTTGACGTCTATTGGTTGAAAACGTCTTTGAAGTGCTGCATCTTTTTCAAAGTATTTTCTATACTCTTTTAATGTTGTCGCACCAACAGCGTGAAGCTCACCACGTGCAAGGGCTGGTTTTAGGATATTTGCAGCGTCCATTCCGCCCTCGCTCGCACCTGCTCCAACTATTGTATGAATTTCATCTATAAAAAGTATGATATTGCCAGCTTTTTTAACCTCGTCTATGACAGCTTTTAGCCTATCTTCAAACTCGCCTCTATACTTTGCTCCAGCTACGACTGCGCTCATATCAAGCGCAATAACACGCTTGTTTGCAAGGCTTGTTGGCACGTCACGAGCCACTATCTTTTGAGCTAGACCCTCAACGATGGCTGTTTTACCAACGCCTGGCTCACCAAGCAAGATAGGGTTGTTTTTGCTTTTTCTTATTAAAATTTGCATCATCCTAGTGATCTCTTCATCACGTCCGATGACTGGATCAAGCTCTTTATTTAGCGCTTTTTGCGTTAGATCGATACCAAATTTCTCTAAACTATCAAGGGTATCATCGCCAGTTTGGCTATCTATCTTTTTACCACCTCTTATGCTCTCAAGGTTCTTTTTGATCTCTAAGATATCGCAAAATTTGCTTAAAATTTGTTTGATCTCACTAAGTTCAAGAGCAGAGATGATCCATGTATCAACAGCTATGTAGCTATCGCCCATGCTTACCATTAAAGCTTTTGCATTTTCAAGCGAATTTATAAGCTCTCTTGAAACTGAAACGTTATCTTTTGTGACGTTTGAGCTGCTTGGGAGTGACGAGATCTTACTTTTTATCTCAAGCTCGACTGCGTCCTTGCTTATGTTCATCTTATTAAATACTTGATTTAAAATAGAATTACTATCAGCGAGCAAAGCCCAAAAGACGTGAAGTGGCACAACTTGTGGATTTTTGGAAAAGATCGCTAAGCTAACGCCTTTTTCGAGTGTCTCTTGCATCTGCGCTGTTAAATTTTCTGTTATGTCAGCCATTAAAGCTCCTTAAGTTATTTTATAATGGCGGCATTATATAACTTTAGTCTTATATTGTCAAGTATTTTTATAGCCTTTGTCACTCTTTTTATATAATTGCTAAAATTTGCTGTTATAAATTTGTGTTAAAAATAGACAAAAGCTAAAAATATAAGGTTAAATTTATGCTTTTTTTAGCCAAATGTTAATAAAATTGAGCCAAAAAATATAGGAGATATTTTGAACAAATTTACTAGATCTTTTGCGCTAAAAATAACAGGTGCCCTACTCATCTCAAGCGTAGCAGTAAATGCACTTTTTGCTAAAACTGAAGATGAGGCGAGTGCAAAACTTGAAGCACTTTCAAAACTTACAAAAACCATCTCAACTGTTGAAAAATACTACGTTGATGACATTAAATTTAAAGAGATAATCGACAAAGCCATCGCTGGTTTGATGCAAAATTTAGATGCTCACTCAAGCTTTTTAAATGAAAAAGCATATAAAGATATGCAGGTGCAAACAAGCGGAGAATTTGGCGGACTTGGCATAACAGTTGGCATGAAAGATAGCGCACTAACCGTTATCTCGCCTATCGAGGACACTCCAGCTGATAAAGCAGGCATAAAAGCAGGTGATATCATTTTAAGGATCGATGGCAACTCAACTATCGGCACAACGATAGATGAAGCCGTAAATAAGATGCGTGGCAAGCCAAAAACTCCGATAACAATTACGATTTTGCGAAAAGGCGAGCAAAAGCCATTTGACGTAAAGATCATAAGAGATCTTATAAAGGTTGAGTCTGTCTATGCAAAAATGATAGAAAATGAAAACATCCTTTATATACGCGTCACAAATTTTGACAAAAACGTCGTTACAAAGGTCAAAGATGCTATCAAAGAGCATCCAAAAGCAAATGGCATCATACTTGATCTTAGAAACAACCCTGGCGGTCTTTTAAATCAAGCTGTCGATCTAGTGGATCTTTTCGTAGATAATGGCATCATAGTATCTCAAAAAGGTCGTGATGCATCTGAAAATGTAGAGTATAAAGCAAGTGCTAGCAAAACCTTATCAAAACTCCCACTTGTTGTCCTTGTAAATGGCGGAAGCGCAAGTGCTAGCGAGATCGTCAGTGGCTCACTGCAAGATCACAAGCGTGCGGTGATAATTGGCGAAAACACATTTGGTAAAGGCAGCGTTCAGGTGATCTTACCAATAGACGACACTGAAGCCTTAAGACTAACCATTGCAAGATATTACTTACCAAGCGGCAGAACTATCCAAGCTGTGGGCGTCACGCCTGATGTAGTCGTGCATCCTGGCAAAGTGCCACAAAGCGATGATAGTGCATTTAGCATCAAAGAGAGCGAACTAAAAGCACACCTAAAAAGCGAGCTAAACAAGATAAATCCAACAAGCGAAGGCAATAAAACTGAAGCAAAAGATGATAAAAACATAATCACACAGAAAAAAGTCGATGAGGATATTCAGTTAAAAACAGCGATTGATACGATCAAAATTTTAAAGATAAAACAACAATAATCTAAAGGAGAACAACATGCAAAAAAGAGAGCTTATCTACGAGGGAAAAGGCAAGAAAATGTACGCCACAGACGATCCAAATCTACTTGTGGCTGAATTTAAAGACGATTTAACAGCATTTGACGCTCAAAAAAGAGGCAACGAAGCTGGCAAAGGTGCACTAAATAACAAAATCTCTACTCAGCTTTTTAAACTGCTAGAGAGCAAAGGTATCGTGACTGACCTAGTTGAAACGATCAGCGACACTGAGCAAGTGGTCAAAAAATGCGAGATCATACCTCTTGAAGTTGTTGTGAGAAATATCGCAACTGGCTCACTTAGCAAAAGGCTTGGCATAAAAGAAGGCACAGTTCTACCTTTTACACTTGTTGAGTTCTACTACAAAAATGACGATTTGCACGATCCATTAGTTACTGACGAGCACTGCATCATCATGGGTCTAGTAAAGAGCGAAAAAGATCTTCAAACTCTAAGACACACAGCAAGAGAGATCAACTCTATCTTATTTAAATTCTTTGCAGAGAGAAATTTAAAACTAGTTGATTTTAAAGTTGAATTTGGTATCGACAAAGATGGCAACATCATCTTAGCTGACGAGATAAGCCCTGATAGCTGCAGATTTTGGGATGCAACAACAAATGAAAAACTTGACAAAGATAGATTTAGACAAGACCTTGGTAGCGTAAAAGTGGCTTACGAAGAAGTTTTAAGAAGAATTCTTTCTTAAGGACAAAGATGAAAGCTGTCGTAAATATAGCATTAAGAAGCGGGGTCTTAGACCCTGCTGGTAAGGCAGTGGAGCACGCGCTAAATTCGCTTGGATTTAGCGGTGTTTCAAATGTCAGGATAGGCAAACAAATCGTTTTAGACATCGACGAGAGCGATAAAAACAAAGCAAAAGAGCAGCTAAAAGTGATGTGTGAAGAGCTTCTAACAAACACCGTCATCGAAGACTACGAGATCGTGCTATGAAAGTAGCGATCATACTTTTTCCCGGCACAAACTGCGAAGAAGACACAGCTCACGCCTTTGGGCTACTTGGCTGCCAAACGCAGATCATCTGGCACAAAGAAGATAAGATCGATGCTGATCTAGTCGTTTTGCCTGGTGGTTTTAGCTACGGCGACTACTTAAGAACGGCTGCGATAGCTAAATTTAGCCCAGCGATGCAGGCCGTAAAAGAGCATGCGAAAAAAGGCGGCTATATCCTAGGAATTTGCAATGGCTTTCAGATGCTTCTTGAGCTTGGACTTTTAAAAGGTGCAATGAGAAGAAATGAAAATTTAAATTTCGTCTCAAAATATCACCACCTAAAAGTGATCTCAAATAACAATAAATTCCTAGTAAATTTAGCCAAAGACGAAGTAGTAAACATCCCTATTGCTCATGGCGAAGGCAACTACTACACCGACGAAGAGACGTTAAAAAGCCTATATGATAATGAGCAAGTCTTGCTAAAATACTGTGGCATCAACGGTAATGAGATAAATCCAAACGGCTCAGTTGATAACATAGCTGGGATTTGCGATGAGAGCAAAAAGATCTTTGGTCTTATGCCTCACCCAGAGCGCGCTTGCGAGAAAATTTTAGGCACAGATGATGGCATGAAGATGTTAAAAGGGCTAGTTTGGTAAAACGAACACTTTTTATCGCCCTACTCGCGCTAAATTTATTTGCCGCAAACACTGATGAAGTCAGCGTTTTTGACATGATGGATGAGGCAAGAGAGGATAAATTTGTAAATAGCCAAGCATCAAAGCCGCAAGCAAAGACTCCAAGCGAAGAAGATATATCAAGAAAGCTCGTCTCTCCACGCTCTATCGCCCCACAGCCAGAGCGTATCACTCCAGAGCAGATGCGAAATATCGTCCCGACAAACGAACCAGATATCAGCGTCCCTGACAATCAAGTCTATGACAAGATCAAGATAAAAGAGCTACTTTTAAAAGCAACAAATATCCCTAAAAACGTCGTAGTAGGAGAAATTTTTAGCATTGAGATCGTGGCTGATACGCAAAGTGACCTTGAGTTTGAGTTTGAGACACAGCTTGATGAGACAAATATCAAATGGCTAAATAAGAAGAATTTTCAATGGGTAAAAGGCGATGAAAACAAATACATCGGCACTTTCTACCTTGAAACAACTAGCATTGACGCAAAGACTTTACGAGTTAGCTTGGATCTAAAAAGAAATGGTGAGAACTATCAAAACTCAAACATAAATATCTTTTTACCAAAGCTAAAAGAGCTTAGAAGTGACGAAAACTACAACCACATCGTCGCTGATAACCTTGAGGTAAAGAAATTTAAAACGACTAAATTTGATGATATAAACAACATCATGGTCGTTGAAATTTACGGCAACAATGTCGATCTAAGTGCCTTTAATATCGAAAATAAAACGATCCTAAAGCAAGGTGTAGATACGATAAACGGCGACTTTAACTCGCAAAGTGCATATTATTTTGCAGTATTTAAGCCAAACAAAAAGACGCTTGACTTTAACTACTACAACCTAAAAAAAGCTAAATTTGAGAGCTTTTCACTGCCTGTGAGCGTTGAAGAGGACGAGGTTAGCACGCAAATCGGTCTAAATCCAAAACAAAGCGAATTTAGCACCTACAAAGATATCACGATCTATTCTTTGGTCGCTATCTTTATCTTGCTAGCGATCTGGCGAAGAAAGCTAAGCTACTTCTTTGTAGCGGCCGTTTTTATCGCACTTGGAATTTATACCTACAATCCTTTTGGCAAAGCAGTGCTTAAGCCAGATGTGAGCGTCACTATCTTGCCAACTAAAAATTCAACCGTTTTTTATACATCTCGTAAAAATGAAAATGTTGAAATTTTAGACACAAAAGATGACTACTCAAAAATTTTATTTAGCGACGGCAAAATCGGCTGGGTAAGAAAGGGTGATCTTGTCAAAAATTAGAGCTTTTTTCTTTTCTATTGAATTTGTGATAAGCGTCGTTTTTGTCGTATTTTTTATGTGGCTCTTTAACTCTAAAAATAGAGCCATTAGAAAATTTTGGGGCAGATCGCAGAGATTTTTTGGCGGATATAAGCTTGAAGTGATCGGTAAATTTAGCGACGAAGCAAATATCTTGCTGATAAATCACCAAAGCATGCTTGATATCATCGCACTTGAAGAGATCCATCCTAAAAATATATGCTGGATCGCAAAGGCACAGATAGGTAAGATCCCAATCATTGGTAAAATTTTGAGCCTTCCTAAGATGATAGCAGTCGAGCGAGAAAATAAACACTCGCTAATAAAGCTTTTAAGCGAAGCAAAAGACAGAGTAGAAAATGGCCGTGTTTTAGCGATATTTCCAGAAGGCACAAGGTCTCAAACCAAAGAGCTCTTGCCATTTAAAGGTGGCGCAAAACTGCTAGTTGAAAAGCTAAATTTAAAGGTTCAGCCTATCGTGATCGTTGGAAGCGATGCGATGAAAGTGAAAGAATTTAGCTTTAAAAAGGCTGACATCAAGCTCTTTTGCCTTGATCTAGTCGATACCTCAAAACAAAACTGGCTAGAGGCGACTAGAGAGAGCATGCAAAAAGTCCTAGACGAAAATAGAAAATAAATTTAGCTTTGTAAATTTACAAAGCCCTACTCTATTATTATTTATAAATTTTTTGTTTTATATAAGAGAAATTTTTGTCTATAAATTTAAAAAGGTCCAGCTCTCGCTAGACCTAAAACATTAAATTTAAGAGATAAAAACTTAAGTTCTAAATACACTAAGTTTTGTATTTAGCGCATCTGTCATCTTATTTAGATGCTCAGCTGCAGAAGCTATCTCTTCGACACTTCTAGCATTTTCAGATGAAATTTGATTGATCTCTGAGATGCCATCCATGATCTCATTTACATTCTTGCCAGTTGCGATATAGTCTTGCATAGTCTTATCAGACA
>NZ_CABPTV010000002.1:292930-301650 GCF_902460535.1 Campylobacter concisus | reverse complement strand
GCGGTTTTTGCCTAAGAGCATTTATCGTTCTTGGAGCAATTTATATATTTTAATAAACTTTCTCCCTTTAAAAACTAGGCCGGATATAATCCGACCTAGCTATCTAATCATTTCTCGCCAAGTGGCCAGTAAACAACTGGTTTAGCTCCTAGTCTTGCCTCACCATGATACATACCAAGTTTATCTTTAGTCCAAGCAAAGCCAGTCTTACCAGACTTATCAATAGAGATGATACCACCACTACCGCCTAGTGCTACTACCTCTTTTACAGCCTCCTCAGTTGCTTTTTGTACATCTGAAGTTTTGTATTTATAAAGAGCTGAGACCTCATGAGCAGCATTTACACGCATGTAGATATCACCTGTACCTGTGCAAGAGACTGCCACTGAGCCATTATCTGCATAGGTCCCAGAGCCAATTATCGGACTATCGCCTATACGGCCAGTCATTTTATTTGTCATACCACCAGTGCTGGTTGCTGCAGCTAGATTGCCATTTTTATCAAGCGCAATCGCTCCAACAGTGCCAAGATATGGACGCTCATATAAATTTAGCGAAGTTTTCTTTGTCTTTTCACTATCAAGCATGAGCTTTTGTTTCTCTTTAGCCCTTTGGAGTGCGTCATATCTAAACTGTGTGAAAAAGTACTTTTGATCAACCATCTCTAGGCCGTTTTCTTTGGCTAGTTTGCAGTCTATACATTTTTTATGCTTGAAAAATTTAACATCATCATAAGTATTTTTTTACAAAGACCTATTTCATACTATTAACCTATATTATCATAGACCGAGAGCATCATACCTTAACACCATCTCGTCATAATTTGCAATTTTTCATTAATAAAAATAAACATATTAACTAAATAAAAAATTTTAAAAAAACAAGAAAATAAATTTTAAAAAGGCAAACAACTCAATAATATAAAAAACATAAAAAATTAATTAATCAATTAAACATATAAGAATTAAAGCAGATTAACAACAAAGCCCGCAACGACCTACTTTCCCAACATCCCAGTAAGGGAGAGTATCATCAGCCAGGACGAGCTTAGCTTCTTGGTTCGAGATGGAGCAAGGCGTTTCCTCGTCTGTATAGTCACGGGCAGTGTTAAATAAAAGATATATTAGATAAATCTCTTATTTAACACTACTAGATAAAGTTAAAAGTCATAAACAAAGTTTTGTAAAAACATATCTTATTAAGTTTTTATCCTTAACAAGGAAGTGATGCTTATTAAAAGATAAGCAGACGAGCTATTAGTACTGGTCAGCTAAAGGACTTTCATCCATTACACACCCAGCCTATCAAACACATAGTCTATATGAGCTCTTAAAAGAAGATTCATCTTGGAGTTGGCTTCCTGCTTAGATGCTTTCAGCAGTTATCACATCCCAACATAGCTACCGAGCGGTGCCCTTGGCAGGACAACTCGTACACCAGTGGTTGGTTCGACCCGGTCCTCTCGTACTAGGGTCAACTCTCCTCAATCTTCTTGCGCCCACGGCAGATAGGGACCGAACTGTCTCACGACGTTCTGAACCCAGCTCGCGTACCGCTTTAAATGGCGAACAGCCATACCCTTGGGACCTGCTCCAGCCCCAGGATGCGATGAGCCGACATCGAGGTGCCAAACCTCCCCGTCGATGTGAGCTCTTGGGGGAGATCAGCCTGTTATCCCCGGGGTACCTTTTATCCTTTGAGCGATGGCCCTTCCACACAGAACCACCGGATCACTAAGACCGACTTTCGTCTCTGCTTGACGTGTATGTCTCGCAGTTAAGCTGGCTTATGCCTTTATACTCTACGAACGATTTCCAACCGTTCTGAGCCAACCTTTGTAAGCCTCCGTTACATTTTGGGAGGCGACCGCCCCAGTCAAACTACCCACCAGACATTGTCCTACTTGAGGATAACTCAAGCTAGTTAGCTATCAGAATAAAAAAGAGCGGTATCTCAACAATGGCTCACCATAAACTGGCGTCTATGGATCAAAGCCTCCCGCCTATCCTGCACATTTTTATCCCAATAGCAGTGTCAAGCTGTAGTAAAGGTCCACGGGGTCTTTCCGTCTTGCCGCGGGTAGGAGGAATTTTCACCTCCACTACAATTTCACTGGATCCCTCTTCGAGACAGCTCCCATCTCGTTACGCCATTCATGCAGGTCGATATTTAATCGACAAGGAATTTCGCTACCTTAGGACCGTTATAGTTACGGCCGCCGTTTACTCGGGCTTCGATCAAACGCTTCGCAGAGCTAACGTCATCAATTAACCTTCGAGCACCGGGCAGGCGTCACACCCTATACATCCTCTTACGAGTTAGCAGAGTGCTGTGTTTTTGGTAAACAGTCGGGAGGGACTCTTTGTTGTAACCTTCAATGCTTACGGAGTAAATCCTTCACAAAGTTAGGCACACCTTATACCGAAGATACGGTGCTATTTTGCAGAGTTCCTTGAAGAGAGTTCTTCCACGCGCCTTAGAATACTCATCCCACCCACCTGTGTCGGTTTACGGTACGGGCAACTATAACTAAACTTAGAAACTTTTCTTGGCTCGACAGTATCAAGGATTTACGATTCATTCCGAAGAACTTCACGCACCTGTAAGGCCTCGGCTTAAAGGAGCTCGGATTTGCCTGAACTCCAACCTGCACCTTTCGACCAGCACTACCATCCGCTGGCTCCTCTAACTCTAAGCGTCCTTCCATCGCACATTATAGTTGGCATTGGAATATTAACCAATTTTCCATCGCATACCCCTTTCGGACTTTGCTTAGGACCCGGCTAACCCTACGATGACGAGCATCGCGTAGGAAACCTTGGGTTTACGGCGTTGGGGATTCTCACCCCAATTATCGCTACTCATGCCTGCATGCTCACTTGTATTCGCTCCAGCACTCCTTACCGGTATACCTTCAACACAAATACAACGCTCTCCTACCACTTAGTAAAACTAAGTCTAAAGCTTCGGTACTCATTTTAGCCCCGTTATATTTTCCGCGCAGAATCACTAGACCAGTGAGCTATTACGCTTTCTTTAAAGGATGGCTGCTTCTAAGCCAACCTCCTGGTTGTTTAAGTAACTCCACATCGTTTTCCACTTAAATGAGATTTAGGGACCTTAGCTGTTAGTCTGGGTTGTTCCCCTCTCGACGACGGATTTTATCACTCGCCGCCTGACTGCCATGATTACACACTAGGTATTCGGAGTTTGATAGGGTTTGGTACATTGGTGTATGCCCTAGCCCATTCAGTGCTCTACCCCCTAGTGTTACTACATGACGCTATACCTAAATATATTTCGGAGAGAACCAGCTATCACGATGTTTGATTGGCCTTTCACCCCTATCCACAAGTCATCCCATAGCTTTTCAACGCTAGCGGGTTCGGTCCTCCACCGGCTCTTACACCGGTTTCAACCTGCTCATGGATAGATCACATCGTTTCGGGTCTGCAACGTCTGACTAAACGCCCTATTAAGACTCGCTTTCGCTACGGCTCCGGGTTTCCTTAACCTCGCCAGACATCACAACTCGCAGGCTCATTATGCAAAAGGCAGTCCATCACCCTGATAAATCATAGGGCTCTGAATGATTGTAAGCAAATGGTTTCAGGTTCTATTTCACTCTGATCACCTCAGTTCTTTTCACCTTTCCCTCACGGTACTTGTGCACTATCGGTCTAGTAGTAGTATTTAGGGTTGGATAGTGGTCTACCCAGCTTCAGACAGAATATCACGTGTTCCGCCCTACTCAGGATACTGCTAAGTAAAATAAAGCTTTCATATACGGGGGTATCACCCTCTGTGCCTAACCTTTCCAGGTTGTTCTATTAGCTAAGTTTAGTCTATATTGCAGTCCTACAACCCCACTAGTAAACTAGTGGTTTGCCCTCTTACGCGTTCGCTCGCCGCTACTAGCGTAATCTCTTTTGATTTCTTTTCCTGAGGGTACTAAGATGTTTCAATTCCCCTCGTTCGCTCCGTTATACGGTAACTAATATCTCTATTAGTTGGGTTGCCCCATTCAGAAATTCCCGGATCAAAGCCCCTTGACGGCTCCCCGAGACTTATCGCAGCCTGGCACGTCTTTCATCGCCTCTACTAGCCAAGGCATCCACCACTTGCTCTTTGTAGCTTACCTTTTCTATATTAGATTATTCTAATTCGCATCACTTCCTTGTTAAAGATAACTTTATGTTACTACATTTAAATTCTAACTCTCAAGACGGAAAGCATTGACTACTATTTAGATAAGTTTTAAATCCTAAATAGATTGTGATGTCAAACTTTTGCATTAAATGCAAAGAGAATAGAAATTTAAATCTTTAACAAGTCCTGTAAAATTGTTTTTAAAACTTGCTTGTGACTATTAACAATATTAATTAAAAGAACATTTAGACTTCGCAGACTAGCAAGCTAGTCTTTACGACCAAAGAGTTACACCCTTTGGAAACCCCTAAAGCACAAAGTTACTTTCGGCAACTTCGTCATCAATAAAGATTAAGTACGCTTAAAAGTCTAAAGTAAATGTTTCTAAAAACACTTAATATAGACTTTTACTGTTAAACTATTTTATGGTGGAGAATAGCGGGATCGAACCGCTGACCTCCTGCGTGCAAAGCAGGCGCTCTCCCAGCTGAGCTAATTCCCCAATTAAATTCTCTGGTGGGCCTAACAAGACTTGAACTTGTGACCTCACCCTTATCAGGGGTGCACTCTAACCAGCTGAGCTATAGGCCCCTATAGGTCTATCAATCTTTCAAAACTAAACAAGGATGATTGAGAATATCTTTCTTATAGATATCTTGTGAGAGAATATCTATATGTACTCTAGAAAGGAGGTGATCCAACCGCAGGTTCTCCTACGGTTACCTTGTTACGACTTCACCCCAGTCGCTGATTCCACTGTGGACGGTAACTAATTTAGTATTCCGGCTTCGAGTGAAATCAACTCCCATGGTGTGACGGGCGGTGAGTACAAGACCCGGGAACGTATTCACCGTAGCATGGCTGATCTACGATTACTAGCGATTCCGGCTTCATGGAGTCGAGTTGCAGACTCCAATCCGAACTGGGACATATTTTATAGATTTGCTCCATCTCGCGATATTGCTTCTCATTGTATATGCCATTGTAGCACGTGTGTCGCCCCGGACATAAGGGCCATGATGACTTGACGTCGTCCACACCTTCCTCCTCCTTACGAAGGCAGTCTCATTAGAGTGCTCAGCCGAACTGTTAGCAACTAATGACGTGGGTTGCGCTCGTTGCGGGACTTAACCCAACATCTCACGACACGAGCTGACGACAGCCGTGCAGCACCTGTCTTAACATTTCTGCAAGCAGACACTCTTCTATCTCTAGATGATTTGTTAGATATCAAGTCCGGGTAAGGTTCTTCGCGTATCTTCGAATTAAACCACATGCTCCACCGCTTGTGCGGGTCCCCGTCTATTCCTTTGAGTTTTAATCTTGCGACCGTACTCCCCAGGCGGTATACTTAATCCGTTAGGTGCATTACTGCCAAGACTAGCTTAGCAACAACTAGTATACATCGTTTAGGGCGTGGACTACCAGGGTATCTAATCCTGTTTGCTCCCCACGCTTTCACGCATTAGCGTCAGTTGAGTTCCAGCAGATCGCCTTCGCAATGGGTATTCCTGGTGATCTCTACGGATTTTACCCCTACACCACCAATTCCATCTGCCTCTCCCTCACTCTAGATTATCAGTTTCCCAAGCAGTTCTATGGTTAAGCCATAGGATTTCACAAGAGACTTGATAATCCGCCTACGCGTCCTTTACGCCCAGTGATTCCGAGTAACGCTTGCACCCTCCGTATTACCGCGGCTGCTGGCACGGAGTTAGCCGGTGCTTATTCGTTAGGTACCGTCATTGTTCTTCCCTAACAAAAGGAGTTTACGCTCCGAAAAGTGTCATCCTCCACGCGGCGTTGCTGCTTCAGGGTTTCCCCCATTGAGCAATATTCCCTACTGCTGCCTCCCGTAGGAGTCTGGACCGTGTCTCAGTTCCAGTGTGACTGATCATCCTCTCAGACCAGTTATGCGTCATAGCCTTGGTGAGCCATTACCTCACCAACTAGCTGATACAATATAGCCTCATCCTACACCGAAAAACTTTCCCTATCTAACTTATGTCAGACAGGAGTATAGAGTATTAGCAGTCGTTTCCAACTGTTGTCCTCTAGTGTAGGGCAGATTAGCTATACATTACTCACCCGTGCGCCACTAACTCATAAGAGCAAGCTCTTACTTGTCCGTTCGACTTGCATGTATTAGGCACGCCGCCAGCGTTCACTCTGAGCCAGGATCAAACTCTCCATATTAACCTTCTTTAGCGTAAAGCAAAGCTTTACTAAGAAGCAACACTAAAGACTAAGATTGCTAATGCAATCTAGTAATAATGTTTTTACTAAAATTGCTTTTAGTATTTATTATGAAGTTTTTAATCAAAAAAACTTTTAGTTTTTATATTAGTTTGTCTAATCTATTATTTAATCATAATAGACTGGCTCAATCGATCACTTGTTTAGATTTCAAAGATTGACTAATAGTTTAACAATTGTAAGTTAAAAGAACAACGATAAGAAAAAGGCTTTATTAACGTTGAAGTTAAAGGTGGTTTCTCGTTTCGTGAGCTGGAATTATATATGAGGGATGCTTAAAGGGAGATTAAAAAATGAAAAAATGTTTTATAAATTGAAATTTTATTTTTGCGATAGAAATTTGGAGAGCTTCCTTGCTCTCCTTGTGTATTTTGATACTATAAATTTAGTATCAAATTTATACGTAAATGATTATAGAGGGACGTCTACTTCATTTTTGATTTGAACAAATACAGTATTGCCGTTGTCGTCTGTATTTGTATATGTCTTATAGCCATCTCTAGCATGATCGCTACTTGCAGCTTCTCTCCATCCAGCGCTTCTGCCACCAGTTAAAGAAACCTTATCCCCAGAGTCACCTGTTATCGCTAGCACATTGTCGCTATCAGTTATATCCATAACATCTTTTAGAGTAACATTTACTGTTGTCTTTTGATTCGAATTAGAAATATTAATCTCTTCAAAATTATTAGCATGTTTGGCTATATTGTCTAAATTTATAGTCGCTCCTGGATTTTTGATGATTAGCTTGTCGTAACCAGTACCACCGTCTATATCATTACCTTGCATGTCTTGCTTTGTTATTTCCAACGTGTCATCACCAGCGCCTAATTTTACAGTAGAATTATGTATATAGTTACCAACCTTAATGTGGTCTATGCCTTTTCCAGTTTCTACAATACTTCCTTCTATATTTGTACCGACTGTTAATGTGTTGTTACCATCACCTAACTTGATAGTAGAACCATCTGTTATCCAGCCCTGACCAAATTTTTGCCATTGACCAACAGTCACTATATCATCGCCACTACCAGCTTTAACTATAGAATCATCTATATTTGTTTTGACAATTAGTTCATTATCCCCATCTCCTAAGTTGATATGAGAGTGTCCTGTTATATGACCACTACCAGCCCTTACTCTAGTAACTACCTTATCGTTTCCTGCACCAGCATTAACCTCACCGTGATCTATATCTGTGCCTATCTCTAGTAGGTTGTTATAGTAGCGACCTCCAGCTTCTAGGCCAGATACATTAGCAACTATCTCAGTATCACTAGCAACATTACCAGCTTTATCAGTTATCTCTGCTGTTATTTTATCTTTAGGCATGATGGCTTTGCTAAGTTTAAGATCACCATCAAATTTTCCTTCGTTATTGGTTGTTCCTTCGCCTATTACTTCGCCCGCACCATTTTTAATGACAAATCTAGCATTTGGTACATTTGAGTCAATAGAAATAGCAGATGCCTTGGTTATGACACTACCTCCTTCGCCTAGATTAACAGTGCCATGTATGCTTGAATCCCATATCGTACCTACCGAACCTAATGCTCCTGTAATAAGCACATGATCATTGCCCTTTCCAGCATTAAGCACAGAACCGTGTGTAAAAAGACCAGTATTAACAATCATATTGTCGTTGCCGTCGGTTAGATTAATAACTTTGCTGTTATTTTGCATTTGATTTGCACCACCGCCAGGTTTGCTACTCTCATCTAGCTCTATAGTGCCAAGTTTTAAATCTATCCATGATCCGACTGTTAGGCTAGCATCTTTGCTTCCACTAGGATTGCCTGCTTGATCGACAATTTTTGCTTCAACTCTTATCTCATCGCCGCCATTGCCTACTGGGACTTTAACTTCTATAAAGCCTTTTTGTACTTCTGCTTCAGTAAGTGTGTGAGTTGGTTGTTCCTTTCCATTTATGCTATAGTCAATTTTATCACCAGCTATCGCATCCTTGGTAGAAATTTTAACCGTTGTATGCTTACTATCAAAATCTTCGCTGTTTTCAGTCTTGCTTAATATCTTGTTGCCATCGCCATCCTCAACAAATGTCACCTCTGGAGTTTCTGGAGCTGTTTTATCATTAAATTCTAGATCACCAACTTCACCTTTGCCTTCACCTTTATTGCCAGCTTTATCAGTTACTTCTACTTTAACCTCGTTACCTTTTTGAAGTCCGTCTATAACATCTTTATCTGTGATAGTTATATTTACTTTGCCATCAGCATCTGTGGTGCCTGGGAATTCTTTACCACCAATTGTGACTACTACTGGAGCATTAGGCTCTTTAGAATCAGCTGTTACTA
>NZ_CABPTV010000002.1:264330-290746 GCF_902460535.1 Campylobacter concisus | reverse complement strand
TCTACTTTAACCTCGTTACCTTTTTGAAGTCCGTCTATAACATCTTTATCTGTGATAGTTATATTTACTTTGCCATCAGCATCTGTGGTGCCTGGGAATTCTTTACCACCAATTGTGACTACTACTGGAGCATTAGGCTCTTTAGAATCAGCTGTTACTACAACTTTATTAGCTTCGCCATCAGCCTTAGCGTCAGTATCGACTGGAGTTGCTTTAACGTTTTCAACTACTGGAGCTGTTTTATCAATATCAACACCAAGAACCTGATCAATGCCACTTTGATTACCGGCTTTATCTATTGAAAAAGCTGTAAAACTATAATCGCCATCTTTTAAAGGCTCATCTACAGGGATGCTCCAATTTCCATTTTTGTCGGCCCTTGTTCTACCAGTCCAAACTACATCATTTTCATCTGTTTTAAGTATATTAACCTCAACTTGAGCATATGGCTCTGCAGTTCCGCTTATAACTGGCATATTATCATTTGTTAAGCCTGCTTTTTTATACTCTTTGTTGTCATATTGATCTATTAAGGTGCCACTTATAATATTTCCTTTTACTCCACCATCAACATTGTCTATTATAGCTGTTATATTAACTTCACCAGGAACGGTATCTATCTCTATTTTTGTTGTATCAGAAAAACCACTCCTATCCCCAGTAGAATTTACCGTTTGAGCACTAAATTCATGATCACCATCAGTTAATTTTGGAGTGGGGAACTCCCATTCTCCATTAGCATTAGATATCGTGCGACCTATAAATGAGCCATTGTCAAATATTTCTACTGTAGAATTTGCTACTGCAGTGCCTTTTAGTGTAGGAGTGTTATCATTCGAAGCAGGCTTACCATATTCTTCATCAAAAATTTTATCCTTCATATCACCAGTATAACCTTCCACATCATCCATGATCGCAGTTATAATTGGTTTTGGCACAAAAGTGTTTTGGTTTGTTCTATCTGCACCTGCACTTGTTTCACCCAAACCACCACTTACTTCATTATTAGAGATAGCATTTGCTCTTAATGAATCTCCTATATTTCTAAAATTTTCATTGATGTTTGAGTAGTGACCGCCATGTTCGAATGATGCTGCTCCAAGACTAACACCATCTCCACCGCCAGCTGCTGCATTACCGCCACCAGCTGCAGTTTCTTCTAGTTTTGTTAAATCTTTTCCATCAAGCAAAGCTTTTTGTAAATCGCTTACATCAGCAACTGTGTTATCAGAATTTGCTAAAACACTATTATCTAGTTTAACAGATTCATTACCTAAGATAGTTACATCTTTGCCATTATCCATTGATACGACTGCTTTAGAAGCTGCTGAAGAAGTTTTTATCATCTCACCAAGAAATAGAGCATCACCTGCTTTTAATACTCTTTGTGCGCCGTTTTCGTCTATAGCCACAACTAAGCCAGATACTTGCTTAATGACACCGATTTGAGTTGCCATGAAAATCCTTTAATATTGTAATTTATAATTAAATGAGTGAATTATAGGTTATATTGTTTAGTTTGTAAATTGTACTTTAGTACAATAAACTAGCAGGAAGCTGCGATAACCTCAATTTCTACGAGTGCATCTTTTGGCAAAGTCTTCACAGCCACCGTGCTTCTAGCTGGATATGGCTCTTTGAAAAATTTAGCGTATGTGACATTTACTTTGGCAAAATCTGCCATATCTGCTAAAAAGATCGTAGTCTTTACAACATTATCAAAACTAAGTCCAGCCTCAGCCAAAATGTTTTGCAAATTTGTAAGTGATTGCTCGGCTTGAGCCTCTACGCTACTACCTGCAAACTCACCCGCTGGTGTGACGCCAAGCTGCCCTGAGATAAATAAAAATCCATTCGCGCTAATCGCCTGAGAGTACGGCCCGATCGCTTGTGGTGCATTTTTAGTCGAAATTTGTTTTTTCATATTTTATCCTTTGAAATTTGGCAAAATCCTACTATAAATTTTTAAATTTTTAGGCACCAAAGGCTATAATGAGCAAAATTTCAAAAGGACAAAGATGCAAATAACCCTTGCACCAAACGAATTTTTAGATGACTACGTGCTTGGTGCTCAGCTTGCCAAAAACGCTGGCATCTCCTCAAACGCCTATCTTTTTTGGAAAAATGCGATCAGTGCTAAATTTGAAAACTCACGCATCGTTTTTCTTAGAAAAAAGAGCGTCCCAGAGAAATTTGCGAGCGCCTTACAAGCCTGCACGCCGCTAGATGGCCTTATCCCAACTGGCGTCTTTTGCTCATTTACCTCGCTTGCTCCCTCCCACCTTGTGGCAAAAAATGGCTCTAAAATTTATGAGCTTTTTGAATTTCATGAAATTTGCGGTATCAAATTTTTAAATTTAAAGAAATTTTATGATGATTTCGAGCTTAACTACTCGTATAGGATTTACATCGAAAAGTGCAAATTTTTCTCGCCAGCGCCCTTTGAAAAGCGCATAAAACTAACTGAGACTATGTGTCTTGGCTACTACTAGCCACCTCGTAAACAATCAGCGCCTCGGTTTTGTAGCCCCCTATCCTATCTTTATATAGTAAAATTTCGTCGTTTTCTCTTTTGGCGTAAATTTTAATGTGAGCTGAGTTTGTG
This sequence comes from Campylobacter concisus, assembly GCF_902460535.1. Taxonomy (GTDB): domain Bacteria; phylum Campylobacterota; class Campylobacteria; order Campylobacterales; family Campylobacteraceae; genus Campylobacter_A; species Campylobacter_A concisus_AS. The sequence goes on along the minus strand of NZ_CABPTV010000002.1, from coordinate 288,141 downwards.
CTCTCGTCGTAGTCCTCGTAGATAAATTTAAACTGCTCCTTATCCAGCGTGACAAACTGCAGCGCCTGAAACGAAACAGCAAGCACTATCTCCTCGCTAATGCCACTTGTTCTAAATTTATCAGCTAATTTCACAACAAACGACCCCACATCACTAAAATACTCTTCAGGGCTCTCATACTCGCTTTCAAAGACCACTATCTCATTTAGCGACCACTCATTTTGCGTCTTATTTTCTTCAAATTTCTGCCTTTTTCTTATGGCGCTTTTTAAAAATATCCCTTGTGGCTTTGAGATAAAGCCCTCGTCCAGAATTTGCTTTAGCTTTAAATTTCTAATTTAACTTTTGGTGCTCGTAAAAAATTTAAGTAGTGGCTTTGCTTGATCGTTGCAAAAAGTTTTCATTTTGGGAGAAATTCCGCTAGCTTAAGTTGCTAGCGGATCAAATTTAGATCTTTTTATAAGGTGCTTGACCGACTTCGTAGAAGTTATTGCCCTCGCAGTCGATAGCGACTATCGCTGGGAAGTCCTCTACTGTGAGTCTTGCAACTGCCTCTGGTCCTAGCTCTGGATATGCCAAAACTTCATATTTTTTGATACTTTGGCTAATGACCGCTCCGATACCGCCGATAGCGACCATATAAACACAGCATGATTTTTTCATAGCCTCGACTACGGCGTCGTTTCGGTAGCCTTTACCGATCATGCCATTTATGCCGACCTCGTTTATCATGGTTGGTGTGTATTTGTCCATTCTACCGCTTGTTGTTGGGCCTGCTGCGCCGATAGCTTGGTTTGGCTTAGCTGGAGTTGGTCCGACGTAGTAGATAGTCTCGCCCTTTAGCTCAACTGGCAACTTCTCGCCGCGTGCTAGAGCCTCTGTTAGCGCCTTGTGAGCGGCGTCACGAGCTGCGATGATAGTGCCTGAGATTAGGACATTGTCGCCTGCTTTTAGGCTTTTTACCACCTCTTTATCAAATGGTGCTGTTATTCTTTTGACTTCTGACATGTTATCTCCTTAAAGCTCGGCGTCTGCGTGGCGTGCAGCGTGGCAGTTGATATTTATGGCTACTGGTAGACCTGCGATGTGAGTTGGATACCACTCGACATTTACTTTTATAGCAGTTGTATCGCCGCCAAGTCCTTGAGGACCGACGCCTGTTTTACTAGCAAGCTCAAGAAGCTCATCTTCAAGTTTTGCATATCTTGCATCGGCGTTTTTGCTATCTACTGGACGAACTGCAGCTTGTTTGGCTAGAAGTGCTGCTTTATCCATAGTGCCACCTATGCCAACACCTATCGTCATTGGAGGGCAAGCGTTTGGTCCAGCGTATTTTACAGACTCTAAAAATACCTTTTTAACGCCCTCTATGCCATCAGCTGGCACAAGCATTTTTAGTATTGATTTGTTCTCACTACCAAAGCCCTTTGGAGCGACTTTTATCTTTAGCTTATCGCCTGGGACGATCCTAGTGTGGATGACCGCTGGAGTGTTGTTTGTAGTGTTTTTTCTCTCAAAAAGTGGCTCAGCAACGACTGATTTTCTAAGATAGCCCTCAGTGTAGCCCTTCGCAACACCTTCATTGATCGCATCTTCGATATATCCGCCTTCTATATGCACGTCTTGACCGATCTCTACAAAGACAACTGTCATACCTGTATCTTGGCAAATAGGCGCAACGCCCTCTTCTGCTAGCTTGGCATTTTGCAAAATTTTACCCAAAATGTCTTTGCCAAGAGATGAGCTCTCAGTGGTTTGAGCTTTTGTAAAAGCAGCCTTTAGATCTGGTGTAACGACGTAACAGGCTTGTTTGCAAAGCTTTGCAACAGTCTCTTTTATATCTTTTACGTTTACCGTTCTCATTTATCCTCCTCGTAAAAAACAATTTTTAATTATATAAATTATATGTAAAATTTAAGATTAAATTATAATATTAAATTTAATCACCCAACCTCGGTGTTTAAATACTCTTAAGCAACTTTGGATAAACTACAACAAACTTAAATTTCAAAGGAAAAGTTATGAATTCGTTAGTCATCGTGATACTTGTTGTCGCAGTCATTTTTGTCTTTTTCATCAGCCTTTACAACTCACTTGTTGCAAAGCAAAACCAAGTAAAAAGCGTGGAGGCTGGCATCGATGCGCAGCTAAAAAGAAGATATGACCTTATACCAAATTTAGTAGCCACTGCAAAAGAGTACATGGTGCACGAAAAAAGCTTGCTAGAAAACATAACTGCCCTTAGAGAAAGTGCCAGAAGTGCATCAACAAATGAGGAGAAATTTGAGCTAAATAACAAAATTTCAGGCTTGTTAAATGGCTTAAGAGTGAGCGTAGAAAACTATCCTGATCTAAAAGCAAATCAAAATTTACTTCACATCCAAAGCACACTAAATGAGATCGAAGAGCAAATTTCAGCCGCGCGCCGTGCCTACAACTCAGCCGTTGAAATTTACAACAACGCCACACAGATGTTTCCTTCAAACATCGTAGCTTCAATGTTTGGCTTTCACAAAGATGTGTTTTTTGATATCCCTGAAAATGAAGCAGCTGCTCCAAACGTCGGTGATCTTTTTAAAAAATAAGGCAAAAAAATGCAAGCAGACGAACTAAAAGGCATCGATCTAAGCGACCTTGACGAGCTTGAAAAAGAGCGCCTTGCCATGGGGCAAAAAGCCTTTAAAATGATCGCTTATGGCTTTCTTGGCATCATAGTTGCAACTGGTTTTTTAGCATCACTGCACCTTGGAAATTTATTTTTCTTTTTGCTAATCGGCGGAGTTTTTTATCTTAGCAAGACGATAAATGGGCTAAAAAACGAGCTTGTAGCAAAATTTAAACAAAAAGTAGTTGGCGTCATCGTAAAAAACTATGGTCTAAATTTCAGCGCAAATGGCGGGCTAAGTTTGAATGATTTTTTAAAAATTTATGACGCTGACGTAAATAGACACTACGCAGAGGATATGATCTACGGGCAGATCGATAACACGCAGTTTAAGCTTTGCGATTTTTATGCGGCAAAAGAGGTAAAAGGTGAAAAAAGCACCACTACAACGGTGAAATTTCAAGGCATTTTGCTAAAGGCTGAGTTTAAAAAAGAGCTAAATGCCACGATATATGTCTGCGACAAAAAGCGAACATCTGATCTAAGAAGCGAGGGCGAGCAAGCAGTGATGGATAACCCTAAATTTAACGAGCTCTTTAAGACCTACACGACCGATCAGATCGCAGCTAGATACGCTCTAACACCAAAGCTGATGGAAAATTTAAGCAGATTAAGAACTAAATTTAACGCCCCACTCTCGGCAGTGTTTTTAAAAAATGAAATTTTCATCGCGATCGATCTTAGAAAAGATAGCTTTGAGCCTGATCTTAAAAAGCCGATAAACAGCAATGAGAGCGTGCAAAACTACATCTCTAGTATCAGTGACTTTTCGCAGATCATGCATGATCTGGAGCTAAATAAAAACATCTGGAAGAGCTAAATGCCAGAAAAGAAAAAGCTCAAAGAGGGCGACATATTTTACGTCTATAATGATTACTACAAGAGATATTTCTTTGGCAAAATCTTAGTTGATATCATGAACCGTTTTATAAAGCGAGCAAATGAGGGGCTTCTTTGGCCGCTTGATTTTTTTAGTGACTGCTACTTGGTTGCTGTTTATAAAGATATAGCAGACGCTCCAGTGCTAAAAAGCCGTGAATTTATCATCCCGGGAAGCTTCATCTACAAAAGCAGTTTCAACCGCAAAAACAAAGACGCTATAAAGTGGGTCTATTATGGTCACGAAGATATCAACTACAAAGAGTTAGAATTTCCAGAGTATATCATCAGTAGCAATGATAAAATTTGCCTACAACGAGGAGAGCTTAGCATACCAACTGGCTTAACTCGCACGCAATATGAGAGTGAGTTTAACATTACTGGCAGCAAAACTGGCGGCATAAACTACTCAAATGCCCTGCTTTTACAAGGCTTGCCAGCATATAAAGAAAAGGTAGATTATAGCGATCTTCGCCTTTTACCAGAGCTTCGTAAAAAGCTCTATGAGATGATAGGCGAGGACCCAGACACGCCCTACTACGAGCTAGCATTGAAGCACGGCAAAGATCTAGCACGCTTTTATCAAGATAAAAACTAGACTATAAAAGAGCTATTAAGAGGCGTTGTTTAAGGTTTAACAAAAGAAATTTAGCTCTCTTGTTGCAGCCTAGATGAGCGCAATAGAGAAATTTATAACAAATTTTTGTGGTATTGCGTCTGAGCCAAGGCTAACTAGCTTTAGTAAATTTAAATATCACAAACAAGATCGCTAAAATGGCTACTTTTGCAAGCAGTATAAATTTTAAAAATCGCAAGCCATTTTTAAAATTTATAACCAAATTTACGAAAAAGGTGGTGATGATGTTTTTAGAGAGCTATTTAAAAAGGTGGTGTCGCTTTAAATTTTGTGGTTTTAAAAGTTAAATTTAAGGGCTTATAGCCTTTTAAAAGTGCAATGCCACTTAAATTTGCTCTATTTTTTATGATTTTGCGAGGTTAAATTTAATGGCCAAAAAAGCCATTAAATTTATAAACTAAGCCTGAGCAGGCTCCTCTTCTTCTTTTATCTTTTTTCTAACTTTTACGCGTGAGATGCTAGCTCCATCCATCTTTCTCACCTCGTAGTAGCAGTTTTCATCCTCGATCTTGTCGCCCACAACTGGCAAACGACCGATAAGGTTAAAGACATATCCGCCGATCGTTACTTGATCGGTCTCTTCATCAAAGCTTATACCAAGAAGCTCCTCAACACTCTCTAGATCGTATCTGCCTTGAAATTCATAGATGTTTTCATTTATCTTTTTATAGTGCTGATCGACCTCATCGTGCTCGTCATTAAAGTCACCAAGCACCTCCTCCATGATATCTTCCATCGTAAGAAGTCCAGCCGTGCCGCCATACTCATCGACGACAAGCGCAGCTGAAATTTGCTCCTTGTTCATCATCACAAGCACTTTTGATATAGAAAGGCTCTCAGGCACGATGACAAATTTACGCACGATCGCGTCAAAACTCTTCTCTTTATCCTCGCTAAAGTGCAGCTGCAAGATATCTCTAATGTGTATCATGCCTAAAATGATATCTTTTGAGCCGTCTATATAAGGATAGCGAGTATATTTTGACTCAAAAACGACTTGTAAATTTTCTTCAAAGCTCTTTTGTTTGTTTATACAGATCATGTCACGTCTTGGCGTCATAACCTCTTTTGCGACCGTGTCGCTAAAATCAACTGCATTTTTGATAAGCTCAGTCTCAAAGCTATCAAGCACACCGCCCTTTAAGCTCTCGCCAACGATGATCTTGATCTCCTCTTCAGAATGCGCTAGCTCATTCTCTTTTGCTGGCTGGATGCCTAAAATTTTAAGTCCAAATGTAGCTAGGATGTCAAAAAGTTTTATGATAGGCGAAAAAAGTATCCAGAAAAAGTGAAGCGGACGAGCGATTTTAAGCACTGCTGATTCTGATTTGGCTATAGCCACTGACTTTGGCACAAGCTCGCCCATAACGACGTGAAGTAGCGTAATAAGCGTAAATGCGATCGCAAAGCCGACTGTATGAACTAAGATATCGCTAAGATTAAAAACATTTTTAAGTGGGGCTTCTATGAGCCTTGCGACTGCTGGCTCACCGATCCAACCAAGAGCAAGTGAGCTTAGCGTGATGCCAAGCTGAGTGGCACTAAGATAGGTATCAAGCTTGTTTGACATCTCAAAAGCAAGCTGGGCGTTTGGCTTTTTCTCTTTGATAAGCTCTTCAAGTCTAGACTTGCGAACCTTGACAAGGGAAAATTCCGACAAAACAAAAAATGCGTTTAGTAAAATGAATATAATGGCAAGTATTACCATTAAAAGCGAGTTATCGCTACTGGGGTACAATTATGATCCTTAAGAGTTAAAAATTTTGGCTGATTATAGCGAATTTATATTTAGCGGTCAAATTAGCCACGCCCAAAAGTAACAACGTTTCTTAAATTTAAGATTTATAAAAAGTTCTTAAATCATATTTTGGTAACATTATTTTCATCACTAAATTTATGGATTTTACAATGAGCAAAAAGAATTTTTCATCACGCTGGGCGTTTATACTAGCCTCAGTTGGTTCAGCCGTTGGTATGGCAAATGTTTGGGGCTTTCCTTACAAGCTCGGCACAAATGGTGGTGGAGCATTTTTACTCATCTACATCTTTTTCGTAGCGCTTTTTTCTTACGTTGGCTTAAGCGCTGAGTATGCGATCGGCAGACGAGCAAAGACTGGCACGCTTGGCTCATATAAATACGCATGGGAGAGTAGAAATTTAGGCGTCATAGGCAGTATCATCGGCTGGCTTCCACTTGCTGGCTCACTTTGCATAGCCATCGGCTACGCTGTCATCATCGCTTACGTGCTAAAGGCCCTTACTCAGGCACTTACTGGCTCGTTTATGAGCGTTGATACAAATGTCTGGTTTGACTCCTTTGCTCTTGCTGAGTACTCAGTCTTGCCCTATCACTTCATAGTCATCGTTGGCACGCTTCTTACGCTATTTTTTGGAGCAAAAAGCATCGAAAAGACTAATAAAATCATGATGCCACTATTTTTCGTGTTATTTGCCATTTTGGCTATAAATGTCGCGATGCTGCCAAACGCATTAGAGGGGTATAAATTTCTATTTATCCCTGACTTTAGCAAGCTTGAAGATCCGATGGTATGGGTCACTGCGATGGGGCAAGCCTTTTTCTCGCTCTCTATCACGGGTTCTGGCATGATAGTTTATGGAGCATATCTTTCAAAGGATGAGGACATCGTAGAAAGCGCCAAAACTACGGCATTTTTTGACACGCTTGCAGCGCTTGTAGCAGCGCTTGTCATGATCCCAGCGGTCTTTGCCTACGCTATGGATACAGCTGAGGGTCCAAAGCTACTTTTCGTAACGCTTCCTAAAATTTTACAAAATATGATCGGCGGTCAAATTTTTGCGATCATACTATTTACCGCAGTCATCTTTGGCGGTATCACCTCACTTCAAAATATGTTTGAGGTCGTGGCTGAGTCGCTTATGCATAAATTCCCGCGCCTTAGCAGATTTTGGGTGCTTGCACTGCTTTGTGTAGTTTGCTTTGGCTTTGGAGCGTTTATGGAGCCTATTAGTAGCTGGGGGCCTTGGATGGACTTTGTCTCTATCTACATCATCCCAATCGGCGCAGTTATCGGCGCAATATCTTGGTTTTGGATCATTAAAAAAGAAGAAATTTTAGACGAGGTAAATTCAGGAGCAAATAAAACTTACGGCTCATTTTGGTATTTTGTAGGTAAATTTATCTATGTGCCGATAGCCTTTTTGCTCTGCATCATCGCCATTAGCAAGGGAATTTCTTTTTAACTTAGCCCATCAAAAGACGAGCTAAGTCTAAATTTGAAGTTATTTTAGCTTTTTAGAGCCGATATAAGTAGCAAAGACCTCTTGCGAGCCATCTTTTTTAAAGAGTATGACGTCGTATTGCTCGGCTTTGCCGCCTTGCTCCATGCCCTGACTCTCCATCGGCATGCCAGGCACTGCGATACCAACGACATCTTTTGGTTTAAGCTCTAGCAGGCGCTTGACCTCATCAGCTGGCACGTGACCCTCGATAACATAGCCATCAACGATAGCTGTGTGGCAGCTTGAAAGCTCTAGTGGCACGTGAAATTCTTTTTTGACCTTGACCATGTCATCTACTTTTATGGTCTCTTCGCTAAAGCCAGCCTTTTGCATAGCATTGGCCCAGTTGCCACAACAACCGCAAGTTGGGCTTTTATAGACCTTCATATCGGCCGCAAGCGCCAAGGTCGCACAAAGACTAAGAGCTAAAAATGCAAATTTCTTCATCATTTTCCTTTACGTTAAAATTTCCAAAATGATATAGTTTGGGTTTAAATTTTATATAAATGCTTAAACCTTGCCTGCTATAATTGCCAAAATTTACAAAAGGCACTTTATGTTTTCATCATTTTTCAAAGACAAAAAATGGGCGCTTTGGGCTTACGGCGGAGCGATATTTATCATCTTACTACTTGTCTATCAAACGCATCTAAACGTCCGCATCAACGAGTGGTATAAAAATTTCTACGACATCATGCAAAACTCAAAGGATCACAATGTAGATGAGTTTTGGCAAGGGATATTAAATTTCTTAAAGATCGCCATGCCTTATGTCGTAACCTACACGGTGATATCGTTCTTTGCGAGCCACTGGGTCTTTCGCTGGAGGGAGGCGATGACCTTTAAGTATCTCAAATTTTGGCGAAACTGCCAAAACGACATCGAGGGCAGCTCGCAGCGTATCCAAGAGGATGTTTATCGCTTTGCTAAGATCATGGAGAGCCTTGGCGTGCAGGTTTTAAAGGCGTTTATGACGCTGATTGCCTTTATACCGGTACTTTGGGAGCTAAGCAAAAGCGTGAGCCTACCTTACATCAAGGACATCGAGGGCTCGCTAGTTTATATCGCACTGCTAATTAGCATCGGAGGCCTCATCGTATCGTGGTTTGTGGGCATAAAGCTACCACACCTTGAGTATAACAACCAAAAAGCAGAGGCGGCCTTTAGAAAAGAGCTAGTTTATGGCGAGGATGATAAGCTCAAATTTTGTCAGCCAAACGTTATGCTAGAGCTTTTTACAGGGGTGAAGCTAAACTACTACAAGCTCTTTTTGCACTACGGCTACTTTAATCTCTGGCTCGTCTCGTTTTCGCAAATTCTTGTCATCGTGCCTTATATCATCATGGGCAATGGCCTATTTAGCGGCGTCATCACGCTTGGCGTCCTCGTGCAAGCTAGCAATGCCTTCTCGCAGGTTAGAGAGAGTTTTAGCGTCTTTATCGATAACTGGACGACGATAACGGAGCTAAGATCGGTCAATAAACGTTTGAGAGAGTTTGAGAGAAATATAGACTATAAAGCGTAGGGGTTAAATTTACATACTGAAGAAACTCGAATAAATTTTAAAATTTCATGAACGAGTAATTTCGGCTCTAAAATTTGAGCTAAGCGGTGAGCGAAGCCAAATTTTAGTAGTCAATTCTTGCGAGTGAGTGAGATTTTAAAATTTACAAAAACCAAAACCCGCCCTAAATTTAAATTTCACCCCTCGTTTAACAATGCATATCCAACACAAGCTATAATACGCCAAATTTTAATCCAAAAAGGATGAAAATGAAAAAAATTTTACTTACGTTATTAACAGCCAGCATGCTTATCACCGGCTGCACGAGCGTCACAAAGTCAGGCGTCGTGGGCGCAGATCGCAAGCAGTTCATGCTAGTATCTTCTGAAGCGATGGAGCAAAGCTCAGCTCAAGCTTACGTCAAGACGCTGACAGCTGCTAGAAGCAAGGGCGAGCTAAACGTCGATCCGATCCTCACAAAAAGAGTTCAGGAGATCGCAAAAAGGCTGATCGTTCAAACTGGCGTTTTCAGAGAGGACGCACTAAAATGGAAGTGGCAAGTAAATGTCATAAACGAAGATACACTAAATGCTTGGTGCATGCCAGGGGGCCGGATCGTCGTTTATAGCGGCATCATCAAAAAGTTAAATTTAACAGATGCGCAGCTAGCAGCGGTCATGGGTCATGAGATCGCGCACGCGCTTAGAGAGCACAGTAGGGAGCAAGCGAGTACCGACCAGCTCAAAAACATCGGCATCTTCGCAGTTGCAACTGCCACAGGGCTTGGTGACCTTGGCGCAAGCGCTCTAAATTTAGCCAGCCAATACACCATTTCACTGCCGTTTTCTCGCTCACATGAGACCGAAGCCGATCACATCGGCACTGAGCTAATGGCAAGAGCTGGGTATGATCCAAAAGAGGCGGTCGAAGTTTGGGTTAAAATGAGCAAGATGAATGTTGGCAAAATACCTGAAATTTTAAGCACTCACCCATCAAACGAGAGCAGGATCAAAGACCTAAAAGAGGTCGCGGCCAAGCTTGAGCCAGTATATCAGGCGGCAAAAAGGGGCTAGGCTTGATCTTACGGGCAAAGCCAAGCGATCTTCCTGCGATCACGCAAATTTATAACGACTACATTTTAGAAAGAAGTGCGACTGCGGATATGCGCCCAGTTAGCACAAAGGAGCGAGAGCCTTGGTTTAACGCCCACGGCAGCTCGCGTCCTATCTTTATCTACAAAGAAAATGATGAAATTTTAGGCTACTGCTCGCTAAGTGACTTTAACCCCAAGATCGCTTACGATATAAGCGTAGAGATAAGTATCTATGTCGCTAAAAAGGCTCTTAAAAATGGCATCGGCAAGCAGCTTTTAGCTCACAGCCTAAATGAAGCAAAGAGGCTAAATTTAAAAAATATCATTGCGCTAATCTTTAGCAAAAACAAAGCAAGCCTTGGGCTATTTTTGAAATTTGGCTTTGAAAAATGGGGCGAACTGCCGGGTGTTTGCCTAATGGATGGCGAGTATAAAGATGTCGTTATCTTGGGGCTAAAGCTCTAAAAGCCAAGCATTAAGCAAATGAAGATATAATCACCTTCTTTTTGGGTAGATGTCCGAGCGGTTTAAGGAGCACGCCTGGAACGCGTGTGTGGGGCAACTCACCGAGAGTTCGAATCTCTCTCTGCCCGCCATAAATTTAAAAGAAAATTTAAAGGAAAAAGATGATTGAACACTTACTACTATTTTTGGCTTTACTAGCTATCATTATCGCTTTAGTGATGATCTCAAACAGCCTAAAAGTAGCCTATCCGGTGCTTTTAGTTTTGGGCGGTCTTGCCATTAGCTTTGTGCCAAATTTACCCACCATCAGGATCGATCCAGAGCTTATTTTCATCATATTTTTACCGCCGCTTCTTTACGAGGCCGCATGGGCAAACTCGATAAAAGAGCTCTATAAATGGCGCCGAGTGATTGGAAGTTTTGCATTTATCGTCGTTTTCATAAGCGCAGCAGCTATTGCCGTGATAGCAAATTTAGTGATCCCTGGCTTCTCGCTCGCCCTTGGCTTCATGCTTGGCGCCATCGTCTCACCACCAGATGCGGTGAGTACGGCTGCGATCTTTAAATTTGTCAAAGCACCGCGCAGGATCAGCGCTATTTTAGAAGGCGAGAGCCTTTTAAATGACGCATCATCGCTCATCATCTTTCGCTTTGCCGCAGTGGCAGTGACTACTGGGCAGTTTATCTGGTACAAGGCGGCTGCAAGCTTTGTCTGGATGGTGGCTGGCGGTGTTTTGGTCGGTCTTGTGGTGGCATTAGTAGCCTACTTTTTGCATAAGACCTTGCCAACCGATGAGAACAGCGATACGATCATGACGATCACGACGCCTTATGTTATGTATATTTTAGCTGAGGAGCTTGGCGCGAGCGGCGTTTTGGCGGTAGTTTGCGGCGGACTTTACCTCTCGACAAAACGAAACGAAATTTTAACCGCTTCAACAAGGATCCACGCTTTCCCCGTTTGGTACAACCTTATTTTCTTGCTAAACGGCCTTGCCTTTACCATGATCGGCCTTGATCTGCCTGAAATTTTAGCAGGGCTAAAGCGTAGCGGTGTCTCGCTGCTTGAGGCACTATCTTACGGCGTTTTGGTGACTGCCGTGCTCATCGTCATTAGGCTTTTGGCATCATACGGAGCCGTTTATATCACGATATTTATGAAGCGCTTTATCAGCGTGGCGGATGATCGCAACCCTGGCAAAGCGACACCTTTTATCGTCGGTTGGGCGGGCATGAGGGGCGTAGTCTCGCTAGCTACGGCACTCTCTATCCCCGCCATGGCTGGTAGCGAGCCGTTTCCGCATAGAGATCTCATCTTGTTTATCACCTTTGTCGTGATCTTGCTAACGCTCGTAGTTCAGGGGCTAAGCTTGCCACTGCTCATCAAAAGCGTGAAATTTCCAGACTTTAACGACCACATGCCAAATGAACTTGCAAGGATCAAGATCAAAAAGGCACTTGCGCAGGCTTCGCTTAAATTTAAAAAGGAGAAATTTGTGGGCGATGAGTATTTTTTATTTCAAAAGCTTGAGGAGGTTTGGAATTTCGAGCTTGAGAGCGAAAATTTTGAGATCAGTGACGAGACAAAACAGAGGTATTTTGAAATTTTAGAGGAACAAAGAAAGGCGCTTCGTGAGCTAAACAAAGACCCAAAGATCGACGAAGAGATCATCAGGATCTTTTTGTATCACATCGACCTTGAGGAGCGAAGGTGGCAGGAGCATAGCGAGTACTAAAATTTTCTTGCGACATTGCAACTTACCGCACCGCAAAATCTCTTGCCAAATTTGGCTTCGACGATGAGAACTAGCACGAAAAATATCTTCTCATCGTTTAGCCTCGCGATCTGGCGTAAAGTCTGGCTAGCGTCATTAAATTTAACATCATTTTCGCGCAAGCTCTTGCAAAACTCGGCCTCATCAAAGCCAAGCATGCGTGAAATTTCACTGATAGTGTAAGGCTCAAGCGAGGCGATGATGCGGTCCATGTTGCAGATCGTTGGATTTTTGCGGTGCGTGGCGACATCGATCATCTCATTCATGAGCTTTACTAGCTTTCTTCTGCGGTTAAAAAGGTGCAAGATCACAGCACAAACGATCAAAGCTCCTGCAAATTTGTGCGCGCTCATCATCCACTCATTATACTCGCCCATGGCGAAATTTAGCCCAGTAAATGCAAGCAGGCAGATCCCACAGGCAAGAGCACAGACGATACAAAATTTATATATCACTTCTACTTTTAGCAATGCAAATTCCTTAGTTTTTTGAAATTATACAACTACTATGCAAAAAATGAAGGGTATGAAATAAGACTTTGTATATTAAAAAACAACTCCTCTTTGTGTAAGCGGAAAAGCCAGAAAAGGGGGAAGCAAAGTCTTAACCGCTACAAAAAGGAGGGTCCGTTTAGGACGATGAAATGTTATTATTTAAATATAAATTTTAATGAAATTTCTAGTTAATAAAAAAGAAATTCTGCGTAATACTAAAGTAAATCACGATATTTAGGCATTTTCTAAAGAAATTTCTCTTTTAAAAAAGTAAAAATATATGCTTTGTATGAAAGCAAAAATCACATTTGAAATTTCATTTTTATTACTACTAAACGTGGCTTATTCAAAAGTTTTATCAAATTTTAAAATTTACAAGCGAGTATATCACGGCTCTAAATTTAGTAGCATGCTAAGGCGAGCGAGTAAGATTTTAAAATTTGTCAGAATTTTCTAAACAAAACGCATGCAGTGCGACAGCACCATTGCATGCCACTTCTAACGTTGTCGGAGTTAGGGGATCGTTAAGGGGGGAAGAGAGCGACTTCGTAATTCAAGCCTCTTCCCCCTTAACAAAGAAAACAAACATTTAAATTTGATTGGATTGCTTTGCAAATTTTAAAATTTCATGAACGAGTAATTTCGGCTCTAAAATTTGAGCTAAGCGTTAAGCGAAGCCAAATTTTAGTAGTCAATTCTTGTGAGCGAATGGAGTTTTAAAATTTGCTAAATAGCTTTGTCAAGCCAGATAAGCGCGAGGCAAATTTTGAAATTTGCAAAAAGCTTTATAAATTTTAATTCTTAGGCACGAGTTCTAAGACATTGCAGGCTCGTTTGCTGCCCATCTTGCAAGCTTTATCAAGGGCATTTGCAGATAGATCAAAGCTCTGCTCTACGCCGTTTCCCTGCAGATATTTTGTAGCTAGCTCGTAGCAAGCTTCGCTGCTGCCATTTTCGCAAAGCGACTTAAAGACTTCGTAAGATTTAACCAGATCTTTTTCAACGCCAAGACCTCGCCCTAGCATGTCAGCATATAAAAAGCAAGAAGTTTTGTCTTTGTTTTCGCACTCGCTTGAAAGCTTTTTAGTAAAGCTCTCGCAAGCTTTTGCATCACTTTTGTTGATGCAGTTTTGCATATTTTCATCCCAGTTTGCACTTAGAGATAAAACGGCAAAGGCTAAAAATAAAATAGATTTTTTCATAAATTCCCTTGAGAGAGATAAACCCCCTTTGGGGGAAAGGGGGTCATTACAAAAAGGAGGTTTCTTGTTGGACAAGTGGAATAATACAAGCCTCATCTAAATTTAAAGCCAACTCTTATTTAACAAAAAACAATCAAACAAGATCTCTCTTGCTAAAGCCCAAATAGCCGCAAACTAGCAAGATCACGCCAAGCACCAAAGGATAGATGATCGCATAAGCTACGAAGGTCGCTTTTGAAAACGTGCCTAAGATAAAGTAAGACGCAGTGCCGATGACTGCTAAATTTGGGTCAAAAAGGCTAAGTGCGGCTATCCTAAAAAGCTCGATCGGATTTAACATCGCGATAGAGTAGATGACGTACTCATCGACTGAGCTTCGCATAAGCATCCCAATGAGCGCTAGGTCGATAAAAGCTAGCATGATAAGCCAGAGCAAAAACGCCACGCCTTGGCCAGTTTCTTGGTTTTTGATAAGGCTTGAGATGAAAAAGCCAAGCGATAAAAAGACGATACTTAGGCTAAAAAGCAGGCCAAAGTAAAGCACTAGCACGCCCCAAGGTATCGACACGCCCTTTATAAAGCCAACCACCACGCAAAGCAAAAGCGAGAACAAAAGCGGCACAAAAACGACAAATGTCCGCCCAAGCGCCTTGCCAAAGTAGTACTCTTTAAGGCTTAGCGGGAAGCTTAGTACGTATTCAAGTAGGTTTGTGTCCCTGTCTTGGTTTATACTTCTAACGGTTGAAATGAGGATAAAAATAGGCACGATGATGACGCAAATTTGTATAAACAAAAGTAGCGCCCTTGTTAGCCCAGAAAAGCCAAGCACGCGCGAGTCGGTCACTCCGCTAAATAAAAATCCTATCATCAAAGCAGAAAAAAGAAGTGCATAGATCGCAAACCACCTTGAGCGAAACGACTCTTTGACGTCAAGTTTTGCTATTAAAAAAAGGTTATTCACTCTTGCTCCTTAAATTTTCTTCTTTTATGATCTTGCCAAGGTCCATATAGACGCATCTATCGAGCAAATGAGCGATCTCATCTATGCGGTGTGAGATAAAAACTAGCGTCTTTTTTTGCGTGAAATTATCAAGCAAATTTTTAAAAGACTCCCTGGCTTTTACATCTAAATTTGCCGTTGGTTCGTCAAACATCAAGATTTCACTATCTTTGGCAAATGCGATGGCTATTAGCATCTTTTGCTTCATACCGCCAGATAGTTTGTAAAACGACTTATTTAAATTTGCATGCAGATCAAGCTCTAAAAGCTTGCTAAATTTCTCTATCTCTTCAAATTTGACATTTGAGCTTTTGCAGACAAATTCGCAAAGCTCACGCAGGCTAAATTTAAGTGGTGGCGGGGTTTGCGGCACAAATGAGATAAACTTTAGCGCCTCTTTTCTATCTTTTAGGGTATTTACGCCATTTATCGCGACACTTCCGCTATTTGGCACAAACTCGCCCAAGATAATACGCATGAGCGAGCTTTTGCCAGCTCCATTTTGCCCAAGTATCGCTATCTTTTCGCCAGCTTTTACATTTAGACTGACGCTATCAAGTATCTTTTGCGAGCCAAAAATTTTCGTTACTTCTTTTATATCTATCAAAAAATTTCCTTATATGAGTTTCTTAAAGCCGTTGTCAAATTTAAGCGCATCTTGGTGACACACGTCGATACACCTGCCACAAAGCGTGCAGTCAGCCCCAGCTATCCTAAAGAGCTTTTTACTATCATCAGTTTTTGCCCCTTTTTTTGTCATAAAAAGCACATGTGGCACTAGGCAAACATCGCTGCAAACTAAGCAGTGGTCGCACTTTTCTTTATCCCAGCTGACCTTTATCGCATTTGGCTTTGCTAGTAGCGAATAGGTCGCTCCAACAGGGCAGACATACCTGCACCATGCCCTGCGCGAGAAGAAAATTTCAACCACAAGCATAGCTACAACAAGCCAGATAGCGTGAAAATAGCCATAGATGATAAATCTCGAAAATATCCCAACGACGTTAAAAATTTCAAAGACAAGACTTGAGCTAGCAAAGCTAAGAGCCAAAAACAAAATGGTAAAAGCGTATCGCCACTTTGTGTCAAAAACTCGCGGTTTTACTATCTTTTTTGCGCGCAAATTTTCATGTATTTTCTCAGCTATCTCGCTTATAAGTGAGTATGGGCAAACCCACGAGCAAAAGCCCCTGCCACCAAAAATAATGTAAAAGGCTAAGATGCTAAGCGAGCCGATTAGTAAATTTACATGAATTTCATGCGTTGCCAAAAAGACTTGCAAGCTCATAAAAGCGTCTGCTAGGTGAAAGCCAAGTATCCTTGAAGCGCTGATGTCGCCCTCTAAAATTTGCACATCGACCCTATATGAAAGCACAAATAAAAGATGAACTAGCACGATGGTGAAAATGCGCCAAAAACGTATGCTTGGGCGCTTTTTGCCATCTTTTGTAGTCGTTATTAGCGTGCTTAGAAAGCTTACGTTTCTAACGGTCGCACGAACGTTATATTTATCCATTTTTACTTTTTAAATTTAGAAATTTCATCAGCAAGGCTGTTTAGATCGCTGTCGCTAACGTTTGTTAGCAGTCCCTTCATAAGCGTGTTTTGCACCTTGCCAGCCTTATAATCAGCTAGTTTTTTTAGCAGATCCTCTTTGCTTAAATTTGTTATATCAGGCGCTACTATGCCTTTGCCATTTGCGCCGTGGCACGGAGCGCAAGAGGTAAGATACTGCCTACTAACGCCTTCATTTTGTGTCTTAGCCACACTTAGGCTTAGCTCTTTTACCTTTTTTAGCTCATCTTCACTGGCAAATTCCTCGCTAGACTTTGACTGCTCTTTTGAGATATTTTGCTCCATTTTTGGCTGAACGCTAGCTTCTACTTTCTCCTTTTTAGGCGGAGTTTGGCTTAGCATAAACACCATGATGCCGCATATCAGCACCGCTAAAATGATCGTTATGATTTTTCCGATTTTCATTGTTTGCTCCTAAATTGCGCATTAAAATCGCTTATCTCTTTTGCTAGCTTTCTAATCTCACTCTCATCCATCTTTTTAACAAGATCACGCATTAGCACATTTACCTTCTCTTTGTTTTTGTAAGCGTTTATCATCTTGAAAATTTCATCCTCGCTCTTTGTTAGAAGAGATGGTCCAATGATGCCATTTGCGTAGTCGTCGTGGCAGGCTGAGCACTTAGTGATGAAGTCCTTGCTAAGTCTGCCCTTTATAAGCCTTAAATTTATAGTTTGAAGCGGGCTTTTTACCATAGCAAGCGCTCCGATCTGGCGGCTTACGTTGTTATCTTCAAGACCAAATTTGACGCTTTTTTCGCCGTGCATATCGTATTTTATAAATTCATTTTGCTTATTTGCGCTCTCGTTGTTTTCATTTTTTTCGACCTTTATGCTAGCGCTTGTCGCTACATTTGCGCCTTGCTCACTAGCAGCCTCTTGCGCTTTGTCCTCGCTCTTTTCACAGCCGGCAAATAGCAACGCAGCAGCTACTAAAGGTATTATTGCTCTCATTTTTTCTCCTTGTAAATTTCATCATAGCTCATCTTTGGGGCGATATTTATGATCTTTGCTGGGCAGACCTCAGCGCAAACGCCACACCCCACGCAGCCATTTTTTATGAGTGGTAAATTTGCCTCGCTCATTGCTATCGCGCTATCGCCAACTGGACAAAGCGTGATGCAAAGATCGCAAATTTGACCGATCTTGCCTTTTATCTTATCTTTTAGCGCCTCTTCTCTGTCGTTATAGGCTTTGCGATCAAGCAGATGTTTGACGCCAGCTTCGCTTAAATTTTCTCTTTTCACGCTCAAACAGGCAGCCGTGTCACTTAAAACTGCAACGCCCATTTTGACATCGCCCACGACCTTTGTGGCGTGATTGAGCGCACCGCTAGGACAGGCTAGCACGCATGGGAAAAGGTCGCACA
This sequence comes from Campylobacter concisus, assembly GCF_902460535.1. Classification (GTDB taxonomy): domain Bacteria; phylum Campylobacterota; class Campylobacteria; order Campylobacterales; family Campylobacteraceae; genus Campylobacter_A; species Campylobacter_A concisus_AS. The sequence goes on along the minus strand of NZ_CABPTV010000002.1, from coordinate 270,223 downwards.
AGTAGCAGCCTCGCTCTTTGGCGTCAATGTGAGCTGAGCCACTTGAGTAGCCATCTTCTATATCAAGCAATTTTATGCTGTGATATGGGCAGACTTGCACGCACTGACCGCATTTTACGCAAAGATCATCAAAGTCATCAACAGCACCTGGCGGTCTAAGATAGAGCTTATCGCCACTACTTTTTGGCAAAAACTTGCCTATGGCGTATCCAGCCACCGCTGCAGCTGAGCCAATTATCATAAAATTTCTTCTATCCACGTTTCGCCTTTAAAGCGTTGAAATTTGAAGCATCGAGCGGTTTTATCCTAGGCGAATTATCTTCAAGTAGCTCTATTGGCTCAGAAAATGGAGCGAGTTTGGCTAAGAAATTTAAGATGCTAAAGACGCTTGAGCCGTAGAAAAACTGCAAATTTGGATAGTATTGCCAAAGCTGATCGATATATGAGAGATACAAAAATGGCGTGTCGCCGTAGCCATCTTTATCTCTATCAAAGCTCTCATACTCATCATAATAATTCTTACTCCACCTATTTAAAAGCATCTTTTCGCCCGGAGTGTCATTTACGACGATGTCCATGTTGCCGATGAAATCGTTGTTTTCAAAGATACTTGTGCCTTGCGTAGCGTGAAAATAGACGCCAACCACGTTGTGTAAAATTTTATTGCCCACAAAATTTATAGTTGAGCCTGGCTGAAATGGCGAGTTATCAAGCAATATGCCACGCGCATTATAGATAAGTGTGTTGTTTTCTATCGTAAAGTCAGACACGTCCTTTAGCCCGATGCCGATGCCAAAGGCACCGTCACTATCCATAACGAGATTGTTTTTTATATTTGAGCCAGCCGAATACATAAAAAACATACCAACAGCGTTGCCGATAAATTCGTTATTTTCTACTAAATTTTGATTAGCATACATAAAATGCAGCGAGTATCTGCTGCCAACTGCTTTGTTGTTTAGAAATTTATTGTGGCTTGCGTACCATGCGACCATGTCACGACTGTCACGGATGTTGTTGCGCTCGATCAAATTTTCATGGCTATACCAAAGTCTCACGGCATCGCCTCTAAAGCCAAGACTAGCGCCTTTTTTTGAGGTGATGTTGTTTTCAGTGATCTTTGAGCTACTGCACTCTTTAAAATCAATCCCAAAAAGCACGTCGCTTATGTCGTTTTTAGAAATTTCAACGTTATTTGCCTTGTCACAGCCTATGCCAGCGTCAAGCTCGCCAAGGTCGTTACCACTGCCACTTATCTTTAAATTTTTAAGTGTCACGTTTGAAGCGATGATCTTTATAACGCTGCCCTTGCCATCCCCTTTTATATGGGCATTTTTGCCCTCGCCGATGATCGTAAGAGGCTTATTTATCGTTATACCACCTTCATAAACAGCGTCGCCTAGCTTTATCACATCGCCAGGACTAGCGTTATTTATCGCATCTTGAAGGACGTTTGCAAAGCCAAAAAGTGGCAAAAAAACAAGGGCAAATTTAGAAAATTTACGCATTTAGCTCTTTTTTCTTTGAAAATACCGCAAGTATGCAAAGCACGCTCATCACCATCATCACCCAAAAGCCGATAGTTGGGTATGAGTGCGTAGTAAAGTGCGCCACGCTACCATCGCCTAAGACTGTTGGCATAAATGGCTTGATCTTAAAGGCGCCCCACTCTTGCATGTTGTGTCCATACCAGTATAGCCAGCCCACAAATGCGCTCATAAATAGCACAGGTGCGATGATGGTTGGCACCATTAAAAGCGAGTTAAATTTACCGTCATAGTATAAAAATGCAAGCATGCAAAGTGTGGCGATAAGTAGATAATAAGGTGCGATCGCTCGCTCTAAATTTCCGCCATGCTCCATAGGATACATGCCGATGTAGTGGTTTATCGTATTCATCTCGTGCACGTCGCCACTATATCCATCTACGTGAAAATATACTGGTATGCCATCTGGAAAGGCTGCCTTTGGATAGTTTGGCGCTTCAAGAGATACGTACCAGATAGGGAGTGATGGCGTGCCGATCTCTGCTTTTTGCTCGATCATCTTATGAAGATCACTCGCCACCTCTTTTGGCAAAAGGTGGTTTTTATACTGAAATGAGCTATAAAGATCGTAGATAGTGTAAGCATAAGATGGTAGCTCGTCGCCGTTAGCTATACGCTCTTTTGCTCCGTGCCAGCCAAGAACTGGCAGAGTAAAACAAACGCTCATAATGATAAGTGCAACAATGGTATAAATTTTATATTTACTCATAATCTCTCCTTTAAATTTTAAAATTTAGCCTAGCAAAAAGTTAAATTTTAAAATTTAAAAGGGGCAAAAATGCCCCTTAAAACTACATGCCTGCGTTTTCGTCTATCCATTTTAGATACTGGATGATATTTTTGATCTCTTCGTCGTTCATGTGCTGATTTGGCATTCTAAGTTTAAAGAAATCAATCATCGCTTTAACGTAGTCGTCGTTATAGAATTTAGCAGGATCTTTTATGAAGTCTGCTACCCATTTTTCGCCGTTTTCATGTCTTAGCAAGACACCAGTTAGGTCTGGACCTGAGCTTACTTGACCGATGACGTGACAACCATTACATCCGCCTTTTAGATAAGCTTCTTCGCCTTTTGCAGCAGCTGGGCTCATAGGTGTTGCGATCTCTTTAGCTAGGTTGTTTTTAGCTCTTAGACCAACGTCGGCAGTTTTTACCATGTATTGCCATACTTGATACTCCCAAAGGATAGCGCCATTTACGTCGCCTTTTTTGTAAGCTTCGTCAGCTTTAGCTTTTACCTCTTTGATGTGGCCGTATTGATCAAGTGCGTCATCAACCAAAGCTTTTACTTTTGGATATTTCTCATAATGTTTCTCTTTTAGGTATTTAACAACCTCTTGGATAACATCATCAGTTGCTTTGTTAGTTGCGATTACTTTGTCGTACTCGGCTTTTAGAGCTTCTGGACTTAGAGTTTTTAGCTTGCTATTTTTTGCAGATTCATATTTTTTATTTGGATCTTTAACAAGCAAGTAACCCATCATCTCAAGGTGAAGTGCTGAACAAAACTCGGTGCAGTAGTATGGGAAGACACCTTCCATATCAGCTACGAAATTTACTGAAGCAGTTTTGCCAGGCTCAAGTGAAGCGTGGATGTTGTAAAGGTCGATGCCAAAGCCGTGAGTCTCATCTTGCGCGCGCTCTAGGTTTGTTAGGTGAATTGTTACATTATCGCCTTTATTTACCTCGATGTGCTCTGGGTTGATGTGACTTCTGATCATTGTTGCATAGACAGTTACGTTTTTGCCGTTTCTCTCAACTCTTTCTTGACCAGCTAGTGTTGCAAATGGGCTAGCCTCGCCTGTTCTTGAGTTTGTACCCATGTTGTAAGTAAGCGCTGGAGTTAGCTTGCTAGCAGCTATTGAAACAACGTCGTGTGGCTCACCAAGTGGGATCGGCATATCATAAATTAGCTCCATTTTTGGACCATTGATGTCTATTAACTGGTGGTTTTGTGGATGGAGTGGGCCAACTGGGTTGAAGCGATCGATTGAAAGTTTATCAAGAGCGATTGCATATTTGCCAACTGGTTTTGCTGATTTGCCCTCCATTGTGTCAAGGTGACCGATGTTGTAATGAACATTTACTTTATCAAGCACTTTTAAATTTTTGTAGTCCCATTTTACGATTTGGCTGTCAACGTAAAGTGAAGTATAGACTACGCCATCTTGTGAGTCAAATGATGTATGCAGTGGTCCAAGGCCTAGTTCTACTTGTCCGTGCATTGACTTTTCTCTATCTAAGATAGGTATGCCGTATGGGTCAGTGCCAGCGTACTCTTTTTTGTCGATTAGCTCTTTGATCTTTTTAAAGTCATAAACTGATGCATGAGTATCAAGCTTACCACCAACGATGATGTATCTGCCATCTGGTGTTACGTCACAACCGTGTGGGCTCTTTGACTCTGGGATCAAGAATAGTGCTCCAGCTTTAACAGCAGCCTCTATCGTGATCACTCTGTGACCATTTACAACTTTGTAGTTTTTCTTATCCTGTGCAAGTTTTTCTAAAATTTGCCAGTTATAAACATGTAAGAAGTCGGTGTCGTTTCTACTAGCACCTGCCTCAAATGGAGGAAGACCTTTTTCGATACCACCTGTATACATCTCGCTGTTTATTGAGTTTGTAAAGCCCCAGCCATAGCTTTCGCCCTTACCAGCGTCGCTTAGGTCTTGCCAGTATGGAGGAAGCTCAAGAGAGAAAGATGCTTTCTCATCGATCTTGCCTTTTGGATAGTCAAATTTCCAAAATGTCACAGCGCCTCTATAAACGGCTTCGTAGTCGTCCATTGAGTGATAGTTGTCATCAAGTGGAGCTGCGTACTGGCTAGCTTCGATGACGTACTCGCTGTTTGGAGTGATGAAGCTACCGCCGTGCTCACTCTTCATGATAGGGTTTACGACCATTTGAGTTGTCTCAAAGTCTTTTAAATTTATAACAGCGATCCTTGGGTTTGCCTTGTCGTTGATAAATAGATAATCACCAACATACTCACCGTTTTTCTCAGTGAAATTTGGGTGGTGTGTATCGCCCCAAGTTATCTCTTTGCCCCTGATGTTGCCTTGTTTTAAAACGGCTTTTGACTCATCATCATAGCCATATCCTTGCCAAGGCTCTGGGGTGAAAACGCCGATGTATTTGTAAATTCTCATCGACGGAACGCCATAAACTAGCACTTGACCACTTTGCCCGCCAGATGAAAAGACGATGAAATCATCTTTTTTACCGCTTGGCTGGTAAGTCTTAGCAGCTGCAAGGACATCTTTTTCGCTTAGCCCGCGCTCTTTCATGACTTTTTCAAGGTCACTACTAGCAGCACAAGCAGCAGTTAAAGATAGCCCAAGCAGTGCAGCACTTGCGACACAAAATAACTTTTGCATTTACTCTCCTTTTTAAAATGAATTTATCTCTAAACTCTTTGTCTTATTACCTAGATCCACGCCAACAAGCACGTTTTTATCTATAAAAATTTCTTTTATCTCGCCGCTAAAAAGCTCTTTTTTGCTCTTTAGCTTAAAGCTTTTGTCAAATTTATAGATCACTCCGTCCTCACTAGCTACTAAAACCTCATCTCCCGCGCACGCAAGAGCTGAAATTTTAGATCTTAAAACTTGCTTTTTAGCTCCACTTTTAAGATCTAAAATTTCTCCGTTTCTAAAGCCTATGAAAATTTCATCATCGCTAAATTTACAAGCGCTCACTGGCGCAAAGCCAACGCTTTTTTGCTCTTTTGTGTTAAGCTTACTGTCAAGCAAAAATGCCTTGCCATTAAAGCTTGTAAAAAACACTCCCTCGCCAAGCAGCAAAAAGCTAGAAATTTTATAAACATTGTTAAAATTTTTTGATATAAATTTTTTAGAACTCTTGTCAAAAATAGCGATCGTTACAACATTTGCCATATCGCAAGCGACGTAAATTTTCTCTTTATCTAGCAAGATATTTGAAACCTTACAGCCAACATTTGGCAGTGCAAATAAAAATTCCTTCTCGCTAGCTACCTTTACGATCTCGTTGTTTAAATTTGCAACGTAAAAAGAGCTCTCATCAAAAGCACATCTTTGATCTTTGTAAATTTTCTCCTTTAGTCCTAGGCTTTTTGTCTCGCCATCTTTTACAAAGATGATGTTTTGACTATTTTCATCGACAAAACAACCTCTTTCTTCGGCAAAAAGCACTATCAAAGATAAGCTAAGACATAGCAGAAATTTCATTATCTAGGTTGCTTTCATCGTAAATTTAAAATTAATAAAAATATACAAGCTTAAATCTTAAAATTATATTAGTAGTTAATTTATTTTTTTAAGTTATTAAATAAAAATATCAGTAATTTTTTTTAATTTTGGCTA
>NZ_CABPTV010000002.1:160285-264115 GCF_902460535.1 Campylobacter concisus | reverse complement strand
ATCTAAATTTTTATTTTAAGAAATGGCAAATTTCAAAACAAGAATGCAAAAGCTCAAATTTTGGGATTAAAAAATATTTTTGCTTAAATTTCTTGTTGGGCTAAATTTGTTTAAATAGGCTATAATCTGCCAAAAAAGGAGAGATAATGCTAACACATTTAGATGAAAAAGACCGTCCAAAGATGGTCGATGTAAGCCCAAAGGATCCAACTAAAAGAGTAGCAACTGCTAGCGGGATCATCAAAATGAGCAAAGATGCTTTTAAGGCGATCAAAGAAAATACCGGCAAAAAAGGCCCAGTCATCCAAACAGCCGTTGTCGCTGCGATAATGGGTGCTAAAAAGACAAGCGAGCTAATACCTATGTGCCATCCACTAGCCATTTTGGGCGTAGATTGTGACATCGAGGAGCTGCCTGAAATTTGCGCTTTTAAGCTTTACGTGAGCGTAAAGATCGAGGGCAAAACAGGCGTTGAGATGGAGGCGCTAACAGGCGTGAGCGTGGGACTTTTAACCATTTATGACATGGTAAAAGCCATAGATAAAGGTATGGAGATCAGTAACATCGTACTAGAGAGCAAAACAGGAGGCAAAAGTGGCGAATATATGCGATCTAAATAATAAAAAGGCAAAAATCGACTACCCAACACACTGGGAGTACAAAGTGATATTTGATGCTGGCGTAAATGCCGAAGAGAAGGTAAAAGAGATAGTAAAAGATAGAGAATTTAAGCTAGTTTTTTCAAAATTTAGCAAGGATAAAAAATACGCTAGCTACGATCTAGCTGTGCTAGTTTTAAGCGAAGAAGAGAGACTGGAGATATTTTCAGCGCTAAAACACGAAGCAAAATACGTTTTATAAGGCAAAAATATGGATAAACTTGAACAAAATTTACGTGATTATAAAGATAGCGAGGGGCTACTAACTAGCATAAAAGCTCTTTGCAACGACTTTTTTAGGGACGTCTCAGACAAAGACGAAAACACACTGCCTGATCTTTTGAAGCAAAAGATGAACGAGCTTTACGACAAAATGGATAAAGAGAGCCTCATAAATGCTAAAAACCTAAAAAGCGCTATGGAGGGGATAAATCAGGCCCTAGTTAGCGGCGAAGAGAAGCAGCTTTATGAGCTATTTGATAAAAGAGATGAGATAAATAGAGCCATCGAGGCAAAGCGAGAAGAGATAAAAAATAGGCTAAAAATTTCATTTGAAGCGGCTGAAGAGGTCGTAAAGGATAGAGATTTTGGCGAAAAAGAGGAAATTTTAGAGCTTTTAAACAACGCCATTATCAGAGAAACAAGGATGCTTGGCATCTTAAAAGAGAGTGCTCAAATCGCCTTTTTAACAACACTTGAAGGCGCAAAGGATGTCGAAGAGACCGCTGGTGCGATAGCTAAAAATATGACCTACGCCGCGATAAGAGGCGGGGAGTTTAGCAAAGAGCGAATGTTTGAAATTTCAAAAAATATCATTAGTGCAGCTGGAAATTTAGCAAATGAGGGGCATATATTTGCAAAAGAGCTCATAAAAGGCGCGATAAATGGCACAAGAGATGGCATCTTAAGAGCTATTGAGAAGCTAAAAGATGAGGCGAAATTTGCTCCAGATGAGCTAAGGCTAAACTCACAGCTTTTAAATTTAAAAAACGTGGATGAAGAGTTCATAGCGCTTCTTAAAGAGCTTGAAAATGAATTTGATGGCGTGGCTAAAAGCGAGATTGAAAGCGTGATAAATAGCGAGCTTGATACAAATCTAGCAAAATTTAAACGCATAAGCGATCAAGCGATGGAGCAGATCAGCTCAAGGCTTGAGGAGCTAAAGTCAAACGGCGTTGCAAAGCTTATGAGCGAGGCAAACAATAAATTTGAAGCCCTAAAGCAAGAGCTAAACGACAAGAGCAAAAAGCTAAAGCTAAATTTTGACGCAAATGACAAGCTTGAAGGCCTCAAACAAGATATCGCAGAGTTTGAGAAAAAGGCGAACGACAAGCTTGAAGACATCAAACAGATGGATATAAAATCAGAAGCTAAGAAATTTGGCGACAGAGCATATCAAGCCGCAAAAGACTTCATAAACGTCATAAAAAAAGATAAAAAAGAGGAGTAAATTTGCCAAGCTTTTGGCAAATTTATCATTTTGGCTAGGTCTATCCAACCTAGCCCTTTTACAACTTAAATTTATAAAAACAGATAGAGCAAAAACGCACCCAAGATCAAGCGGTAGATGACAAAAGGTAGCATCCTGATCCTTGAGATGATCCCCATAAATAGCTTCACGCAGATATAAGCACTTACTGCACTTATGATGACGCCAAGGGCGATGTCGCTCCAAGGTAAGGCGTTTGGATCTTTGATAAGCTTGATACTCTCAAGTCCGCCAGCTAGGATGATGACAGGTATCGAAAGTAAAAATGAGAAATTTGCACTGCCTTTGTGGCTAAATCCTAAAAAAAGTGCTGCTGTCATCGTTATGCCTGATCTTGAGACACCAGGGATGAGCGCCACAGCCTGTGCTAAGCCTATGATAAGAGCAAATTTTATGGTCATTTCATATTCGCTTTTGTTTGTTGAGCGAAGATCAGCAAAGTAAAGTGCGATGCCAAAGATGATAGTTGTAACTGCGATCACAACGCCACTTCTTGCGTACTCTTCGATCACGTTGTTAAACAAAAGCCCAAAGATGCCAACTGGGATAGTGGCAAATCCCACGCACCAGACAAGCAAGCTATCGCCCACCATCTTTCTTTGTGCTATCGAGGCAAAAAAGTCGCGAAGTAGCTTAAAAATCGTATCTTTAAAATAAAAAAGTATCGCGCTTAGCGTACCAACATGCACTGCCACGTCAAAAGCAAGCCCTTGATCTGGCCAGCCAAGTAGCTTTGGCACCAAGATGAGATGAGCCGAGCTAGATATCGGCAAAAACTCGCTTATGCCTTGCACCAAGGCCAAAACGATAACGTGAGAAATTTCCATAAAATGCCTTTTTTGATTGTAGATTGCAGTTGGGGATTTTACTCCCCAAAGTTAAATTTTATATAAGTTCGCTAGCAAAATTTGCAAGCTTTTGCGGAGTAAATCCAAAGTGATCAAATAGCTCGTTCGCCTTGCCGCTGGCGCCAAAGCTGTTCATGCCATAAACTGCGTCGGCAAATTTATACCACTCATAGCCAGTTGCAGCCTCAACTGCGATGATCGTTGTGTTTTTATCTAAAATTCTAGCCACATACTCAGCTGGCTGCTCGCAAAGCAGGTCAAAACAAGGCGCTGATACGATATTTGCACCGATACCTTGCTCAGCTAGAAGTGCGGCTGCTTTTACACAAAGTGAGACTTCGCTGCCACTTGCTATAAATGTGACTTTCGCATCTTTTGCCGAGCTTAAAAGATACGCGCCATTACTAACCTCGCCAAATTCGCCTTTTGCAAGTGGGTCAAGCCCTTGGCGACTAAGCACAAAGGCACTTGGAGCGTTTAAATTTAGCGCCGCATGCCAGCTAGCTGCGTTTTCGTTGCCATCAGCTGGGCGGAATGTGTAGAAATTTGGCATAGCTCTAAATGTGCCAAGCTGTTCTATTGGCTGGTGTGTCGGACCATCTTCGCCAACGCCGATGCTATCGTGTGTGAAGACAAAAAAGTGCTTGATGCCCATTAGCGCTGCTATCCTCGCACTTGGCTTTAGATAGTCGCTGAAGATAAAAAATGTCGCTGAAAATGGCAAGAAAAGACCGTATCTAGCGATGCCGTTATTGATAGCTGCCATGGCGTGCTCTCTAATACCGTAGTGGATGTTTTTGCCATTTGGGAAGTCGCCCATACCCTTTAGCTCGGTCTTGTTTGATGGAGCAAGATCTGCACTACCGCCGATAAAGCCAGGGAGTTTTTTAGCTATCTCATTTAAAATGACATGGTTTGTATCTCTTGTGGCTAGCTTTTTGTCGCTAAAGTCTGGAAATTCGATCTTGCTAAAGTCTGGATTAAGAAGGGAATTTAGCAAATTTTTACCCTCAACACTTAATGCCTCGACCTTTTTGTTCCACATAGCCTCTTCAAGATCGCCCTTTTCTACCGCACCTCTAAATCTTAAAAGCACGTCCTCGTCAATGGCAAATTTCTTCTCAGGGTCAAAGCCAACTGCAGCCTTTGCCTTTTTGATGATCTCCTCGCCAAGTGGTGCTCCGTGGCTGTGGTGGCTACCCTCAAGCTCCATTGCGCCGCGTGCTATGTGCGTGTTTGCGATGATGAGATATGGCGACTCTTTCTCGCTAGCTTGCTCAAGTGCAAATTCGATCTGGTTGAAGTCATGTCCGTCGATGCGTGCGACCTCCCAGCCCTGCGCCTCAAACCTAGCCTTGACGTCCTCGCTAAATGCTATCGCTGTATCGCCCTCGATCGTGATATTGTTTGAGTCGTAGATGAGCACAAGGTTGTCTAGTCTTAGATTTCCTGCGATTGAACATGCCTCGTAGCTTATGCCCTCTTCTAGGTCGCCGTCGCCGCAAAGGCAGTAAATTTTATGATCGATGATTTTATTGTCTGGCTCATTTAGCACGTTTGCAGCGTATTTTTCTGCCATTGCTAGGCCAACTGCATTTGCTACGCCCTGACCAAGTGGGCCAGTAGCCACCTCAACGCCTGGAGTGTGAATTTCTGGGTGTCCTGGGGTGTTTGAGCCAAGTTGGCGGAAATTTTTAAGCTCATCTAAGCTTAGATCGTAGCCGCTTAGGTGCAAAAAGCTATAAACCAAGCTTGATGCGTGACCACCGCTAAAAACGAGCCTATCCCTGTTTAGCCATTTTGGATTTTTAGGGTTGTGTTTTAAAAAGTTGCTTAAAACCACCATGATATCAGCTAGGCCCATAGGAGCACCTGGGTGTCCGCTGTTAGCGTTTTGCACCATATCAGCGCACAAAAATCTTATAGTATCGGCTTGTTTTTTTAGCATATGATCTCCTTTTATTGCGTCAGATTATACAAAAAAGTGATTAAAACTTGCCTTGCATTTTTGCCCAAAATGTCTAAAAAGTGATATAAATTTACTAAATTTACGCACTATCTAAGGTGCTTGTCCGTAAGCTCCAAGATCATCTTTGCTATGCCAGTATCTATCTGTTTTAGCACCTCTTCTATCTGGCAAATTAGCTCATCTTTTTTCTTTTTTGCACCTTCAAGGCCAAGTAAATTTGTAAATGAATTTTTCGATAGGTCGTTATGCACGGGTTTTCCAGCGGCCACTTCGTCGCTTGTAAGGTCGATAATGTCATCTTGTATCTGAAAAGCAAGCCCAAGCTTTAGGCCGATATCATAAATTTTATCGCACTCTTTTTCGTCTAAATTTGCTATCACAGCGCCCATTTTTAGGCTAGCAGCGATGAGCTTTGCGGTTTTGTGGATGTGTAAAAATACTAGCTCATCAAGGCTTAGCATCTTGCCAGAGAGGCCAAATTTAGCCTTTGCTCTTTTGATGTCCTCTTTGTTTGTATTTTCAAAAAAACAATCAAGCGCCTGACCTAGCACCATGCCGCTAACGCCAGCATTTTCGCTTAAAATTTCCACGCATTTTATGCGTGTTTGCGCTGGCAAATCGGCGCGTGAAATTTCATAAAAAGCATGCGTATTTAGCGCATCTCCTGCAAGTATCGCAGTCGTTTCGTCGTATGTGACGTGAAGCGTTGGCGTGCCGCGCCTTAGGCTTGCGTTATCCATCGAAGGCAGATCATCGTGGATGAGCGAGTATGTATGCATCATCTCAAGCCCCAAAGCCACTCTCATAGCCTTTTGCGTGAGGCTTTTATCCACACTCTCCACCACGCCAAGAAGCAAAAGCGCCCTAAAGTGCTTACCTCCGGCCTTTAGCATAACGCCAAGCGTCTCCTCGTAGTAAGGGTGAAAGCTAGGCGCCTTTGGCAAATTTGCATTTAGAAATTTTACAAACTCCTCAAGCAGGCTCATTTTGGCACTCTTGCAAAGAACTGAAAGTCATTTCTGGTAAATAAAAGCACGAAATTTTGCAGGTCGCTTATCTTTTCTAAAAGCTCCTCGCGGTTGCTTACGCTCTCTTTGTTGTAGCCTAAAATTTTATCGCCTATCTTGATGCCAAAAATTTCTGCATTTGACTTTGGCTCGACCTTAGTAACGACTAAATTTTTATCGACCGTGATACCATAATCCACCAAAATTTTATCATCAAGCAAGCTCTCAGGCGACTTTGGCATGATGTTTAAATTTGGCAGATCAAGGCTTGAAGGGGCATCTATATCAAGGCTTTGGTTAAATTTCACATCCCCGCTTACTGGCACTTGAAAGAGTAGCTGCTCTCTATCGCGTTTTACGATGATGTCTAGTCTTGCGCCCTTTGGAGCAAAAAGTACCATCTCATTTAGCTCTCTTAGGCTCTTTGGCTTGATGCCATTTATACTAACGAGCTCATCATCAACCATCATCATCTTGCCGCGGCCCAGTGGATCAACAAGACCAACAAAAAATTTATCCTCTTTTTGCAAGAATTTCACGCCGATATCGCCGTAATAGACGTCATCGTAAGATACAAAGTGCTTTAAATAGCGGTTTGGTATAAATTTATCACCGCCCACAGCTATGCCTATCATCTTACAACAAGGTGTGTTTATCTCGCCAGTCGCGTTATACTCGAAGCTTAGCGTGTCAAAGTCGCCTAAATTTTGCCCTAAAGACTTGATGTGACCCATGACGGTGTTGTTTGAGTCGTTTAAAATTCCAACCCAAGTGCTCTTTTTTATGCGCTCCTCGTTGGTCTCATCAGCCATCACGACAGGGCTTAGCTCCTTGCTAGAGCGGACCAAAAAGAGCTGCAAATATGGGTCAAATTTGACATATTCACCAAGTGGAGCACCATCACTTTTTGGCACTGCGATCAAATTTTTAGTGATAGCCACGCCAAAGTGTTTATTAACTGAGACGATTGAGTTTTTGTTCTTTTCAAAGCAGGCGTTAAAGTCCTCTTGCGTAGGCCTAGGATCGGCATTTAGGCAAAGTGCTGATAGTAAAAAAGCAAGGGCAAATTTATATTTTAGTCTCATTTTATCCCCATCGAAGCAAGCCCGCCAAGCATCCTTGAAGCGGTGTTTTTCTTATCGGCCTCAACCGACTTTAGCACGTCATTTACGGCGCTTATTAATAAAATTTGCATGCTCTCTTTATCTTCAAGCAAGCTATCATCTATGCTGATATCAAGTATCTCACCGCTGCCGTTTGCTCTCACGCTAACTAGTCCGCCGCCACTTTTTGCGCCAAATTCTTTATTTTTGCTCTCTTCTTCCATCTGCTTGGCTTGCTTTTGCACATCCTCAAGCATCTGCCCCATCTTTGAAAAGTCAAATCCCTCAAACATCGCCTACTCCTTTATGATCTCGTTTTTGTTATTTACATGCACGATGGTTGGCTTAAATTTCTTAGCCTTTTTAAATTTCATACTAGCATACGCCACGATGATGACCACGTCGCCAACGCAAACCTTTCTAGCAGCTGCGCCGTTTAGGCAAATTTCGCCTTTTTTGCCCTTTATCACGTATGTGGCAAATCTCTCGCCGTTATTTACGTCTAAAATTTCAACCTTTTGATTTTCTATCAAATTTGCAGCCTTTATAAGCTCCTCGCCGATGCTGATCGAGCCAACATAGTTTAAATTTGCGTCTGTCACGACGGCTCTGTGGATCTTGCTAGCTAAAATTTCTATATTCATTTTTACCTCTTTAAAAGCTCAATTACAACTTCTTTGTCGCTAAATGGGTGCTTGACGCCCTTTATCTCCTGATATGGCTCGTCACCTTTGCCAAGTATGACAAGCGCCCAGCCAGGTTCTAGCTTGCTAATGGCTAGAGCGATCGCCTCTTTGCGGTTGGCGTTTCGTATCAAATTTTCATTTTGGCTCATGCCAGCGCAAATTTCATCGATTATGCTCTCTGGCTCTTCGCTTCTTGGATTGTCACTTGTAACGATGCAAATTCTTGCGTATTTTTGAGCTATCGCTCCCATTTTAGGGCGCTTTGTCCTATCTCTGTCGCCGCCTGCGCCAAAGACTGCGATCAAATTTAGATGTCTAAGCGAGTTTAGCACCTTTTCTATGCCATCTGGCGTATGAGCAAAATCTACGATGACTAGCGGATCGGTGCTAACGACCTCCATCCTACCGCTCACGCCTTTAAATTTACTTATCGCCTTTGAAAGTGTGGCCGCTTCTGGGCGCTCTAGCAGGCAAACAGCTCCAAGAGCGGCGATTAGGTTGTAGAGATTAAACTCACCTTGAAGGCTTGAGTCTATCTCCACATCGCCATTTGGCGTCTTGATGACTGCGTCTATGCCGTCTTTTAGCCCATAAACTATCGGCGCAAAGCTAGCTGGCTTTTTGAGCGCATATGTGTAGGCGTTTTTTGGGTTAAATTTAACTCCACCATCGTCAATATTTATGAGCTTTACGCTCTCATCGTCAAAAAAGCTTGATTTTACCCTAGCGTACTCCTCCATGCTCTTGTGGTAGTCTAGGTGATCTTGCGTTAGGTTTGTAAAAATTTTAAGAGCAAAATTTAAGCTCTCTATGCGTTTTTGAGCGATCGCGTGTGAGCTAACCTCCATCACGAAGTACTCACAGCCCTGCTCGCTGGCTGCTTTGAGGTATGAGAGCGTCTTTAAAATGGCACTTGTCGTAAGCGCCTTGTCATCTATCTGCTCGCCCTCTATAAAAGCTCCTCTAGTGCCACTTAGCCCGCATTTTTTACCTAAATTTCGTAGGGTCTCGTAGATAGCAGCAGCTGTCGTGGTCTTGCCATTTGTCCCTGTGATGCCAACTATCTTTAAGCTTTCATCTATTTTTAAAAGCTTTTTGCACTCCTCAAGGGTGATTATCTTAGCGCCATTTTTTACTGCGTCCTCTGCAAATCTCACATTTGCAGTGGTTTGCACAAAGTATGCACCCTGCTCGCACTCGTTTGAGTCATCTGTTATGAAGCTATTTTCTACTGATATTTTCATCGTTTTGTCTTTTTTGTATCTCTTTAAAAAGCTGATCTATACGCTCGTCGCCGCCAAACATCACCGCTGCACTCTCAAGGTAGTTCATGCTCATATCGATGAAGTCATTTTTTATCAAATTTCCTAAAAATTCCAAAAAATCGTCTTTGTTTGAGATCATCACCTTGGTTGAGAACATGATGTTTTCAAAGACCTTTTTAAAGCTGCCGTCCTTATAAACAGCCCTTTTAAAGTCCTCGTAGCTGATCGCGTCTTGCTCTTCAAAGTACTCGCTCTCCTCGTCTCTGGACTCTAAAATTTTTAAAATTTCCTCCACGCCCTCGTCGTCCTCGCCGGCTCTTACCTTCGCCATGTAGTAGTCAAACAAGAGCTTTGCCTCCTCGGCATTTTCCTCGCCAAGAGAGCAAATTTGTATCAAAAATAGCAGATCCTTCTCGCGTGTCTTCTCGTAGGCTAGCGAAAAGTAAAAGATCGCATCTTTAAATTTAGAGCGTTTGAAATATTTTATGCCTACTTTTTTATAATCCATCAATGTTAAATTCCTCGCCTATTGGGACGTTTATGACCTCAAGCTCTGGGTGAATGTCGATACGAAGCTGCCTTTCGATGCCGTATTTTAGCGTGGTCGTGCTAGCCGCACATCCGTGACAATGCCCTGTAAGCCTTACGTAAATTTTGCCATTTTTTATGCCAAGTAGCTCCATGCCGCCGCCGTCATTTTCAAGCATAGGTAGCACCTTTTGCAAACTCGCAGTCACTGGTTTTAAAAGCTCTTCATCACTAAATGGGATCATATTTTTTCCTTAAATTTTTTAGCTATTATAGCAGATAAAGTGCAAACAAACGTTTTCTAGGCTTTTGCTAGGGGGCGTTTTGGCTTTAAATTTTGGTGGTTTTTTGTGAGAAAAAAGGGCAAATTTGCCCTTTAAATTTAGTTTAGTAGAAGTGATTTTATATCTATTTTTTGCTCGATCATCTTACTTTCAAGCATAAATTCTTGCGTAGCCTCAAGCGCTTTTATATCTTCAGCCGTGATCTTTGGGCTAAAGTCGTACTGAGGATACATGCTCTTTACCGCCTCTATGCTAAGCCCGGTCTCTTCGGCCGTAAATTTAAGCGCCTCGTCCTCGTTTGCTTTGATGTAGTCTAAAATTTCGTCCTGAGCCTTTTTAAATTTCTCAACCACATCTTTATGCTTTTTATAAAACTCCCCCGAAAGAGTTAAAAATTTATAGGTATATTATAGGGATTTTGAGTGTATTAAACTTTACGTCATGATCATCTAGTTATTTTTTGGTTTAACGCCATTATATAAATTTGCATTAGCTACGTGCCATCACCTCAAACACTCCAAAAGTCAAAATTTAAAGCGTTTCAACTTGTAAATTTACTTGAAAACAGAAAGGAGAAATTTAAAAAGTTTTTTAAAAATAAAAATTTATAAAACGTAAAAAGATAAATTTAGAAAGAAAAGAGAGCCAGATAGGCTCTCTGGGGATTATTCAGCTACTAGCTCTATATAAGCCATCTCAGCTGCGTCGCCTCTGCGAACGCGAGTTTTGATGATCCTTGTATAGCCACCGTTGCGCTCTTTAAACTTTGGAGCTACTTCAGTAACTAGCTTATTTGTAGTCTCTTTGTCTTGCAAGGAAGCAAATACTGCTCTGTGAGCGTTAGAGTCGCCCTTTCTAGCTCTTGTTATCAGCTTTTCAACATAGCTTCTAAGCTCTTTTGCTTTTGGTAAAGTTGTCTCTATCTTTTCGCTTTTGATGATAGCTATCGCTAAATTCTTAAGCAATGCAGATCTATGAGATGACGTTCTACCAAGTTTGCGATATCCGTGTTTATGTCTCATCTATTGTCCTTTTATTCTTTTGCACTCATTTGTGATTTTAGCTCGGTTATTTTCTTTCTGAGTTGCTCTTTGCTATCTTTTAACACATCGACACCAACTGGATAGCCTATCTCTTCCATAACCGCTTTTATCTCTTCAAGAGATTTTTTACCTAAATTTTTAAGCTCTTTAAGCTCGTTTTCGTCCATCAACGCAAGCTCACCGATAAATCTAATCTCAGCCTTATCAAGACAGTTAAAACTTCTTGCGCTTAAATTTAGATCTTCTACACTAGAAAGCAGCTTTGAAAACTCGCCGCTTGCACTTGAACTAGCAACTGGAGCGCTAACATCAATATCTAAAATTCCTTTAAATACTGACATTTGCTGATACATAGCTTCTAAACAATTTTTAAAAGCTTCTACTGGACCAACTTGACCATCTGTTGTTATCGTAAATACGATCTTCTCGTAGTCTGGGTCATCTTCAACCAAGACGTTTTGTATCTCATAAACTGCTTTTTTAACAGGTGTAAAGAAAGCATCTAGTGCGATATACTCGTCTTCGATCTCTTCTCTGATCTCTTCACTAGGAACATATCCGATGCCTTTTTGAATGATAACTGAGAAATTTAACTCAGCATCTTCGTTGATGGTAGCAAGATATGCATCTGGATTAACGATCTCAACTAGATCGTTATTTAGGTCAGCGCCAGTTATCTCTTTTGGTCCTTTAAAGCTATACTCTATAACTTCACGCCCACTGCCGCTTTTTAACTTAAATCTGATCTTTTTCAAATTTATAATAAAAAACGCTACGTCTTCAAGCATGCCGCGCATACTATCAAATTCGTGGCTAACGCCTTTTATCTTTACACCAATAGGAGCAAAGCCTACCGTACTTGTGTAAAGAAGACGGCGTAGTGGGTGAGCCAAAGTAACAGCATAACCTGCTTCAAAAGGATATGCTGTAATGTTAGCAACATTTTCGCTAACACTTTTAACTTCAATTTCAGTTGGCATATAAGCTGATGTAGTAATCTTTCTCATCTTTATACCCTCTATTATTTCGAATAAAGCTCTACTATAAATCTTTCCTCAATAGGAATGATAACCTCTTCTCTTTCTGGATTTCTAGTGAAAATTCCAAATTTTTTCTCTTTTTCCACATCTACCCAAGCAACGATGCCAGTTTGAGCTGTAAGATCGATCGCACGAACGATTTGTGAATTGTTTTTAGATTTCTCAGCAACTTCTACTTTAGAGCCTGGTTCCACTCTGTAAGATGGGATATCCACTCTCTTGCCATTTACTAAAATATGTCCGTGAGTTACTAGCTGGCGAGCAAAACGACGAGTTGTTGCAAAGCCCATTCTGTAAACAACATTGTCTAATCTCTGCTCTAGTAGTTGAACCAAAAGAGCACCAGTGTTGCCCTCGCGGCGTGCTGCTTCTTGAAACAATCTTCTAAATTGTTTCTCTGAAACACCATACATAAATTTAGCTTTTTGCTTCTCACGAAGTTGTAAGCCATATTCGCTTATTTTTGCTCTTCTTTGTCCATGTTGTCCTGGCGCATAAGGTCTTTTTTCTAAAGCACTTTTACCAGCAAGTCTTCTTTCGCCTTTTAACGCAAGAGACACACCAAGACGTCTTTCTAATTTTTCAACAGGTCCTGTATATCTAGCCATAATAATTTCTCCTAATTTTCTCTAATTATACGCGGCGGCGTTTTGGCGGTCTGCAACCATTGTGTGGTAAAGGTGTGATATCTTTGAAGAAAGTTACTTTTATACCCTCTACACCACCTACACTCTTAACAGCCGTTTCACGTCCGCTACCTGGACCTTGAACCTTGATGCCAACTTCTTTAATGCCGTGCTCTTTTGCTTTATTTAAAGCATCTTCTACGGCTTGTTGAGCTGCATAAGGAGTTGATTTTTTACTACCTTTAAAGCCTAAGCCACCTGCACTACTCCATGCAATAGCATTTCCCATCTCATCAGTTACAGTTACCATAGTGTTGTTAAATGTTGCACTGATATAAACGATACCTTTGGCTATGCTTTTTCTAACTACTTTTTTCTTAACAATTTTTCTTTTCGCCATTTATTATCCTTTAACCCTTGCCTTACTTAGTAGCCGCACCGACAGTCTTACGTCTGCCTTTTCTGGTTCTAGCATTAGTTTTAGTCTTTTGACCACGAACAGGAAGACCTTTTCTGTGGCGAAGACCTCTATAACTTCCAAGATCCATAAGAGCTTTGATATCCATAGCAACTTGTTTTCTCAAGTCACCCTCAACGACGTGGTGCTCTTGAATTTCTTTACGGATAGCTGCTGCTTCGTCTTCGCTAAGCTCATAAACTCTCTTGTCGTAAGAAATTCCAGCTGCGTCAAGAATTTGACGAGATTTATAAAGACCTATACCATAGATATAAGTCAAACCATACTCGATTCTCTTTTTGTTTGGTAAATCTACACCTGCAATACGTGCCATGCTTTATCCTTGTCTTTGTTTATGTTTTGGATTTTCGCAGATAACACGAATTATGCCACTACGTTTGACAATTTTACATTTGTCACACATCTTCTTTACAGAAGGACGAACTTTCATTTTAGTCTCCTAAAAATTTATTCCACTTTTTTAGGGGCTGCATCAGGTCTAAAGAAAGAATTTAAACCAACTATTTTCAAAATAAGTGGGGAACTTTGAAAATAATTCTTCATACAGCTTTTCGCAAATCTTGGATTTTATCCAAAACCAGCTTTAAATTTACTTAGCATATTTGCCACAAAATCAAATTTACTTATATCTATAAGTGATCCTGCCCTTGTCTAGGCTATATGGCGTAAGTTCTACTTTTACGCGGTCGCCAGGCATTATCTTTATATAATGCATTCTCATCTTTCCGGCGATATGACATAAAATTATATGTTTGTTGTCGAGCTCAACTTTAAAAGTTGCATTTGGCAGTGCTTCAACAACATTTCCATCAATCTCAATGACATCGTCTTTTGCCACAAACTCTCCTTTCTTTAAATTTTTCTCTAAATTTCACGCTTGACTTAAAATTTCAGCTTTGCCATTAACTATCGCCATACAATGCTCATAATGGCTAGTTCTCAAACCATCTTTTGAGGTTACTTTCCAGTTATCGCTTCCTAAAACTGGCGTGCCATCTTTTTGGCAGATCATCGGCTCTATACAAAAAACCATTCCCTCTTTTATCTTTGGTCCAGCTTTTGGATTGTTTCCTTCAAGATAGTTTGGAATTTCTGGCTCTTCGTGTGGCCTTTTACCTATGCCATGACCGCAATATCCACGCAAAGGCACATAGCCTCTACCTAGTATAAATTTCTCAAGCTCGTAGCTAATCTCTTTAAAATGCATGCCAGCTCTTATAAAATCAATTGCAAAATATAGCGCGTCTTTTGAGCAAGCGATCAAAGCCTCGTCTTCTTTTGAAATTTTACCAACCCCAAATGTCCTAGCCGAATCACCAAAATAACCATCTAAATTTGAGCCGATATCAACACTAACGATATCGCCCTCTTTTAGTTTGTACTCATTTGGAATTCCGTGTATTACCACTTCATTGACGCTTATGCAAGCTGCATTTGGAAAGCCGTAAAGCCCTTTAAAGGCAGGTTTTGCTCCAGCAGCTCTTATCATATCTTCGCAAATTTTATCTATCTCAAGAAGGGAAATTCCAGGTTTTATGATCGTAGAAACGTGATCAAGTGTTCGAGCGACGATCTTATTCGCCGCTCTCATTTTCTCTATCTCAGCTGGTCTTTTTAGCGTGATAGCCATTTTATAGACCTACTGCACTTAGAGTTTGGTATTTGTTTGTATAAGACTGGGCTTCTATACGTCTCATCGTATCAAGTGCTACTGAAACCACGATAAGCACTGATGTACCACCAAAATAAAATGGTACGCCCATAGTCTTGACAAGTACCCAAGGTAGTGTTGAAATAATACCTAAGTATAAAGCTCCACCTAAAGTTAGTCTGCCAGCTACTTCGTTTAGATAGCTAGCAGTACTTTCGCCTGGTCTAACACCAGGGATAAACCCACCTTGTTTCTTTAAATTTTCACTTATGTCTTTTGTGTTAAATACGATAGATGCGTAGAAAAACGCAAAAAAGATGATAAATAAAAATGTTAAAACATTAAACATATAGCCATTTGGACTTAAAAAGTCGTTGATAGCCTGGATTACTGGATTTGTGCTAGCCTGCAAAATAGTGCTTGGAAACATCAAAATCGCACTAGCAAATATCGGTGGAATAACGCCACTTAAATTTACTTTGATCGGTATATAGTTCATTATACGTTTGTTTTGATTTTCCATTATCACTTTTCTTGAGTAAGAAATAGGGATACGTCTTTCGCCCATCTCGACAAAGATAATAGCACCAATGGTTGCTAGAATAATCACCAAAATAGCGATAACTGTTAGGAAATTCATCTCAGAAGTATTTACCAAATTTACAGTTCCGCCGATCGCACTAGGTATGCCAGAGACGATGCCCGCAAAGATGATAAGACTTATACCATTGCCTATACCGCGCTGTGTGATCTGCTCGCCTATCCACATAAGTAGCATAGTACCAGTTAGCATAGATACAGCAGAGATCGCGATAAATAAATTCATATCTATCATGATAGCCTGCTCACCACCACGACCGCTTAAGCTTTGAAGTCCGATAGAAACGCCGATTGATTGTACAAGAGTGATAACGATAGTTGCATAACGTATGATTTGCATATATTTTTGCATACCGTCGCGCTCTTTTTTCATCTGACCTAACTTTGGAAATGTTGCTGCTAGAAGCTCCATGATGATCGAAGCTGTGATGTAAGGCATAATGCCTAGAGATATGATACTTAAACGCTCAGCGGCTTTACCACTAAACATATTAAATAGACCCAAGGCGTTGCTATTGTTTGAATTGAAAAATTCTTTAATTACGTCGACATTAACACCAGGAACTGGCACATAAGCCAGTATCCTGTATGCGAACAAAAATGCCAACGTGATTAAAATCTTGTTGGTCAGTGTTTTATCCATTATTTTGTTCCGCTAACGCTAACGTTCTCGTCTTTGATCTTTGAAGCAAGAGCTTTTGCGCTTGCACCGATTAGTTTTATCTTAGTAACGCTCTTTGAAATTTTATGAACGCTAGCTATTGTTGCTATTGAAATTTCCGCAAGCTCTTTTATAGCTGCGATCTTTTCAACATTGATAACATAAGGTTTTTCAAATTTAGAAGCAAAGCCTACCTTTGGAAGACGTCTTTGAAGTGGTTGTTGTCCGCCCTCAAAACCTCTTTTTTCATTGTAGCCTTTTCTTGCTCTTTGACCTTTATTACCTTTGCCAGCAGTTTTGCCATTGCCACTGCCTTGACCACGACCTATTCTTTTAGTTGCATGAGTTGAACCTGCAGCAGGTGTTAATTTTTCTAATGCCATCTTAACTCCTTTCTCTTAGCTTTTTAGCAAACTAAGTGCTTTTATAGTAGCACGAACGACGTTTGCTGAGTTGTTTGAGCCAAGTGATTTAGTAAGGATATCCTTAATACCTGCAAGCTCGATAATAGGACGTGCACTACCACCAGCGATAACACCAGTACCTTCGCTAGCTGGGCGAAGTAGCATTCTACTTGCGTTATATTTTACCTCTACATCGTGAGGGATAGTTGTGCCCTTGATCTTAACGTGGATAATATTTTTAAATGCGTCGTCAATCGCTTTTCTCATCGCATCTGGCACCTCTTTAGCTTTGCCATATCCAAAGCCAACTAGGCCATTTCTATTACCAACAACAACTAAAGCTGTAAATCTAAATCTACGACCACCTTTAACAACCTTTGTAACCCGACCGATATCGACGATTACTTCTTCAAATTCTTCTCTATTATATTTTTCCATCGATTTTCCTTTGGGTTATAGCTTGATGCCATTTTCTCTTAAAGCTTCAGCAAATGCTGCAATAACACCATGGTATAAATAACCATTTCTATCAAAAACTGCAACATCTATCTTCTTAGCTTTTAAAGCCTTAGCAAATTCTTTAGCTAAAGTGACCGCACCTTCTTTGTTTGCTTTTATGCCTATTTTTCTACCATCAACTGCAGCTAGTGTAGTAGCTGTAACGTCGTCAATCGCTTGAACATAAAGAGTCCTGTTTGATTTGAAAATAGAAACTCTTGGGCAAGTTGCAACACCAGAAATTTTACCTCTGATTCTTCTTTTTCTCTTAATTCTAAGAGCGATTTTTCTTTTTAGTACTTTTGCTGTCATTTACCGCCCCTTACTTCTTAGATGTCTTGCCCGCTTTGCGGATGATACGTTCTTCTAGATATTTAACGCCCTTGCCTTTATATGGCTCAGGTGGTCTAAATCCTCTAACTTGAGCAGCCACTTGACCTACTACTTGTTTGTCGTCACCTTTGATAGTAATAACGTTTTTATCAACGCTAGCTTCAACGCCTGCTGGTAGCTCATAGTTGATAAGGTGTGAAAAACCAAGAGAAAGCTCTAAAATTTTACCTTTTGCAGCTGCTTTATAACCAACGCCGTTGATCTCAAGCTGGCGAGTAAAGCCATGAGTGATACCAGTTACGATGTTGTTAGCAAGTGCTCTATATGTTCCCCAGTAAGCTCTGCTTTGGCGATCTTCGCCCTTTGGAGCAAAAACTATATGACCATTTTCTATCTTGACATCAACGTGACCTTTTGTGTCAAGCTCTTTTAAGTGATTGCCCTTTTTAAATTTTAGGACATTATTTTCAACGCTAACGTCTACACCACTTGGGATAGCGATAGGCTGTTTTCCAATACGTGACATTTTTTTCCTTTACTTGTCTAGGGTGTTCCTACATTTACGAATAAACACCACAATGCCGTAAATTTGATCGTCAAATTTGACGAAACCTGACTAAATTTAGCCTTGGCGAAATATAAAATTTCACCTAGCTAAAGTTAAATTTCTAAATTTAAAACAACGCCAAAACGCTGCTTTACTATTACCAAACGGTGCAAAGAACCTCGCCACCAACGCCAGCTTTACTTGCTTCAATACCGCTCATAACGCCTTTGCTTGTGCTAACGATAACTGTTCCGTAACCATTTTTAAAACGCTTAATGTCGTCTTTGCCTTGATAAACACGACGACCAGGTTTTGACACCCTTTTAAGCTCGTTTATAACGCTTCTGCCGTACTCGTCATACTTTAAAACTACGTTTATAAATTTCTTGTTACCTTCTTCAATAACGTTGTAGCTCTCTACATAGCCTTTTGCTGTAAGGATAGAAAGAGTAGCTTCAACAACCTTAGAATGAAGCAATTTTGCAGTCTCAAGTCTTCTCATACTTGCATTTCTAATGCGTGTTAATCCATCTGATATTAAATCGTTCAACATTTCTCTTCCTTACCAACTTGCTTTTTTAAGACCAGGTATTAGGCCTTCGTTAGCCATTTTTCTTAGGCAAACACGGCAAATTCCAAAATCTTTATAAACAGAGTGCGGACGACCGCAAATTTGGCATCTAGTATAGCCGCGAACCGCAAATTTTGGCTTGCGTGCAGCTTTTGCTATCATTGATTTCTTTGCCATTTTACTTTCCTTTTGCAAACGGCACACCAAATAGCTCTAGCAATTTGAATGCCTCTTTATCATTTTTAGCCGTAGTAGCAATCGTAATATTCATACCATGAGTTCGTAAAATTTTATCATACTCAACCTCTGGAAACATTAGCTGCTCGCTAAGACCAAAGTTATAGTTTCCACGTCCATCAAAGCCATTTTTTGGAAGACCACGGAAGTCTTTAACTCTTGGAAGAGCAACGCTTATTAGCTTATCTAAGAAAGCATACATTTGCTCTTTTCTCAAAGTTACTTTGATACCAACAGGGAAACCCTCGCGAACTTTAAAGCCAGCAACTGATTTTTTAGCATCAGTGATAACCGCTTTTTGTCCAGCGATAAGTGAAATGGTATCAGCCATATTTTGAAGCACTTTCTGATCTTTCGCAGAGTCTCCAGCGCCTACACTGATCACGATTTTCTCGAGCGCAGGTATAAGCATTGGATTTTTGATGTCAAATTCTTTTACGAGAGCTGGCTTGATAGTTTCGTTAAATTTATCTTTTAATCTACTCATATCTCTTATCCTTCAACTTTCGCGACGTTTGATATATCAATTGGCATCTCTTTATTTACGTGACCACCATTTGGAGTTTTTTCGCTTGGTTTGATAGCTTTTTTAGCTATTTTGCATCCCTCAACTATAACCTGACCTTTTTTTGCAAGAACTGCTAAAATTTTACCAGTTTTGCCTTTATCGTCACCAGCGATGATCTTTACAGTATCACCTTTTTTGACTTTAAATTTTACATTAGCCATTATAAAACCTCCGGAGCTAGCGAAACAATCTTCATAAAGTTAGCATATCTAACTTCACGTCCAACTGGTCCAAAAATACGAGTGCCGACTGGCTCTTTTTTGCTATCAAGTATAACAGCTGCGTTCTCGTCGAAGCGGATTAGCGAACCATTATCTCTTTGAACCTCTCTTTTAGTTCTTACAACAACAGCTTTTACAACCTGTCCTTTTTTGATCTTACCATTTGGAAGAGCTTTTTTAACAGAGCAAACTATGATATCGCCAAGTGTAGCGTATCTTCTTTTGCTGCCGCCAAGAACTTTTATACACATTAACTCTTTTGCGCCGCTGTTATCAGCAACTGCAAGTCTTGTAAAACTTTGAATCATTACTCAACTCCCTTTGCCAATACAGCTTTTAAGCGAAAATTCTTGCGAGCTGAAAGTGGCCTGCACTCAACCGCAACAACTGTATCGCCTGCTCTTGTCTCATTTTTCTCATCATGAACTAAATACTTCTTAAAGCGTTTTACAAATTTATGGTATCTTGGGTGCATAACGCGTCTTTCTACCAAAATAGTAGCTGTTTTATCTCCAGCTTTTTGTAAAACAACACCTTGAATTTCTCTTTTTAATGCCATTTTACGCCCCTTGTCTTGTTGCACTAATTGCAGTGTTGATCTGAGCTATCTCTTTGCGAACAGCACTAATCTCATTAGGGTTGCTTAACTGCATAGTTTTTAGCTTTTGTCTCAATGTAAATAAAAGCACCTTTTTCTCTTTTAGCAACGCGTTTAATTCTGCAACGCTCTTATCTTTTAACTCAGTATATTTCATTTTCACTCTCTCGCGTTACAAATTTTGATTTGAAAGGAAGTTTGTGTAGAGCCAAAGTTAAAGCTTCACGAGCCAACTCTTCGTCAACACCAGCCATTTCAAATATTATACGACCAGGTTTAATATTCATAACCCACTCTTCAACTCCTGCCTTACCTTTACCCATACGAGTTTGTAGAGGTTTTTTTGTAAGTGGCTTATCAGGGAAAACCCTAATCCAAATTTTAGCCTGTCTCTTTACGTGACGAGTTAGAGCTTGACGAGCAGCTTCTATTTGGCGTGAATTTACTCTACCAGCTTCAACAGCTTTAAGTGCAAATTCGCCAGTTGCCAAAGATGCTCCACGAGTCGCATAACCACGGTTGCGACCTTTCATTTGCTTACGAAATTTAGTTCTTTTAGGCATCAACATAATTATTTACCTCTTCTTGCTCTACGTGTTTTCTTAGGTGCTTCTTCTTCAGTTTTCTCGGGTTGAACACCTTTTTGAAGAACCTCACCTTTAAAAATCCATACTTTAATACCTATGTTTCCATAAGTTGTATGAGCCTCAGCTACACCGTAATCTATCTTTGCTCTAAGAGTATGAAGCGGAACGCGACCTTCTAGATACCACTCGGTTCTTGCCATCTCAGCGCCACCTAAACGACCAGCAACTGAAATTTTGATACCTTTAGCGCCTGATTTTTGAGCACCTTGGATAACTTTTTTCATAGCACGTCTAAATGCGACACGCTTTTCAAGTTGCATAGCTACGTTTTCAGCAGCAAGTTGAGCTGAAGCTTGAGCTTTTCTTTCTTCTTTGATATTTACATTTACTTCTTTACCGATAAGTTTGCTAACTTCGTTCTTTAGGTTTTCAACATCTTGACCTTTTTTGCCGATGATGATACCAGGACGAGCTGCAACTACGGTTACACGAAGTTTTTTAGCCGTTCTTTCGATTAGAATTTGGCTAATTCCTGCATAGTAAAGTTTTTTCTTTAAAAATGCACGAATTTTATAATCTTCACCGATATTTTCAGGAAGACTTTGTTTGGTTGGAAACCATCTAGATTCCCAGTTGCGGTTAATTCCTAGTCTAAGACCTATTGGATTTACTTTTTGTCCCATATTATGCTTCCTTCTTTTCAGGTTTAGATACTTCTACCATTACATGAGAAGTAGGTTTGCGAATTTTGCTCGCTGTTCCTCTTGCTCTTGGTCTAAATCTCTTTAATACAGGACCAGCGTCAACGCGGCAACTAGTTACTACAACTTCTTCTGGCTCAAATCCGCCATTTGCTACTGCTGAGCTAATAGCGTTTGCTATAAATTTAGCACCACGATTTGGCATAAATTGCAAGCTTGCAAGTGCTAGCTCGGCATTCATACCTTGAACTTCTCTTGCTATAAGTCTTGCTTTTGTAGGAGAAAGTCTTACGAATTTTATAATTGCTTTACTCATATCATCTCCCCTTACTTGCCGATTTTCTTTTGCACTGAGCCTTTATGACCCTTAAATGTGCGTGTTGGAGCAAATTCGCCAAGTTTATAGCCTATATGATTTTCTGTAACATATACAGGAATAAAGCTCTTGCCATTATGAACGTTAAATGTTAGTCCAATCATTTCAGGTACAATCGTGCTACGTCTTGACCAAGTTTTGATTGGTTTGTTATCGTTTGCATTTTTTGCGGCAATAACTTTTTTCATTACATGATCATCTACGAAAGGACCTTTTTTGAGTGATCTTGCCATCTCTATTTTCCTTTCCTTCTTGAAATTATAAGCTTATCGCTAGCTTTTTTACGGCGAGTCTTAGCACCTTTGGTTGGTTTACCCCATGGAGTAACTGGGTGACGGCCTGAATTTTTCTTACCTTCACCACCACCGTGTGGGTGATCAACTGGGTTCATAGCAGAACCACGTGTTTGTGGGCGGATACCGCGGTAGCGATTACGTCCAGCTTTACCTATAGTGATGTTAGCCCAGTCTTCGTTGCCAACTACACCGATACTTGCCATACACTCAGCTAGTACTTGTCTCATCTCACCACTTGGCATTCTTAGGATAACATACTTCTCTTCTTTACCCATTAGCTGAGCATAACCGCCAGCTGAACGAGCTATCTGAGCGCCTTTGCCAGGTTTTAGCTCTACGTTATGAACGATAGTACCAACTGGGATAAATCTTAATTTCATAGCGTTGCCTGGTTTAATATCTAGTGAGCCCTCATCGATAGATGCGATAACATCACCAACATTTAGGCCGTTTGGTCTAATGATGTAGCGCTTTTCACCATCTTTATAAGCTATAAGAGCGATACGGCAGTTTCTGTTTGGATCGTACTCAATCGCTTCAACTTTACCTTCTATACCAAATTTGCGACGTTTAAAGTCGATGATACGATAAAGTTTTTTTGCACCTGCTTCTTTATGTCTTGAAGTTATACGACCATTGTTGTTTCTACCGCCAGTTGCAGGTAGTTTAACAAGCAAGCTTCTAACGCTTGGTTTAGCTGTTATATCTTCAGAGCTTAGTCCAGTCATATATCTACGACTAGGTGTATATGGTTTATATGATTTTATAGCCATCTTACGCCTCCGTATTTTCTAGGCTTACGCCTTCAGGTAACTTAACGTAGAATTTCTTTATCTCGTCACGTTGGCCTGCTCTTCCTCTAAAACGCTTAACCTTGCCGCTAATTCTAAGTGAATTTACGCGAACAGGCGTTACTCCAAAATACTCTTGCAAAACCGCTTTTAAGCTGTTTTTTGTAACTCTTGGTGAAGTTTGGATAACAACAACGCCTTGTTCTTGAAGGCCTAGAGTTTTTTCTGTATAAATAATTGTTTTGATATCAGTTATATCCGCCATTTTAGCCCTCTTTTGTTATAGTTTTTAGTGCAGCTTTTTCAATAATAACCGAACTAAATGTAGAGACAAGATAAGCATTTACCTCATTTGCATCTACTACATAGCAGTTTGCTAAATTTCTAAAAGCAAGTAGTGTTTTATCGTCTAGTAAATCTTTAACGATAAGCGCATCTTTTACTTTTAAATTTTTGATGATATTAGCTGCATCTTTTGTCTTTCCAGACTCGATTGAGATGCTATCTACTGCGAAAATTTTACCATCTTGTGCTTTTGCTGCCAAAGCGTACTCAAGAGCTAGTCTTTTTTGTTTTTTATTGACTTTTTGAAAATAGTTTTTCTCGTTTGTTGGACCAAATGCAACTGCACCGCCTACCCAAACGTTAGTTCTAGTTGAACCTGCTCTTGCACCACCACGTCCTTTTTGTCTCCATGGTTTTTTACCACCACCGCTTACAAAAGCACGGCTTTTAGTATGAGCCGAATTTGCTCTTATACCAGCAAGGTAAGATTTTACATAAAGATATAGGTTGTGCGGATTTACTTCAGCGTAGCTTGCAGGAAGCTCTAACTCGCCTGAATTTTCAAATTTATCGTTTAGTACGTGAATTTTACTCATTTTACAATCCTTATTTTACCCATTGCACCATTGTGACCAGGAACGCAACCTTTTACAACTACGATGCCATTTTGAGCGTCAAAGCTTATTAGCTCGTTTTTAACAGTAACTTTCTCATTGCCCATGTGTCCTGCCATTTTCATACCTGGTTGAACACGACCTGGCCATTCGCAGTTACCGATTGAACCGTGGCGTCTGTGGAAACGTGAGCCGTGGCTTTTTGGACCACCACCGAAACCATGTCTTTTTACCACACCTTGGTAGCCTCTACCTTTTGAGTTAAAGCTAACTTTTAAAATTTTAGCCTCATTTAATGGTGTAAAGTCTAGGTTTCCAACTTCGCTATTAGCTACTTCAAGCGTAGCAAATTTGTTAAATTCTGCAGTCAGATTGTATTTCTTTTGCTGACCAGCGATAGCTTTGTTGTTTGCTTTAGTGTGGGCATACGCTACGATAGCACGTTTGTTTTCGTCGATCTCACATACTTTAGCCTCAACTAGCTTAAGCAGTGTAACTGGCGTACTCTTCGTGGCAATCGTTCTACTCATGCCTATTTTTTCTACAATATATTCCATACTCTTATCCTTTTGTCCGCTTACTTCATCGCACGAACTTCGACATTAACTTCTGGAGCTAGGTCGAGTTTTGTTAGGCTATCTACAGTTTCTGGAGTAGCAGCTACGATGTCAAGCATACGAGCGTGTATTCTCATCTCAAACTGCTCACGTGAGTCTTTGTTGATGTGTGGAGATTTTAAGACTGTATAGCGTTTGATCTTTGTAGGCATTGGTACCGGGCCACGAACGTCGGCACCTGTTCGTTTGACAGCTTCTACGATTGCTGCAACAGTGCGGTCTAGAACTCTATGGTCGTAAGCTTTTAGCTTTAACCTGATTCTTTCCATGTGTTTTCCTTTAAAAAGAACTTGTCGCAAACTCGCGACCTCTTTACATCAAAATAACCCGCATAGGATCAAGCGATCGTACGAGCAAGACATAGGTCTTTCGTAAAGAGACTGCGATTTTACAAAAAAGCTATTATAGTTGTCAAGAAAAACGCTATTTTTTGTTGAATTTTGATTAATTATTTCCTTTTAATAAGGAAAGTATATAGAGTGCTTAAATTTTATTTTATACAACAATATTTACTTACAAGGCGATTAAAAAATATTTTCTTTTCGTGTGATAGTTGAAGATTTTATTCAAAAATGCACCACTGGAGAATTGATTTTAGCTGCTATTGGGATTATATTACTTGTTTGGTATGTTGTAGATTACTACAATGTTGGTTAAACATTGTAGTAAAATAAGAAGCTATTTAAGATACTCTAAATTTTTCCATCCTGACGCATCTTTATATATATATCACATGTGATTACTATCATATAATACAGAGTCCCATTTTTTATCTCTATTTTTTATCTTATCATTATATTCTTTTGTTTTTTCTCTATCATCGAGATATTTGTATATTTCACGTAAATCTCTACATATATACCCACTTTTAAGCTCGTTGCAACCATGCTCAAGCATTTGAAGCCCTGCTCCTGATTTGGTAGTAATTATTTTTGCAAAATCTGTGTCTATGGTGCTAGTATTTTGATTTTTTTTAGCGAAATATACAATTTTATCTCTAGTTAAATCAAACGCTGGTATTCTGCAAGCTGGAGCGAATTTTTTATCATAGCAATATTCTGGCACTGTTTTTTCATAAAAATTTGCTACTTTCTTAATATCTTTACTAGCTAAAGCTTCTAGTTTATCTAGCCAAAGGCAACCTAAATCATTGCCTTGATCTAAACACCAATATTTTGCATCATTAATTCTTAAACCCTTTTCTGAGAAAGAGCTTAATGATATTAGTTCTTTCTCACCGCTATAATCATAATTTGGCTTTTCTCTACTACTTCCAAAGCCCCAAGCATATACGCTACTTGTGGCCAACACGCTGGCTAAGACTGAAGCTAAAATTTGCTTTTTCATTATATTTTCTCCTTTGTAAATTCAAAAAGCAAATCATTCTACTGCCCCCCCCTTAAGAATAAATTAATTACAAATATAATATAGATTTAAATATTATTCCTTTTTAAAAGGAAGTGGCTATAATTTCAGAAAGTCAAAAAGGTCAAATTTGAAAAGTTTAGAAACGCTCTATCAAGCACCCATTAAAAATGCTAAATTTATCCCCAGAAAATATGAGATTATCTCGCCAAGGACGCTTATAATAGGCGCTATTTCAAGTGGTAAAACAGCCCTTGTTTATGAGTTTTTGAGCCATTATAAAAGCGAGGAGAGACTTTATATAAATTTAGACGATATAAGGATAGATAGAGCCTCGCTTTTAGCAAATTTAAAAGAGTTTTTAGAAAAAAACAGCCAGATAAAGGTGCTCGCAGTTGAAAATTTACAAGGCGCTGATCTTGTAAATTTAGACTTCTTAAAGGACGCTGCACTTGAAAATATCATCCTTACAAGCAAGGAATTTTCACTCTCGCTTGAGGGCTTTGCACGCATAAATTTAAACTATCTTGACTACGAGGAATTTATACTATTTTTTAAGAAAAATTTGGACCAAGACCTGCTTTTTAGCTACTTTTTGGCCCATGGTAACGAGATAGCAAGCGCCTTTTTGGACTCCAGCGAGGTCACAGCTCACTTGCAGCATCTCTTAAGAGCAAATTTAAACGAGCAAAGCATCGCTATCCTAAAAGAGTGCGCGACAAAGTGCCACGACACCATAAGCGCCTTTGGGATTTATAAAAATCTAAAAGAACAGATGAAAATTTCAAAAGATAGCGTTTATGGCGTGATAAGCTGGCTAAATGAGAGCGGATACGTGGAGTTTGTGCCAAATTTAGATGAGAGTAGCACGAGTAAGAAAATTTACTTTACAAATTTCGCCCTTCGCAACACTTTGTGCCTAAAAAAGGACTTTTTGGCTGTCTTTGCAAATGTCGTTTTTTGTGAGCTGCTTAAATTTAAAGATGAAATTTACTATACAAAAGAGATCGATTTTTTCCTTACTAAAAGGAAGCTTGCGATCATCTGCGTCCCATTTTCTGCGCCTGAGATCGTCTTTTTGAAATTTAAAAAACTCCATGCAAGCCTAAAAGAGCTAGGCGTTAGCAAACTTCAAATCATCAGCGTCGCAAACCAAGCTGAGCAAAGCATCGAGGGGATAAAGTGCGAGATCTTGCCATTTTCTAGGTGGAGCCTAGGTTTATAAATTTAAACTCTTTGTTTGATTATCATTTTAAAAGACTAGAGATAA
This sequence comes from Campylobacter concisus, assembly GCF_902460535.1. Taxonomy (GTDB): domain Bacteria; phylum Campylobacterota; class Campylobacteria; order Campylobacterales; family Campylobacteraceae; genus Campylobacter_A; species Campylobacter_A concisus_AS. The sequence continues at coordinate 237,299 of NZ_CABPTV010000002.1, read as the reverse complement.
AATAGTTATAATCAAAAAAACTATAAAGGACGGACATGAGAGCATTTTTTGGGATCTTATTCATCGCTGCAAGCCTTTTTGGCTACGAGATAAACCACGAAAACTGGGCTAAATTTTATAAATTTAGTGGCGATGCAAATGGTGTGAAATTTGAAGTTTATATGAACTATTTTAAAGATGAATTTGAAAATTTCAAACAAAGCAAGAGCTTTAAAGTCCCACCTAAGATAAGCGGCCACATTTTTTTTGACGGCGCAAAATACGACTATGAAAAGGGCTCTTTTGAGCAAAATGGCAGTGAAATTTCGTCACTAAATGCGGTCTCAGACAAGATAAATTTAGACATTAAAAACGAAAACGGCGAGCTAAAAGGTAAGATAATCGTCAAAAACAAAGCCTACAACGCCACCGTAAAAGAAGAAAAAGAGTATGAAATCCTAAATATCGGCATCCAAATGACCGAGTCAAACGGCACGAGATATGAAGCGATCACTAACGACATATTCGCTAAAGACTCAGCCAAAAAATACAAAAACAAGCTTCTTGCAGAGTTTTACGACCTAAAAAGCGAGCGCAAAAAATGGCCAAACAACCAGTATGAGAGCCTAAAAGAGATCTACTACATCAACGACAAGATCAAGAGCGTTTGCACCTATAAAAACGAAAAAACAAACTGCGAGGTGATCTCGCTTGCAACAAACAAAAAGCTAAAGCTAAAGCAAATTTTTAAAGATATGAATAATGAACATCTAAAAGCAGTCCTAGCAACCGCTGGCGTGAGCGACAACTTCGTGCTTTCGCCGCTTGGGCTTACATTTTTAAACGAGGAGCAAATCAGCGTGCCACTTGAGGAGCTAAGACCTTACTTTAGCGATGAAGTCGGGCTGTAATGGCTAAAATTTGCGGTATCGATGAGGCTGGACGTGGGGCGTTAGCTGGACCACTAAGCGTGGCTGCTTGCGTACTAAATAGTGAAATTCCTGGCCTAAACGACTCCAAAAAACTAACCGCAAAACGGCGCGAGGAGCTCTTTAAAGAGATCACAAAAAGCTCAAATTTCCTTATTGCCTACTTCTCAAACGCCCAGATAGATGAGCTTGGGCTAAGTGAGTGCCTAAGGCGCGCGCTCAAGCTTTTTAAGGCGCATTTTGAGGGCTTTGAGATCATTTACGATGGAAATTTAGACTACGGCGTGGGTATAACCACGATGATAAAGGCTGACGGCAAGGTAGCTAGCGTAAGTGCAGCCAGCATCCTAGCAAAAGTAAGCCGTGACTGCTTGATGAACGGCTGGGATAAATTTTATCCAGCATACGGCTTTGCAGGGCACAAGGGATATGGCACGAAGTTGCACATAGACGCCATAGCTAAATTTGGCTACTCAGACTTTCATAGAAAAAGCTTTGTCATAAAGCCAAAACTCACGCAGGGCTCGCTATTTTAGCTGCGCATCCTCCATATAAAAAAGCACGCTTGCGCCGTAAAATTTATAAACTCCGTTTTTTTGCACGATTTCCATAGAGCGCAGAACAAAGACCCTTTTGCCTACTTTAAGGATCAAAAGCTGCTCTTTTAGCTGCTCAAATACCTCAGCGCCAAAGTCGCCGTCTGGCTTTAAATTTAAACTCGCAAGCGCTTTTTCTAGGTGCTTTTGCATATTTATACTAACTCTTTCATTATCTAGCTGCATAACGAGCTCATCGCCATTTGTGCTGCTTGAGACTACGCTTTTTATGGTCGCCTCTTTGACATTTATGCCGATATTGCCTGAGTTAATGCTAAATACCTGCCACTTTTTCTCTGAGATACTCTCTAAATTTGATATAAATTTTTTATTTTCTAGTGCAAATTTATCGCCGTTTTCTACTAAAAAGTCAAATTTATCTTGCAAAAAGTAAAGCTTCTCTTCGCCGATCTTACTCACGTCGCCACTTAGCAAGCCGCTACTATCAAACAAATTTAGCGACCTTAACTCTCTTAGTAAAAGCTCTTTTTGAGAATTTATGGTAAGCAGCTTCGTATCAAGGACAAAATGGGTGAAAAATATGCCAAATACCATAAAAAATGCTAGAAATTTATAAGGAAAATCCCTAAAAAATATCATCACAAAATAGCTCAAATTTGCGAATATCACGCAGGCGATGAGATAGATCCTAGGCTCACTTAGGCCGTACTCGCCGACTCTGTGCATGATGCCCCACCAAAGCAAAACGCTAGGCAAGATGACAAAAAGTGGCAAGAGCTTAAAAATTTGATCATAAATTTGGCTTTTGATAAGTAAATTTAGCCCTCTTAAAACAAAGCCAGCGATCAAGCAGGCAAGCACGATATAGGCCACTCCACCGCGTGGCAACTCAAGTAAAATAAGCCTATAAATGCAGTATAAATTTAAAAGCGCCACATAGATGATGAGCAGGGGATTTAGGATGAAATTTATGGCGATCTTGATGAAATTTAAGAGTCTGTACTCGCTAAATTTGCTCTCAAAAAAGAGAAATAGACATGGCAGACCAAAAGAGGTCAGCGTCAAGTAGAGCCTCTGTGTCCTGTGGCTGGTTGAGAGCTCCAGCCCAAATAGGTAGTTAAGCCCCGCACAAACAGCAAAAATGCCAAGAAAAAAAAGGTGAAAAAGGGCAAATGAGATGAGTAAATTTAATAGTCTTGCTAGGCTCTCGCTTATAAATTTTTCATTATCTTTGGCGAAATTTAAAGATAATAAAAGCACAAAAGCCATGAGATAAAGTGCCACAAGATCGCTGGCATGACCGCTTAGCTTAAGGCCAAAAAAGTAAAGGCTAGCTCCAAATATCAAAAAGTATAAAGGGAGTAAAATTTGCCTTTTATTTAGATAGATAGCGACCAAAAGTAGCGGCTCAAGCAGCCAAAATCCTCTGTAATCCTCAATGATCTGACTTGAACTAAGAAAAATAGTAGGCAGACTAAACGCCAAAATGGTAAGTAGCAAAATTTTTTTATCAGCAAATGCAGCTTTTAGCTCGGTGATGATATGCAAGGTCGTCCTTTAAAGGATGAAATTTAGCCACATTGCGTGGCTAAAACGGGGGTTTAGAAATTTGCAAAGGGGCAAATTTCTAAATGAAATTTATACTTTTAAAAGCTCGGCTTCTTTCTCTTTTACGAGAGTGTCGATCTTTGCGGTGTAGGTGTCAGTTATCTTTTGAACCTCATCTTGACCCTTTTTGCTCTCGTCTTCAGTTATAGCTTTGTCTTTTTCAAGCTTTTTGACCTCGTCGTTTGCGTCTTTTCTCACGTTTCTGATGCTAACTTTTGCCTTTTCGCCCATAGCTTTTGCATGTTTTGCGTTTTCTTGGCGTTGCTCAACGGTCATAGGCGGGAAAAATAGCTTAACGCTCTCGCCGTCGCTGTTTGGATTGACGCCGATATTTGCAGCTTGGATGGCTGATGAGATCGCTTTTATCATGCTCTTTTCCCAAGGCGTGATAGCGATAGTTGAAGCGTCGCTTGTAAGCACGGTGGCTACTTGATTAAGCGGAGTTGGCGAGCCGTAGTAATCAACCATAACGTTATCTAGGATGTTGATATTTACCTTGCCAGTTCTAAGCGTTGTAAAATCGCGCTTTAATGAAGCGATCGCCTTTTCGCAACCCTCTTTTTGGGTATCGTAAATTTTATTTAGCATTGGTGTCCTTTATTAGAAGTTTTGTGCTTCTGTGATGATCTACTTTTAGCGACATTAACACTTTGCGTTTATCAAGTGGTGGGTTAAATTTACACTCAAAAACGCCATTTGTCATAGGTACTTTTCTAAAGCCATCAAAACCAGTCATGAAAAAACTGCCCTCACTTGCGTTAGTGTCGGTCTTGATGATGAGCTTGTCGATCGCATTGTTTTGCGGATAGCCCTCTGGAAATATCCACTGAGCATTTAAAAATTTGCTATTAAAAGTTAGCGCTATCTTTGTGCCATTCATCACTGGTGTTCTGTAAAGATCATAAACGTCACTTTTATCTGAAACTGCGCCTGAGTTTTGATTTAAAAGTGCCAAAAAGCCAAATTCTTTTGCCAAAGAGACGACCCTGCTATCGATCTCCCCGTAAGGCACTGCGAAGTATTTAGGCTTATAACCCATATGCTTTTCAAAGGTCTCAACGCCCTTTTGAAAGTCCTCTCTTAAGGCCTCATCGCTAAGTTTAGTCATCCTTGGATGAGCGTATGAGTGATAGCCGATCTCTCCGTAAGCTTCTAGCTCTTTGATCTGATCAAAGTCTAGATAATCACCATATTTGTTCGCGCTTGCCTCTACATAGACCATCAAAGCAAATGGGTAGTTATACTCTTTAAAAAGCTCAAGAGCGTTATTGTAAAAGCTTTTGTATCCATCATCAACGGTGATAACGATCCAGTTATCAGGGATCGGTTCGCCAGCATTTACCGCATCGACAAGCCTTGATAGCTTGACAACTTCGAAGCCATTGTTTTTAAAGTATTCAAACTGCTCTCTTAAATTTTGGATAGAAATATCTGTGCTAACGTGCCTTGGATCGTCAAAGCGGTGATAAACTAGGATGTGAGCGTCTGCCAAAGCAAACGTTAGCGTCAAAAGTGACGCTAAAAACGTTTTTATCATTGTTATTTTACTGGATTTTGTGGTGCGCTAGGAGCTGCTGGCACGTCGTTTGATTTTGGTACGACTAGAGATTTGCTATCGACACTATCAACGATAGAGCGTTTTAGATCTTTGTTGTAAAAATATCCAAGTGCAAGTGTGTTTAGGATAAACAAAACGCCTACCACAAAGGTAAATTTAGCTAAAAACCCAGCTGGTCCTTTTGCTCCAAAAAGGCTCTCGTTGCTTCCACTGTATGCTCCAAGACCGATAGATGAGCTCTTTTGGAGTAAAACTGCGATCGTGATAACGACAGCTAGAACAAATTGCAAGATTAAAAATATTAAACTCACGAAATTTCCTTTAAATTTTTTAAATAGTTTGCGATTATACAAGAAAAGATTTAAATTTTTAGTTAAAGTTCTTTTTCAAGCTCATAAAGCTCGTATCTTATGCTTTTAAAAAGCTCAGCTTGATCTAAATTTATAAGCTTAAAGCACTCTTCAAGCACGCGAGCGCTCTCTTGGGCACGCTTGAAATTTGCAGTGATGATCTCGTCTAAATTTGATCTTTCTTGCTCGCTTTTTGTGCTGGTTTTAAGGACGTCGTTTTGTGAATTTCTAAATTTTAAAAATTCTTTTTGTGGGATCTTTGCCTTGTGGCGGAGAGATTTTATCTTATAGGCGAGCTTGGCGTCATCAAAGACATATCTTTTTATATCTTCAACGACGCGAAGCCCTTCTTTTAGCCTATTTAGATTCGCATCTATCACTCGGTAGATGCGCTCATCATTAGTCATTTCTATTAAAAATGCCTAAAATTTGTAGTAATGATGTAAATAAATTTACAAAATCAAGATACAAAGCAACTGCGCCCTCAACTGGTGTCTCGTAGTTGCCACGGATGATATTTTGTGTATCAAAAAGTATGTAAGCGCTAAATAAGATCGATGAAATACTTGCGATTACAAGTTGAAACATCGTGCTTTTAACGAAAATGTTGATGATCGCTGCCACAACGATAACTATCAAAGTTATAAATAGCATCTTGCCCATCGTTGTAAAGTCGCGTTTTGTATTCATCGCAAAGACGCTTAATGCACCAAATGCAACCGTTGTCAAACCAAATGCCTGAGCTACGATACTAGCGCCACTTGGCATAGCAAGGATCGCTGAAAGTAGCGGAGTTAGCGTAAGACCACTTACAAATGTAAATGCAAAAAGAAGTATTAAATTTAATCCCTCTTTGCGTTTAGCCGCCATTAGACCAAAAAGTAACACAAACTCTAGTATCACAAGTCCCCAAAACAAAAATCTATTTGCCGCAAAAACGCCAGCAATGCTAATACCTACATAAGCGCCAGCAGTAGCTGAAAGTAGTGATGCTGCAAAAAGTTGATAAGTTTGTTTTATAAAAGTGCTTAGTGAGCTTTGAGAATACGCAAGCTCTTCTTGATTTTGCTTAGCGTAGTTTCTATCATACAAACTCATTTTTTCTCCTTATGAATTTTTTCGGTGAGTTTAGCCTAAAATAATTAAACAATATATAAAAAGAAGTTTAATAAAAAATATTAGTTTAAAGTCCGTTTTAAAGGGCATTTTTTTGATTAAATAAAAGTTGCTATAATCGCGATAAAAATATAAAAAATGGAGATAAATTTTATGGATGATTCAATACTTGAAGGTGCAGTAAAATTTATGGAAGATGGCTTTTTAGAGCACGAAGAGCTCTTTAAAAGTCTGCAACACAAACAAGATCCGCACACGCTTTTCATATCATGTGTGGATTCAAGGGTCGTGCCAAATTTGATAACAAACTGCCTACCAGGCGAGCTTTTCATGGTGCGTAATATCGCAAACATCGTGCCACCATATAGAGTGAGTGAAGAGTTTTTGGCGACTACTTCAGCGATTGAGTATGCGCTTGAAGTTTTAAACATAAAAAACATCATCATCTGCGGGCATTCTGATTGTGGCGGATGCGCAGCACTTTATGTGGATGAAAAGAAGCTTAAAAACACTCCAAACGTTAGAAACTGGATCAGGCTAATCGAGCCTATCAAGCGAGAAGTGCTTAAATTTACAAGCGACGATCCAGCCAAAATGGCATGGCTAACCGAGAGACTAAACGTGATAAACTCGATCGAAAACATAATGACCTATCCAAATGTAAAAGAGGAGTATGAAAGCGGCAAGCTTCAAATTTACGGCTGGCACTACATCATAGAAACTGGCGAAATTTTTAGCTACGATTTAAAAGAGGGCACATTTAAGCTTCTAGCGGATAAAAGAGGCGAAAATGCGTAAATTTCTAGCCATTATCCTGCTTTCTTTCATAACTCTTTTTGGCGCTGATAACAACGTAACGCAAGAAGACGATATCGTCAGCATAACAAATCAAATTCAAACCATAAACAGCCAGATAAATATCATAAAATCTCAACAAAAAGATATAAACGCTTCAAAGGTTGATAACTCAAATTTGATCACTCTTCAAAAGAAAAAGAGCGATCTTTTAGAAAAGATACCAAACTATATCATGCAGATCGAATTAACCCAAAGCGATATCAATAAATACAATCTGCAAAAAGAGGTGCTAGAGAAAAAGGTAGCTAGACTAGAAAAGCAGTCAAACAAGGATGCCTACATCCAAAGCGCCATCGAGCTTGAGAAGATGAAGGTTGATTCTGCTTATTACTCAGCGCTTGTCAGCCTTGAAGAGGTCTTTAAAAAGGGGGCTAAGGCAAATTCTATAAGAGATGTGATAGATAATGGCCTTTTAAATTTACAGACAAATTCTTATGTGAGTATAAAAGATCTAAAAGACTCACTAAATGACACTTCAGGCTCTTATGACAACGCCTTTTTTGACCTTGAGCTGAAAAAAGAGACGCAAGAAGAAATTTTAACCTACCTTAAAAATAACGCCGATCTTCTAAGCTCAAGCATGCTCTTGTCTGAGCTAAATTTAGTCGATGCAGTCGAATACATAAACAAAACAACTGACATAAATTCAAGTAAATTTAACATCGGCAAGATCGTTGTTATCGTTGCGATATTTTTATTTTTCGTCTCGCTAACTAGAATTTTAGCCAAGCTCACCTACTGGGTGATGTCACTCGTCGCTTCAGGCGAAGGGGTAAAAGAGGCTAAAAATCAGATCGTTGATATCGTGAAAAAGCCGATCTCAGCACTTCTTATCATCTATGCGCTAAACATCTGTATCGGCGTTGGATTTTACCCAGTGCCAGTACCTCTAATGGTAGCAAATATCTTTTCTATCATATATATAGTCGCATTTTCATGGCTTGTCCTAACCATACTAAATGGCTACGGTATCGCTATAATCGACAAAATCGCGCAAAAAAGCAAGCGCAAAGAGGTGATAAACCTAGCACTGAAAGTGATCTATGTGATCGTGCTAATCATCACACTTTTACTGATCCTTCAAAAGCTTGGCTTTGATATCTCAGCGCTCATCGCCTCACTTGGTATCGGTGGTCTTGCTGTTGCCTTCGCTGCTAAAGACATCATCGCAAACTTCTTTGCCTCTGTCATGATGCTCTTTGACAACTCATTTTCACAAGGCGACTGGATAGTTTGTGGTGATATCGAGGGCACAGTCGTTGAGATAGGCTTTAGAAAAACAACTGTTAGAAGCTTTGATAATGCCCTTATCTTCGTGCCAAACTCAAAGCTAGCAAGCGATCCTGTTAGAAACTGGAGCAGAAGAAAGGTCGGAAGACGCATAAGAATGGTTATTGGCATCGAGTATGGTCCAACTACAGAAGAGATCAAAAAATGTGTAAATGACATCAAAAATATGCTGATAAATCACCCAGATATCGCTAAAAGCGAAGATATCGCAGCTAATAAAAGAGGGCTAAAATATAGACAAAACATAGTCTCAGTTGATGACTACGCTGGATATAAGTCAAATTTATTTGTCGTGGTTGATGACTTTGCTGATAGCTCGATAAATATCCTAGTTTATTGCTTTGCAAAAACTATCGTTTGGGGAGATTTTTTAGACGTAAAACAAGATGTAATGCTAAAAATTATGGATATTTTAAAGCAAAATGGTCTAAATTTTGCATTCCCAAGCCAAAGCTTGTATATCGAAAATATCAAAGATAAAATTTAAGGAGAGAAAAATGAGTGATGATTTTGACTACGAAGAGGTAGAAGAAGACTACTCTGAATTTAACGACGAGGATGAGGATAGTAGCGATAGCTATGACTATAACTACGACGAAAATGACTACAACTATGAAGATAGCGATGAGGATGAGGATAGTTACGACTCGTATTAAAATGGTCTAATTAAATTTAATGGACGAAATTAACGGAGAGGATGCTTGGTACAGGAATTTATAGAGCAAGATAGCTATAAGGCTATCGATGACATTTACAAAACGATATTAAACGTAGCGATATTAAGTAATTTAATTGCTATTTTAGTATTTGGTTTTTTTGGTGAAAGCCTATTGATTGTTTTTATATGTCTCTTGTTTTTTGGCATAAATATACCATTAAGGCTAAAATTTGACGTTAAAAAAAGGTATCTAATATCAGCCCTTTTCCATATAAATACAACTGCTGTTGTTATTGCTGGCGTTATTAATATAGGCTGGAACTGTGGCATTTGGATAACTATACTTGGAGTAATTTTTATCAATTACTTTTTAGCGTTTAATAAAAAGATAGTTACATATTTGATTAGTATCCTTGAGCTTTTAGTGCTTTTGTGGCTCTATTTTTCATATAAAGATTCTTCGGTGGTAGTTTCTGAACAAATTCAACGCTTTATCATCTGTTTAAGTGTTGCATTTACTTTTTTACTTGTTTTTAGATTATCTAGTTTTGCTGATGCGATCGCATCTAGTGGCTATAAACAGATCAGTGAAGAAAAAGAAGATATAGAGAGAATTTCTATGTATGACTTTTTGACCGGTCTTTTTAATAGACGCTCAATAGAAAATACACTAAAAAATAAGCTTATAGAGCTTCGAGAAAATAGTAGTGATACGAATTTAGTCGTTATGCTAGGAGATATAGATAACTTCAAAAAGATAAACGATACCTACGGACACGACTGGGGTGACAAGGTTTTAAAAGAGATAGCGCTGTCTTTAAAAGATACATTTAGAGAAAATGATGTCATTTGTAGGTGGGGTGGAGAGGAATTTCTAGTTATCTTGCCCGATGTTAAAACTGAAGACGTAAAAAAAGTAGAAACCAGACTTGGCACAAGGATAGCGCAGGTAAAACTGCCTGACAAAAGTTCAGTAACCATGACCTTTGGTTTAGTTCTTTGCGCAAGTGGTATAAATATAGATATGGATACGGTGATAAATATAGCCGATAAAAAGCTATATGAAGGTAAGAAAAATGGCAAAGACCGTATAGAATATGCCATATTAAAAAAAGGACATTTAGACTATGGCAATGCCTAAACTTTCACTTTATATCTCACACAAAATCATCGTCTCTTCAGCCCTATTAGTACATGTTTTTTACCTAGTTATGTTTTGCCTCATGGGCGAAGAAATTTTAACTGTGGCAAACATCCTATCTGTTAGCATATATCTTTTTGCACTAAAGATACTCTTTGATAGCGAAGAGAATAACAAGATCGTGATGTTTATCTTGCAAGCAGAAATTTTACTCCATGCCTCACTTTGCGTCTTTATCCTTGGACTGGGCTGGGGCTTTGAAATTTTATTTTTAACATCAACAATTAGCCTCTTTTTCTTATCAGTTAGTTTTAAAATGTTAAGCAGACTTATCTCTTTGCTAGATATCGCGGCATTTTTGCTTTTTTATCTAGTGATAGATATACCAGTAAAAGATGATACTTTATATAAAGAGATATTTTTTGTATTTAACCTAACTGCATCTTGCGTGTTTGCCGTCCTAACATCATTTTTACTAGAGAGCTCAAATTTATTTATATTCTTAGGCATCTTAAAAGAGAAAGAGTCTGCTAAGGCTGTCTTTAACCACGACCCACTAACTGGGCTTTTAAACCGCGCTTCGATGCAACAAATTTTTAGACAAAAGAATTTATTTGACGGCAATGACTTTGCTATCGTGATGTGTGACATCGATAACTTTAAAAAGATAAATGATACCTACGGACACGGAGCAGGCGATGAAGTGCTAAAGAGCCTTTCTAAAATTTTCAAAAACGCTTTTAGAAATGAAGATAGGGTTGCAAGATTTGGCGGAGAGGAATTTCTAGCTGTTATCTTTGATGTTAAAAAGGCAAAAGCAGTTAGCATCTTAGAGCGTATCAGAGAGACACTTAATCAAAATGTCGTTGAATTTGAAAACAATAGGATCATAGCGACGATGACCTTTGGTGTCGTGGCGCATAGTGGCAACACTGAGGTAAATATCGAGCGTATGATCAAGCAAGCTGACGAGCTACTTTACGTTGGTAAGCGAAATGGTAAAAATATCGTTATGAGTGCAGATTACGATCCAAGAGGATAAATTTAGAGGCCTGGGCCTCTAAATTTTAATGTCCATACATTATGTTTGGTAGCCAAAGTGAAATTTGTGGTATATAAGTAACCAAGATAAGACCAAAAAACAAGGTTAGCGTCCATGGCAAGCACGCCATGATAACCTCTTTTAAGTTCATATTTGTAAGACCGCTTGCGACAAATAAATTTAGTCCAACAGGCGGAGTGACCATACCTATCTCCATATTTACAACCAAGATGATGCCAAAGTGTATAGGATCAACGCCAAGCTGCGTAGCTATCGGTAGTAAGAGCGGCACCATGATCATGATAACGCTTGAAGGCTCCATAAACTGACCCATGATAAAGAGCAAGATATTTACAAATATCAAAAATCCTATCATGCCGATATTTGCATCAAGTATCATCGAAGCGATCGCTTGCGGGATCTGCTCGCTAGTTAGCAAATAGGCAAAAACAACGGCGTTTGCGATGATGAAAAATATCATAGCTGTTGTAAGGGCTGAGTCTAGGCAGATATCCCAAAGGTCTCTTATCTTTATATCTCTATAGATAAAAAGTGAGATAAATAGCGCATAGACCGCACTTGCTGCAGCAGCTTCAGTCGGAGTGAATATGCCTCCATAAATTCCACCAATAACCACAACGACGATTAGAAGTGCCCAAAATGCTTTTGCAAATTTCTGCACTCTTACTTTAAGTGGCTCAGCCTTAGTCGCTTTAAATCCAAGCTTTTTTGCGCCAACGTAGGTTTGCACAAGCATCATGCCACCAAGCATAAGACCTGGCACAACGCCTGCCATAAAGAGCTTGCCAATACTTACCTCTGCCGTTACGCCATAAACTATCATAACAACTGAAGGTGGTATCAAAATTCCAAGCGAGCCAGCCGTAGTTATGCCGCCCACTGCGTACTCTTTTGGATAGCCAGCCTCTTTTATCGCTGCAAACATAATTGAACCAATAGCCACAACTGTCGCAGGTGAGCTTCCAGAGACAGCTGCAAAGATGATGCAGGCAAATATCGCACTCATAGGCAAGCCACCTGGCAAGTGTCCGACCATAGACTTTGCAAAGTCGATGATACGCCTTGCTGAGCCGCCTTTGCTTAGTAAATTTCCAGCCAAGATAAACATCGGGATCGCCATTAGCGAAAATTTATTGATACCATCAAAAATTAGCTGCGGGATCGTAGCGATGTCGATATCTGTAAAAAATATCATCGTTAAAACGGTGCTTGTGCCTAGCGAAACCGCGACTGGCACGCCTATTAGCATCAGTGCAAAAAGCAGGATAAATAAAAATGCTATTGTCATCTTTTTTCTCCTTAGTCTTTGACTACGCTACCATGAGCTAGCTCGTGCGCTTCGTTGCTTACGACCTTTGCTGCTGGAGTTAGAGCTACTTTGATAGCCTTTTCAGCCGAGCGGTAGCTAGCTGTGACAAAGGCTATTGGAAGCACTAGCATAGGGACCCATTGAGGTATGCCAAGGTCTATTATCATCTGCTCGATCTCGTGCAAAATTTTAAGATAATCAACCGAATAAATCGCGATAAATATCAAAAAGACAGTTGTTAAAATGTGCGAAAAGAGCAGGCACGCCTTTGCAAGCGCTGGTGGAAATTTCTCCACCAAGATAGTTACGCTCACGTGGATGCCCTTGTTAAAGCCATACGCTGCGGCAAAAAACGCCGACCAAATAAATAAGTAGTTTGATAGCTCGCTCGCCCATGACCAGCTTTTGTCAAAAAAGTATCTAGCCACGACGTTGGCAAAGGCTAGTAGCGTTCCACTAGCTAGCCCTAAAACGGCGATAGTCTTATTGAGCGAGACTATCAATATATCAAGAGCGTTAATGAAATTTTTCATTATTTTGTCTCGATTGTTTTTTCTATAAGCTCTTTGCCGATGACATCGTAAAATTTAGGATAGATAGCCTGCATAGTCTTCTCCCACTCGGCTTTTTGTGCGTCGTCTATCTTGAAAATTTCTAGCTTTTTAGTCTCTGCTATATATTTTTCAAGCTCGGCTATGACGTGAGCGTCCTCTTTAGCTGTCTCTTCTCTCTCGTAAGCTGTAGCCTCGCTTAGAGCTTGTTTTACATTTGCTTTTAGATCATCTGGTAGTTTGTTCCAAAATTTATCACTCATAACAACTAGATAGCCTAGATATCCGTGGTGTGAAAGCGTAAGAGAGCTTTGAACCTCGTGAAATTTAGAGTTATAGAAATTTGATAGTGGGTTTTCAGTCGCATCAACTACGCCTTGTTGAAGCGCAGAATAAACCTCTGAAAATGGCAGAACTTGTGGGTTGCCACCGATCGCTTTGATCTGCTCTTCAAGCACTTTTGAGCTTTGGATTCTAAATTTTTGTCCTTTTGCATCTTCTGGCACAAGGATCGGTTTTTTACTTGAGCTAAAGTGCTTAAAACCAGCATCCCAGTAATCAAGCGCTACAAAGCCTTTCTTAGTCACAAGGCCTTTTAGCTCCTCGCCAACTGCGCCATCTTGAACCTTGTGAAGGTGGTCTGCATCCTTAAAGATGAAAGGCAGGTCAAATAGCTGAAACTGCGGCACGATAGGTGTAAATTTAGAAAAGCTTGGAGCTGCCATTTGAACGTTGCCAAGCTTTAGCGCACCAAAAACTCTATCATCATCAAGTAGCTGCGCTGATGGGAAGACTTGAACTTTTATCTTGCCGCCACTTAGCTCCTCAGCACGCTTTGCAAAAAAGTCAGCCGCCTTGCCCTTTGGCGTAGAAGCTGCGACAACGTGAGCAAATTTGATCGTATAGACCTTATCAGCACCAAATGCTAAGCCACTGATGGCACATGTAAAAAGTAAAGCTTGTAAGAATTTCATCTTTCATCCTTTGTAATAGTTTTGATAGGTGCATTATAAATTTCAAAAATAAAAATTTAGAAATTTTGTTTCATAAATTCACATATCTTTATTTTTATATGTGTATTTTTGTAACATTTTTGATCTAAAATGGATAGTTTTTGCTTTGTAAATTTAACGTAAAAATTTATTTATCATTTTTATAGTGCTTATCTGTTACTTTTCTACACATATTTTTATATTATTTTTTACATTTAGAGAAATTTAAATTTACTTTTCTCTCTTTTACAAAGCCAAATTTGCTCTTTTAGGATATAAATTTCACTCTTTTAACCACAAATTTATAAAGAAAATTTGCTCATCTTTTATAAATGAAAAAATTAGCTTTTATAAAAGCCCTATTTTTGGGTTAAATTTTAAGAGATTTTGTTTGTTAATATTTTGTGGCTATAATGCGAGATAACAAATTTTATTATTAAGGAATTATTATGTTTGAACTAAGAAAACTTCCGTTTGACGCAAATGCCAATGCAGTAGTAAGTGCTAAGACCTGTGAATACCACTATGGCAAGCACCACGCGACCTATGTTGCAAATTTAAACAATCTCATAAAAGATACAAAATTTGCTGACGCATCATTTTACGAAATCCTAAAAAATAGCGAAGGCGGCCTATACAACAACGTCGCTCAAGTTTATAACCACGACTTTTACTGGGACTGCATCGCTAAAAAAAGCGAGATGTCAAGTGAGCTAAAAGCTGCGATCGAGGCAAATTTTGCAAACTTTAAAGAAGAGTTTTTAAAGGCAGCTACAACGCTTTTTGGCTCAGGCTGGGCGTGGCTTGTATTTGATCCAAGCAGCAAAAAGCTAGAAATCGTGCAAACTAGCAACGCAAAAACTCCAGTGAGCGACGGCAAAGTGCCACTTCTAGTCGTTGATGTTTGGGAGCACGCTTACTACATCGACAACTTCAACGCTCGTCCAAAATACCTAGAGACTTTCTATGAGAACATAAACTGGGAATTTGTAAGCAAAGCTTACGAGTGGGCGCTAAAAGAGGGTCTTGGCTCAGTTGAGTTTTACACAAAAGAGCTACATAAGTAATATCTGGCGGGACTTTCCCGCCTTAAAATTTCTACTTTTATTCAAATTTAACTATCAAATTTATCATTTTAAACGAGAGCGTAAATTCCCACTTTAGCAAATGACCTTTTTATAAATTTACAACCAGCATAAGCTAACTCATCTTTAAATTTCTGTTTTTATATAAACTTTAAAATCATCAAATTTATTAGCAAAATCACTTTTTGAAAGATAATACGATTTTAAACGGCTCAAATTCTTGTTCTGGCAAGTGACATTCGCTTAAATTTAAAACTAGCACAAACTATTTCGCTCTCAAATTTCTATTGCTAAATTTAATGATAAGGAGGCGCGATATTTGCTACCTCAAAAGGCGTAAAATGCTTGTTTTTGTCGCCTGCTCTATTTTCTTTGGGTCACTTTCACTTTAAATTTATCACCACAAAACCAAAATGGATATCGCGTCTTTAAATTTAAAAAGTCGCTTTGAACTCGAGATGACCACACTCTTTGGTGCTTGAAAAATAAACTCAAGTATTCGCATTAACAGCTTTGCTTAATTTTAATGTAAATCAAGATCGGCATGACTATCTCGCTCTTAAATTTCTCTCTTTCAAATTTAAACTACTAAATTTATGAGCGAAAGCTACTTAATTCCCAAACGCGGCCATGACACTCTTTTGACGCTCCAAGGCATGCTAGAGAGATATCAAAAATAGCAAAAACTGGCTTTACGACCTCTCTTACTACGACCAAGCAACTCCATGCTTAAATTTAAAGTAACCAAAAACAAGCATAGGCTCGCTAGACTTTAAATTTATCAGAAAACTTACTTTGATCTTTAAGAAATGTGTGAGGTCAAAAATGCCCCAGTAGATATTTTGTATCAGACAAAGGCGGCTTAAATTCCAAAGCCACCCAGCCAAAATTTATCTCTTTGAAGTGTATAAATTTATACCATTTTGCAAGCGTTTTAGCCCTTCGAGCACCCTCTCACGCTGCGTTGCGATATTCATACGAAGGAAAAATCTATCTCCTCTGTAAGCGTTGCCGTCATTTAGCCAAAGTCCAGCTTTATCACGCAAGAAATTCATAAACTCACTCGAATCCTCGCAAAACGCACTGCAGTCAAGCCACAAAAGATAAGTCGCACTTGATGGCAAGAGCTTCACTGGTAAGCCTTGCTCTTTTATGAAGTTTGCGACGATATTTTTGTTTTCAAAAAGATACTCTCTAAGCTCATCAAGCCACGCCTCGCCCTCGTTAAAAGCGGTGATTGCGGCGATGATCGCAAAGGCATTTGCCTCGCCGACCTCATCGTAGTTGATAGCAGCATTTAGCCTTGATCTGATCTTTTCATTTGGCGTGATGACTGCCGAGCTTTGAAGGCCAGCTATGTTAAAGGCCTTTGTAGGCGAGATGCACGTGATGGAGTTGTTTTTGCACTCGTCGCTAACGCTGATAAATGGCACGTAGTTTAGCCCAGGGTCAGTTATGTCGCAGTGAATTTCATCGCTGATAACCAAAACATCGTACTTATAGCAAAGCTCGCCTATCTTTTTAAGCGTCTCTTTGTCCCAAATTTTGCCTATTGGATTGTGAGGGTTGCAAAGAAGCATCATAGTAGTTAGTGGCTGAGCTAGCTTTGCCTCGAGATCTTCAAAGTCGATCTCATAAGAGCCATTTTTATAAACAAGGTCGTTTGATAAAATTTCACGTCCATTGTTTTTGATGCAGTTAAAAAAGACGTGATAGACAGGCGCTTGCACTAAAATTTGATCTCCTGGACTGCTAAATCTCCTAATAGCAGTCGAGATGGCCGGTATGACGCCAGTGCAAAAGCACATCCATTCGTTCTCTAAGCTCACGTTGTGACGTCTTTGCCACCAGCTCTTTATCGCCTCGTTCCACTCTTTTGGGATGAACGAGTAGCCAAAGACGCCGTTATCAAGGCGCTTTTGCAAGACGCTTAAGATCTCAGGTGCAGCCTTAAAGTCCATATCTGCAACCCACATCGGCAAAACGTCATTTTTCATACGCCATTTTGATGAGTTTGTACCTTCTCTGCTTACTAATGTGTCAAAATCGTACTTCATAGCTTTTCCTTAAATAAAATTTTAAATCAATTATAACCCAAAAGATACTAAGATGATTTAAAAATTTAATACCCAAAAAGGAAAAATGATGAAACTAGCTCAGGCTCTCATCCTAAGATCTGACACGCAAAAGCGCATCGAACAGCTAAAAGTTAGGCTACTTAGCAATGCAAAAACGCAGGAAAATGAAAGTCCAAGCGAGGATCCAAAGCTTCTTTTAAAAGAGCTTGACAAGCTAACAAGCGAGCTTTTTAGGCTCATTTGCTCTATAAATTTAACAAACTCAAGTGCTAAATTTGATGGCATGAGCCTCACTGAGATGATCGCTAAAAAGGACGCTTTAACGCTAAAAGCAAACGTGCTTAGGGAGTTTGCCACGAGTGCTAGTCAAAAAGTGGATCTTTACTCAAATAGCGAGATCAAAATTTTAAGCACAGTCGATGTGGCCGCGCTTCAAAAGCAAGTGGATGCGCTTTCAAAAGAGATAAGAGAGCTTGAGATGAAGCTTCAGGAGGCAAACTGGTCGGTTGAACTAGTAGAGTAAAATTTATGGTAAAAATTTAGCCAAAAGCGAGTAAAAAACCATACATTGGCAGCTTGCGAAGACCAAGCAAAAGCTTAAATTTAGTCTTAGCAATCTTACAAATGTAATTTTAAAAAGCACTTTTACTACCACTTACTGGTTTGGCTATATTTTGGGTGGGTTTGGGGAAAATTAATTTTTATCATGTAAAATTTCGTAAATTTTTAAAAAGGAAATTTATGAAACTAGACACTCTCGTCGTAAAAGGCATCGAAGCCAAAAACAACCCAAACAAAGCGGTCGTTCCGCCAGTATTTTTAGCTAGCACCTTCGTGCAAGATGACCTTGAAAATTTTCAAGAATTTGCCTACTCACGTGGCAACAACCCTACAAAAAAAGCATTTGATGATATCTTTGCTAAAGTCGAAGGTAGCAAATACGCATTTAGCTTTGGTTCAGGCATGGCAGCAACAGCAGCTGCACTTAGCCTTATAAAAACAGGGCAAAAAGTCCTGCTAAATAGCAACGTCTATGGTGGCACTTATAGGTATGTCACGACTGTTTTTGAGAGTCACGGCATAAAGAGCGAATTTATAGATGATCTAAATTTTTTAAGCGAAGATGACATAAGCGACGACGTGGCAGCTATCTTCATCGAAACTCCCTCAAATCCTCTCTTAAGAGTGACTGATATCGCTAGAATTTCAAAGATCGCTCACAAAAAGGGCGCTCTAGTCATCGTGGATAATACATTTTTGACGCCTTACTATCAAAAAGTGCTTGAGCACGGAGCTGACATCGTGGTATATAGCGCCACAAAATATATCGGCGGACATGCTGACGTGATCGCTGGTATCGTCACGCTAAACGATGATGCTTTGGCTGAAAAGATCAAATTTGCTAAAAATACGCTTGGTGGCATCATCAGTCCGATGGACGCATACTACCTAATACGTGGGCTTAAAACTCTTAGCGTTAGGTTTGACAGACAAACGCAAAATACCCATAAAATCATCAAATTTTTAGAGGATAGTGACGCCGTTAGCGTGGTGCATTTCCCTGGTTCATATAGCGAGCAAGAGGCAAAGATGCAAGCAGCTCAAGCAAGCGATATCGGCGCTCTTATCTCATTTGAGCTTGATGAAAAATATGATGTAAATAAATTTGTAAAAGCGCTAGAAATTTTTGATCTAGCAGTGAGCCTTGGCGGCGTAGAGAGCCTTATCTGCAGGCCTGCAACGATGACGCACGAGGCATATCCAAAAGAGGTGCTAGATAAGATCGGCATAAAGCAAAATTTGCTTCGTTTAGCCATCGGCATCGAAAATGTCGATGATCTAATAGCCGACCTTGATCAAGCGTTTAAAAAAGCTAAAAAATAAGGAGAAATCATGGCAACTACAAAATTTAAAGGCAGTGAGGTAAATTTAATCGGAAACGAGCTATTTGTCGGCTCTTATGCGCCTGAGGCAAGAGTCGTAGCGCAAGATCTTAGCGAATTTAGCGTGGGCGGAAATAACGGCATAGAGGTGCTTGTCTGCTTGCCTTCACTAGATACTGGCGTTTGCGCGGCAGAAGCACGTAAATTTAACGAAAAAGTAGCTGGAAAACACGGAGTAAAACTTAGCATCATCTCAAACGACTTGCCATTTGCGATGGGGAGATTTTGCACGACTGAGGGCATAGCAAATTTGCGCGTGGGAAGTGACTTTAGATACGGAGAATTTGCCCAAAACTACGGCATGCTGATGAGTGACGGGGCGCTAAAAGGCTTGCTTGCAAGAGCGGTCTTTGTCATCAAAGATGGCGTCATCATCCACAAGCAAATCGTCCCTGAAGTGACCGAGGAGCCAAACTACGACGCCGTTTTTGACGCTATAAAACAAAGCGGCGGATGTGGTTGTGGCTGCGGCTGCCATTAAAATTTACTATGCAAATAGCCCGGCTATGATGGCAAAGAGCTGACTGCCTGCCACCACTAGCTCGGCTCCCTCTTTTACATCTCTTAAAACTGGCCTCTATAAGGCCAGTTTTAGGCTGGACTTTGTCTTTTTGCCATCATCTGGCTCTGGTAAAACCTGAGTTAAATTTGTATATTTTTTGATGATCTCTACCACCTTTTTTATCTCATCTGGCAAATTTTCATCCAAATTTTTAGGTAGTGAGATATATAAATTTTCACGGCTTCTAGTTAGCAAGACGTAAATTTTTCTATAAAAAAGCGCTCTTTCATTTTTATATATAGTCTGCAAAAACGGTAAAAAGTTGTGGATGATGATATTTTGCGCCTCAAGGCCTTTAATGGACTGTATCGTCAAAACCTCTACATTTTTACCCTCTGACAAGACGCTCTCTTTTATGGCACTTACAGCGACCTTACTGCTACTTAAAACGACACTTGTTTCGCCATTTGGCAAAGAATTTAGGCACTTTTTAAGCTCACTAAATTCATCAAGCTCGACCACTTTTATGCTACCATCCTGCAAAATACACTGGATGTCTGAGATGAAGTCATGACTGAGATAAAAGCTCTTTTTATAGTAGTCATTTATCGCAGAGTCCTTTTGCAAGATCTCAAATGCGCACCTAGCGATGTTTGAAGGCGTTCGGTAGACATTTTTTAGGTTTTTCACGCGCCCTCTCATGTCTATACGCTCAAATTTTGGATGGTGAAAGATGTCGGCGATGTTTTTGGTATATTCAAAAACATTTTTAAATTTTACTTGGTAAATTTTAATAGAGAATTTTAGAAAAAATATTCCGTAAAATATCAAAGATAAAAAACATGGAATATTTTGGTTTTTTACAGCGTTAATTTTTAATTAACGCTGTAAAAGTTATAGTTTATGATAAATTTGGAATTATTTTTTGTTTTTTTATGACATTCATAAATTCTTTATACATATTCTTTGCATTATCTAGCAACTCAGCATATGTGTATATATAAGTATTATCATCTCTTAATTTTTTAAATTCACCTTCGTCTATATCAATCTTAAGAGATCCATCAGTACCAGTAAATTCAGATACAATACATATTGCTTTGATGTCCTCAAGTCTTATATCATTTTTATTTGGTTCAGTCAAACTTTGTTTTAATCCTTTTTTATATTTTCTAGTTTGATCATATAAACTTGAGTAGGTAACTCTCGCATGATCTTTAGGGTTATTTTTCTTTAATTCTATTATGATAGGATATCTCTCTTCTTGTACTTTTATCAATATGTCTATACGACCAGATTTTTCTTTGTCTGCATCATTATCTCTTATTTTTATATACTTTTCTTTTATTCTATCAAAATTGATATCATTATTGGTGTTCCAGTATGGATTTATTAGCCATGGATTATCATATAAATGTTCTTGAAATACCTTTTCGGCACTTTCAGGGTTATCCATTAATGTTTCAAGTCTATCTATGGCTTTTAGCCTATAATTAATAATATCTGCGGTTTGTATTTGTTCTGCTTTTGCTATCTTTTGCATAAATTTCGACATAAGACGAAAAAGAGCTTCTGTATTTCCCTGCGCTTCATTAATGTCATTATTTATTTCATTAATGCCAATATTGTTTACAACATTGGCAATTGATGTAACCATAGCATCCACTTCTTTATCCCATATTTCACTATCATCATTTAATTTTGCAGAAAATAAATTTAATAATTTATTGTTTATTGTTTTCTCATCTTCAGTTAATCCATTTAACCATTCCTTATAATTTTCATTGTTTTTGATTCTCTCTGGCAACGTGTTTACAGCATCTTTAACCCTAAAATTATCCCACATAGAAATAAATTTTTTTCTGACCTTATCCATATTATCAATAAATTTTTTTACTTCATCATTTGATTCATCAAGCCCTTGTCTACTAGATGTTATTGGGTCATTATCTGTATCTAAAAAATCAACATGAATTTCTCCTACTATATATTGTGAAGCTAGTCTTGCATCAAGTTTATTTTTAAAAATATTTTCATCAGCAATTTTATTATTCATATATGCTATTACAAATGCTCCATTACCGTCTTTAGATAGATCTTTTGGTTTTGCTACGCTACCTATCCATCCTTTTATTTTTTTGTTTCTTATGTAACTAGAAATTTCAGTACCGCTATCTAGAAATTCTTCTATTTTAATATTAGCATTATCAAACATGGCATAAATTTCGTCTTTTTTATACCCAAAATACATAACAAGCTGCAAATCGTTATAGTATGAATTTTTAGATAGTTCTATCTCTTCATTATCTATTTTTAAAGAAAAATCATTAGAAGTTAAATAAAATCTTTTTGATAATTGACTTATTAGATTTGATTCAGATATAGAGGTAAATTTTCTTCTTAAATCAAAAATCTTAACTATAAATCCTGAATTAAAATTTATATAATCCGCATATTCATTAGGCAATCTATCTAATAATTTGATCTCAGTATTGTATGGATTATTTCTAAGCATCTCATTGTAATCTAATATAAAGCTTATCCAATATTGAGAACCTTTTGTTTTTGTAAAAACCTCATACTTATTGCCTATACTAAAAGCAGCTAGCTTTCCTATTCCCTTTTTACCCATAGGCTTTCTCATTAGTAGATTATTGATTGGTTCTTCTGATTGTTTTGGATTACCTATTTTGCAATATTTTTGGTCTAGCTCATCAATATTCATACCTTTGCCATTATCAGCGATAACTATATATGAATTTTCTATCTTTATATCAACTCTAGTTGCATAAGCATCATACGAATTTGCAACGAGTTCAGCTAATGCAGGAGGAGTGGTACTATATAAATTTCTACCTAAATGAGCCACTGCATGATTTGCTGTTGAAAAACTAATTTTCGCCATCTATATTTCCTTGATATTGTTTTAAGTGTTCCAAGATGCTTTTGCCTATGTGTTCCCCTAGTTTTGGTGGAACGGCGTTACCTATGTGTCTAGCAATCTTTCGCATACATATCTTTTCATTTTTATCTATAAATTCGTATTTTGGTGGGAACGACTGAAGCAACGCTCCTTCGCGTAACGATATTGCTCTATCTTGTTCTGGATGCCCAAATCTTCCCGTACCATAATTTATAAACTGTGTAGTTAAAGTTGGGGCAACGTCATCCCAACTCATTCTACCATAAACAGATTTATAACTTTGACCACTTGCTTTTTTATAACAATTTGGCAATAATTTTTCATCCCAATCATGCCATGAACCGCCAGGTTTTGATTGTTTTATTCTTTGCTTATTTATATGAGTTAACATGGGGCTTATGTGGAGATAATCTTTTTGATTGTCATATACACCAGCTTTTATTTTGTCAACTTTATAAATCACATCCCTAACTGTTAGTTTCTTTTCTTCTGATTTTACAAAATCAATATCACCAAATTTAGAAGCTAAAAGTAAAAGCCGTTTTCGCCTTTGAGCAACACCATAATCGCTAGCATCGTGAATCTTAAAATTTATCCTATATCCTTGTGCTTTTAAATTATCAACAAAATCAGCGAATACTTTCTCATTTTTAAGCTCTGGAACATTTTCCATAGATACTATTTGTGGAGAAGTAAATTTTACTAGCCTTAAAAAATCATATAATAATCCCCAATCTTTATGGGAAGATCTATTTTTTTTGTCTTTCCGATGTGTTGAAAAAGGTTGACAAGGGGCACATCCTACTAAAATTTTAATATCAGTATTTCCAAACAGCTCATTGACTTCTTCGCCTTTTATTTCTCTTATATTTTTATGTATAAAGACTCCATTATTGTTTTGTTCATAAGCAAATTTACAACTCTCATCAAAATCAATGCCTGCCAATACGTCTATTCCTGATTTACTAAGCCCATAAGTAAGTCCTCCTATTCCACAAAAAAGGTCTATTGCAGCTATTCTCATATTTTTAACCACCATTTTAAAGTAAATTATTATATCCCAAAAGAGTTTTTAATTTATCCAATCCACAATCTCTATCAGATAAGTCTTATTTTACCTTACAATAATACAAAAGCTATATTAATTTATCGTGAACTTCATTTCTATTTTTTTAGATCAAGAGTTAGCACTTTTAATTTCTCATCTTTGATTTACGGGTTTCAATTATGTTCACATTAAGCCACAATAAATTACTTGTTAATCCTTGAAATTATGGCAAGTTCCTTTGCCCTCTATCTCTTTTGACTTTCTTGGTATCTTTTTGCTAATTTTTGCCCTCACATCTTTACAACTATTCTTCTCTATTTAGTCCATAACAACGACCTATCCCTAGGTCCATATAACATCAGCATTTAAACTATAGCATACTTATTTTTCAAGCTTTGTCAAATTACATATTCTTACTCTTTGTGCATTATAGCGCATTTTTCAGCAATTAAACATGGTCATATAAATAACATAAACTTAAAAAAATAATTTACTTCTCTTTTGATACACAACATTTGCTGTGTATCCCTTGATTTTACAAAATATATGATTTTGATACTTAACTTACGAAAAATTCAGCCACTAAAATTGCTTCTTGATGCTTTGGGCTTGCCTATAGTATACATTTTTATTGAATTTATTGTTGGTAATAAAAATTTATATAAACATTTCAATGCGCCAAGACGAAACTTGATATCAAACATTAACTGATCTCTCAAGCTTATTTAAATTTTTCCTTACCATTTTTACTTTATCACTATACTTTCTATCGCAATTCAGATGCTTCATACTCAGTTCATATTTTGCACCTCTATTATAACAATGGTTCGCCTAATTACCGATTGTTTCAAAAATAGCTTTATCTTTTTACCAAGACTCTTTAATGGTTTATCGGTTATTTTTATATTAAGTTACCTCATAATATAAGCAAGTACCCTAACTCAGATTATCCGACTCCAAAATTACAACAAATTTCTTTTAATGTTTACTCTATATCAACAAAAAACATGTCCATATTTGTGCTTATCATTTAAAAGTCTATAATATCATACAAATAAGACTGAAATTGGAGCATATCTTCCTTTAATTATCACGAAAATTATCACGAACCCTTTTAAACTATCTTGTAACAAATTTCTTATGATAACTGCATGTTCTATGCCAAGGTTTTTAGCTCATAGAAATTGTTCAATTGTGACTATTTCTTTTATAAATCCCATAAATAGGTCTTTAATCCAACTCGTCACCATCTAAAATTTTATTTTCATAAACTTACCCAAATTAAATAGAATAGAAAAACAAATAAAAATCATTCCCGCAAAGCCAAACTATAGCCTATTTAGTAGCGACTCCCCCCATCTATTGTTTTTATTTTAGTTTTGTATGTATTCTTTAAAATATAGCTCTCATTTCATCTAACTATATATGAGACTACACACTCAGCATTTAACTTTCTCGTTTTATTCCTTTAGACTATCTGTTTTTTCATACACAACCTGGATTATTTCAATAGATCATACAATGCATTCTACAACAGCACATATTACCCACTCGGTTAAATTCTCGACTTCACCGATATATTTATACTTAATATCTCGGTATTCTCTGTTTGCAACTGCATTACGAAGCTCACTCAAATACCTTTTGCTAGGCTCATCTTGTAAATTTTCTAAAGGATTTGTTTTAAATAAAAATATATCTGAATTTTCTTGTAGCTGTCTAGATACCTCTTTTTCATATTTATCTAAATCATTCAATAAGCTAGGATCGTTTTCGTTTAGTAAAGCGATTAGCCAGCCTAGATTATCACTATTTTTTAAAAGATACTCTAAAACGACGACTATGTCTTTATTCTTATCAGACACTCTTAACACACCCATAGGTCTTTTGGCATTTTTTACAAGCTTATTTTCCACTATAAATGAATCCTCGAATAAAATTTTGATCTCTTCTATATATCTTCTTAGCGTTCTTTCTTGTATGCCAAATTCGTCTAAAAGCTCTGCATCTGATGGATAAATTTCTCGTTTTTTTAATAATTTTTTTAAAATTTCAAAAATAACTAATGTTTTATTGTTTAACTCTGCCATTATAAATCCTCATATTCTCTAAATCTTGCATGTTTAAATTCTCGTTTCGTTACAACTTTTCCGTTTTCTATATATTCGCTTACTATGCGTTTTGTAGTCGCATATACGACATTTAAACCCATATTTTTTGCAAATTTTATCATGTTATATGTTGCTCCAAAGTCACCTTGAACTAACAACACATCTCCAGCACTAGCCTGCTGCGTAAGTCTATCTTTGTAGATATTTATGATATTTCGTACACTTTCTTCAAACGGATCTATGTCACTCCACTTTGCGTCAGCTATATTTATAAATTTCATAATTTTTAAATTTTCTCTCGCATCTTCTTCTTGTTCTGGTGTTAGAGTGTGATTCATTAAAATAAAAAGAGTTTTCATTTTTTATTTCCCAGTATGTTTTGCACTATACAAAATGAGTTATATTTGTCTAACAATTTTGTGAGCTCTTTTTTTGAATCTTCTATTTTTTCACTTGCATTACCGTGAGCTAGATTATTTCTTAGTTTTTCGGCCTCTTTTATAAAATCTCTAAAATTACCAAGGGTTCTTATGCTCTCCAGCTTATTTTTTATATCATAGTATGCCGCACCACTTTTTTTTAGGTACTTTTCATCTCTTAATTCCATCCATTTTACAAAAGTTCTAGACTCGTGTGTTAGATCATAGGCATTGAAATTTTTACTTTTTCTAAAGGCATCAATGTGCATTTTTACATTATTGCCAAAACATTCAAAGCTTTCTGCACAGTAATACCCAATAGCTTCAAATAACAGGGTTATAGAATTTAATAAGTATCCTTTCGAGCTTAATAACCTAGACATTCTATAAAATTCCATAGAATCTTTTTGTTTACCTATGTCTTGAAGCTCTTTTATATGTTGCTGTATGTCATTAAGGCTGCTCTTAAAAATTCAAAGTCAATTATATTGACATTCTTTGTTAAAAATCATCTGGAAAAGTGCATATTGCTTTGTAAGTTTATTTTAATGATAATCTAAAACCACGAATGGCATTCTATAACTATTTCTTTTAAACTTCTAAACCTCATTAAAAACTAAATAAAAAATAATAATAGTTTGAACTATTTTTTTGATTTTTATTACTATCTTGAGGGGGGGGTCATAAAGGAGTTTAAATATAAATCTAATTTCTATAGATAAAATGATAAATTTCCTATAATAAAGTAAACCTGCAACAAAATTCAAGATAAGTTTTTGCACTTTTTGTGTATCATATTGAGAACTATTAAGACAGGTATTTAAACATTTATTTTTAGTATATGGCCGGGAGATAGGGATTCGAACCCCAGGAGGCTTTCACACCTCAACGGTTTTCAAGACCGCCGCTTTCGACCGCTCAGCCATCTCCCGATTTAAAGATTTGTGATTATAGCCAACTTTGCTTAAAATTTGCTATAACCACCAAAATTATTCTGTTTTTTCTTTGACGTAACTAGCGCCGTCATTGATCTTTTCTTTAGTCCATTCTTTGGCGTTGTGGCTATCTTCTTTTACGCCGTGCCAAGTGTTTGAACAACCTACTGCAAAAAATACCATACAAACTATTAAAAGCAACTTTTTCATTGTTAATCCTTTAATTTGGTTTTTGAAGTCTGGAGGCGACACCCGGATTCGAACCGGGGATCAAAGCTTTGCAGGCTCATGCCTTACCACTTGGCCATGTCGCCGTTTTGGTGGTGCCCGAGACCGGACTTGAACCGGTACGGTAAAAACTACCGAGGGATTTTAAGTCCCTTGCGTCTACCATTCCGCCACTCGGGCAAAATTTAATGGAGCGGGAAACGAGATTCGAACTCGCGACCCCAACCTTGGCAAGGTTGTGCTCTACCCCTGAGCTATTCCCGCGTTAAAGGTTGCAATGTTAGCCAAAAGTTGCTTAAAAATTTATTTTATAAAAACGACTTTCAAAAAAATGTAAGCCATAAAAAGATAAAATACAAAATCCTTTTGGGGTTATAGCTCAGCTGGGAGAGCGCTTGAATGGCATTCAAGAGGTCGGCGGTTCGATCCCGCTTAACTCCACCATGATTTTACTCTCTTTTTTGCTAACAAATATTTTCACTTTTTTCATTAAATTTTACGTCAAATATATGTAAAAATTTAGAATTCTTTCGCTACATTAACAAAATGCAAAATTTAAAACAATATGTAAATGAAATTTTAAAAGATCATAACGACGAGCGTGTTTTTAGCTTTGAATTTGATGGGCAAAAATTTTGGTTAAAACGCATTGAAAAGACCATTGAAGGTGGCTTTTTAACTAAAATTTTTAAACCAAACCCTTATAAGTCATTTGCGGCCGAGATAAAAAAGCTTGAAATTTTAAACGAGGCAAATGCTCCTGCGCCAAAACTCGCGTTAAAAAGCGATGAATTTTTAGTTATAGAAGATGTTGGAGAGCCAGTTGCTAGACTGTTTAAATATAGTAACGATGAAAAATTTAAACACGAAATTTTGCTAAAAGCAGCCCACGCACTAGCTGGACTTCACGCGCTAAATTTCGCACACGGACGCCCAGCTCTTAGGGATATCGCCATAAAAAATGGCGAGATAAAATTTCTAGATTTTGAGTCAAAATTTTTTAGCAAAGACTTGGAGCTTCAAAAGTGCCGTGACCTACTAGTTTTCATCCACGAGCTCTACCGACAAAAAATTTCACATGAGCTGGTAAAAGAAGTGGTCAATGAATACATTAACGCTGGTGGAGCTCAAATCTACTCGCGCTCGCTACAACTAATAGTAAAATTTAAGCCACTTTACTACCTGCTAAAGCCGTTTAAATCTCTAAACAAAAAGGATCTAAACGCAGCCATCAGAACCTTTGAGTATCTCCTGCCGATCGCTCAAAATAGATAAATTTACAAGGCAAAAAGCGCTTTTTGCCAATAGAGCTCTCTGCCTAGTGGTCTATCGTGCCAATGAGTAGCCAAATTTTATCTCATAACTTAAAAAAATCTTCTAAATTTTATCTCTGCTTAACAAAAAATAAATTAATATTCGTTATTAAAATCTAAAAGGAGATATATGCTTTTCAAGCGTAACAAAATCATTTTCAACATCCACCTAATAATCGGCCTAATCGCGACTATACCGCTACTTATCATGACGCTTGCGGCGCCATTTGCCTCTTACAGAGAGGAGATAAAATCTGCGATAAATGAAAAATATATAAATTTAGCACCTAGCGAAAAGCCAAATTTAAGCTTAAGCGAGATCCTCGCCAAGGCAAAAAGTGAGATCAAATTTGACACGCTTGAAAACGTACAAATCGGCGGTGAAAACAAAGCTTATAGCATCAGCGTCACTAAAGATAAAAAGCTCTTAAATTTCTTCATCGATCCAAGAAATGGCGAGGTGATCAGCGAAGATTTGGGCGAGAAAACTCGCATGATAATACTAAGCCTGCATAGAAATTTAGGCCTTGCCCTGCTTGATAGCAAAGTCCCAGCAAACATCGGCAAGCAAATAGTCGCCATTAGCTCGATCATCATGGCACTTCTTGCCATCAGTGGCCTCATCCTCTACGCCCCAGCGATCAAGCGAAATTTCCTAAATTCACTAAAGATCAAACCAAACGCGAAGGGCTATGCCTGCTTTTACAACCTCCACACGAGCCTTGGCACATACGTGGCGATCCTGCTTGTCGTGATGTCGCTAACTGGCCTTTACTGGTCTTATGGCTGGGTAAGAAGCGGCGTAAATAGCATATTTTTCGAGCTAAAGCCAAGCCAAGCGCAAAGGGCAATGCCTCAAAGAAATTTGACCCCAATAAGCGACGAGAAATTTAAAGAGATCGAGACTGCAGAGCAAATTTTTAAAGAAAATGTCACGCTAGAGCTAAAATCCCTCACGATAAACGTGCCTGAAAACAACCAAAGCACCTACACGATAAACTACGAAACTAGCGAGAGTCAGGTAGGCAAGCTAAAGCTTGACGCTAGCGCTGGCAAGATCAAAGAAAACAAACTTGTTAGCAAGAGTGATAGCATCCCAGAGGCAAAAAAGGCAGGTCGAAAAGTGCTTAGCCTGCACACTGGAGAGATCTTTGGCGAGGTCGGTCAGATCGTCTTTGCCATCTCTTGCGTGATCGCCGCTTTACTAATAATAACTGGCTTTTTGATGACCATAAAAAGGAGCAAAACACTCTAAATAAAAGTAAATTTTTACTTTGCTTTGGGTAAGATTTTAAGAAATTTTTACCACAAACAAGAGAGAAATTTATGAACAGAAAACGCATTTACAACCCAAGTTCAAATGAAAATTTGACCGACAGAAGAGTCTTTAACGGCAACCCACACGGCATTTTAAATTTCACTAAGGCAAAATACGAGTGGGCGTTAAAGCTTTGGGACCTTATGGAAGCAAACACCTGGTTTCCAAAAGAGGTCGATACAACAGACGACGTGCGCGACTACGCCTACAACCTCACAGAGGCTGAAAAACGCATGTACGACCTAGTTTGGAGCCAGCTCATATCGATGGATAGCTTCCAGACAAACAACCTAGCTGACAACATCAACCCTTACATTACCGCACCAGAGATCAACGCCGTGCTAAGCCGCCAAGCCTACGAAGAGGCAAACCACAGCAAGTCCTACGCTGTCATGGTCGAGGCGATCTGTGACAACACCGACCTCATCTACGAGATGGAGAAGCACGACGACGTCTTGCGCGAGAAAAATGACTACATCTCAAGCGTCTATGAGGAGCTTGCAGGCGAAGTGACTGACGAGAAGCTACTTCTTGCGATGGTGGCAAACCAAATTTTAGAGGGCATTTACTTTTATAGCGGCTTTACGGCGATCTACGCTCTAGCTCGCGCTGGCAAGATGCTAGGCTCGGCGCAGATGATCCGCTTCATCCAACGTGACGAGATCACGCACCTGCTTTTGTTTCAAAACATGATAAATTCAGTCCGCAAGGAAAGGCCTGACCTTTTCACACCTGAGACTGAGGCGAAAATTTATGATATGTTTGAAAAAGCTGGAAATTTAGAGATCAAATGGGGCAAATACATCACCCAAAACCAAATAATGGGCTTTACCGACGACATAATCGAACAGTATATCCACTATCTCATCGACCAGCGTCTAGTTGCGATCGGCCTAAAACGCAAATACAACGTCGCTCACCCGATCAAATGGGTCGATGACTTTGCTAAATTTAACGACCAAAAGTCAAATTTCTTTGAGGCAAAGGTGACAAACTACAGCAAGGGAAGTATTAGCTTTGATGACTTTTAAAAATGGCATATTAGCCCTTGCCTGCGTGCTTTTTGTAGGGTGCGCAAGTAGTAGCAGTCAGAGGGCGATCGACATAGCAAATAAGGATCTATTAAATAGTTTTAACCCTTACATACTTGTCAAAACAGACGAAACCAAATATGCCATCATCTACCAAAGCATGCCAGCTGGCGATGTCCGGCCAAGTCTGGCACCTATCGGGTCTGCTCTTTTTGTCGATGTTTTAAAGCAGATAAATAGGGAATGTAGCTTTAAATCCACCGACCTAAAAGAGACTAGAGTGGTATATTTTGACGATAAAACCTCGTTTTCGTATGAAGTCTGGGTCTTTAACGATCCGCTTTCACAGCGTGATAACAAGACTACGGCCATAACAGTTTTGCTAAAGCCAACGCCTGAAATTGGCGGGACGGATATGGATTTTAGAATTCCAGAAAATTGCCATGCGCCAAAGCAAACTATATTTGTTTTTGGAAAATAAATGAGCGAAAATTTAAACCTAATAACCCTAACTTTAAAGGCAAAAAATGCTACCGAGCGGCTAGAGGAGCTTGCAAATTTAGTTGAGGCTGCACCTGCAAATTCGCTCCTGCTTGCAAGCGAGCTTTGCATAAGCGGCTATGATTTTGACGGCTTTTTTGCTGGGGCAAATAGAGCTATGCTTGGTGGCATGATAGGCAGCTTTGATGCGATGCTGCTTGAGCGCTTGCAAGAGGCGCTTAGCCCAGATAAATTTCTAGGTTTTACGCACCTTAGTAGCTTAAACAAAAGCGTAGGGCTCGCTCAAATTTCAAATTTAGCCGCTCATGAGCCAAAAATTTATAACGAATTTTTACTTCTTAACTCAAGTAACGTCTTTCATTCGCAGTTTAAGGCTGAGCTTTTTAGGCCAAATTTAGAGCACGAGATCTTTGCCGCTGGCGAGGTGAGCGATATAAATGCCTTTACATTTAAAGGGCTAAAGCTTGGCGTTCTGATCTGCTTTGAGCTGCGTGATAGTAGGCTTTGGGCAAAGCTAAGAGAGTGCGACATCATCATGGTGCCAGCCATGTGGGGCAAGGCCAGAGAGGACGTATATCTTAGCCTTTGCAAGGCACTTGCCATTGCAAATAACTGTTACGTCATGATCTCAAGCTCGCTTGATCTTGAGACCGCTGGGGTCTTTTTGCCAGACGGCATGCTAGAAGCAAGCGCAGTTTTTGACGCAAATTTGATCACACAGATAAAGAAAAATTTAGGGCTTTTATAAATTTTAAGATAAGCTTTAAATCGTATAATAACGATTTAAAATTTGTTTAGGATAGAAATTTTGACCCAATTAGAAGCGATAAAATGCCAAAATTTAGCTAGCGACATAGCCGACGAGATCACGCTAAGTCCGCTTTTGTTTGACGCGATATCAACAACCGAGCGTGAAATTTTCGTACCCATCACCGCACATGCTTACAAGCTTGACGCGCAGCCAATCCTTGGCAACCAGTGGATCAGCTCGCCGCTAACTGTAGCAAAGATGACCATGGCACTAGAGTGCGAAAATGTGGATAACATCCTAGAAATAGGCTGTGGCAGCGGCTATCAAGCGGCTATTTTAAGCAAGCTCGCGCATAGAATTTTTAGTGTCGAGCGCATAGAAAAGCTGGCCATGGAGGCAAAAAAACGCTTCGAGGCGCTAAAGATCAAAAACGTGCACGTAAGATATGACGACGGCAACAACGGCTGGCGAAGCTACGCGCCGTTTGATAGAATTTTACTCTCGGCTGCTGCTGATGAGATCTCGCCAAATTTATTTAGCCAGCTAAAAAATGGCGGTATCTTGGTCGCTCCGATGAAAAAAGATGGCAAGCAGTTTATAGCTAAATTTAGAAAAGACGAGAGCGGAAATTTAGAAAAAGAGTTTTTAGACGAGTGTCTTTTTGTGCCACTTCTTGAGGGCAGAGAGTAGAGGCATTGCCGCTACTACCACCTAACCAGCCACTCGCCGCTAGGGTGCTGTGTAAATATAATATCATCAAATTTTGTAGTTTCTTCGCCATCTGCTGTGATAAATGTAACGCTAAAACTAAATGCGTTTTTGGCGATAAATTTCACATTTTCTATACTCGAGATATCTACTCTGTCGCTACAAGTGCCACTAGCCCTTTTTAAATGGCTATCATCTCTTCTTAGCGCAGGCGCCCCTGTGCCACCTTCCATAAATTTATCATTTTTATTAGCCTTATAGCATACCATATTTGCTAAAAATTCCTGCATCCTAGGCTTTGCGCTATCAAATTTCGCTTGATACTCTTTTGCTACCTTGATGCCCAAAATAGCGCCTGGCACCGTCTGGCCAACTAAATTTCTACTTTTTGTTAGCGTTGGCTCGCTTTTTGGTTCGCAAAAGGCAAGGCTACTAAAAACGGCACAAAGCGCAATGGCAAGAAACGATTTGTTTTTCATTTTTCTCCTTTTTAGATAAGAGCCATTCTACCTCACATCATTTAAAGGTTGCATGAGTTATAAATCTAAAGAACAAATGTGAGTTTTTTGGGATGGGCAAAGCCTAAGCCTTGCCATAAATTTAGAATTTATAAGTGTAACCTGTGTAAATTCCCACGCTTGTATCTCTTAGCTGAGCACCACTATTTTTCTTATAAAATGTCTTATCAGCCTTTAAACCAAACTCAAGCGCGTTGTGAGCGTCAAATGAGTACTGACCGCCAGCTTTTGCACCAACTAACAAACCTTTAAAATTTTTCTTGCTAGTTTCGTTTTCAAATCTCTCTCTAACGCTCAGATAACCAAGACCAGCGTAACCACCAAGCATAGCTTTAAAGTTTTCAGTGATTAAATTTCAAACGACTAGGCAAAATGCTATAAAATTTCTCGTATAAGAAGCTGTGGTGTAACAAGTCCGCGAAATGAATTTTTAGATACGCAAAAGATGATATCCACCATCTCACCCACTCTAACGTGCCTTGTGAAGTTGAAAAATAGAGCCTCAAGCGTTTTGTTGTCTTTTTGCAAGATAAGTTTTAAGTGGTTTTGATCCCTGCCTATGAGCCTCTCATTTTTCACGACGGCATTTTCTATTTTAAAGACTGGGCGTGGATTTTTCTGTCCGTATGGCTCGTAAAATTCCAAAATTTCAAGTAGTTCAAAGTCGATCTCGCTTGGCATTATGTCACCAAGTAGCTCGTCTGAGCTTTTGCACTCTTGCATATTTAAGCATGAGCAGCTTTTATTTATCGCCTCTTTAAATTTTTCCAAATTTTCAGGCGCAAGCGTTAGCCCTGCTGCACCTTTGTGACCGCCGTAGCTTGTTAGCAGATCTTCGTGGCTTGCGATGAGTGATAAGATATCAAGCTTGCCAACGCTTCTAGCACTGCCTTTTGCGCGGCCTTTATCGATGCTAAAGACGATAGCTGGCTTTGCAAAGTGCTTTGCAAGGCGGCTGGCCACGATGCCTATCACGCCCTCATGCCACTGCTCGCCCCAAGTGATGATGACCTCATCGTCCTCTTTTACGTCCTTTAACGAGCACTCAAAGAGTTGGCGCTCCTCCTCTTTTCTGGAGTTGTTAAATTCAATGATCGTATCAAGGTAGTTGTAAGCCTCTTCGATGCTCTTTGCACGCAAAAAGTTAAATGAATTCATCGCATCGTCCATGCGTCCGGCTGAATTTATAAGAGGCGCTATAAGAAAGCTGATATCATCACACTCAAATTTATCCTTGCCGTAAAACTCTTTTATGACGCAAAATGCCGAGCGCTTCGAGGCATTTAGCTTGCAAATACCCATGCGAACAAGCATCCTGTTCATATCTCTTAGCTCCATCATATCAGCTATTATCGCGATGGCTAAAAGCTCTAAAAACTTGCTCATATCGTAGTTTAGCTTGCAAACATCCTTTAGCGCTCCAACCAAATACCAAGCCACTTCAGCACCACAAATTTCGATATTTGGGAAGTTGCAGTCCTCTTGTTTTGGATTGATGATAGCGTAGGCTTCTGGTAGAACGGATGGTGGCATGTGGTGATCTGTGATGATGAGATCTATGCCTTTTTCTTTGCAGATGTTAGCTGCTTCATTAGCCGAGATGCCGTTATCGACGGTGATTATTAGACTCACATCGTTTGCAAGCTCGTCGATGATCTCAGGGTTTAAGCCGTATCCGTCCTTAAAGCGATTTGGGATCTTTACTAGGTAGTTTTTTACGCCAAGATCATCAAAAAACTCGGCTAAAATCACACTTGAAACCACACCATCAACGTCATAATCGCCAACAATAGCGATATGCTCGTTTCTCTCGATCGCCTCTTTGATACGATTAGCGCCTTTGTAGATATCTTTTAGGGCGCTTGGCGTTGGAATTTCACTAAGTTTTTTGTGTATGTCGTTACAAAATCTACGTGCTAGTAAATTCCTTATATCCTCTTTAGTTAACATAGCTTTGGCAAGGACTTTTTGACGCCCTGCCAACTTTGACTAATGCTATTTGCTCACTTAAATTTACGCCCAAACTGCCAAAAATTTGGCAACAAAAATGCTTTTTTTTCATCGTAATCTTTCGTCTTTATTTTGAATGCTTTGATTATATCTTTTTGAAATTTAATTTCTTATAATTTTCATTGAAAGTAAGATTTTTAGGGCAAAAAACTTTTGTTAAATTGATACTCTTTATAAATTAGCCATTGTAAATTTGAAGTAAAAAATGAGAGAAATTTTAAGTAAAAATAAGGGGTCATAAGACCCCAAAAATTAAAATTTATATGTGTAGCCTAGATAAGCGCCAACATCTGTTGTTTTAAGATCAATATAATCAGATGAAGAATACCAAGACTTATCAGCTTTTAAGCCAAATTCAAGTGCATTATTTTTATCAAAACTATACTCACCACCTAGTTTAGCACCAAATAACCAGCCAGACTTTGTAACATCATATATTAGTCTGCCCGCATTTGTATTAGCAGTAGCATCAAAATTGATCACTGAAAGACCAGTATAAAGACCAGCAACTAGTTTAAAGTTGTCAGCTATGGTTGGTGTGTAGTCACCACCTATTACGAATTTATGATTTGTCCATTTTGCATCCACTATATTGCTATAGCTGTCTTTAGCTTTAGCATGGTAGAAATATCCACCATAAACTCTAGCTGTATCAAAATCATAACCACCTTTTATGCCTATGTTTGGTCTATTATCTTTTATGCTACCACCGCTAGTTAGCTTTGAGCTAAAATCATAGCCACCCTCAACTCCAGCAAATCCACCTTCAGCCAATGCAAATGAGCTAGCAAGTGAAAGTGCTAAAACACCTTTTAAAACACAATTTTTCATGTTAATCCTTTCAATAGTAATTGCACTACAATTTTATGTATCATATACTTTATCTTTACTTAAATATTTTTTGCAAATTTATCATTTTACGTGATTAGCCAAGCTTGCTTTGATAAAGCCTAGTATCACAGGGTTTGGTCTAGTCAGGCGACTAGTAAATTCAGGGTGACACTGCACGCCTACAAACCACGGATGTCCTTTTAGCTCGATCGCCTCTACTAGTCCGTCGCTTTCGCCACTTACTATAAGGCCAGCCTTTTCAAAGACCTCTTTGTATTTTGGATTTGCCTCGTAGCGGTGGCGGTGGCGCTCTTTTACGCTCTTTGCGTTGCCATAAATTTCAGCCAAAAGCGTCTTTGGCTTGATGTCGCAGTTATAAGCACCAAGTCTCATAGTGCCGCCAAGTGGGCTTGTGTGCGTTCTTATCTGCTTTTTGCCGTGAGCATCGATGAAGCTATCTATTAGATAGATGATAGGATTTTTGCACTCTTTGTTAAATTCCATAGAATTTGCATCTTCTAAGCCCAAAACATCCCTTGCAAACTCAATCATCGCTAGCTGCATACCAAGGCAAATTCCAAGATATGGGATCTTATTTTCACGAGCAAATTTAATGGCTTGCATCTTGCCTAAAACGCCTCTTTCGCCAAAGCCGCCAGCTACTAAGATGCCATCCACGTCCTTTAAAAGCTCATTTACATTGCTATCTTCTATCTTTTCGCTATCTATCCAGCGTAAATTTACCCTAGCGTCCAAATTTGCTCCAGCGTGGATGATGCCCTCAGTTAGACTCTTGTAGCTCTCTTTTAGATCGATATATTTGCCTACAAAGGCGATTGTAGTTTCGTTTGTTGGAGCGATGATCCTTTTTACTAGGCTATCCCAGTTTGCCATGTCTGGTTTTAGCTCGCCAAAGCCTAAATTTTCAGCGATCGGCGTTAATATATCTTGCTTTAAAAATGAAAGTGGAATTTGATAGATGCTTGCGCTGTCTAAGCTTTCTATGACGCAGTTTTTCTCCACACCACAGCTCGCTGCGATCTTATCTTTTAGCTCGCGGTTTAGTGGCATTTCTGACCTGCAGATGATGATATCTGGGGTTATGCCGATGCGTCTTAGCTCGCCTACGCTGTGCTGGGTTGGCTTTGTTTTTAGCTCGCCAGCTACTTTGATAAATGGCACAAGCGTTAGGTGGATATTTAGCGCTCTTTTTTTGCCAACTTCTACTCTTAGCGCTCTTATCGCCTCTAAAAATGGCAAGCCCTCGATGTCGCCAACGGTTCCGCCGATCTCAACGATAAGCACATCTTTGCCCTCGCCTGCTTTTTTGATACGATCAACGATCTCGCCAACGATGTGAGGGATCACTTGTATAGTCTTTCCAAGGTAATCGCCACGGCGCTCTTTTTCGATAACCGAGCTATAAACTCTGCCCGTTGTGAAGTTATTATCCTGACTTAGGCTCTCATCTAAAAA
Organism: Campylobacter concisus; assembly: GCF_902460535.1. Lineage (GTDB taxonomy): Bacteria > Campylobacterota > Campylobacteria > Campylobacterales > Campylobacteraceae > Campylobacter_A > Campylobacter_A concisus_AS. Next base: position 199,611 of record NZ_CABPTV010000002.1, on the reverse strand, counting down.
TCTCTCGTAGTGACCAAGGTCAAGATCAGTCTCAGCACCATCATCTGTGACGAAGACTTCGCCGTGTTCTAGTGGGCTCATCGTGCCTGGATCTACGTTGATATATGGGTCAGCTTTTAAAACGCTCACCTTTAAGCCAGAATTTTTAAGTAATGTCGCGATAGACGCAGCTGCGATGCCTTTTCCAAGTGAGCTTAAAACGCCACCTGTGATAAAAATATACTTCGTCTCTTTTGCCATCAAATTTCCTTAACTTTAGTTATTTTTTAATCTGCCGATTATACCCCTTAAATATTTAGTAAGGCATTAATCGTGCAAATTTTAAAAATTATTCTTTAAGTTTTTTTGTTATAGACTTCGACATCATGATTAAAAACTGCTTAAAAAACATCGCCTCTTTATATATAGACGGCTTTAAAAATATGAAAATAGGCAAGAAACTATGGCTTCTCATAGCGATAAAGCTTATTATTATGTTTGGGGTTTTAAAGCTCTTTTTCTTTAATGAGACTCTTAATACCAAATTTCAAACTGACGAAGAAAAAAGCGAATTTGTAATTCGTAATTTAATAAAGGAATAAAATGTCTGAGATGGATTTTGTTGATTGGTCTAGGGCTCAGTTTGCGCTGACTGCCATTTACCACTTTTTGTTTGTCCCGCTTACGTTGGGGCTAAGTTTTATCATCGCCATTATGGAGACGATATATGTCAAAACTGGTGACAAAGCCTGGCTTGAGATAACGAAATTTTGGCTAAAGCTCTTTGGTATAAATTTCGCTATCGGTGTGGCAACTGGCATCATCATGGAGTTTGAGTTTGGTACAAACTGGGCGAACTATAGCTGGTTTGTAGGCGACATCTTCGGTGCTCCGCTTGCGATTGAAGGCTTGCTCGCATTTTTCATGGAGAGTACATTTTTTGCCATTATGTTTTTTGGCTGGGAAAAGGTCAGTAAGAAATTTCACCTGCTTTCAACATGGCTTGTTGCGATCGGTTCAAATTTAAGCGCACTTTGGATATTGATCGCAAATGGCTGGATGCAATACCCAATAGGCATGAAATTTAACCCAGACACAGCTAGAATGGAGATGCAAAATTTCTTCGAAGTCGCACTAAATCCTCTTGGCATTAGCAAATTTTTACACACAGTAACTAGCGGCTACACCATCTCAGCTATCTTTGTGATAGGAATTTCTGCTTGGTTTTTGATCCAAAAACGCCACATCTTGCTTGCTAAAAAAAGCATCGTCGTTGCTAGCGCATTTGGTCTTATCACATCAGCATTTTTACTACTTAGTGGCGATGAAAGCGCATATTTTGTAGCTCAAAAGCAGCCTATGAAGCTAGCAGCCATGGAGGGACTTTACAAGGGCGAGAAAAACGCTGGCCTAGTTGCTGCTGGTATTTTAAACCCAGCTAAAAAGCTTGGCGATGAGAGCGATGCCTTTTTGCTTGAGATAAAGGTACCTTACGCACTTGGCATCATGGCAAACAGAGAGCTTGACTCATTTACACCAGGCATAAACGACCTACTTTACGGCAACAGCGAGCACAATCTAATAAGCGTAGAAGAGAAGATGGCAAAGGGTAAAGTAGCTATCGAAGCTCTTAAAAACTACAAAGAGGCTAAAAAAGCAAATGACGAGAGCTTGATGAAAAGCTCACTTTCAAATTTAGAGAGCAACCTAAATTTCTTAGGATATGGCTATCTTAAAGATGCAAAAGATGCTGTACCACCAGTTGCACTTACATTTTATAGCTTCCACATCATGGTCGCACTTGGCACTTACTTCATAGCTCTTTTTGTTATCACTCTTTATCTAAATATCTCAAGAAAATATAAATTTGAAAACATAAGAGCATTTTTGTGGATCTGCCTCTTTACCATACCGCTTGGCTACATCGCAGCTGAGGCTGGCTGGATAGTAGCAGAGGTCGGCCGTCAGCCATGGGCGATACAAGATCTCATGACCGTTGGCATCGGAGCTACAAATTTATCTGACTCAAATGTCAAAATTTCATTTATATTATTTGCTGTTTTATTTACGGTCTTACTGATAGCCGAGATCAAGATCATGCTTAAGCAAATAAAGATAGGATTTAACGATCATGCATAGTTTAAGCTTAGAAAATTTACAAATTTATTGGTGGTTTATAGTTAGCCTTCTTGGCGGACTTTTGGTCTTTATGATGTTTGTTCAAGGCGGTCAGTCGCTCATCTTTAGCCTTGGCAAAGACGAGCTTAAAAAAGATATGCTCATAAACTCTATCGGTAGAAAATGGGAGCTTACATTTACGACGCTTGTTATGTTTGGTGGCGCGTGCTTTGCGGCGTTCCCGCTATTTTACGCTACTAGTTTTGGCGGTGCTTACTGGGTTTGGCTGGCTATTTTGTTTTGCTTTATCATCCAAGCTGTAAGCTACGAGTACCGCAAAAAGCCTGATAACTTCTTGGGCGCTAGAACTTATGAAATTTTCCTTTTCATAAATGGCTCACTTGGCGTTATCCTTATTGGTATGGCGGTTAGCACATTTTTTAGCGGTAGTGATTTTGTGCTAAATGAGCACAACTTTGTCGAGTGGAAAACTCCATTTCGCGGTCTTGAAGCATTGGCAAATCCTTACTTGTATTTGCTTGGCATAGCGATGTTTTTCTTATCTCGCGTAGGTGGCTGCTTATATCTTATAAACAACATCGCTGATGGCGAATTTATACAAAACGCTAGAAAACAGCTAATTATCAACACAGTGCTATTCTTGCCATTTTTCTTAGGCTTTCTTGCTTGGATACTTACAAAAGATGGCTTTGCATACGACGCAAACGGCGTAGTTAGCCTTGTTGCTTACAAATACGCTATAAATTTGATCGAGATGCCTATCGCTGGCGCACTACTACTTGTTGGCGTGCTTTTGGTGCTTGTTGGAATTTTCCAAGGGGCATTTACAAAGAGCATTCGCGGAATTTTCGCTTATGGCATTGGCGTTACACTAGCTGTGACTGCACTATTTTTGATAACAGGACTAAATGGCACAGCATTTTATCCCTCTTTTAGCGACCTTTCTAGCTCGCTAACTATCAAAAATGCAAGCTCAAGCCACTATACACTTGGCGTTATGGCCTATGTTAGCTTGCTAGTGCCTTTCGTGCTTGCCTATATCGTCATAGTTTGGAGAGCGATAGATAGCAAGAAGATCACGCAAGATGAGATCAAAAACGATCATCACGCATACTAAGGATTATAGATGTTAGAAGCAGGAATTTTTTTGATACTTTGGCCAGTAACGCTATTTATTAGCTACAAATTTGTTCTCTTTTCTCTTAAGAAATTTGACGCAAATAACTAAAATTTAGGGGCATTTGCTCCTAAATTCTTCTTTTTATTTTTACCTCTTAAAACGACTTCTTTTTATAAATTTACTTAAGCCTATTTTTATATAAGCGTTAGTTTTGTGTGAAATTTGGGGAGTAAGATATCATTAAATTTCACAAAGGAGCGAAAATGAGCAAGAATTTCTTAGGTTCAGTTGCCCTTGCGGCTGTTTTGGTGAGTGGTTTTGGCTTTAGTGCTCCACTAAACGCTGGAGTCTTGGCTCATCAAGTAAAGGTTCAAGGAGAGCTTGGCTCAGTCTTTATAAACCCTTACGACGTATCGCCGCTAACTGCTATCATCGATAGAGCTGGCAAAGATATCAAAGATATCCACGTCAAAGTAAAAGGCAAGCCAGATGGCGGTATCGATATCGACTACAACGTCTCAGAGCATGCCCTACTCACACATGACGGCGTGCCTATTTGGGGACTTTATCCTGACTATCTAAATGAGGTCGAGCTTAGCTACACATTTAACGGAGCTAAAAAGGTTGAGACATATAAAATTTACGCCCAACCTATCGTCACATATAGCCGTGATTTTAGGTTCTCACACATGCAAAAAACTCGCGTCAAAAAGGTCGATCCTGCGTTTAAAAACAGGCTCTATCTCATAAACAACACAATAACAAGCGTCTATAAACCGCTTGATTGGAAAAATGGCGGAGCTGCTAGCTGGAACGACTTTACCGAAAACTACATCGTAGATACCAAAGGCGAGGTCAGATGGTACCTTGACTATCAGAAATTTTACGACCGTAGCGAGAGAAGAGTGATGGATGGGGGTATGATGATGGGCTTTCATCAGCTAAAAAACGGTGATATCAGCTTTGGCATGGCTCAAAGATATCTTAGATATGATCTAATGGGAAAAGAAATTTACAACCGCCCACTACCTAGAGGCTACATCGACCTAAGCCACGAGGTGATGCCACTAAAAGATGATCACGCACTTCTTAGAGTAGCAAAATACAACTACCACCACAAAAATGGCAAAATTTCTCACACCATAAGAGACCACATCATCGAGGTCGATAACACCGGTAAGGTGGTAGAAGAGTGGGATCTAAATGAAATTTTTGGCAACAACGTTTATCGTAGCAACCTCATAAAAGCGCTTGATGCTAGGGCTGTTTGTCTAAACATTGACATGGACGCAAAAGAGATCAAGATAAGCGACGATCAGCCATTTGGCGATGTCACCTCCACTGGCACAGGCAGAAACTGGGCGCATGTAAATTCTATCTCATACGATGAGAGCGATGATAGTATCATCCTTTCGCTTCGTCACCAAGGCATCGTAAAGATAGGACGCGATAAAAAAGTAAAATGGATATTAACCTCGCCTGAGGGCTGGAGCGAGGACTTTAAAGCAAAAGTGCTAACTCCAGTAGATAGTAAAGGTAACAAGATAAAATGCGAAAACTCAAAATGCGAGGGCGAATTTGACTGGTCATGGACTCAGCACACTGCGTGGCTAACACCAAGATACGAAAACAAGGGCGACATAAAGCATATAAGTGTCTTTGACAATGGCGACGGCAGAGGCATGGAGCAGGCAGCGCTTAAAGAGGAGAAATACTCACGCGCAGTTGAATATAAGATAGATGAGAAAAAGGGCACAGTAGAGCAGACTTGGCAGTTTGGTAAGGAGCGTGGATTTGACTTTTACAGTGCAGTTACTAGCAACGTCGAGTGGCAAAAGGATAAAAACACCTACTTTATCTCAAGCTCAAACGTAAATTTACTTCGTCCTGACAAGACTATCAAAATGGTCTTAGTTGAGATCGACCCAAAGACAAATGATATAAAATTTGAGATGGATGTGGATTCTGCTTCAAGAGATGATGTCGCTTATAGAGCGATGGTTATCGATCCTGAAGTGTTTAGTTATTAAATTTTGGTGTGAGACCCCCTCTCACACCGAGTGTATTAGTTATTATTTTGAAATTTATAAATTTCTTCTTTGACGCTAGTTAGGTCAAAATTTATCGCTCGCTCTAGCTCTAGCAAGCTTACATCTTTGTCTATCTCAAGAGCCATCGCTATCTCGTTTAGCTCTTTTGCTTCCTCATTTGCAAGGATCGCACTCTTAAAACTAGCCTCATCTATCTGGCCAAATTTTAAAAAGATCAATTTAAATTTATCTTTTAAAATTTCTCTACTTAGCTTTTTATCTTCTAAAGCCTTCTTCGTGCCACCATTTCTGTTACAGGTTCTAAATATAAAATCTATTGTTTCATTTACTTCATCAAGTAAATTTTTTGTCTTCTCGCTTTGCATACAAACTCCCTTTACCGCAAACAAATCAACCAAATATCATCTTGATATAAATTAATTTTGATACTATTTTATAATTAATTTTTTAAATTGTAAATTGTACCTAGGTACGATATAGTTACATTTATATATTTTATTTTTTGTATTATTTTTTAAAGCAGGATGTTTGACCCTGCTTTAAGTAAAATTTTAGACCCAAAAAATGGGTCTAAAATTTATATTGTGGGAATTATATTAACGTCTTCTATTTTAAGAGTAAATGTCTGATTGCCATCATGCACTTCATATGTAGTAGCATTACCATCTGCTTCCCTAGAAGTTGTAATTCCTGATGTGCCATCTTCAAATCTGCCAACACCTTTTATACCTTTTACAGTTAATGATGTTGCGCCCTCGCCACCAACATTTTTTATAAAATTTGATATATCTGATGCTTGAAAAAATCTAAACACTCCATCAAATTCAGACATATCAAGTACCTCAAAGCCACTTATCTTGCCGGCATTTGTCGTATTAAATGATGCGTCATGAACTTTTAGCGTATCTATACCGTCGCCTCCATTTATAGCAGTGCCATTTAGGCTTACGTCCTTGCCAAGATCGACTAAGTCGCTGTCGTCGCCACCTGAAAGGTAGGTGTTAGTTAGTGTTACATTATCAGCTATATTGATAGTGTCGTTGCCTTTGCCTGAGTTGATGTTTGATGCATCGTGGTCATGCGCAGCTTCGCCTGCAGCTGGACTTAAATTTACATTTGATGTACCAGTTAGATCAGAGTTGATATTTATCGTATCGTCTCCGCCTTGAGTGAAAATTCTAACATCAGTATTATCATGAGTGCCAGCTCCTATAGTCACACTATCGCCGTCATCTGCGGTATTTATGGTGACCCTTCTAAGCTCAGCGTTATCGATAGTCACGGTTTTTACGCCAGCATTTCCAACGCCTGCACCCTCTATATTTGTATCAACTATACTAGTAGCCTTTGCGACATTTAGTGTTACATTGCCATTTTCAAGCATGATGTTTGAATCCACCATAGAGACGTCACCATTGACATTTACATCGTCATTTCCGCCGTTTGTGTAAATGATAGCCTTGTCAAATGAACTATTTCCATAGATATTAATGGTGTCCTTTCCACCGCCTGCGCCAATATATGTGCTATATCCATCGTTTGAGATCATGGTGACATCTTTTAAATTTATTTCATCATCGCCATATCCAGTCTCAATGGCAGCGTTGTTAAATTTAGCGCCAGTAACATCTACGCTGTCTCTATCGTCACTTACTCCAGCATCAGCTGAGCTAGTGTTTATCTTAGTATTTGAAATTTCAGCGCCTCTTTCGATAGTTAGTGTATCGCGACCTTTGCCCATCTCTATGTAGTTTGAGTGAATTCCAGCTTGGTTAGCTACCGGATTTGCCACGTGAGCTGGTGAGCTTATAGGGTCATTGTGTACGGCGCTATTATTTTTTATTTCAGTGCTACCTTTGATAGTTAGGCTATCATTACCCTCACCTGTGTAGATATCCATGACATCTGCTTTGGCATCTTGAAGTACGATCTTATCATCACCATTACCACTTTTTATTTCAGAGTTATATATGCCTGCACTGATGAAATTTAGCATATCGCCTGTATCTGAATCGCCTGTATCGATATCAACTCTGCTGATACTTGCATCAGTAACATTTATAGTGTCGTCGCCCTCGCCTGTTTTTATAAAGCTATCAGTTCTGCTTCCTGCATACTCGGTTAGATCAGTTGTTCCGTTATTAGTAACATAAGCATACATATCGCTTTTAATATTTACAGTGTCATTATCAGCACCAGTGTCTATTTTGGTATTTTTTATTCTTGAATTTTCCTCAAAATTTACAGTGTCATTGCCATCGCCTGTTTTTAACAAGACATTATCCAAAAGAGATATTTCTTCATTTGTGCCTCTAATGGTAAATACATCATTGCCATTATGACTTGTGATCCTTGTGTCAGTTATTGTAGCGCTATTTATATTTACTGTGTCTTGATTGTTCTTTCCTGCATCGCCCATATCTATTTTTGTAGAGCTAACACTGCCATATTTCATTTCACCATTTATTTCTGCATCAGATTTTTCTATATTAAGCACATCGTCGCCATCACCCATTTTTATGACATCATTGGCATCTTTTTTTAGATCGTATATCCCACTTCTAAATTCTACACCTTCTTTTATAGTTATCGTATCATCGCCATCTTTTGTATCTATGATAGGTTTCATAGTGTTATTGCCATTGTCTGGATCATAGTTTATAAAGTTGCGATCTATGGTAGGTTCTACACCTTCGTAATCATCTGGATTTATATCCTGCGTGATGTCGATCTTATCATCATTATCTATGATCTTGCCCTCAGCCTCGCCAAATGTGATAGCTGCGTTGTTTGTAGTCACGCTAAGAGTTACGCCCTCTTTATAAACGCCGTAGTCTTTTATGCCAGGAGCGATATTTGCGCCTAGATCCTCGCTGCTTGCGCCCTCGTTTTGGTTGCCAGCTGTTTGACCGTAGTCGTCAATAACCTGCACTCTAACCTTTACATTTGCGATATCGCTTGGTGCCACGCCACTTATCGTGCCACCATTTTGTATCGCAGTCCAGCTATTTCCGCCATCAAGTGAATACTCCATAGCGTTTGAGTAGTCTCTGCCTGCACTTGCACCACTTAAATTTAGCGTTAGATCAGTAGGTGTAGTTGAGCTTGTAACAGCTGATAAGCCTAGATTATAAACTAGATACTCGTTTGGAGTTGCCTCTCTTGCCTCGCCACTACCATCAAGTGATACGCTTAGTGCTACAGGTGTTGCTGGAGTTACTGGAATAACAGGGGTTGTTGGGTTTGTTGGGTTTGTTGGGTTTTGCGGTGTAACACTATCGCCCTCGCTATTGTCGTTATTATCAGCATAACCGCCGATTGGGCTATTAAAAGAGTCAAAAGCTCTGTTTGAATCAGGTAAATTTCTATAATCATCAGTAATGTTTGAGTAGTGACCACCCTCTTCAAAGCTTGCAGCACCTAAGCTTACGCCATCTCCACCAGCTCCAGCTGCTGCGTTACCACCAGCTGCTGTCTCTTCAAGATCTGTGATGTTTGCACCATCAAGAAGTGCTTTTTGGATAGCGCTTACATCAGCTACGCTATCGTCACCAAAGCTCTCATTGTGAGCTACGCTCTTGTCTAAATTTAGGGTATCTTTTCCGATGATCGCAATGTCTTTGCCATCGTTTGCAGTTATGACTACTTTTGAGTCAATATCAGTTGTTTGTATAGTCTCACCAAGAAAAATTTCATCGCCTACTTTTAACACTCTTTGTGTGCCATCCTTTGCAGTTGCGATTGCACTTGATCCTTGTGAGATGCTTTTTATAATGCCGATTTTGTTTGACATGGTTATCCTTGTTAAATTTTTCATCGCATTTTAATGAATTTTATAATTCATGTATATTGTACTCAGGTACAATAAAGCCCTTAAATTCGGTATTTGTGACACATATATGACAATTTTACGTTATCAATTTATATATCATTTTGATCAAAATGAGGCAAATTTCATTTTATACGTCTTATCTTTTAAGAGAGAGTTAAATTTAACGTGTTATTTGCGTTATAAAACTTATTAAAAATTTTCTTTTAAATTTTGTAAAAACTTTTAAAATTTTTGATACTTTAGATGTGATAAAATCCTCTCAAATTTTAAAAAAAGGATCAAATTTGAGAAGCGACATAATCAAAAAAGGCTACACAAGAGCCCCACACCGCTCACTTTTACGTGCGACTGGTCTAAAAGACGAGGACTTTAATAAGCCATTTATCGGAGTTGCAAACAGCTTTATAGAGATTATCCCAGGGCACTTTTTCTTAAACAAATACGCACAAATTTTAAAAGATGAAATTCGCAAAAATGGCTGTGTGCCGTTTGAGTTTAACTGCATCGGCGTCGATGACGGCATCGCGATGGGGCATAAGGGCATGCTATATAGCTTGCCTAGCCGTGAGATCATCGCAAATTCGATCGAGACTGTGATGAACGCTCACGCGCTTGATGCACTTGTTTGTATGCCAAACTGCGACAAGATCGTCCCTGGCATGGTTATGGGCGCTTTAAGGGTCAATGTCCCGACCATTTTTGTAAGCGGCGGCCCTATGAGAAAAGGCCACACAAAAGATGGCAGGCCGATCGATCTTGCGACTGCGTTTGAGGCGGTTGGTAAATTTGAGACCAAAGAGATAGACGAGGCTGAGCTAAGAGATATCGAGTGCAACGCATGTCCAAGTGGGGGCAGCTGTAGCGGTATGTTTACGGCAAATTCTATGAACACGCTTTGCGAAGCGATGGGCATAGCGCTCCCTGGCAACGGCACTATCTTGGCACTAACCCCTGAACGCGAAGAGCTCATCAGGCAGGCTGCTCGCAGAATTTGCCAGATCGCCCTTGATGAGAAATTTAAGATAAGAAACATACTAAATGAAAAGGCGATCCGCAACGCTCTTGTCGTTGATATGGCGATGGGTGGCAGCAGCAACACCGTCCTTCACATGCTAGCCATCTCAAGAGAAGCAGGGGTAAATTTAGAGATAAAAGAGCTAAACAAGATCAGCCAAAACATCGCTCACATCGCTAAGATCAGCCCAAGCTTGCCAAACGTGCATATGGAGGACGTCGGCAGAGCTGGCGGTATGAATGCGGTGATAAAAGAAATTTCACGTAGAGACCACGGCATGCTAAATTTAGACAACCTAACAGTTAGCGGCGAGACTTTGGGCGAGCGTGTAAAAGCCAGTGACATCAAAGATGAAAGTGTCATTCACAAGGTGGAAAATGCCTATTCTCAAGTTGGCGGACTTGCCATTTTGTTTGGAAATTTAGCCGAGCAAGGCTGTGTCATCAAGACGGCTGGCATCGTTGGCGAGCGTAAATTTAGCGGTAAAGCGGTCTGCTTTAACTCACAAGATGAAGCCATAGCCGGCATCTCAAGCGGTAAAGTAGGTAAAGGCGACGTCGTCGTCATCCGCTACGAAGGCCCACGCGGGGGACCAGGCATGCAAGAGATGCTAAGCCCTACTTCGCTCATCATGGGACGAGGACTTGGCGCGGACGTAGCGCTCATCACAGATGGTCGCTTTAGTGGGGCGACAAGGGGTCTAAGCATCGGTCACGTGAGCCCAGAGGCAGCTGAAGGCGGCATGATAGGTTTGCTACGAGACGGCGACATCATCGATATAGACGTCGATAAATACGAGATAAACGTTCGCCTAAGCGAAGCCGAGATCGCTGAGCGCAGGGCTAAATTTAAGCCAGTCGATAAGGCGCTAACCTCTCGCTGGCTAAGGCAGTATCAAAAGCTAGTCACAAACGCAAGCAACGGCGCGATACTGGAGGCGTAAGCTAAAACTATCAAATTTAAGCCTAAATTTTAGGCTTAAATTTACTTCGCTCCGTGCCAAAGTAGGCGGTTTTTACCTAGCTTTGTGTCGATACTCTCTTTTATAATGGAGCAGATATACTCTTTTGAAAGCCCTATGGCCTCCTCTAGGCTCTTGCCCTTTGCAAGGTAGCAAGCAAGCGCCGTTGAGAAAGTGCAACCAGTCCCACTCATCACAAGCGGACTAGCAAGCAGCGTTTTGAAATTTTGCAGTGAGCCATCTTTTCTATAAAGCGTATCTATGCTATTTCCCTCGCTCACTCGCTTTTTCACTATGATATCGCAAGGCAGATCTTTAAAATTTCCACCAAAAAGGACGTTTGCCTCGTCTAAATTTGGCGTGGCGACGGTGGCAAGCTTCATTAGCTCTTTTAGCTTTTCTACTGCGCTATCTTTTATGAGCTTGTGGCCGCTCTTTGAAACGCAGACTGGATCAAGCACAACTTTTGCCTTTTGGGTGAGTAAAAACTCATGCACCACGTCCATTATCTCCTTGCTAAAGAGCATGCCGATCTTTATGGCATCAAAGCTAAATTCCTCCGCAAGCGTGCTAAGCTGGTCTTTAACAAAGCTGGGTTCAAGACAAACTACGCTTTTTATCGCGTCTGTGGTCTCAGCAACAAGCGAAGTGACCGCCGTTGCGCTATAGCAGTTTAGCCTAGCGCATGTCTTTATATCAGCCTGAAGTCCTGCTGTGCCGCTATTGCATGAGCCTGCGATGATTAAAATTTTCTTCATCGTTTTCCTTTTGTAAATTTTGGCTTATTATAAGAAATATTAGTTAATTTTTAGGATAAGAAATTTGAGCCAAGAGGCTCAAATTTATGAAAGTTTATTTAGATCGTTATCGATCTCGATATATATCGTAGTTGCGTCAAAATTTGTATGCTCGTAAGAGTTATCTACTTTTAGCTCATTTGAGTCAGATAAAATCTCATCATTTGCGCTATGTTTGTCTGCTAAATTTTCACTGTCCTCAAGGCTATTTGAGCTGTTTTCAGTCTCATTTGTCTGCGTTTTTGCAAACATATCTTCCACTTTTTCATTCATCTGATCAAGTATCTCAGCGTAGTTTTCTCCAAGAAGCGCTCTAAAAAGTGCGTCAGTATCGATGCTATTTTCAGCGCTAGTATCAGCACTTACCACGCTACTATCAAGCCATATCGTGTCATATCCATTTAGAGATATGTCGCTACCATCCACTGCTGTGATAGTCGCGCTCGCACTTTGGCTCTCGCCCTTTATACTCTCTCCGATATAAACCTCATCATCTACGTTTAGAACTCTTACACGGTCGTTTTTATCTATCGCTATAACATCAGATGTGACGCTTTTTACCTTGCCGGCTACAGCTGCCATCTTTATTCCTTACTTTTATTTTTTGGTTTATTCTAGTGTTTTTTATTAAATTTGTATATTGTACTTTGGTACAAAAGTGGTTTTAAAAGCGTTTTTTGGGAGTAAAAATAGAAATTTAAAAGAAGAATTTGGGCTAAAAAGCCCAAATTTTATACAAGTTGTTTGTTTATATCGTTATCGACATCTATATAGATAGTTTTTGGAGTAGCTGCGCTTGTTTGACCCTCATATCTTGTATATCCAGCTTCGACACCATTTTGATCTCTAGCCTCATTAAATCCTTTTAATGAAACGCTATCTTTGTTATCGCCACTTATTTTTAAGATAGTATTTACATCATCAGTGATACCAAATACATTATCCGCTTTTAAATTTAGTAGCTTAACAGCTTGATTATCATTGCCATCAGCATCTGCGCCAAGTTGAATTTTCTCAAAATTTTGGATAGTGCTATTAAATTCTTTACCATTTATCTTATTAAAATCAATAGTGCCATCCTTTGCCACTGGACGCATGATAAGCGTATCGGTGCCCTCTCCACCATCAAGTCTTTGAACTAGCGACAAACCTCCGTTATAGTTAAACACAACTCTATCATCGCCAGCGCCAGCATTTACCTTATCGCCTATTTTTGAACCATTATAGTTGCCTAAGCCTGAATCAATATAGTCATCGCCACTTCCAGTAGTTATCACATCATCACTATTGCCAGTTACTATCTTGTTTTTACCATTTCCTGTAGTGATTACATTTTCGCCACGTCCTGCGTTGATCACGTTGTTTCCATCTCCAACAGTTATGATATCGTTGCCCTCAGTCGTTGTGATAACGTTATCGTTGTTGTTTTCTGCAACTACTCTTGTATTTTTAGCGATATCAGAAATTTGTAGATAGACATCGCTTGCTTTTATATCGCCGTTAAATACTGCTTCGAAATTTCCATTATCATCAAGCTTTACAGAGTCCGCAGCGATAGTGTTGCCATCAGCGTCTTTTATAGTGATACTATCTTTTAATTTGATACCTTTTACCGCCTCTTCAAAGTGTTGTTTTAATGTATAGCTTGCACCAACTCCATTTTCACTTAAATTTCCACTCCATGTGGTTTTATTTAACGTTGCATCGTAGTTAAAATTTGAGTTGTCTATCGTTGCAGCTGTTGCATCGATCGTAAATTGAATAGAGTTGTATAGAAATTTATCGCCATTTCCATATTTGCCATCGATAGAAAGTTTATAAACTCCATCTTGCATTCCTTCAAGGCCGCTAAATATTTTATTATTAAAGCCAGTGATCCTATCGTAATGTTCTGGTGTTACATTTCTAATAGGACCTTCGTTTCTAGATTGAATTGCAAGATTTTTTATCTCGCCAATATCAACATTGGTTGCTACAAAATTACTTGTAGGTATTTCTCTATCATCTGGCACTACAGCTCTTATATATGGGACAGCATCATTTGAAACGATCCTTGAGCCATCAGCCCTAAAGCCATTCTCGCTCATATCCATAGTGCCCCAAATTTTTTCAGCTGAGCGACCAGTAGCATTTGTAGTTGTGTCGTTACTATTTTCAAACTGCGTCATAGCTGGAACTAAAATTTCATTTACGTGAGTATATTTTGTGCCAGCTTTATCAGTCATCTCAACTTCGATCTTATCGCCTAGTTTTATCCTATTATTATATTCAACACTTAGCACGCCATTAGTTGGCTTAGTAGTGCCAACAGAGATAACCTCGGTAGTTCCGTCAGCTTTTAACATTTTTATGCTCTCGATCTTATCGCCCTCTTCATAGTTTTTGAGGTTAAATTTGATCGTATGGTGTAGCCCCTCTTCGTCATTTTCGATAACCTTGATGTTTTCTATAGTAACTGGTGTCTTATCTACCACAAATTCGCTCACTACCGTGCTTCTTGTCTCGTTATCGCCATTTTTAAAGATAGCAGTTGCTTTGATGTTATAGCTACCTTCCTCTAAGCTATCAGATGTGACTTCAAATTTACCATTTGAAAATTCGCTTTGATTAAGCACTTTTGTAAAGACCTTATGTCCGTCTTTATCAAGCACAACGATCTCGGCGCTAACTGCATCCTTATCTATCTCGCCTGTAAATGTCGGAGTCTTGTCGCTTAGAACTGGCAGTGGCGCATTAGATGAAAATTTATCAGTTTGAGCGATGTCATCAGTTGTATATTTATAATATTTAGTTGCATCGTTTATACCTGTATTTGTATTTGCACTTATATTGCTTGCATCATTATCTATAGCGTCTATTAGGTCTGTATTAGCGACATTTAGCTTAGTTGATATCGCCTGCGCCTCGTTGCCTACAAGGTCGCTAACTTTAGCTGTGTATGTTGCTTTTGGATCGCTTGTTTTAAACTCAACTTCATATTTGCCATCTACCACTTTAGCTGTATGGCTCTCGCCTGTGCTTGATGTGACAGTTACGATCTGTCCGTCTTCGACATTATCCACAGTACCTGTGATCTTTTGAGTGACTTTATAGACATTTCTTGTTTCAGGATCTATGTAGCTGTCAAAGTCAGTTGAATTTAGTTTTATGCCACTTGCTTCTGAGCCAAGTATGCTCTTAGCTCCGCCATCTTTTGAAACGGTTAGTTTTAACACGCCTTCAAAAACATAGTTTGCATAGCTCATATCAAAGTCATAGTACCCTGCTTTATCAACGTGTAAAGATGTGACTTTGCTCTCATTTGGTGCACCAACAGCGTTATAGTCTATCATAGTCTTACCATCAACTCTAAATCTCACACTATCATCAGTGCCAGTTGCATCAAATTTATAATCCCCTGGCTCAAGATACATAGTGCCTTTTAAATTTATCATCGCACCAGCTGTTGTATTTGTGCCGATAGGAGCTGGTCTTAGGATGTCTATATCACTACCTTTTGCGTTGTCGATGAAATACTCAAGTGCTTTGAAATTTGGAGCTACCCACTCATTACTTGGAGTTATTAAATTTCCGCCAAGATCTCTTGCTCCAGGCACAAATGTGCTGTTATGAGCACCGTCAAGTCCAGAGACTGCACCTGGATCAGTTTTTAAATTATCTCTATCGCCACCTTCACCTTGTTGGAAATTTAGCTCTTTTGCTTTAAAACTTGCCCAAGGTTTGGTATTGTTTGTATAGTATTCTATAAAATCATTTTGTTTCATGCCGTTATGAGCGTATGTTGTATTATTAAAGGCATAAGGTCTTAGCTCAGTGCCACTAATGCCTGGTTCTTTAATGTGGTTAAACCAAAAACTTCCTTTTAGTCCGCTACTCATCTCAGACTCTTTTACAAGGCTCATCTCTGTTTCAACGTTTATAGTGATCTTTGCAACTGTATCAAGCACAAAATTACCAGTATCGGTTGCAGTATTGCCGTCTCTTCCAGTTGCCACTATTTTTACTTCATAATCGCCATCATGATTGCCATCTATGCTTAACTCATTAGTTGTAAATTTAAATTTACCATCAGCATAGTCGCTTGGATTTAGAGTTTTTGTAAAGACTTCGTGCCCGTTCTTATCAAGTACGCTAACAACCGCTCTTACAGCAGTAGGCTCAACTGTGCCACTTATGGTTGGAGTAGCGTCATTTGTGCGAGGTACGCTTGGCGCATCTAAGCTGTAATCTCCAGTTATAGTGCCAAAATCATCAGTTAAAGTTTTGATATCAACGCTGATTGGAGGTATGACTGGGGCAACAGGAGTTGTGTTGCCAGCACCATTGCCGTCATTGTAGCCACCGATTGAGTTTTCTGGAGTTTGAAAAGCTCTATTTGCGTCGGTTAAATTTCTATAATTTTCATTGATATTTGAGTAGTGGCCGCCCTCGGCAAAGCTTGCAGCGCCTAAACTCACGCCATCTCCAGTAGCGTTGCCACCTGCTGGGTTGCCGCCTGCTGCAGTCTCTTCAAGGTCTGTGATGTTTGCGCCGTTTAGTAAGGCTTTTTGGATAGAGGCTATCTCTGGGTTGTCACTAAGTGCATTTGCCTCTTTATCTAGGCTTAGACTTTCGCCATTTTGCAAGCTGACCTCTTTGCCGTCGTTTGCTGCGATCACTGCTTTTGCAGAGCCATTAGCCTTTATCGTTTCGCCTTCAAAAATGCTATCGCCCACCTTCAAGACTCTTTCGTTGCCACTTTTATCAACAGCTACGATTTCACCGCCTAGGATATTTTTGATAACGCCTAACTTTTGCATCTTAGTGCCTCCCTTTGGATTTTATTGATCTATATCAAGATTTTAGCTAAGAAAAAAATTTAGTTATATTGTACTTTGGTACAATACCCTTAAGAAAAGCCTAAGTTTAGGGGTTAATAATGTGTAAATTTTTTATAAATGTGTGAAAATTTTTATATTTATCTATAAAAATTTTAAAATTTTAAGTTTTTGTTCATCAAAATGGTATAGTAGTTGATAAAATAACCCAAAAATGTCACAAAATTTTTTTCATTTTAAACGCATAAATTCTTAATTCAAAAAGCCTTTATCTAGCCTTATTACCGCTAAATTTAGCCTTTTTATATCAAAATGTTTTTTATTTATAACTATTATAAATTTATCCCCACTTGTGACATAAATTTTCTTAAGTTTATCTATCAAATTTTGCAAATTTTTATCTATTTTTCTATAAATTTTAGCTAGTAGTGACATAAATTTATCACTACTTTTAAGATATTATTAGATAAAAATATTAATTTTGCTATTTTGAATTTATGCTTTTTCGCACTCAGCGACCAAGATATACCCACTCTCGCTGATGTTTTTAAATTTCACGCCAAGCTCGCGTTTTAGGCGAAGCACGACATTTTGTATCGCAGCCTTGCTCACCTCGGTGCTATCATAGACAAATTCCTCTATCATCTCATAAGTCACGAGCTTGTTTAGGTTGTAGGCAAATAGCCAAAATATCTTATTTTGCAAGAAACTAAGGTATAGCTCGCTGCCATTTTTATAAATTTTCTCTTTTTTTAAATTTATACTCACCTCATCACTTAGGCGCACTAGCTTCTCATCTCGCTCAAAGCTTAGGCTTATCAGCATCGATCTAAGATCCTTTATATCGATAGGTTTTTTCAAAAACAAGGTCGCCCCCTGCTCATAGCTCTTGATCAAATTTTCATCGCTGTCGTATGAAGTAAAGACGATAAATTTCTGATGAGGCTTTAGCTTTTTTATCTCGCTCATCATCTCAAAGCCATTAAGTACTGGCATGTGAATGTCGCTCATCACGATGTCAAAGCCCTGTTTTTTAAATTTCTCCAGCCCATCTTGCCCATCTTGTGCGCCTACGACCTGACCGCAGTATGGCTTAAGCCCAGTGATGATGAGCTCCCTTGCCATCTCGTCGTCCTCAGCTACTAAGATAGATACTTTTTTTAAAATTTCTAGTGCCTCTTGCATCTTTTAACCCTTTAAATTCTTATCAAAGCTTAGCTCAAAAATCGTTGGCTTTAGGTTGTGCGCAAGCGTGATGTCGCCATTTAGCTTCTCACGTGCGAGCTTTTTAGCGAAGTAAAGTCCTATGCCATTTCCTTGTTTTTTAGTCGTGTTTAGCCATGTAAAAATTTTCTTACTCATCTCGTAGCTCACGCCGCCGCCACTATCATAAACGCCGATGTAGCACTTATCTTCAAAGCTTCTAAATTTAAGCTCTATCACGCGTTTTAGCGGCTCATCTTTGTAGCTTTCAACTAGTGAGTCCTTTGCGTTGTGGATTAGGATTAGTAAAATTTGCTGGATGATGTTTTCTATCTGACAGACCTTCATCTCTTCAAAACCGCTAAATTTCACGCTCACGTTTGCACGGCTAAGCTCTGTGTGCATAAGTGTTATTAAATTTCTAACGCTTGTTTGGATGTCAAATTCGCTCACATTTTCAGCGCTTTTATAAAAATTTCTAAAAATTTCAATTGTTTTTGAAAGAAGCTCGATCGAGCTTTGCCCTTTTTTTAATAAATTTAAAAGCTCATCATCACTTAGCTTACCCTCTTTTTTTAGCATTATCGCCGAGCTTAGCATCAGTTTTAGCGAATTTACTGGCTGGATGAACTGATGACTTATGCCGCTTATCAGCTCCCCAGCCTCGCTCATCTTGGCTCTGTGCGCTAGCAAGGTCTCATACTCATCTTGCACCTTTTTTATCTTGTTATACATGAAGTTGTGCAGGCTGTTTGCCAAAAATGCAAGTGCAACGAAGGCAAAGAGTAAATTTAGGGCGTTTTTTAGCGCCTCTCTTGTCATGGCTAAAATTTCTTCTTCGTTGTTTGTGCCAGCTCCGATAAACCAGTTCATCGTCGGTATCTCGGCTACTTGGATCAAATTTTGCCCTATCTTTAGGCTAGTGATGTCTTCATCTTTTAAAAATAGCTCCTTAAATTTCTCCTCGATCTCTCTTTTAAGCGTTATATCAGCCATCGATGTGAGGATCTCGCCACTGTGTGTTACTAAAAATGAGTAAGAATTTGGCGCAAGGCTAAAGTTTTTGATGCTATCAAAGATAGTGCCTATGCGCACGACGCCACAAAGTGCCGCCTCAAATTTATCATCCTTTTCAACTGGCACGCATAAATTTAAAGTTGAGTCCTTTAAAATTTTGTGATTTTGCATGAAATTTACGCTTGGGGCATTTGTATTTTTTGTCTCGACATACCAGATAAGCCCCGCTCGCTCGCGCTTTGACATCACCTCTTCTGAGATCTTTTGCCCATCTACAAAGATCTCGCCATCCTCTCTTAGAAGCTGCATGAGATCAAATTCTTTCGCATTTTCTTTAAAGAGCTTTATGAAATTTGCCACCCTAGTATCGTCATCTATGATGCCAGAGTTTTGGATAAATTTTGACGCACGAATGAGTGAATTTAAGCGCTCATCAAGCCAAATTTGAAAGTTGCTAACGATGTTTTTACTAACTGCGATGTTGTTTTTATCAGATAGCTCGATGATCTTTTCTTTTGCTTTGTTGTAGCTATTTAGCCCAAGAAGCACGACAAAGAGGCTTGCTAGCAAGATGATCGCATAAATTTTAATATTTTGTGATTTTAAATTAATACCCATGCGTGCAGTATATCCTAAGTTAGCCCAAAAATAGGGCTAACTAAAATTTATTTCGTAAAAGATAAGAGCTTTGAAACAAGCATAAGTGCAAGCACAACAAAGCAAATGCCAAAGCCAAGCAGCGTGCAATCCGCCATCGACATAAATTTAGACGACGGCACAAGATACCAGCCGTCTGCGTAAAGATCCACTATGCTCTTTTGCAGATCGCTTAACACCGCGCCATCAGGCACCATAGGGCTGTCATAGCCACAATCGCCCGTTGGCATAAACCAGTCAGGCGCCCACTTCTCAAGTGGCAAGCCAAATGGATAGTGTGGCTCAGTCGAGCAGCCCTGCACGCCAAAAGGATCATCGCCATGCACCGCATCGTGGATTTTGGCTAGCTTTACGCTATACATTATGCCCTGCACCGCTCCCCAAAAGGCAAAGACGTAGCCAACTAGAGCAAAGAGCAAATTTTTTGGGTTTATGATAGCGATCACGCCGCCAAGCGCCATGCACAAAAAGGCAAAACGTATATAGACGCACTGCTCGCAAGGCGGCATATAAGCGTAGTTTTGAAAGAGCGAGTGCGCGATAACGACAAGCGCGACGCTCATAAAGACTAGGATCGCCCAAGAGATGCGTGAGTCTTGAAATTTAGCCATTTTTTTAAAAAAGCTCATGTGGCGCCTTATTTTTTAAGAAGCTCTTCGATGAGTGCTGCCATGCCGTCAAGTGAGCTGATTGATTTTGTCATGATGAGATATTTGCCATTTACGACAAATGCTGGCACGCCTTGAATTTTAGCCACATCATAGCTCTCATCCCACTTTTTAAGTAGCTCAGTCACTTTTGGATTAGCTAGCTCTTTTTCATAGTCTGCTTTGCTAACGCCAGCAGCATCAAGCCCAGTCTTTAAAAAGCCATCAACATCTTTGCCATCACCCCAGCGCTCTTTTTTGTCGTGATAAGCTTTGTAGTAGGCAAATTTAGCCTTTTTAAATAGCGAATTTTCATCAAATAAACTAACACCCTTTGCCTCGTCCATAGTGATAAGCACGGCAAAAACCTTGCTCGCAACCTCGCCATAATCGCCCTTTGTCTTTAGGTGAAATGGCTCGTATTTTAGACCAGGGATTTTCTCAACTACCTTTGGAGTGACACTCTTGTCGTACTTGTAGCAAAATGGGCAAGCATAGCTAAAAACCTTAACTAGCGTATTTTGTCCGACACTTAGTGGTTTTTCAAGCTTGACGTAGTCTTCGCCCTCACTAAATGCACTAGCACTTATCGCAACTGCAACTGCAACGGCAAAGATAGCCTTACTAAATTTAGATAGAAAACTCATGATGATCTCCTTTGGATGATTTATTTTGAGTTATTCTACAACCAAGCTCAACCGCACTTTTAACGCTAGAATAAATTTTGGCTGAAATTTATCTATTTTAAATTTATGATAATGGATTTGGTGATTTTGTTTTTTGTTAAATTTTATAAAAATAATATACGTTATCAATAAAAATTATTATTTACATATTTTAATTATTTGGTTATAATCCGCTCAAATTTTATCAAAATAGGAGTCAAAATGAGACAGTACGA
Organism: Campylobacter concisus; assembly: GCF_902460535.1. GTDB lineage: Bacteria > Campylobacterota > Campylobacteria > Campylobacterales > Campylobacteraceae > Campylobacter_A > Campylobacter_A concisus_AS. The sequence continues at coordinate 178,475 of NZ_CABPTV010000002.1, read as the reverse complement.
AACATACAAATGCGAAAAATGCGGCAACGAGATCGAAGTTCAAAAAGTTGGCGGCGGCACATTAACCTGTTGCGGCGAAGAGATGAAGTGCGTGACTGAAAATTTAACAGCGGTAAATTTGATGAAGGCATTTGCTGGCGAGTCACAAGCTAGAAACAAATACGAGCTTTACGGCGACCTAGCCAAAGAAGCTGGCTATCACGCGATAGCCAGACACTTTTACGAGGCAGCTGAGAACGAGAAATGGCACGCAAGGGCTGAGTTTAAGAAATATCACGAGATGATGAACGATCCGATCGATAAGATGGATAAAAATTTACTTGACGCTGCAGCTGGCGAAAACTACGAGCATACGACGATGTATCCAGACTTTGCAAAGATCGCAAAAGAAGAAGAGCTAAGAGATGTTGAGAGGCTATTTAATGCGATTGGCAAGGTTGAGGTTGAGCATGAGAGAGAGTATTTAGAGCTTAAAAAGATGCTTGATGAAGAGGGCTTTTTTGAGAGCGATGAAGAAGATATCTGGGTTTGCGAGGTGTGCGGACACGTTCACAGAGGCAAAAAAGCTCCGGGCGCTTGCCCACTTTGCAAAGCTCCAAAAGAGTATTTTAAGCGCGAATTCTTAGGCTAAAAAAGCCAAAATTTAGCCAAGGCGCTTGTCTTGGCTAAATTTATAATTTTTTAAGCACAAAATCACCATTTTAAATGTTATACTTCTCCAAAATTTTCACAAGGAGAAAATATGAAAAAATCACTTCTAGTTTTAGCTACTCTTGGCTTTGCACTAAGCCTAAACGCTGCAGATCTTACAGATACTTGCAAGTCTTACTTCTCAGACATCGATAAGATGGTCGAGGCTTACAAAAAAGCTGGTCAAGAGCAACAAGTAAAAATGTATGAAGATCAAAAGAAACAATCAATGGATCAACTTGCTGCACTTCCAAAAGAGCAACAAGACGCTACTTGCAAACAAGCTAAAGAGATGTTTGCTCAAGTAATGGACCAAATGAAAAAACAAGGTCTTTTAAAATAAACCTTCACGTGGCTAGGCTCTCTAGCCACACTTCAAATTTAACTCTCTTTTTTACATAAATTTTGCGTGATCTTTGCAACAGACGGCGAAACTAGCAAAAGCACAGGATACGCCACTACAAAGGCTTTTACATAAGCAGTTAGCCAAATTTTCACAAAGCCATCAACAAAGCCAAGATTTAGATACGTGAGCACAAATGACATAAAAAACGCCATAAATGCTGACATTATAAACGCAAAAACATATCTATAAAATTTCGCCGGTATCATGAAATATTGCCTATCAACTCGCCTAGTCTTCTTGCATGATCAAGTGCCTTTTGCTTCATCAAAGCAAGCTTTGCCTCATCGTGCCTGCTCTGATATGATAGCCCTCCGCTATAAACATATCCTGCAAACTCCATGCCACACATATTTGCTAACGCCTTAAGTGGCGGCAAAAACTCCTCTATCTCGTAGCGCTGAAGCGCCTCTTTTTTATAGAGCTCCTCAGGCGCGCCAGAAGTAAATGAAAGCACCAGCTTTTTGCCACGTAACTTATCTCCCTTGCTGCCATGAGAGAAGCCATGAACTAGCACATCTTCAAGCCACTTTTGTAAAAGCGATGGCACGCCGTACCAGAAAAATGGATAAACAAGCACGACCACATCAGCCTTTACAAGCTTTTCTTGCTCAGCTTTTACATCGATCACGTAGTTTTTATAAAGCTCGCTTAATATGTCAAATTTAGCCTCTGGCAAGTGCTTTTTAGCTCACCCAAGATAATCTTATTTGCAAAGGAATTTTAAAGGTCAGTGTGACCTGATACGACTAAAATTTCACTCATTTTCGCCACTTAAATTTACTTTTTAAATTTACTTGCAAACAAAGCTACTTGCCTTGCTAGCGTCGCCGCCCACGTATGTAGCCACCTTTGGATAGGCACACACTAAAAATTCCTTGCCAGCATAGCTCTTACTTTTTGCTAGCATGCTCTTTGGCGCTTCGCCCTTTTCGTGCCACGCCTCAAGCGCACCTAAAGGATCGACGTCATCTATGCCGTTGCCGCCACCGCAGTGATTTAGCCCTGGCAGTGCAAAAAATGCCGCGAAATTTTGACTATTTTCATTATCAGCCTCTAGTTTTTTAAACCAGTCCCTCTGATCTTTTGCCGAGAAAACTGGGTCTGAGACGCCAGTTACGATGATTAGCTTACCGCCATTTGCGCTAAATGTGTTAAGGTCTGTTGAGATGGCGTCATTTATCGCCGCAGTCTCGAAAGTCTTTGGCGTGTCTTTGTCAAAGTCAAAATTTATCGTGTCAAAATTTGGCTGCGCTGGCGTCAAAAAGTAATAATTCACCGAGCCACTTTATAGCGTGATATTTCTAGCGTTTGGCTTGGCGTTTTGCGAGTCGCCCAGCTTCCACTGCCTCCAGCCATCAGCGCTCACGCCTGAGTCGTAAAACCAGCCGCTATAAATTTGCTCACCCTTGCTGTTTTTGGCTCCGTTAAAGATTTTCTCTATCACTGCTATCTTTTGCTTTGCTAAATTTAAACTTTTTGGATCAAATTTGCACGTTTCCCACGCATTTATGATCCCATCTTTTAGTCCGTCTAGCCTGTCACATTTGTCTAGTACAGCCTGGCTTAGCTTCTCAAGGTCTTCCTGCGTTAGGGCATTTGCAAAAATTTTCTCACCTTTTTCATTTTTTGGAGCTATTTGCATAAGCGCTTGGTTGTCCCACTGCTGAGCGATCGCCGCACGAGATAGCCTAAAGCCAGGGTTTGCAGCGATAACGCCGTCAAATTCTAGCGGATAGCGCTGTGCTGCCATGAGTGCTGCTCTGCCGCCATTTGAGCAGCCCATAAAGTAGCTATGTTTTGGCTTTTTATCATATGCGGCGACTAAAATTTGTTTAGCTGCATCTGCGACCTTGCCGATCGCCTGATAGGCGTAGTCTAGCCTTGCTTGCTGATCCAGCCCAAACTCAGCCGTTGGTTTTGGATGTCCTGAGTTTGTAGTAACGACCGCGCAGCCTCTAAGAAGCGCTGGTGTGGCTGTGCTTGTTCGTATCGGCACCGCACCAAGAGCAGGCGCTACAAAGCCGTCCATACCGCCTCCGCCTTGAAACAAAAACTTCTCATTCCACTGCTCTGGCAGCCTTAGCTCGTAGTCTATGCCGTACTCTTTGCCATCCGAGCCTACACGCCTATAGAGCTTGCCGTGCACCACGCAGTGAGGCTTTGCTTTGATCATATTTTTACTGCCACCAGTTAGCGCAGACATCCTATCGGCCGAGACTTCACCGCTCTCGTTCCAAACCGCATCTATCATCTCATTGTTTAAAATTTTCACATCTTTTAAGCTCTCGCATCCTGCCTTATCAAGGGCAAAAGCCGTGCTGCCAATGAGCGCTAAGGCGCAAAAAAGTGAAATTTTCTTCATAAATCTCCTAAAATTTTACCTTGCTAAATGAGGTCTCGTTTTTTAGGCCAAAGCCGTCAAATTCATCTATTAGCCCTGCTCGCTCTTTGGCGTAAGCCTTGTAGTTTGCGCTGTGGCGGTAGCTCTCAAAGCTAGCTTCGTCTTTGTAAATTTCAACCAACACCCACTTGTTAGGCGCGTCTTTTTGACTAAAGGCAAACTGCGCGTAAGCTCCCTCATCTACGCTTTTTTGCATATATTTTTTCACTAGCTTTTCAAATTTCGCATCGCTCTTTGCCAAAAGGCTTAAATTTGTGATGTGAAAGTAGGCATCTTTTAGCCTCTCTGGCGTTAAATTTTTAGAAAACGTAGCCCGTTTTTTCACGCTTATAGCCTTTTTACTAGCCAAAATTTCAGCGCTCGCACTTGCAAATTTCTTATAGTGCGCTGAAGCTACATGCTTTTTATAAGCCGCCTCGTCCTTGTAAAACTCAAGCAGATAAAATAGCTCTGGTTTGCTCTTTGCGCTCGCAAAAAAGATCGCCTGCGTGTCTGGCTCGCTCTTTGAGCTTAGTATATTTTCCCTGCCAAGCTGTCTCAGCAAGCTCTTGTTATTTGGCGTTGAAAGCAGCTCCTGTAAGCTCACTTTCGCCTCCGCCCCAAAGGCAAACGCCGCCAAAACCGCTAGTAAAAATAGCTTTTTAAACATCAAATTCCCCTTATCACTTCGCCTTTTTCATATCAGCCTTAGCTTTTATCTCTTCTGCGCCTTTTAGATCAATCTGTGCTTTTTCAAAGGCTTTACGTGCTTTTTCTAAGCGGTTAGAATTTTTCGTGCTTGGGTTATCAGCATAGGCTTTTTCTGCTTCTTCTAGCTTAAATTTCTTGTCGCCATAGCTCTTTTGTGCTTTTTCAAGGTTATTTGTAGCTTTATCGCCACCTAGTAGCTCAGCCTTTGAGGTGACTTTACCAGTGACTGGGTTTCTACCGATAGTCATATCTAGTTCTCGTTTAGCTCTAGCAGCGGTCCCGCGATTGACAAAACACTCTTCTTTTCCACCTATTAGCGTACCACCAATTAAACGCGGTAAATTTTTAGGATCGTTGCAATCAACTTCCTCTTTAGCTACTTGCCCTTTATGTTTATTAAAAACATCAGAATTTACCTCAAAGGCATTTAAATTTATGCAACCAAGAAAACCTGTAACAAATACTGCAATTAATGCTTTATTTCTCATCTTTACTCTCCTTGAAAATTTTAAAATTTCTCATACTTTCTCCTTTAAATTTATCTCTCAACCACTCTTTTTATCCAAGCAAAAAGCTCGTCTAGGTCGTAGTCGCCGCCGTGTCCTTGCCCCCAGACCGCTTCAAAATCAACCTCTTTGCCAGCATTTTTAAGCGAGAGTGCGAGCATAGCAGGCACGGCAAGGGCTAGGTCGGTGTCGTTTGTGCCCTGCCTTATGCGGTAAAATTTCGCCGCCTCTTTGTTTGCGGTGTAGTTCATCGCATTCATCATCTTTATGACGCTAGCCTCCGCCATCTCGCCCACGCTACGCTCTTTGGCAAATTTAGTAAAGTGCTTTGCAGGCGTTTTGCTGTCGCCAAAAAGGTCGTTTTCAGCATTTTCAAGAGCTAGGCCGTCAAAGGCAACTGGCGCTTTGGCACGTTTTAGCGAGGCGATGAAGTCTTCTAGCTTAAACGTATATCCAAGCTCGCAGCCCTGCGTGTCAAGAGTGATAAATTTAGGTGTAAGCGTGCTTTTATCGCTGTTTTTTGTAGCGGTAAATGCCTTTGAGATGAGGGCGTTTATATACTCTTTGAAGCTGCCCTCGCCATTTTCATCAAGGCTTAGTGCGTGGCCTTTGGCGTCTTTTAAATTTAGCGAGTTTAGATAGGCTGGGAATTTACTCTTTAACTCGCGTGAGAGCTCTTTTTGTGTGGCGTTTAGCTCGCCTACTATCATCTTTGGCTTTTTGCTCCTGTCGTTAAAAGAGCCCGCGTCAAGGCTTGAAAAGTCTATCCTTTCAAATTTATCCAAATCCCCAAACATCCACTCATACGCCTCATCCTCATGCTCTAAATTTATAACAGGACAATAGGCTGAGACTGCATAAATTTGATCGTCCGCCTTTGCAGCGCCTAGCTCGCTAAGATATGGTTCGTACTCTTTTGCGTTTGCGCTAGCGCCAAGAAGTGCCGACATCGCGCCGCCTGCGCTCGTGCCGTTTGAGATGATCTTATTTGCGTCGCCTGGCATAAATTTATCGTTAAATTTAAGATATCTAACGGCCGCTTTTAGATCGACTATCGCAGCTGGGGCTTTGCCGATGAAGCGCTCGCCATCTTTTAGCGTCCTGCCCCTAGCGCCAACGCTTGCCACGACGTAGCCTCTAAGAAGCGCTTCAAGAGTGGCATTTGGCTTTTCGTTTTTGGTTTCTGGCTTTTGAGGTTTGGTTGGCATGTAGCCGCCGATAGCGTTTGGCATAAAAATGGCCGTAGTCTTATCGTCAAATTTACCCTCTGGCACGTAGAAATTTAAGACCTCGTAGTCGCTAGCTGGCTTTGCCACATAGACTATGCCCTCATAGGCTCTAAATTTAAGCGTCCTATCACCAACTTGCACGCTTTTTAGCTCAAATTTACTCTCATCAAATTTAAGTTCATTTCCGAAGCAAGCACCTACTAAACAAACCCCTAAAACTAGGCATTTTGCACTTTTCATACTTCGTCCTTTAACCGATAATGGCTGCCTTTTCCTCAAATTTCGCCGCTCCGTCAGCATAAAACTGCCCGCCAGCTATGTAGTGAGGCGTCCTTAGCCCATCATCTAAATTTTCAAATTTCCAGTGACCACCCTCAAAAACGCGCGTATCGGCGTAGGCTGCCAATACTTTGGCCTTAAAGAGGTCAAACTCACTCTCGTTTTTGGAGTCTTTGATGATCTCGCAAACCATGTAGGCTGCGCACTCTTTTAGCAAAGGCACGCCATTTTCGTAAAACATCTCCACGCCAGCAAGCTTGTTTTTGTCGCTGTGCATGCTGGTCGTGCCAAGTCTTGCGATAAGGGCGGTATCTTTGAAAAATGGCACACAAAGGCCAAATTTACCGCTCTTTTCAAAAAGCGTGCGTGTAAATGAGCCAGAGGCTACGACTGCTGTTACCTTGTCGTAGTCTAGCGGGCAGACCCAAGAGGTGCTCATCGCGTCCTCGACGCCCTCGTGGCTTGCGCAGATGATGAGCGTTGGGCCGTGGTTGATGAGGCGGTAGGCCTTGTTTAGATCAACTTTTTGTAGTGCCATTTTGCTTCCTTGATTTGGCTTTATTTATCTATATTTTTTGCATCATACTTGAGGGCATAGTCAAATTTTGGCTTACTTAGACTAAACTCAAAGCTATCTCTATCGACCGAGCCAACGCAGTAATGGCTATCATAAAGGCGAAGCAAAAACTCCGCCATCTGCTCGCTCGTGTGATACTTTTTAAACGCCTTATCGTAGTCGTAGCTCTCTTTGCTAGTTGCCACCATGCCAAATTCTGTCTTTGTGGCAGCTGGGGCCAGCACTTTTGCCTGCATCTTTGCCTGCTTGTCCTGTGCTAGCTCGTGGTAAAGTCCCTCGCTAAAGGCACTTACGAAAAATTTGCTAGCGCAGTATGTGACGGCATTTGGCACGATTTTGTAGCCGCCTATCGAAGAGATGTTTATAAGCTGCGTATCTTTGTCTTTATATTTTTTAGTAAAGAGCGTTGAGAGCGTGACAAGAGAAATGATGTTTAAATTTATCATCTGCGTCACTTTCTCTAAATTTTGCTCGCCAACCTTGTTATAGTCGCCAAAGCCAGCATTGTTTATAAGCGCTTTTAGCTCAAATTTTTCTAAATTACGCCAAAGAGCTAGGACATTTTCTTGCTTTGAAAGGTCGCAAATTTCTATCACGACCTCTACGTCTGCAAATTTAGCTATCTCGCTTTTTAGCTCTTCTAAAAGCTCCCTGCGTCTTGCAACAAGGATCAAATTCTCCCCGCGCCTTGCAAATGCCTTTGCCACCGCCGCTCCTATGCCTGAGCTTGCCCCAGTGATCACTATATATTTTTTCATTTTGTAAATTCCTCCGGACTATAAATTTTCACACCTTCATTGTGGTCGTCTTGCGCTACTTCCACGATCACTTTAGCGATGTCAGCTGCCCTCATCGGACGATACTCGTCAAAAAAACCTTTTGGGATAAATTTAAACGCCTTTATCGCCAGATACTCGCCTAGTCTAAATTCTTTCCTATCAGCCTCGATAAGTGGCAGCCTAGCGATATGAAATGAGCTATATCCAAGCTCTTTTATCTTCGCTTCTGCTTGACCTTTTGCCTTTAGGTAAAACGAGCCTGACTTTCTGTTTGCGCCTGCAGCCGAGAGCAAGACAAAGCGTTTTGCGCCGCACTCCAAGCCAAATTTGGCGAAATTTATCGGATAGGTCACATCGACTTTGTAAAACTGCTCTTTGTGCTTTGCCGCCTTCATCGTCGTGCCAAGCGCGCAAAATACGTCATCAGCGATAAATGGCACCTCATCTTTAAAATCATCAAAATTTACTATCTTTACTTCAAGCTTTTCATGAGTAAATTCTAGCTCATGCCTAACAAGAGCGACCACCTTGTTATAGTGCTCACTCTCGCATAAATCTTTTAAAATTTCACTTCCTACAGCGCCGCTGGCTCCTGCTATAAGGGCGACTTTTTTCATGTTTATCCTTTGTAAAATTTGGATAAATTCTATCTCGCTAAGGCAAAAATTTCGCTTATGGCCTCTTTTGTATAAATTTGTTCCAAGCTCCTGCCCTTGGCGTAGTCATAAACTAGCGCCATGATCTCGTCTAAATTTGACTCATCGACACCAATTTCTATGAGGCTTGTTGGTGTGCCGATCTTGCTAAACCACTCTTTTAGCTTTTCAATGCCTGCGTCTGCGCCATCTACGCCAAAAATTTCTTTGCTAAAGCGCTTAAACGCCTTTAAATTTCTACTCTTATACCACTTCATCCAAGCTGGCATAACCACACTTAGCCCAGCCCCGTGCGCGCAATCAACCACCGCACCTATGGCGTGCTCGATCATGTGATTTGGATATGAGTAGCCAGCCGTGCCGACGTAAGTTAGGCCATTTAGCGCCATCGTCGCAGCCCAGGCAAACTCGCCTCTAGCGTCGTAGTTTTCAGGCTCTTTTAGTAAAATTTCAGTCGTTTTCATGACCGTTTTGATGTTTGCTTCGATGTATAAATTTATGATCTCAGGCTGGATGCTCGCCGTAAAGTAGCCCTCAATGCTGTGAGCGATGATGTCTGAGGCTGAATAGACCAAGTACTCCTTGCTAACGCTTGCTTGAAGCAGTGGGTTTATCACCGACACTTTTGGGTAAAGACAAGCGCCGTGCATGGCAAATTTCTCTTTTGTGGCTTCATTTGTGACGACTGCGCCGCCGTTCATCTCTGAGCCAGTTGCAGCAAGCGTTATGATGTCAAAGATCATAAGCGCTTCTTTTGGGCAATTTCTAGTAAAAAAGTCCCAAACGTCGCCGCTATATTTTGCTCCAGCAGCTACGGCCTTGGCACTATCAAGTACCGAGCCACCGCCTATGGCTAGCACGCTATCGACGCCCTCTTTTTTAGCTAAATTTATAGCCTCATTTACCTTGCTTAGCACTGGGTTTGACTTCACGCCACCTATCTTGCAAAACTCGATGCCATTTGCGCTTAGGCTCTTTGTGGCAACGTCAAAAAGTCCGTTTTGTATGATCCTGTCGCTGCCATAGATGATGAGCGTCTTTTTTGCGCCAAATTCTTTCATATATTTGCCGATGTTTTGCTCTTTGTCTTTGCCAAATTCTATTTTAGTAGGGTTTAAAAAGCTGAAATTTTGCATAGTTTTCTCCTTGTTTGCTTTTGTGATTTAGGGTAAATTTTAGTTAAATTTTCTTATTTTTAGTTATTTTTATCTGCGCTAAATTTAGAAATTTCTTAGTCTGATAGGTAGTTTTGATGTGATTTTGTCTGGATCGAAGCTGTTTTTTGGATCACCTAAGCCTCCAAAATTTTCGCCAGTGTTAAAGAATTTTTGTAAGAAATAATCCCCTCTATATCCAAGTTCAAAAAGTAGCTCTGACATCTCAGAGATATCCTTTTCGCTTAGCAAGTCCGCATGCACGGTCGTTCTCACTTCAAATTTAAAATTTATCTCAAGCAGATATCTAAGCGTGGCAGCAAATTTCTCATATAAATTTGAGCCAGTGATGCCTATAAATTTCTCTTTTGGAGCTTTAAAATCAAGCGCGATGTAGTCAATCAGCCCCTCATCTATCGCCTCTTTCAAGACGTCACGATATGAGCCGTTGGTATCAACCTTTAAGCTAAAGCCACGTGCCTTTACCTCACGTGCTAAATCAAAAAATAAAGGATTCGCTGTGCATTCGCCACCGCTAAAGACGATGCCATTTAGCTTGCCGACCCTGTGGTCTAAAAAGTCGCAAACTTCGCTAAGGCTTATAGTGCCATTTGACTTTGCAACATCAATGTTGTAGCAGTATCCACAGCGCATATTGCAGCCTGCAAACCAGATGACGGCAGCTACTTTATCAGGATAGTCAAGCGTCGTAAATGGCGTTATACTAAAAATTTTTTGCAAATTTAAAACCCTATGTGAATTTTAAAGGCACAGAGGATGTGCCTTTTTTTAAAAAAACGTATTTTATACTATTTTTTAAGATTTTGTGTTACTTTTTGCAGCAACTTGCGTATTCGTCAAATTTAACACGCTCTTTGTGCTCGCCTTTTTTACCGAGATTAAAGCTCTCAACTGGTCTGTGATAGCCCATAACACGAGTATAGACCACGCATCTTGTGCGTTTGTCTTGCACTTTTTCTAAGATCTCTTTTTCTGTCATTTTCTCTCCTTATTTGGATTTTTTCTTTTCATTTTCTATCAGCTCTGCATCACAAAGCGGGCAAAACTCATGCTCGCCAGCTATGTAGCCATGCTTTGCGCAGACGCTAAAGACCGGCGTTATCGTGATGTATGGGAGTTTGTAGTTTGAGATTATACTCTTTACAAGCTCTTTGCAAGCTTTAGCCGAGCTTATGCGCTCTTTCATATATAGGTGAAAGACGGTGCCGCCAGTATAGGCGCTTTGTAGCTCATCTTGCAGATCAAGCGCCTCGTAAGCGTCGTCTGTGAAATTTGCAGGTAGCTGGGTCGAGTTTGTGTAGTAGATATTATCGCCCTCGCCTGATTGGATGATGTCTGGATAGCGCTTCTTATCCTCTTTGGCAAAGCGGTATGTAGTGCCCTCAGCTGGAGTTGCTTCAAGGTTGTATAAATTTCCGCTCTCTTCTTGAAATGTCCTTATCTTATCGCGTAAAAAGCCAACCATCTCAAGGGCAAATTCTCGTCCAAATTTAGTTGAAATGTTCTCTTTATCGTCAGTGAAATTTCTAAGTAGCTCGTTCATGCCATTTATACCGATCGTGCTAAAGTGGTTGTTAAAGTGCTTTAGATACCTCGCCGTGTAAGGATAAAGCCCTCTTTCATACATCTCTTGGATAAATTTACGCTTTTTCTCTAGGGTTGATTTAGCTAGCTCTAAAAGGTAGCTAAGCCTGTTATAAAGTGCGACCTTATCGCCTTTGTAGTTGTATCCTAGGCGAGCTAAATTTATAGTGACGACGCCGATCGAGCCAGTCATCTCAGCACTTCCAAAAAGACCGCCACCACGCTTTAAAAGCTCTCTTAGATCAAGTTGCAAGCGGCAGCACATAGAGCGCACGTGACCTGGTTTGTAGGCGTTTTCGTTCTCTATCTTGTTGCCATTTTCGTCATAAGTGTATTGCGAGCCGATGAAATTTTGAAAGTAGCTTGAGCCCATTTTTGCGGTATTTTCAAAGAGCACGTCCGCCACTTCGCTATCCCAGTTAAAATCCTCTGTGATATTTACCGTTGGTATAGGGAATGTAAAAGGCTGTGAGCACTTGTCACCAGCTGTTAAGACCTCGTAAAATGCCTTATCTATGCGCGCCATCTCAGGCTCAAAGTCCTTGTAGGTCATATCGATCAAATTTTTCCTACCACGCTCGTTTGCTTTTTTCAAAATTTTCTCATCTTTTACATTTGTAAAAAGGTGTATATCATCGCTCGTTGGGATCTGATCTCTTAAGTCGCTTGGGCATGTGATGTCTATGGTTACGTTTGTAAATGGGCTTTGTCCCCAGCGTGCAGGCACGTTTAGGTTGAAAATAAAGCTAGTGATCGCCTTTTTGATCTCGGCGTCGCTTAGATCGTCTTTGAAAACATAAGGCGCAAGGTAGGTGTCAAAGCTAGAAAACGCCTGAGCGCCCGCCCACTCGCTTTGCAAAATTCCTAAGAAATTTGCCATCTGATAAAGCGCCTCTCTAAAGTGCTTTGGCGCTTTGCTCTCGACCCTGCCACGAACGCCGTTAAAGCCCTCATTTAGTAAAGCCCTTAAGCTCCAGCCAGCGCAGTATCCTGTGAGGCAGTCAAGGTCGTGGATATGGTAGTCGCCGTTTCTGTGAGCAAGACCTTCTTCTTTGCTATAAACAGCGTCTAGCCAGTAGTTTGCTATGACTTTGCCAGCTGTGTTGTTTATAAGGCCTGCGTTTGAGTAGCTCGTGTTTGAGTTTGCGGAAATTCTCCAATCGGTGCCGTTTATATACTCATTTATCGTTTGGGTTGAGTTTATATAGGTCGTATCTTCGTTTAGCCCTAAAATTTGCTCGCGTTGGAGCTTGTGCGTGTGGCGGTAGAGCATGAAGCTCTTTAAAACTTCAAAATGTCCGCCGTCAAATAGATCTTTTTCTATCGCATCTTGGATGTCTTCGACTGTTATTGCACTTGATTTTTGAAAGATATCTTGGACTACATTTGTAAAAACTTGCTCGTCATAAGCTTTATTTTCGCTTGCAAATGCCTTTTTGATCGCATCTACTATCTTGTATGCCACAAATTCTTGCCTTGTGCCATCTCGTTTTAAAATTTCACGCATAACTTGCTCTTTTCTGATTATTTTTTTGATATGGAGTTTAAAAGTATAGGACAAGAAAGCTTAAAAGATAGATAACTATTTTCTTTTGTTTAATAATATTTATCAAAAAATATAAAATTTTAAGATAAATTTTTAAGGATTATTTATCTATTTTTTCGTGATTTTAAATATAAATTTTATTATTTAGCTTAAATTTTTTTTTAATTTTTAATTTTTATTTTTTATATTTTTATTTAATGCATATAAAAATAGACTACGTAAAAATGTAAAATTTAAAACTGTATTTAAAAAAATAAAGTATTCAAGGCTACTTATATAGCCTTGAAATTAAGCGTCTTGGTTTTCATCTCTCTTTCTTAAAATGGTTTTAGCCATATCTTTATCTATGCCGCTACCATATTTAGCAATTTTTTTTAATTCATCGTCATCAAGTTGTCTTAACTCAGCATGCCTATTTTTAACTTTTACCCCTTCGCTAAATGCAAATTTACCAATTTCAACTAATCCTTTTCCTATGCCTACAATAATATCTTTTGCAATTTCACCTACACCCATAACTATCCTTTTAGGACAATGGCGAAAGAGCAATCTTTACACTTCTGCATTTAGGACAATAATTAGGTGTTCCGCTCCCTGCCCTACTCGTCCATTCGTATTTACAATCTAGACACTTAGCTCTATACACAATTATTTTTGAAGATGCATTTTTATCAGCTGCGTTAGCCATAAAACCTCCTTTTTACTCTATTTATTATCCTATAGGATATAGATAAAGGAATGCTATCAATATATAGTTTAAAATTTTATTAATCCTATAGGATAAGGTATGTATGAAAGCATAAATTCTTTTAGCGAAGATGAAATTTTAAAATTTTACGAAAACATATCAAAAAGAGTAAGAGAGTTAAGAGAAAGTCATAAAATTTCTCAACTAGATATGGCGCTAAGTATAGACATTAAATCAGCTGCTTTTTACTCCAACTGCGAGAATAATAAATATGGAAAGCACTTTAATTTAGAGCATCTTTATAAAATTTCAAAGATCCTAAACATAAGTTTAAATGAATTTTTTATTTAAGAGAGAAAAATCTCTCTTAAATTTGATTATTACTGACATCCCTCGCATTCGATCGAGCGGTCGGCCACGTCGTTTAGCTTTTCGCTGTCTGGTGACTCGGAGCGTAGATAGTAGGTTGATTTTAGTCCAAGCTCCCATGCAAGCGTGTAAATTTCACTTAGATATCCGCCGCTTGCTTTGTCTAGGCTCATAAATATATTTAGACTTTGACCTTGATCGATCCATTTTTGGCGGATCGCGCCTGCTTTTATCAAAATTCTCTGATCAAGCTCGTAAGCTGGCGTGTAAAACTGCCAAGTATCAGGGCTTAAATTTGGCACGACATTTGGGATCATACCACTTAGGTTGTGCTCGAACCACTTGCGTTTATAGACTGGCTCGATAGTCTGAGTGGTACCAACAAGGATCGAGATCGAGCTAGTTGGAGCGATCGCCATTAGGTAGCCGTTTCTCATGCCGTCGCGCTTGACCTTTTCTCTTAGCTTGTCCCAGTCGCAGACATTTTCGTCAAATAGCCCACCTTTGTCGTTTAAAAGAGCTTTTGCGTTCTCATTTGCAGTGTCTATCGGCATGATGCCTTTGCTCCATTTTGAGCCTTTAAATTTTGGATAGACGCCCTTTTCTACGGCTAAATTTGAGCTAGCGTAGATGGCGTTGTAGCTTATGTTTTCCATTATGCTATCAATTAGCGCCAAATGCTCATAGCTGCCCCATTTTACGTTTTTCTCAGCTAGCATTTGCGCTTCGCCCATGACGCCAAGGCCGATCGAGCGAGATGATAGGTTTGTATGTTTTACCTTTTTGTGCGGGTAGAAATTTAGATCGATAACGTTATCAAGCATCCTAATAGCTATCGGCACGACACGCTCGATGTCCTCTTTGCTATTTATCTTGCTTAAATTTATACTTGCAAGGTTGCAAACTGCCGTTTTGCCCTCGATGCTCTCTTTTTCTACGATGAAAATTTGCTTGCCTTTTAGGCTATCAAGCGCGCTAAGCTTTTTGGCTTTTTTAGTTATGCCACTATCGACCGTGACGTCTTCTTCTTCGTCAAATAGCTCCTCGCCGCCGTCTTCATAAGTGATCTTGATCTTATAGTAGTTTGGCGCTGTATTTTGGAAAATTTCGGTGCATAAATTTGAACTTCTGATGATGCCTTCGTGGTCGTTTGGATTTGCTTTGTTGGCATTGTCTTTAAAGCATAAAAATGGCATGCCCGTTTCAAAATAGCTAGTTAAAATTTTCTTCCAAAGCTCTTTTGCAAGGATGGTGTTTTTCTGGATATTTTCGTCGTTTTCATACTCTAAATATCTCTTCTCAAACTCCTCGCCGTAAAGGTCGCAAAGGTCGCTCACTTGAGCTGGGTCAAAGAGGCTCCAGCGGCCATTTTCTTTAACACGCTTCATAAATAGGTCGTTTATCCAAAGCGCAGGGAAAAGCTCGTGCGCGCGGCGTCTCTCTTCGCCTGAGTTTTTACGAAGATCGAGAAAATCGCTCACGTCCATGTGCCAAGGCTCGATATAAACAGCGATCGCGCCCTTTCTAGTGCCTAGCTGATCGACCGCCACTGCGATGTCGTTTGTCACTTTTAAAAATGGTATGATACCGCCAGCTGCGTTTTTGTGTCCGTCGATACTACCACCCATCGCGCGCACCTTGCTCCAGTCCCAGCCGATACCGCCGCCAAATTTTGAAAGTAGCGCCATCTCTTTGTAGCTATCAAAAATGCCCTCGATATTATCAGGCGTGCTGCCTACGTAACAGCTGCTTAGCTGGTGGCGTGTGGTCCTTGCGTTTGAGAGCGTTGGAGTGGCTAGCATCACTTCAAATTTAGAGATGAGGTCGTAAAATTTCTTAGCCCAGCCTTGGCTGTCTAGCTCGTTTTGCGCAAGAAACATCGCGATCGCCATAAACATATGCTGTGGTAGCTCGATCGGCATACCGCTCTTATCTTTGATGAGGTAGCGATCATAAAGCGTCTTGATACCAAGGTATGCAAATTGCAGGTCGCGCTCAGGCTTGATGTAAGCGTTTAGATCCTCAAGATCATACTTCTCTTTTAGCCCAGGGATGATGCGGCCTACCTTTTCGCCCTTTGCGAGGTAGTCTTTTAGGTGGTTGTAGCCGTTAAAGCCAGTCACTTTGTGATAAAGGTCGAACAAAAATAGCCTCGCAGCGACAAATGTCCAGTTTGGGCGGTCGATGTCGATCTTATCAACTGCTGTTTTTATAAGAGTTTGCTGAATTTCCTCAGTCGTTATCATATCTCTAAACTGGATTTTTGCATCTACCTCAAGCTCGCTAAGACTTACGTTGCTAAGCCCTAGAACCGCTTCGTTTGTATATTTTTTGATCTTGCTGATATCAAGCTCTTCTGTTCTACCGTTTCTTTTGATTACTTTCATTTGCTCTCTTTCTTTTTTATAATTGTTATAATTGTATCTAACGGTTGTTTTTAAACTACTTAGAATATTCTTATTTTTTACCAATAAGCAATTACAACTCTTGCAACTATGATACTATTGAATTTTTGCGTGATGTTTTTGCTAATGAATATAAACATAAAATCATAACAATAACGTATAAAATATATGTTGATTTGTATGTTTGCGAATTTATTTTATCTAGTCTTATAACCCTATAGAATTCCAGATATTCGTCGTATTCTTTTATAATATTTTTTAACTGCATCATAACATCTTTGCTGTTATTGATGGCATCAGTTAATTTCTTTTTCTCATTTAATATCTCGTCTCTTGCCTCTTTTTCGTTGTTGTAAACTCTAAAAAATTTTAACAATCGCAATCTAAATTCATCTTTTATTTCCATATCTTTTAATGTTCTAACATATTGTCCATTAGCTGCATATGTCAAATCTAACGCAATGGATCTATTTTTATTATCTTTTAAAATATTATTTAGTTTGTTTGTATTGTCAATATTTTCTAGAATTTTGTTCAAATCGTCTTTTGTATTCCTTTGAAATAAAAATCCAAAAATACTTTCAAGTGTTGCTTTATTTGCCATGATTATTTCTTTTTGATTCGCTATATTATTCACAGAGAAACTCACATTATTATCGATACTATAATCCCTAAATGATAACGTTGTTAAATTTGATAGAAATTTATAATCGGTATTACTTAATTTTTGGATTAAATTTTTATTTTCTATGTTTTCTTTATTAAAAATATTTAATGTTGGATTTATAATCTCTGGAACAATAAATAGTGAAAGCATTAATCCAACGTAGCTAAAAAACCTTGTAAAAATAGTTACAATATTTATATTTTTTATAAAAATATAATATGAAAAAATCAAAAATAGGACGTATAGCAAAACACCAAAGGCTATATATGAAATTTGTGGTAATAAAAAGAGAGTAATTACAAAAATAAGATATAAAAATATAATTACATGAGTGCTTAATTCTGTTATTTTTTTATAACTTTTCATTATGACAATTATGGGGAGAGAAATTAATAAAATACTTATAACAATATACATCGATTCAAATTTGTTGTATACAATCCAGTGGTTGATTTTATTGATACAAAATAAATATAATCCATAAGTTGCAATTACAGATACTGTAAAGTGAAAAATTTTATTTAAATTTGTATGATGATCACTAGTTTTTCGGTATATAAGTAAACTCATATATTCAAACCATTTTGTGAAGTCAATTATATTTTTTGAATTAATTTTATGCCACCAAATATAAATTTTTCTTTTCAGACTAGATTTTTCTGTAGAAAACAAATAATTTAGCATATTATTAAGTATAATAACAAAACTACATGATAAGTATGATACAAGAAATACTGGGAACGCAAAAATACATTCTATAAATATTGTTGTATTAATGATGGCTTTAAATAAAAGTACAACAGTATTTTTTAGTATAGAAAACAAAAATTTTAAAAAACGAATTATATTAATTTCTTCTTTTTGTGGCTTTTTTAAAAACTTTGACTGCTCGTCTTGCTGCATTGTTTGGTTTTTACTATCCGCCAATGCGTATTCCAGCTCCATTTCCTTACAATAAAGCTCTGCTTTGTGATGGTTGCTTGCATCTACTAGATTCTCATTTTGATTTAACATGTGTTTTAATATAGAAAATGAGTTTCTAAAGTCAGAATATACTTTTTGATAAATTTCTGTTTCAGTAGCTTCTTTATTGTTTTCAAGTCTTCTTTTTATCTCTTCATCACAATCTTGTTTTATACTACTAAAACTATGCGAATCAAATTTCATATTAATTAAAATCGGCTTTTCTGAGAAAGTTGCACTACTAAAATTTGGCGTTTTATGCAATCTTACTCCATAAAAAGAAGCTAATTTTTTAAATTCGCACTCGTGAAAATCTGTAAATTTCTTAAACTCGGAATTGTTAAAGTAGGCATTGTCTTTAAAAATAGTATTTTTAAAATTAGTGAAGCCGTCAAATTTATTATTTTTAAAATTTGCATTTTTAAAAGTGCAGTCGTTAGCTATAAAATCACCAAAAACATTGCACTTTATAAAGGTAAATTTTTGAAATTTAGCATTCTTTATATTTATATCTGATTTAAAAGTACACTTTTTAAAGGTAATCTTTTTAAAATTTGTTGAAGCAAAGTTTATATTATAT
>NZ_CABPTV010000002.1:0-158560 GCF_902460535.1 Campylobacter concisus | reverse complement strand
TATGTTTTTGAATAGAATTCGCACTCTGTAAAAACTAATTTTTCTTTTATATTTACATTAGATGTATTAGAGTCAAACATTTCAATTTTACAATTATCAAATTCTATATTTTTGAAATCGTTTATATTTAAAAATCCAAATTCACAATTTTTAAATTCTATATTGTGTTGTGTTAAAATATCTTGCAATACTTTATTATCTGATACATCTATTTGGCAAACTTGTTTTATAATATGTTTTTGTTTGTCTTCACCGTCATTTAATGGAATAGACCAACTAACATTATCATCGCCAAAAATTTCTTTTAGTTTTTCATTGGCTAAATTAAATGTATCTGATGTTTCCGATGATCTCAAGCAACTTCTCTTAAAACTAATTTGTGCTATAAATTTAAAAACATATCATGTTTTGATTTAATCATTATCTAAATACTCTCTTAAAAATTCTATCTACATTTTTGGTGTAGTAGTTGTAGTCAAAGCACTCTTTGATCTCATCTTTGCTAAGGCTCTTAGTTAGGTCCTCGTCGTTTAGCAAATTTTGTAAAAATAGGCTGTGGCCTTGCTCGTCTATCGCTTTTTTGCCCTCTTGCAAGTCCGCCCAGACCTTCATGGCATTGCGCTGAACGATCTTGTAGGCGTCCTCTCTAGAGATCCCACGTTGTGGCAATTGCAAAAGCACACGTTGCGAAAAGACTAGGCCACCTGTTAAATTTAAATTTTTCATCATATTTTCTGGATAGACAACCAAATTTGCTATCAAATTTTTGATGCGAACCAGCATAAAATCAGCTGTGATAAACATATCTGGCAGGATAAATCTCTCAACCGAGCTGTGGCTGATGTCGCGCTCGTGCCAAAGTGCGACGTTTTCAAGAGAAGGCGTGACGTATGAGCGCAGCACCCTGCAAAGGCCGGTGATGTTTTCGCTAAGGACTGGGTTGCGCTTGTGCGGCATGGCGCTTGAGCCTTTTTGTCCTGGGCTAAAGTACTCCTCCGCCTCATAAACCTCAGTCCTTTGGTAGTGCCTAATGGCAACTGCGATCTTCTCGCAAGTAGAAGCTAAGATAGCGATGGCGCTCACCACGTGGGCGTAGCGGTCGCGCTGGATCACTTGATTTGACGCTGGAGCAGCTTTTAGGCCTAGCTCCTCGCAAGTTAGCTCTTCAAATTCCATCGGAGCGTGGGCTAAATTTCCCATAGCGCCTGAGAGCTTGCCATAGCTGATCGTATCTTTTGCGTCTTTGATGAGCTTTAGCGCCCTTGCGATCTCGTCGTACCAGATGGCAAGCACTAGGCCAAAAGTTATCGGTTCGCCGTGGATGCCGTGGCTTCTTCCGACCATGAGCGTGTGCTTGTGCTCATTTGCTCTGTCTTTGACCGCCTGCATGAACTCCTCAACGTCGCTGATAATGAGCTCTAGGCTCTCTTTCATCTGAAGCGCGACGGCTGTGTCGATGCAGTCGCTAGAGGTCATGCCGTAGTGTACAAACCTGCTCTCCTCGCCAAGGCTCTCGCTGACGCTTGTTAAAAATGCGATGACGTCGTGCTTTGTCGTCTTTTCTATCTCGTCGATACGAGCTACCTCAAATTTAGCGTTTTTGCAAATTTTCTCGCAGTCGCTGTCGCTTATGAAGCCAAGCTTATTCCAAGCTTTAACGGCAGCTTTTTCTACCTTGAGCCAAGCGTCGTATTTTGCTTGTATGCTCCACTTTTCAGCCATCTCTTTGCGTGAGTATCTTTCGACCATTGTTGAACCTTTTGTATTAGTTTGCTTTTGTCCTGAAAGTATAAATTTGGCTTTTTGGGCCAGAAATCACATCTTGTAATTTTCCTAAATTTAAGTTTTGATTATATAAAATCCGGGCTGAAATGTCGGTTATACGCTTATAAATTTGGGCTTAAGATAGCTCGCTCATTTTTCAAAAGGATCATTTTTGCCCTATGTAAATAAATTTATCGCCACTGCAGATCATCAAAAAGCTTATGAAATTTTACTGCAAAATGGCTTTAATATGAGCCAAACCCAGCGCCTCATCAATAAAGACAGGCTGATCTGTGGCGGCAGTGTCGTGAGCGAGAAAAATACCATTTTGTCTGGTGATGTCTTTTTGATCGACTATGAGGCCGAGCCAAAGGGACTAAAACCGATCTTTGAGTGCGAGAGTTTTGCGGTATTTGACAAGCCAAGCGGGGTGCTCAGCCACCCAAATGGCAGACACTGCGACTACTCGCTAAATGATGAAATTTACACACTTTTTGGGCGAGATGCGAGCGTGGCACATAGGCTGGACTTTGAAACAAGCGGCGTGATAGTTATAGGAAAAGATAGAAATTCTACGATAAAACTAAAGAAAATCTTTGAAAACAGGGAAGTTTCTAAAAGCTATCTCGCGATGGTACAGGGCAAGATCGAGCGAGAATTTACGATCGATGCCAAAATGGATCTAGCGAACAACTACGACGATGTGAAGATGCGAATGCAAATTTGTGAAAATGGGAAAAATGCGGTGACTAAAATTTTGCCGATAAAGTATTTTGACGACATCGATACGACTTTAATTCGGGCTATCCCACTCACTGGCAGGCAGCATCAAATTCGCTTGCATTTGTTTCATGTGAAACACAAGATCATTGGCGAACCACTTTATGGTTTGTCACGTCCGCAGATCGAGAAAATTTTAGACAAAGAGATGAGCGAGCGTGAACGGATAAATTTAACTGGTGCAAAAAGGCTTTTACTTCACTCGGACGAAATTTCATTTAAATTTGATGATTTTTTTTACAAAATAAAAAGCAAATTTGACGCCGAAAATGAGTTTTATAAATTTGCAAAAGAAGCAAATAATCAAACTATTTAAATTTTAAAAAGTCTTTCTAAAAAATAATATATAAAAATTTCATAGTTTTGCTTTTAGTTTTGAAACAAAAATTTTTATTGAAAAATAGAATTAAATTTTTAGTATCGTTAAATATTTCGACTTAAAATTTGGTAATCATTCTTTAGGTTCTAGTTTTTCACCCTCAAAATTTCATGCCAAATTTTTAGAATTTATTTTGAAGTTTTATTTTCATCTTTTAAAACTTTAATGATAAGTCCAAGCCCAACACCAGCAACCAACACTATAAAAATTATCTCGGCGATATCAAGAGCTGTCATTTTTTACTCACGTTAGTTTCATCGTTAGTTGGTTTTTCTTCTGCTTTAGCTGTACTCTTATCGCTAACGTTAGTTTTAAATTTTGGATTTTCATTTCGCTGTTTTAGTTGGCCACATGCAGCACTTATATCAAGCCCTTTGCTCTGTCTGATCGTGCAAGTGACGCCATGATCTCTTAGGTATTCTTGAAATTTTAGCATGCTGGTAAGCTCTGGTCGGCCAAATTCACTACCTTCATGCGGGTTAAAGTAGATCAAATTTACCTTTGCCTTGATACCATGCAACAGTTTTACCAGCTTTTTCGCATCACTAACACTATCGTTTAGGTCTTTGATAACAAGGTATTCAAACATCACACGCTTTCGCATATCGATAGGAAATCCCCTAACAGCATCCATAACTGCCTCGATATTATAAGCCTTATTTATCGGCATCAGGCGACTTCTAAGCTCATTAGTAACAGCATGTAGCGATATAGCCAGCAAGACCCCAAGGTCCATCTCGCCAAGCTTTTTTATCTGTCTACCAAGGCCGCTAGTTGAAACGGTTTGACGGCGTGGTGATATGGCTAGACCCTCATTAAGTGCTAAAATTTTGATCGCTTTACTAACGTTAGCAAGGTTATCAAGCGGTTCACCCATACCCATATAAACAACATTTATACGCCTTTCGTATGGTATGTTATTCTCTCTTTTTATCCACAAAATTTGCCCTACGATCTCGCCAGCAGTCAAATTTCTAACAAGTCCACCCTTTGCTGTTAGGCAAAAAGCGCAGCCCATTTTACAGCCGACTTGCGAACTAACACAAACAGTGTAACGAGCGTGTCGGCTAACCTTACCATCTTCGTCACTGATCTCCTCTTTCATCGGTAGTAAAACACTCTCTATCTTTAGCCCGTCTTTTAACTCAAAAAGATACTTGATCGAGCCGTCGCTACTCTGCTCAAATTTCACACATTTTAAAGGATCAAGGTAAAATTTCTCGGCTAGATCCTGACGCATATCTTTTGGCAAATTTAGCATTTGGCTAAATTCCGTAGCATTTTTTTTGTAAACCCACTCATAAATTTGCGTCGCTCTAAAAGAGGGAGAGACCAGCTCTTTTAACTCTTCAATGCTAAGATCAAGCAAATTTTTCACATATTTTCCTTTACATATTTTGTTAGTAGCTCTTTGGCTTTTGCGTGATTTTTTATAAAATCAGCATGCGCATTTTCATCGCAAAAATTTGTCGCTACGAAAATTCCATAAGCTGGAATTTTAAAAATTTGAGCTACTTTTAAAACAGAAAAAAACTCCATATTTTCTAAAAAATAGCCCTTTTCAAACATCTTATGAGCCAAATTTTTATCTGTCGTTATGAAATTTGATGAATTTGTTTTGATAGTTCCACGTGAAACGATAGAAGAAATTTCACACTCGATAGGCGAATAAGATCTATTTTCTATGCTAGAAATTTCGACATTTGCCCCAACCGAGCTTTCATAAATTTGCAAAATTTCACCATCTTTATAAAGACCTGCCGAGCCGACAAAAACTATCTTTTCTGGCATCTGATATAAATTTAGCTCAGGATTTTTTGATAAATTTTGGCTTATGTTTTGCAGCTCTGGGTTTGATGAGTTTGCAAATTTAGCCTCGATCTTTGCAAGATAATGTGGGTCAATATTTTTTAAATTTATGCTCTTATCATCAGCTCTCACACATGATCTTTTTTGCAAAAACTTTGTCAAATTTATCGCCATATCAACTAGCCCCACTCCCATCGGCAAGGCAAAGTCAAAAATTTCATTTTTTCCAGCGGAGATAACTAACATCAAAGCCTAACCTCAACGCCGTTTGCCTTAAGATACTCTTTTAGCTTTTTTATCTCGATCTCTCCAAAGTGAAATATCGAAGCAGCAAGGCACGCATCAGCCCCAGCTTCAAAAGCCTCTTTAAAATGCTCCATCTTACCAGCGCCACCACTTGCGATAGTCGGTATAGAAAGCGCACTAAAGATCTTTGTCAGCTCCAGACTAAAGCCCTGTTTGACGCCGTCATTATCCATAGACGTTAGCAAAATTTCCCCTGCTCCGCGCGACTCGACCTCTTTTGCCCAAGCAAAGGCATCTTTTTTAGTGTCGATCCTGCCGCCATTTATAAAAACACTATAACCATTTTCGATCTTTTTAGCGTCGATCGCCACGACGACGCACTGCGAGCCAAATTTCTTAGCCGCTTCGTCGATCAAATTTGGATCTTTTATCGCCGATGAGTTTAGGCTCACCTTGTCGCAGCCCGCATTTAAAAGGCGAGAGATGTCGTAGATCGTGCGTATGCCTCCGCCAACGGTTAGCGGTATAAAAAGCTTACTTGCGACCTTTTTTACGACATCGATTATCGTATCACGACCAAGGTGAGAGGCTGTGATATCCAAAAAGCAAAGCTCGTCAGCGCCCTCGTCGTTGTATCTTTTAGCTATCTCGACTGGGTCTCCAGCATCGACAAGTCCTACGAAATTTACACCTTTTACGACCCTGCCGTCTTTTACATCAAGGCATGGGATTATGCGTTTTGCGAAATGATTCAAATTTATCCTTTGTCTATCTTTCTGGCTGCCACCTCAAAATATGGCAAACTCGCCCAATTTTCTCGGTTTCCAACTATGTAAATAACCTCTTTTGCTCTTGTTAGCGCCACGTTTAGCAGGTTTGGCTTGCTAGCAGCCCACGCTCTAGCGCCATTTGTCGCACCGCCTAACACAAAGACAATAACATCAGCCTCTTTGCCCTGCATAGTGTGGATAGTGCCAGCACCTTTTAAATTTCTACAAACATCTTTAAATGGCGTTATTATCCTGATGTTATAATTTTGGCTAGCAAGCTCGCCCGCCAAGAGCTCTTTAACCGCTTCACCCTCGGCTTTGTTGTAGTTACCTATCCACTCCCCAGAGCTAACGTCTATCCACTTTGTTTGCACGTTAGTGTTTGCAAATTTACTAGCCCCATCTCGTCCAAGTATCATCATATCGTCATAAGTTGTCTCGTTTGAAATTTCAAACATAGGGTTAGCGCACCTTCTATGTACAATGAGTGGCGATCCAACCCAGATACTCTCGCCGCTACCTTTTATATATGTGCCGATCTTTTGTGCTTTGTCAGCTCTTAGCTGTACTGATGACTTTAGCAGGTTAAACTCATCTTTTGCCTCGCAGTAGCTAAGGATCGCATTATTTAAACTAACAGGTAATGTTACGACAGGCTCAAGCTGAAGCGGGTCGCCTACTACCACAGCCATCTTTGAGCGAAGTAATGCGCCTAACGCGTTAGTCAAATTTGCCTGCCCTGCTTCATCTATCAAAAGCATGCCTATATCGCCATTTAAAAGGTCTTTAAAGGTGTTATTAAACGAGGCAAAAGTCGAGCTAACAACTGGCGTTAGCAAAAATAAACCCTTGATGATCTCACGTCTATGTTTTGCATCAAGGCCGTTTTTTTCAGCCATCTTCTCATCATTAAAGATAACGCTAAGGGCACGTAAATTTGTCCTTACAGCCTCTTTGCAGGCAAATATCGCTGCCTTGTGCAAATTTAGCGCCTCTTTAAAAAACTCTATCCTAGCCTTAAAAAGCTTTGTCTTGTGAAATTTTTTGTCTATGCCAAATTCCATCATAAATGGCATACTCTTTTGCATCTCTTCGTTGCTCTCGCTAAAGCTGCCGTTTAGAAAGATATCTAGCTCCTCGCTCCTGCCAAGTATCTTTTGACGTCTAGCAAAGTCACTTTGCAGCCTTTTGTAAAGATTTATCTTAGTGCTAAGCTCTGCTGCCCTGCTCTCAAGCTCTGCTATCTCGCTTTTTAGCTCATTTAGCCTTGCTTCGTTTTTCTCTTTGCTCTCGCCATTTTGCCTGCTAGCTTTTAAATTTTGCTCGGCTATCTGGCGGTTTATCTCGCCTACCTTTAGCGCCTCGTCATTATACTTTTCAAAGGCCTCTGTCTTAAAAATTTGCTGAAAGATAAAAAATGGCGGCTTTTCTGGTGTGCTTAGGTACTCCTGCAAAGCCTCATTTTGACTAACAAGCCTTGTTAGCTCCTCTGCCTCCGCCTTTTTGTCCCCCAGCTTAGCCAAAATTTCATCATGCTCGTTCTCTAAAGGCTCTAAAAGCTCCTCTATCTGCTTAGCCGAGTAGTAGCTCTCAAGCCTCCTATCGACATCAGCTAGCTCACTTTTTAGGCTCTTTAGCTCCTCTTCTTTAATCCTGATCTCACTAAAAAGTAAATTTACCTCGTGAAGTACAAGGTTAAATTTCTCCTTTGCCACGTCAAAGTCATCTACGCCCTCGCCCACTGCAAGGTACTTGCCAAGCCCCATCAAAAAGCCATATTGCTCCAAAAACTCGCCGTATTCGCTTGCGATCTTGTCAAACTGGCTGTGAGTTGGCTCGATCTTTACGCCGTTAATCGCAT
Source organism: Campylobacter concisus (assembly GCF_902460535.1). GTDB lineage: Bacteria > Campylobacterota > Campylobacteria > Campylobacterales > Campylobacteraceae > Campylobacter_A > Campylobacter_A concisus_AS. Next base: position 150,951 of record NZ_CABPTV010000002.1, on the reverse strand, counting down.
TAAAAACAAAATTTGACTTATTTTGTTTTGATCCAAGCGCCACGCAAAATAGCCCCCAAGCTGGCTTTGAGATAAAGGACTTCTCGCCAAATTCACTCTTTTCATCAGCCGAGAGCAGCCTTGTGGCTATAAATTTAAAATAATCAATCTCGCCCGCATAATCCCCTATGCTCTTTAACTGGCTTAGCTCCTTACTCAAAATTTCAACCGCACCGTTGTTGCAAGAGCTAACGACCATCTCGTAGCCTTGAAGCTCGTCATTTAGCCTAAAATAAAGTGCCTTTTCATCGCTGTCATAAACTGGCTCGAAGATATCATGCCTGCTCATTTGCGCAAGCTTCATCGCCCTAAGCGTGACAACCTCAGCCATCACGTCCTTTAAAAGCGTAGTTTTTCCAGTGCCTGGAGCGCCATTTACGCTGTAAATTCCACCATTTCCATCTTTAAATTTCTCTATTATATTGTTTAGCGCCATTTGCTGTGAGAAATTTAGTGCAAAATCACTTGCAAAAGCCGATCGTGGGTAGCGCTCAGCCTTAAAAAAGTCCCTTACCGCCCTTTGATTTAGCTCATCTCTAACGTCAAGCCTCTCAAATTTATTCTCACTGCCCTCGTCTAAAAACTGATCCGTTAGCTCGTGCGTCCTGCCTGATTCATAAAATTTGATAAGCAAATTTATATCATCTATAAAAAAGCTATTTAAAAGGCCGTCCGTATCTTTAAAATTTGGATCAGCTATCCTTAATTCAAGCCTGATCACATCTTTGAAAAATGGCGTCTTTAGCGAGCTTTTTAGCTCCTCGTGCACCGCTTTTACATAGTCGCTAAGCTTCATTTTCTCTTTATGGATAGAAATTTTATCCTTGATGTGCTCGCACTCTTTGTTAAAGTCGCTTTGGCTGATCTCTTTTAGGCGGTTTAGGCGCACCATCGCCCAAGGAGCCGTTGGGATAAAAAGGTCGTTTGTTGAGTTTGGCGTGAAAAATGGGCTTAGCTCATCATCTAAATTTGCATCTTTTAAAGCAAAACTTTGCTCATTTTTACAAAACGCTAAATCGCCAGAGAGCTTAAGCTTATAACAAAATGCCTTTTCAAAGCTCGTTTGCTCAGAGCGTAGCTCCTCTAAAATTTGCTCTTTTTCAAATTTCACCTTTGCTAGCTTTGATATCGCAAGGGCAAGCAAGTCAGTCTCAAAAATGCCGCCGTAAATCGAAATTTCCACACCATTTTTTAAAAGCAACCTATCAAACGCTCTTAAAATTTGCATAAATTTCTCATCGAAATTTGCGATCTCAAGGTCCATTGATTTTTTAAATTTACTATTTGTCTTTTTTGGCTCGTCTAAGGTTTTTGGCTCTAAATATTGTGATAATAAAAAGTATTTTAAGGTATTTGCCCTACTCAAATTTGCGCCTTATTTTGTTGTTATTTAGTGATTATAGTCCATTTTATATATGATTAAACTAAACTTGTAATCATTGTATAAGTAATCTTTGGCTAATATCGCGGCTATGATAAAGGCAAAAAAGCACTTTGGACAGAATTTTTTACAAGACAAAGCGACACTAGATAAGATCATCCAAGCGATACCCAAGGACGTAGAAAACGTCGTTGAGATTGGGCCTGGCTTAGGTGATTTGACATTTAGACTTTTGCAAATTTACAAGACGACCTCTTTTGAGATAGATTGTGAGCTGTTTCAAATTTTAAAGGTCAAATTTGCAAATGAGATCCAAAATGGACAATTAAAACTTTTTTGTAAAGATGCTTTAGAGCAGTGGCAGCAAGAGGGCGGACTAAGTAGCGAGAACTACTTTTTGGTCGCAAATTTGCCCTATTACGTTGCTACGAAGATGATACTAAATGCGATAGATGACGAAAAATGTCTTGGGCTTATTGTGATGATACAAAAAGAGGTTGCTCTTAAATTTAGTGCAAAGAGCAGGGATAAAGAATTTAGCGCTTTATCGATCCTCGCTTCACTTCAAGGCAGGTGTGAGCTTTTGTTTGACGTGGATGCAAAGCTTTTTAATCCACCTCCAAAGGTCACATCTTCAGTCATCAAACTACAAAAAACAAAAAAGATTTTTGGCAAAGACGGGATTTTCAAAGATGCAAAACAATACGAGGCTTTTAAAGCATTTTTAAGAGCTGCGTTTGCTTCGCCAAGAAAGACGCTTTTGAAAAATTTATACACAAATTTTGACAAAAAGGCGTTAGAAGAAATTTTTGAAAATATGAACTTAGCCACAAATTTACGTCCACATGAGCTAGATGTCGATTCTTATCTAAAGATATTTGAGATTACAAAGGAAGATAATGAACGACAAAAACGAAGAGAAAGTTGTAACCAACCAAAGTAAAAACAACAAAAGACGAAGATTTAGACCAAAAAATAAGCCAAAACAAGAGGGCGAAACTACCGAGCAAACCTCACTAGCAAGCAAAAGCGTGATAGATAACTTCTTTGCAGCAGAGCAAGCTGAAGTGCACACCGAGCCAAAGAGTCAAAATCCTCGCCCAAAAAAGCAAAGAAATAATAAAAATCAAAACAAAAATGGCGAAAATAATAAGCCAAAAGAGCAAAAACAGCAAAAAGAAAAGCCAAAACAAGAGCCAAAAGCTGAAGCCAAAAACGAGGCAAAAGAGCAAAAAGAAAAACCTAAAAAGGCTAAAAAACCAAAGAAAAATTTGCCTGCAAAGCTAAATGGCAACGAGCAGTGGCAACAAGACATCGCAAGCGCGATGGAGGCAAACAAAGCCACTCACGAGCTAAGACTTGAGCCACTAAAGTATCTAAACTCAAGCGAGCATAAAATTCGCATAACACCGCTTGGCGGTCTTGGCGAGATCGGCGGCAATATGACGATATTTGAAACAGAAACCAGCGCCATCATCGTTGATATCGGCATGAGCTTTCCAAGCGAGAGCATGCACGGCGTGGATATCCTCATCCCAGACTTTGACTACGTTCGCAAGATAAAAGATAAGATAAAAGGCGTCATCATCACTCACGCACACGAGGATCACATCGGCGCAGTGCCTTACTTTTATAAAGAGTTTAAATTTCCTATCTACGCCACACCTTTACCACTTGGCATGATAAATAATAAATTTGAAGAGCACGGCCTAAAACAAGAGCGCTCACTCTTTCGCTCAGTCGAAAAGAGAAAGCCATATCTCATAGGCGACTTTGAGGTCGAGTGGATACATATAACGCACTCTATCATCGATGCTTCTGCACTTGCTATCACGACAAAGGCTGGCACGATCATCCACACAGGCGACTTTAAAATCGACCACACACCGATAGACGGCTACCCAACAGACCTTGGCAGACTAGCGTATTATGGCGAGCGTGGCGTGCTCTGTCTATTAAGCGATAGCACAAACAGCTATAAAGAGGGCTTTACAAAGAGCGAAAGCAGCGTTGGCAAGACCTTTGACGCGATATTTTCAAAGGCAAAAGGCCGCGTCATCATGAGCACATTTAGCTCAAACATCCACCGCGTCTATCAAGCGATCGAGTGGGGCTTAAAATACAACCGCAAAGTCTGTGTCATCGGCAGATCAATGGAGCGAAATTTATACACTGCGATGGAGCTAGGCTACATCAAGCTTGATAAGAAAATTTTTATCGACGCAAACGAGGTTGGTAAATTTAAAGATGACGAAGTACTTATCGTCACTACTGGCTCTCAGGGCGAGACTATGAGCGCGCTTTACCGCATGGCGACAGATGAGCACAAATATATAAAGATAAAGCCGACCGATCAGATCATAATCAGCTCAAAAGCGATCCCAGGCAACGAAAACAGCGTCTCAACGGTGCTAAATTTCTTACTAAAATCAGGTGCGAGCGTCGCTTACCAAGACTTTAGCGAGATCCACGTCAGCGGCCACGCAGCACAAGAAGAGCAAAAGCTGATGCTTCGCCTCATAAAACCAAAATTTTTCTTGCCAGTGCATGGCGAGTACAACCACATCGCAAAGCACAAAGAGACGGCCATTAGCTGTGGTGTGGATGAGCGAAATATCTATCTAATGAGCGACGGCGATCAGATGGAGGTTTGTCAAAAATACCTAAAACGTGTAAAAACTGTAAAAACTGGCAAAGTCTTCATAGATAATCAAATAAATAAACAGATAGCAGACGACGTCGTCATCGACAGACAAAACCTTGCCGAAGCAGGTGTCGTCATGATAATCGCTCAAATTTCACGTCACGGCGCAAAGCTCATCAACAAGCCTCGCGTCATCAGCTACGGCCTTGTAGGTGACAAGCAAGACGCTGAGTTTAGAAAAGAGATGGAGGGCGTGCTAGAACAATACCTAAGCAACGTCAAAGAGGAGCTTCTAAAAGATGGAAGGCTACTTGAGTCACAAGTGCGTCAAGTGATCAGAAAGCACATCTTTAGAAAGGTCAAAAAGTACCCAACTATCGTGCCGATCATCTATCTAATGTAAGGGAAATTTATGCAGACAATGAACCAAATCGCAGCTAGAGTTTTAGAGGTAGAGGCAAACGAGCTTTTAAGACACGCTAAAAGCGTAGAGATAGAAGATGCTGTAAATTTGATATATAACGCAAAGGGAAAAGTCATAGTAACAGGCGTAGGCAAGAGCGGTCATGTGGGAGCAAAGATCGCTGCTACGCTTGCAAGCACTGGCACGCCAAGCTTTTTCTTACACCCGACAGAGGCCATGCATGGAGATCTAGGCATGATAGAAAAAGACGATGTCTTGTTAGCCATTAGCTTTAGTGGCGAGAGCGATGAGCTTGTCAAAATTTTGCCTCATGTAAAGCGCTTTGGTGTGAAAATCGTCGCCATGGCAAGGAGCAAGACAAGCTCGCTTGGTAAATTTAGCGATGCTTTTATAGATATAAATGTAGAAAAAGAGGCGTGCCCACTAAATACCGCCCCAACGGCATCAACCACGCTAACGCTAGCTCTTGGCGATGCGTTAGCTGTTTGTTTGATGCAAAAGAGAGGCTTTAAAAAAGAGGACTTTGCAAATTTTCATCCAGGTGGTAGCCTTGGCAAGAGACTATTTTTGAAGGTCAAAGATGTGATGAGAAGCGAAAATTTACCGATAGTTCGCTGGAATGCAACCCTAAAAAGTGCGATCGATACTATGACACATGGCAAGCTTGGCACGGTTCTTATCGTTGATAAAGATGGCGTGCTAGATGCCCTTTTAAGTGACGGCGATCTTAGGCGTGCGCTTATGAGAGAGGACTTTGACTTAGACGAGCCAGCGATGAAATTTGCAACACTGCATCCAAAAGAGATAAACGACAAAGAGATGTTAGCAGTAGATGCGTTAGCTTTAATAGAAAAGTATAAAATTCAGCTTCTAGCTGTCGTAGAAAATGGCGTTCCTGTGGGTGTTTTACACATCCACGACCTTGCAAATTTAGGACTATAAAATGGAAAAAACAAGACTAAATAAATTTATCTCACATAACACAAACTACTCACGCCGTGAGGCAGATGAGCTGATAAAAGCTGGCAAGGTTAGCATAGCAGGACGTGTGGTTAGCGACCTTGCCACAAGCGTGGATGAAAACGATAAAGTGCGCATAAATGGCCGTTTGATAAAGCTAAAAAAAGAATTTACCGTTATCGTTTATCACAAACAAAAGGGTGAGCTCGTTAGCAAGAAAGATGACCGCGGACGAAAGACGATATATGACACGTTAGACAAGAAATTTGCCAAATTTGTTAGCGTAGGGCGCTTAGACTACGCAAGCGAGGGGCTACTTTTACTAACTGACGCCCCAGCGATCGCCACAGCGCTAATGAATAGCGACTTAGAGCGCGAATACTACCTAAAGGTAAAAGGCGAGGTAACAAAAGAGGTGATAGAGGCGATGACAAATGGCTTTTTCGCCAAGGACGCCACCAAAGGCGCGCACGCAAAAACTACTATAAAATCAATGGAATTTAAGCCATTTCTAGCCTATAAAGTCTTTGGCTCAAGCGGTGGCTACACAAAACTAAAGGTCATCATCAACGAGGGTCAAAACAGAGAGCTACGCCGTTTCTTTGGCTACTTTGACCTTGAAGTGATGGACCTAAAACGTGTTAGCTTTGGGCGTGTTAGCCTTGATATGCTAAAGCCTGGCAAATGGCGCTACTTCGAAAATAGCGAATACGAAGACCTAAGAGACTTTTTGAAAGTTAATAACGTTAGATACTAACATTAGGCTTGTTTCTATAACAAAGAGGCAAGCCAGACATGTTTCTACAAATGCACACCAAAATCACAAAAATTTATTAAACGACATATAAATTTGCCTTGCATATCCACAAAAAGATAAATAGATAATTAACAATAATCTAAGCTTTAAAAGGACAAAATATTGTTTAAGAATTTTGTAAAAGATGGAGTAACAATGAAAAAAATTGTCTTTTTGTCTATGATTTTACTATCTACTGCCTTTTCAAATAATTATTTAAAACTTGGTATAGAAGCTCGTAAAAATGGCGATTATGACAAAGCAGCAGAAATATACGAAAAAGCTTGTGATGATGGAAATGCCAATGATTGCCTTATTCTAGGCTTCTTTAATCCAAACAAAGAAGACGCGGAACAAAAATACAATAAAGCATTCGTAAGGCTATATGAAAAAGGTTGTAATAGCGGAAATGCTGATAGTTGTTTTGATTTAGGAGTTTTGTACGAAGATGGTCAAAAAGTAAAGCAAGACTATCGCAAAGCATACGAACTATATAAAAAAGCTTGTGATAGTGGAAATACTAATAGCTGTTTTAGTCTAGGACTTTTTTACGCATACGGGAAAGGAGCAAGACAAGACTATCATAAAGCAGCCAAACTATTTGAAAAAACTTGCAAAAGCGGAGATGCTACAAGTTGCTTTAATTTAGGGGTCTTATACAATAATGGGCAAGGATTAAGACAAAACTATCATACTGCAAAAGAATATTTTGGCAAAGCATGTGATTTTGGGGATCAAAAAGGGTGTGATCTTTACAAAGAACTAAACGAAAAAGGCTTTTAATACCCAAAAACAACCTAGCGAGCTCTAACAAATTTAGAGCTTCGCAAATTTATATCTTATTTTCTGAAAGTAGGATGTTTATGTATGGATTTAGCAGCGTTTCGCCGCGTGCTGCGTAGAGCAAGACCTCTTTAAAGTAGTTGTCGTTTATGCCGTAAGTGTGAAACTCATACGCCCCTATGCCGTATCCCATGGGAGTTATATCGACCCTCGAGTACCAGGCATTTTGCGCTGGGATGTAGCGGTTTGTATCCTTTGAGTAGACAAATAGCTTGATCTTATCTTTGCTCTTTTGCGCCATATACCAAATGAAAGAATTTGTGATGTCGTTAAAAAAGTAGATGTCGCCATTTGGCATGATGGCCTGAGCCGTGTCGTTGTTATCAGCGATGAGCGTCCTGCTCTCATAACATATAAATTTATTTGGCGTTAGCTGCTCTATGGGCTCAGACTTGCCGTTATTTAGGACTAAAATTTTATCATCGCTTATGTCGGCATTATAGGCGAGCACGGCTAAGACTAGGGCCAATAAACAAAGAGAAAAAATTTGCTTTATCAAAATAAAAATCCTCTTAACAAATAGTATTTGAGCACGTAAAGTGAGCATATCAGCACGCAAACACTTAGCCAGATCGATGAAAATTTAAGCTTGTGCGAGTAGTTTGTCTTTGTGATGATCTCCACAAGGTATGGCATAAGGCCGTAAAAAATGCCCAAAAACAAACTGCCCCAGATAAGGTAGCCAACGTAAAAATAGTCGCTTCTTAGCATGCAGTATGGACACTTGTGATTTGGCTGCTCGTAAACGTAAAGGCCAAAAAAGTAGGTGATAGCGTAGTAGCTAAGCACCAAAAATAGCAAATTTGCCACAAAGCTTGCCATGCTTTGCTTTAAGAAATTTAGCGCCAAAATGACAAAAAATAGCACAAAAAAGGCGCTCACTAAGCCAAAATTTGTATAGCCAAATGGCAGTTTTGGAGCTTGAAAAGTGACCGAGCAGCAAAAGACTGGCACCTTTAGCGGGATGTTATAAAAAAACGAAATTTCTATGCCAAGCTCGACTAATATCATCACAAAAAGGCAGATGAAAATGGCGTATTTTTTCTTTAGATATGGGAAATTTAGAGCCTGCAAGTCAAGCTTGTTTATAATCAGCCAGATACCAAGCCCAAATATCAGCAAAATTTTAGTGAGCATCAAGATGCCGCCAAATTTATTTGAGCCGATCACGCCAGCTGAGCACATAGCCCCTGGCACGATGTCAGAGAGCTCGTTTAGACAAAGTGCAAAAAATATAAACAAAACGATCTTTGTGCAGACGCTAAAGAGCAAGATCGTATTTACAAGGTAGTTTTGCTTTTCAAGCGAGTATTGAAGCGATGTTAGCGCGTTATAGTCCCACGATCTTACTATCCTAACGACGTAAAATAGCGAAATGCCCATCAAAACTAACAGCACAAACTCCGCTAACAAAAAGGCGATAACGGCGTTTGATAAAAATACGCTCATACTATCTCTCCGTTTTGCAAGCTAAGAGCCCTATCGGTTGCGCCTAGCTCGTCAAAAATGCTATCGTGAGTAGCGACTATGACGCTTTTTTTAAGCGCCTTAAATGACTCAAGTAGGCCTAAAAATGCACGCGCATTTTGCCTATCTAAATTTGCCGTTGGCTCATCAGCCAAAATGATATCCGCATCCATTGACAAAGCCCTAGCTACCGCGCATCTTTGACGCTCACCGCCGCTTAAATTTGATACATTTTCATCTCTTTTGTGTGAGATATTTGCAAGCTCAAGAGCCTTTTTTATCATCTCTTCACGCACATTTGCCTTGAAATTTGTTAGAGCAAACGGAGCTAACAAATTTTCATAGACGCTTAAGCCCTCGATGAGGTTAAAATTTTGAAAGACAAGCCCAAGTCTTTTGTGTCTAAACTCGGAGCAAAATGCGTCAGGCAGCTTTGCGATGTTAGTGCCATCTATCAAAATCTCCCCGCTAGTTGGCTTTTGAAGTAGGGCTATAAGCGAGAGTAGGGTGCTTTTACCGCTTCCACTAACGCCTTTTAGTATCACTAACTCGCCGTTATTAACGTCTAAATTTATATCTTTTAGAGCACAAAACTCGTTTTGTTTGCCTTGGTTATAAACTAGGCTAACGCCTCTTATATTTATCATTTTAGCCCCTCATTTATGTCGCCACACGCCACACGCCACGACGGGATAAGGACAAATGCCAAAAATGGTATGACGCCAAAGACAAAGATCAAAAAGAGCTTATCAAACTCCAAAATAGGCGTGAAATTTGTAAAATTTAAAAGCTCATCGCCTAAAAATATCCCCTTTAAAAATGGAGCGTTTAAAACAAATACAAAGAGATAAGCTAACATAACGCCAAGCAAAAAGGCGCTAACGCTAACGATGAAATTTTGTATAAATTTTAAAAAAATGATCTCTTTTATACAAAAGCCGATACTTCGCAAAATGGCTATCTCACGCTTTTTACTACCGTAAGCAAGTGAAATTTGGTTTTTAAGCAGCACGAAAAATATTAGCATAACGCTAACATAAATGCTCATAAAAATTCCGCCCTTATAGTAGTAAAGATGCCTAATGTTTGCTATCTCATCTTCTATGCTAATGGCAAATGAGTTTGGATATAAATTCTCAATCTTTAAAGCCACTTGGCTGATCTCTTCGCTATTTGGCACATCGACATAGAGCTTTGTGTATTCTTCGTCTTTTAAATTTAAGATAGCTCGCAAGGTATTTGGGTGTAAAAATATCGCGTTATTTGTGATAAGTCCGCTTTGTTTTGGCATGGTTTTTAGAATTTTTACCGGTATCATGCGCTGTTCTGTTAAGAAGTTAAAGCTCCCCTCATAGTAAAGCTCGTTCATAGCCGCCTTTACGCCCTCACCAACGATCATCTCGTCCTCTTTTAGGCTATCATCCTCATATAGATGAAACCAAACGCGCTTTTGCACAAAATAATACTCCCCATCAACCACGCCCCTAACGTCAGCCACGCCATCGATCTTTGAGATGTCGTAGATATAGCCAGGATGCATGAGATCATTTTTGCCAGCACGAAACGCACTAACAACGATACTTGATCTATCTTTTACCAAGCTTATAAGATCATGCTGGATCGAGCCAGAGATGAAAAGCACCGAGCTTAGCACGAAGATAATGAGCGCAAATAGACAAAAGCTAAAAAGGTGGTCCTTTTTGTCTTTAAAGAGCAGGACCACAGCGTAGTTTATGAAATTTCTACTTATCATAGACAAAGCCTTTTTGCTCTTTTAGGCTAAAGCTAGAAGCTAAATTTGCCCTTGTTATCTTTGAAATTTCTCTTAGCTCATCTTGCTTTGATTTGTGGTCAAAGCTAAGGTAGTGCGCCGCTAAGAGCGTATAAGAGAGTCCAAAAAATAACGCCAAAAATGCTAGAAATTTCACTTTATTTGCCAGTAAATGTCTTTATTTCGTCAAATTTTATGACACCTTTGCCAGCGTGATCTTTCATAAAGCTATTTGCCTTTGCTTCGTCTTTAAATGGGATAAACTCCTCGCCCATCGGTCCAAAAACGTTTGAGCCATAAACGTAAAACGCCTCTTTTGCCTCAAGCTTTTCAAGCGTGTAATAATCACTTACATAAGCCTCTTTCGCCACCTCATCAGCGAAGTAAAAGTGCGCCATATCTTTTACGCCATCAAAGTAATAGTCCTTGCCACCAGCCTTGATAAGTGTCGCCCACTGCTTGTTTTTTATAGGCATGCCACACACCGCACATCTTGCGTCCTTTGGCAGCTCGATACGCTCTTTTGCCCCTTTATAGGCGTTTATGTTTGCCTCACTCGTCAAATTTCCAGCCCATAAGGCAAAAACCGCACTGAGCAACAAAGCTATAAATTTCATCTTATCTCCTTTAATCTCTCTTTTTCTAACTCGCCCTTTTCATAGAGCTTTTTTAACATCTCATCATCAAAGTCTATCTCGTAGTAGCCCTTGACAAACTCGCTAAATTTAGCAAAATCATCAAAGGCGTATGAAAGCAGCCAGCGTCCGCCGTTATTGCCACCGACTAAATTTTGATGCTCCACTCCGTCATACCAGATAAAAAAGGTCGTTTGCTCTATCTCATCTGGCAAGAAGTAAGAGCGAAATTTAGCAGCTTCGCCACTATAAATTTGCTCTACTACCCTTTTATCAGAGCCGGCACTTAGCGAATTTAGCTCATTTTCATGGTCAAACCCTCTAACCAGCACCGCCTCACTCGTAAATATCACATCTAGCAGATCACCCTGCCCGTTATCTACTTTATATCTTAGGCTATTTTCGCCTTTTGTCTTAGAGATGAGCCTTAAGTGCTCCTCATCAGGCTCCGTCAAAGCACTATCTAGCAGATATAGCGCTTCAAGGCTTGCCTGCATATTGCCCCAGTTTTTAAAACTCATCAATGTTTCCCTAAAATTTCCAAATTCTCGCACGCCTCTTTTAGGCCATTTTTACAGCTTTTAGTAAAAATTTCACGTGCTTTTTCCACATCTTCTTTCACACCTTTGCCCTCAGCTAGCATGATTGCGTAGTTGTTGCAGCCTTTTTCATAGGCGTATTTGCACGCTTGCTCGTAAAGCTTTGTCGTTTTTGTAAAGTTTTGATCAACCCCTTGTCCATAAACATATAAAAAGCCAAGATTATCACATCCTATGCCAGCTTCGTTTGCGCAGGCCATTTCGTAGTATGTTTTAGCTTTTGCGTAGTCTTTCTCGACGCCTTCGCCCTGAGCGTATAGGTAGCCAAGGTTGCTGCATCCCATGCCGTCCCCTGCCTTGCAAGCCTTTTCATAAAGCTCTTTTGCCTTTTTTAGATCTTTTCTCACGCCAGTGCCATTTGCATAAAGCAAGCCAAGCTCGGTGCAGCCCTCGTTGTCGCTGCATGCTTTTTCATATAGTTTGACCGCTTTTGCTAGGTCTTTTTCTACGCCTTTGCCCTTTTCATATACATAGCCAAGGTTGCTGCAAGCCATAGAGAAATTTTGATCGCAAGCCTTTTCATAAAGCATTGCCGCCTTTACCTCGTCCTTTTTGACGTTGCCGTCACCCCTGCTGTAAAGCACAGCTAGGTTGTAGCAGCCTGATGCCTTTTTCTCTTTGTCGCAAGCATCTTCATAAATTTGCGCTAGTTTGTTGTGATCATCTTTTGCGCTTAAAGCCTCTTTGATGTAGCCAGCATTTAAAACGCACAAACTAGCAGCCAGTAAAATCAAACTCTTCATCATATCTCCTAAACTACTTTTATATCTCTGCCGCGGTAGGCTAGGGCGATCAGCAAGGCAAGAGCCACTAAAATCAAGTATATTAGCCCTGAGATGCCAAAGCTCTCACCATTTGCGTATGAGTGAAGCCCGCTAAGGTAGAAATTTACTCCAAAATATGTAAAAAGCACCGAAGCAAATGATAGCACGCTAGCCGTTAAAAAGACAAAAACGCCCCTAAGCTTTGGTATAAACCTTAGATGAAGCACTATGGCATAGACGATGATCGTTATATATGACCAGCTCTCTTTGCTGTCCCAGCCCCAGTATCTACCCCAGCTCTCATTCGCCCAGACACCGCCTAAGAAATTTCCGATAGTTAGCAGGCTAAGACCTATAATGAGGCTTAGCTCGTCGGTGGCGGCGAGGTATCTTATCTGTTCGCTAAGTTTTTGCTCGTTTTTGTCATTTTTTAGTGCCATCAAGATAAGTCCCACAAGCCCCAGCACAAAGCCAAAGCCCAAAAAGCCGTAGCTTGCGGTGATGACGCTTACATGCACACTAAGCCAAAACGACTTTAAAACTGGGACTAAATTTGTTATCTGTGGGTTTATAAAATTTAGATGAGCAACGAGCAAGCTCACACTTGCAAAGAGCGAAGCAGCGCCTAGTGCGAAGCTTTGATGCTTGAAAAATAGCACTCCAGCTAGCACGCTTATAAGCGAGATATAGACCAAACTCTCATAAGCATCGCTCCAAGGTGCGTGACCTGAGATGTAAGCGCGTAGGGCTAAATTTAGAGCATGCACCACAAATGCAGTGAAAAATGCAAGGCTAAGCGCTCTTTCAAATCTAAATTTCCTCCCAAAAAATAGCCTATAAAAGCCAAGAGCGAGCGAAGCAAGAGCTAGGATCATGTAAAAATAGATAAGAAATTTAAATATCTCCATTTGGTTATAAAGCACTTCAATGCTGGCCTTTGCCTCGCTTGGCGCAAGAGAGCCTAGAGTGCTTCTTTGATAGCTTGAAATTTGCTCCAAACTCTTATCAGCGCCTGCGCATTCGCCATCTTTTACGCAAAGGCTTAAATTTTCTATGTAAGCTCCTAAAACGCTTTTAAACTCGTTTGAAATTTCATCTTTGCTAAATGCTTCATTTACGCCTAGCCACGTGATCACGTCACCATTTTTAGCGGGGATAAATTTTAAAATTTCACCCTTTAGCGCAAGGTATAAGACATTTAGCCTCTCGTCAAATTTAATGACATCGCTATCAAATTTATCTCTTTTTGAGGCGGATTTTTCATTTGCAGCCTCTACAAATTTAGCCAGCTTATACTCGCCATTTTCGTTAAAGACGTCATTAAAGCTAGCAAATTTCTCACTAACGCCAAGAAGCTCGCCCACGCGCTCGCTCGTGATCTTTACCATCCTTTTATCCATCCACTCTTGTGGCGAGATGGCAAAAGAGAGCATGAGCTCATCGCTACTAAGCCCAAAGAGCGTCGTTTTGGTTGAAATTTTGCTAATCACTGCCCTTGTGTAAGAGCTAGCTGGGGCGATCCTACTATCAGTTTGAACTAAAATTTTGGCAAATTTATCTGCATGAGTTTTAAAATTTATGGCTTCATCGCTTGCGAAATTTGGCGTGGCATTTAGTAAAAGCAGGGTTAAAAATGCAAGCTGCGTGCCTTTTATGAAGTTACAAAGTCTAAAAAAACGGCTCTTTTTGCTAAATAAATTTCCCACAAAGCCAAGGCAAAGCAGAAAATATCCGATATAAGTTGGCATTTTGCCAGGATCAAAGCTGATCTCAAAGGCGCTTCCAAGCTCGTCAGCGTCGTATGATGATTGAAAAATTTTATAGCCCATGATGCTTAGTGGATGATTTAGTGAAATTTCATGCTCGACATCTGCGATGCTTACTTTGCTCGTGTAAGATGATGGGCTATTTAGTCCAGCATAACGCTCTAGGATAAATTTATCAAGCCTTAGCGAAAAAGGTAAATTTATCGCCCTTGAGCTAAAGTAAAATTTCGCCTCTTGCCCATCAAAGCTTAATATGCTTGGCTCAAGATCGTATCCAGCTCCGCCTTTTAGCTTGGCACTCTTGCTCTTTTCATTAGCAAAGCCAGCCTCTATGCTAAGTGTGGCTGGAGCGTTTTTCTCATCCTTTTTGTAGCCAGTTATCTTTATCTCAAATTCTTTGCCATTTATATCTTTTTTGAAGCCAAAGTCGTTTTTGCCAAGCAGGCTAAGTTTTAGTGGATATTCAAAACTTTCATTTGAAATTTGCACTCTCAAATATGGCTTTGTGCTTTGCATATAGCTGCCACTCTCACCCACTCTAAGATGCAATACACCCTCTTCGCCAAAGTATCTTGTAAGCGCAGCACCGATGAAGATCAGAATAAAAGCAAGATGTATCAAAAATGCGCCAAATTTCTTATACATCTTGGTTTTTACGATGCTAATGGCTAAGCAAATGGCACAAGCTGCCATGACGCACTCGTACCAGAGCGCTTCATAAACAAGCACTCTAGCCGTCTGTGTGTCATAAAAATTTTCCAAAAAGGTCGCCACCCCTGCACCAAAAGCAAGGATAAATAATAATATTAAAGACAAGCGATAAATGTTTAAAATTTTCATCACCTGCCCTTAAGCCTTAAATGCTATAAGTCTGTCCTGCATAAAGTATAAAAACCCTAAGCAATAAAACGCCAACGACTGCTGCAAATGAGCCAAGGTAGAAGCTAAATTTCATCTTGCCAAGTGCGAAATTTAAAACAAGAGGCAAGACAAAGCCAACTAAAACAACCCCAAGCCAGAAGAAATTTGCCCAAACACCACTATAAAATGCAACTGCCGCGCCTTGCTGATAGCTTGAGCCAAGCAAAAGTGAGACAAAAAGCATTAAAATGAGTAAAATTTCAGTGCATAAGACGTAAAACTCCACGCCATGAAGCGAGCCAAGGTCGCTTGAGTGTGGATCTTCTTTGAAAAATAGTACCGCTATCAAGCTGCTACCACTTATGCCAGCACTAAGTCCTGAAGCTATAAAAAGCGCTGGTAAAACAGCGGTGTTTAAAAGTGGAAATCTAATAAGCACCGAGATCAAAAAGCCTGTATATGCGCAAATGATAACCGCAAAAAGCAGGCAAAGCGCACTTAAGAGCGGATAAAGTGGCGATAAAATTTTCATCACGCCATCAAAAAAGCCACAAAATGGCTTTAGCTCCGCACTAAACGCATACAAACACATCAAAAAGCTAAGCGGTATAAATACGCAAAGTGCGGCTACACCGATAGACATAACTGATGTGAAGTTGTAATTAATCAAAATTTTCCAAAACAAAAGTGGCTTTTCAAGGTCAGCTATCAAGCAAACCATACCAAGCATGATGCTAACAAATGCCAAAAGCGAAGCAGCCTTGAAAAATGGGCTAAAGCTCTCTTGTCTTTTGTAGCGCTTTAGAAGTATGGCAGCTATTAGCGCTCCGCCACTCATACCAGCTAGCAGAAGATAAACAGCGATCGGCCAGCCCCACTCAACTGCGTGCGAAAATGTCGCAGTGAAATTTAATGCACCATCCATCTTACACCCCCGCTTTTACTTTAGGAATATATCTAAGGCTTGGTTTTGTGCCAAGTTCTGCTCTTAGCCTTATGCTATCTTTGACAGCTAAAAGCTGGCTAATGTGCGAGCTCTCATCGTTTAAATCGCCAAATACCAAAGCCTCATATCTGCACGCCTCAACGCAGGCTGGATCTTTTTTATCCTTTAAATTTGTATCTATGCAGAAGTTACAGCTTTGGGCTGAGTGACTAAACTTATCGATATATCTCACGTCGTAAGGACAGGCTACGATGCAGTATTTACAGGCGATGCAGTCATCTATGTTTGTAGTTTGGATGCCAGTTTTTGCGTCCTTGTGACAGGCTTTTGTTGGGCAAACAGCCACACAAGGCGCATCCTCACACTGCTGACAAGATACTCTTACATATCTTTTATCAAGCAAATTTTTTGGATCAGTCTTATCCTCTACAAAAAGTCTCATCTGTCCTTTTGGGACTAAATTTACTTTTCTACATGCCACTTCGCAGTCCGTGCAGCCAACGCATTTGTTTTGGTCAAATATCATGCCAAAATGTGGTTTTTTCGCACTCTCTTCACTCTTAAAAGCAAAACCACTACTTGCCACGCTAGCACCAGCAGCCACAACTGCCATGCGTTTAAAGAAGGCTCTTCTGCTATTTTGATTTTGCATTTTTAACTCCATTTATGCCTTAATGAGGCTTTTTAATGCCCTCATTTTGCTCTTTTTCATGAATTTTTCTTGCCGCCTCAGCTAATTCGCCAGGCTTTAAGACCTTAATAAGCTCTATCTCAAAAACGATAGTCTCGCCACCAGGTATCCCCTCCATGCCGCTATCGCCGTATGCAAGCTCAGGTGGGATGACAAATTTAAACTTCTCGCCCTCTTTCATAAGCATAAGTCCCTCTTCAAGCCCAGGGATCAAATTTAGCATCGAAAGATGAGCTGGAGCCTCTTTTGTCTCGTCAAAGACCTTGCCATCAACAAAGCTTGCTTTATAATTTACTATGATGATGCTCTCAGGCTTTGGTGTAGCCCCTTTTGAGCCACCCTTTATGATCTCATATTGTAAATTTGATTTTGTTGTTTTTACATTTTTGTTTTTTGCATTTTTTTCCATATAGGCTTTGCCTTGGGCTAAATTCTCTTTTAGCTTGGCAGCCTCTTTTTCTTTTACTATCTTATCTAAGCTTTCAGCCCTTTTGTTTAGTAGCTTTGCTATCTCATCATCACTTAGTTTTAGCTCGCTCTTTAGCGCATCACTAAAGCCTTTTATCACTGCATCAGCGTCATAGCCAACACCTAGTTGCTTTTGATCTAGCAGTCCTTTTAAAACATATCCACCGCTTGTTGCGCCTATGGCGTAAGAGTCGTTTGTATCGACATTTGCTAAGAGGCTAGCCACGCTTAGGCTAAGAAGTAGCGAACATTTTAAAAACGCATTTTTCATTTCAAACCCTTAAGATTAAAGGGGCTAAAACTAGCCCCTAAATGCTATAAATTTTTGTTTAGAATTCTCTGAGCTTCTTTTATATACTCTTTAGATGCATCTAGTCTTTGTTTAGTAAATTTAAATCCGTGCATACCCCACGAACCATCTTTTTCAACCATATCGATGATCTCTTGAGCGTTTTGGACAAGCTCATAAACTCTTGCTTTATCACTTGGATCTAGCTTTTTAGTCTCTAGTAGTGAGTAAATTCCCTCTATGCCTATTTTGACCTCTGAGAATTCATTTTTAACTGGAGTTTGCCATCCCATAACCTCATCATAAACTTGTTTTTGGTTTTTGAAGTGAAGTGTTGGTTTTAGCTCAGATAGCACTGGGCTATGGCAGCCTTTATTATCTTTCATATCTTTATCAGCCCAAGATGTTCTAGCGCATGCCCACATCAAATCAACATAGTTGTGGCCATTTTTATCTCTCTCAAAGTGCCAATCTTTAGCATCTCTTGGACCTTTAGCAGCGTCGCCTGGCACTAGAGATTTCTCTTTTGGATCGACCATGATCTTCCAGATGTGAGAGCGTCTTTGAGTATCAAAGCCAGCGTTGTCTTGGAACTGAACAGCGTAGAAATTCTCGCAGCTCATCATAAATGGCATGTGGCAAGATGCACAAGTGTTGTTTTTGTGTGTATCTGCTTTTGATGCGATATATGCTTGAGTCTCGTGACAATCTTTACAATCTTTTTTGATCTTTGGTTTAGTGTAGAACGCACTTAGATAGCCTTGATCTGGGTTGTAATTCATGCCAGTTACGCTCTTATCGCCTACGACGTTACCTGTGTTATCGTGTGGATCGTGGCAAGTGACGCATCTCATGCCTTTATCGTAGTGAGCGGTAAAGTATGATTGTGAGCCCTCAGAACCGCATCCTGGTCCCATTGATTTAAATTTAGAGCTTAAAGAAAGATCAAGCTTGCCGTTGTTAAGTGGGTTAGCACGCATTAGATCTGGGCTAAAGTTAAATCTTTGGTGACAGCGTTCGCAGTTTGATGTTCTAAAATTTGTAGCTCCATCAAGGTGACCGCCAGCTCCGTGGCACTCCTCACAGCTTACGCCTTTTGAGATAGTGTGTTTTTGAAGCTCTTTGGCATTACCAAGTGCTGCGTAAAATTCTGCTTTTGACTTAAAGTCAAATTTAACAGGGTGGCAAACCTCACAATATGATGAGTTTGCTTGGAAAAACATCGACTTTTTATGTTTTGCGGCGTATGAGGCAAGACCTCTGACATATCCGCCATTATCGCCATACTCTTCAAGCGTGCCAGGAAATTCTGGGACGAGCTCTTTTATCTTTTTAACAGTTGCGTCGTCTAAATTTAACGCCCATGTTCTTTGCCATTGGTTACCGCCAGCCACGATCTGACCTGTGCCATCTCTTAGCAAACCGCCCTCAACGTAGTAAGTACCACGAAGTAGCCATGCATCGACGTATCCCATCTTAGTTCTTAAGTGACCAACGGTTGCGTAGATGACATCTGGAGTGATACCTTTTGGAAGGATAGAAGCGGTATCTTTGTCAAATACTGGCTCAGTTAGGTTGTTATTGACCTCTGGGTGCTCGCCAGGGAAACGCATAGTAGTTGCGTGGCGAGATCTGCTCCAGACCTCATACTGAGCTGGGTGACACTCACCGCACTTTTCTGGTCCTACAAATTTATTAGGAAATTGAAGTGATGAAGTGGCTGGAATTCTATACATCATAGAGCTATAGCCCTTACCACCATCTCTTTTACTAAGCTTTGACATATCAAAGCCATGTCCCTCGGCAAGCCACTCTAAGCCACGGTCATGAACGACCATTTTGCCGACGGTTTTGCCACCATACTTTGTAAAAATAGGGTGGTTTTTAAATAGCCAGTTATACATCTCTTGCTCTTCTACGACGTAGTCTTGCAAGGAGACAACACCTCTACTTTGCAGTGTGCCTTTAGGATTTGCGATAACATCACGTGCTTTATCGGACATCTGCATATTATGCTCTTCGCAACAGGCTTGTGAAGCAAAGATACTAACACCCATGAGTAAGCCTGCTAAGGCTTTGTGTAAGTTTCTCACGTCTCCTCCTTTGAATTTTTATCCTAAAATCAAAATGATTTCATACTGATAATCTTAACACCAAAAAAGGGCAGAAAAGGGGGAAATTTAACAAATTATAAATTTTCGAAACTAATTGTAAATGCAACGTGGTTTTCATCCACATTTTTAGCAAAGATTAGGGCGTTATTTTTGCGAGCGATAAGGCGGCTCATATATAGCCCAAGCCCGCTACCGCTCTCTTTTGTGCTAAAGTGTGGCTCAAAGATGACCTTTAAAAATGAATTTTTTATCGCCCCTGCGTTATTTTGCACGCATAAATTCTTGCGATCATCTTTTAAAAAGGCGCTTATCTTTATCACTCTTGGCTTTGTGTAGCTTTGTTTAAATGCATCTTTTGCGTTGTTTATGATGTTTATTAAAATTTGGATTATCTCATTAAAATTTGCAAATACCTCAAAATTTTCTCTCACGTCAAGCTGCACTTCGATCTGATACTTTTTAAGAGTTGCGTTTAAAATTTTTATCGTTTGATTTATCACTTCAAGCACCTTAAACTCTTTTCTCAAGGTATTTGGACTAAAGAAATTTTTAAAGTCATCAACGGTTTCTGACATGAAATTTATCTGCTTGCTTGTCTCTTCTATAAACTCATAAATTTTCGCCTCATCAAGCTTTTTTCGCTCCTGATAAAGCTCTAAATTTATCAAAGCCGAGCTTATCTGAGCTAGCGGCTGCTTCCACTGGTGCGAGATATTGCCTATCATCTCACCCATCGAGGCTAGGCGGCTTTGATGTATCATCAGCTGCTCAGTTTGCTTTTTGCTCTCCTCACCACGCCTGTGCATCTTATAAACAAGTAGCAAAAATAGTCCAAAGATAAGCGTTATAGCGCTCATTATGACGATGACCTCTTGCAAATGGTAGGTAAAAATAGCGCGGATTGGTATCTTAAAAGAGATCATCGCGACCGTTTCGTTCACGTCTGGGATCTCTATGCCATCCATGCCATATTTTTCTAGCATTTGTTGTGGGGCATTTGCGCTGCTATGACAGGCTAGACAGCTTGGGCTTTGGTTTTTTATAGGCAGACCCACAAAGAGCTGTGAGCCATTTTCATCTTTTATTATCTTTACAAATTCTTTAAATTTATTCTCTTTAAAGCCGTGCAAGACGCCAGCTTCAAATTCATTTGGCTCGTGAGCTTTATTTAGCGGAGCGATGGCAACTAGCTTGTAGTCAAATTCAAGGTTATATTTTTTCTTTTGGATGTTGTAAATTTCACGGCTTATATATGATGACGATAGAAGTCTTTCGTCAAAAAAGTCCTCTTTTAAGACGCCCTGCTCTTTTAACTGCTCGATTAGTGGGCGCTGAACTCCAGCGATGTACTCTCTTACAGAATTTATGCCCTCCAAAACATAATACGCCTCTTTTTTGGCGTCTTTCATCGCTAGGTCGTTGTAAAAATTTAGCACAAGCGCCGAAACTAGCAGATAGACAAAGATAAAAGCACCGACTATTAGCTGAAATTTATATCTCACAAAGGTAGCCCACGCCGTATAAATTTTTGATCACATCTTTGCCTAGCTTTCTTCTAAGCTCTTTTACGATCGTCTTTATCGCCTCTTTTGTGGGCTGCTCGTAGTCCCAGATGTAGTCAAAAATTTGCTCATAAGTGATAGTTTGGTTTTTGTTGTTTAAAAAGTACTCCAAAAGCTTGCTCTCGCTCTTGCTTAGATGAGAAATTTCGCCATTTACATAAAGCGCTTTTTTGCCAAAATCATACTCAAGCTCGTCATTTAGCCTGATAGTTGGTGTGCGTCCAACTAGCTCAAAAGCCACATCTTCAAGCGCTTTGATGAAAGATTTTTTATCATATGGTTTTGCGAGATATCTTGTGATCTTTAGCTCAACTGCTCGCCACAGATACTCTTGCTCGACGTGGCTTGAAAGGATCACGATAGGGATTTTTTGGTTGATAGCTCTTACTTTTTTAGCGATCTCAAGACCATCGATATTTGGCACGCTGATATCAAGCACTAGCGCGTCATACGCCCCACTCATTGCAAGCTCAAGCGCATCAAAGCCGTCTGTGACGCCTTTAACCTCTGCGAAAAAGAGCTCCAGCGAGGCGCAGATATTTCGCAAAATCGCCTCTTCATCCTCTAGGCAAAGGACCTTTTTGTTTGATAAAACATCTAAAATATCATACTCTTGCATACGTCATCTCATCTCTTAAGCCAAAAATCCGACTTAAATAACACAAAATAAAAATTATTTCATAAATTTACATCATGATCGTAAGCTTAAAGTAAAAAATCAGCTCACTACTTAAGTGATAAATTTAAAAGAGAAAGTTAAATTTAGCCAAAGATTTGGCTAAATTTTCTAACTAGCCTTTAGTTGCCTCTGCTTCCAGGCTTAATAGCCTTGCTACCGCTCTTACAAAGCGGACAGTGCTCTGGCTCGTAAATTTCAAATTCAAAATTTCCTAAAGCGAAAAATGGCTTGTCGCTTGGCAGTTTTGCATTTGGCTTTGAGTCGTTGCCTAAATTTGCAACCTTACAAAAGCCACGATTTGCAAGTGCGGCAAAGCCAACCACTTCGCCACCAAGGCTCTCTATGACACGAGCCGCCTCAAGTGCCGAGCCACCAGTTGTGATGATGTCCTCACAAACTATAAATTTCTCGCCTTTTTTCACTTCAAAGCCGCGCCTTAAGCTCATCACCCTATCAACGCGCTCTGTAAATATAAAGCGCTTTTTCGCCGCGCGAGCTAGCTCATATCCAGCCAAAATTCCACCAAGTGCAGGAGAACAAACACTATCAAATTTAATGCCAAATTTCTCTATCACGCGCGCTAGCTCATCTGCTAGCTTTGCCGCAAGTGCTGGATCTTCAAGCACCTTTGCACTTTGTAGATAAAACTGCGAGTGATTACCACTACTTAGCAAAAAGTGCCCCTCCAAATATGCCCCAGCGTCCTTATAAATTTTCTCTAAATCCATCGCTTTTTCCTTTTAAAATTTGCCAAAAATCTTAACACATACCCACTTAAGCCACTCTTTTTAAAATTTAATAAGCCCCGCCCTTGTATAATTCTTGCACTCATACAAAAAGGACACACATGCTTCTCTTTAACCCTGTTGTTTTTAGCATTTTGGTGATGACGGTGCTATGTTTGCTGCGCTTTAACATCCTGCTTTCTATCCTCGTTTCTGCGCTTGTCGCTGGTGTCATGTATAAGCATGGTTTTAGCGGATTTGAAAGCGGTTTGGCAAGCGGTTTTGAGAGCTTTTTTTCGGCCCTAAAAGAGACCACACAAAGCCTCATAAGCGGCATGCAAGGCAACCTTGAGACCTCGCTAAGCTATATCTTGCTAGGTGCTCTCGCAGCTGCCATAGCAAATACAAATTTAACAGCCATTTTGATAAATGCAATGAGTAAATTTCTTAGCTCAAATAAGGTCATTTTTACACTAACCATCGCCTTTATCGCTTGTTTGTCTCAAAACTTGATCCCAGTTCATATAGCTTTCATACCTATCTTGATCCCACCACTTCTTGCCCTTATGAATAAGATGGGTATAGATAGGCGCGCGGTGGCTTGCGCTCTTACATTTGGTCTGCAAGCGCCTTATGTTAGCCTTAGCGTTGGCTTTGGTCTGCTTTTTCACAATATCCTTAAAAAAGAGCTAGCAAACAACGGCATAAACACAACCATCTCGGACATTTCTTCAGTCATGTGGATAGGTGGAGCTTCGATGTTTGTAGGGCTCATCTTAGCCATACTTTTTTATAGCAAAAAAAGGATTTATAAAACTTCTAAATTTGAAAAGGCCGAGCTTGATGAGATCGAGCGCGCAAAGAGCCTTGAGATGACTAAAAAAGAGTGGGCGGTCTTAGCTGGTGCGGTTGTCGCCTTTGTCGTGCAAATTTACACTTCGCTCTTGCCACTTGGTGCGCTACTTGGACTTTTGGTCATGGTTGTTTTTGGCGGAATAGAATATAAAAAAGTAGATAAGATCATGGATAATGGCCTTGCTATGATGGGCTTTATCGCATTTATCATGCTTGTTGCTGCGGGATATGGCACCATTTTAAGAGAGAGTGGCGGTATAGACGAGCTTGTAAAATACGCCAGCTTGGTCTCTGGCGGCAAGATAGGCGGAGCGCTTTTGATGCTACTTATCGGACTTCTTGTAACGATGGGCATAGGCACTAGCTTTGGCACTATCCCTATCTTAGCCTCTATCTACGTGCCACTTTGCCTTAGTCTTGGCTTTGGCGTGCCAGCTATCATCTTGCTAGTTGGTATAGCAGCGGCTCTAGGCGACGCTGGAAGCCCAGCAAGCGACAGCACACTTGGGCCAACGAGCGGTCTAAATGCTGATGGTGAGCACAACCACATATATGATACTTGCGTGCCTACATTTGTATTTTTTAATATCCCACTAATCATCGGTGGCATCGTAGGTGCGTTGATACTTGGATAAATATGATAGATAAAAATATGTAAGGAGCAAAAATGATAGGTATGCTAGTTGCCGAAGAAACACCACAGATCACTCAAATTTTACAAAAAGCGGTTCAAGAGATAAAACGAATAAACCCTAATGCAAGGGTTGAATTTGTAGATTATAACGACTACTACGTAAATAAAGAAAATGAACAAAATTTGAAAGAACTGATCGCAAAACATAGACGTGGCGAGCTTAAATATTACACTCTTGATGATGTGATCGCTGAAACCGATGCCATAATAGAAGGCAAAAATTTAAGATGAAAATTCTTTTTACAGATGATTTTAAAGAGAGTCTAAAAGAGATATTAAAATTCATAAAACAAGATAGCAAAAATCGTGCATATAACTTTCGCGATAGTCTAAAAAATGAAATCATAAAAATCCCTGAAAGACCATACTCTTACAGAGAAAATCTAACTATGAAAGATACCCAAGTAAGAGACTTGGTCTTCAAGGGATATGTTGTTGTGTTTGTCATAGAAGAGGGCGAACAAACTATCACTATCATATCAATCTATAAACACAATCTGCCAAATTTAAAATATCCTCAGTAACTATTATTTTTTGCCGATATAAATTTTGGAACATCTTTTGCTTTAGAAAGATCATAAAAAATTTTAAAACGAGAAAAAGGATAAGCTCATGATGAGATCACTTTGGTCTGGTGTTTCAGGCCTACAAGCCCACCAGATAGCCATAGACGTAGAAGGCAACAATATCGCAAACGTCAATACCTATGGTTTTAAATACAACCGCGCAAATTTTGCTGATATACTAAGCCAAACTCCAAGAGTTGCTACCGCTCCACAAGGTCAGCTAGGCGGTCAAAACGCTATGCAAATAGGTCTAGGAACGACTATAAACTCAACTACAAGAATTTTCTCACAAGGCACACTAACAGCCACTGACAAGCAAACCGACCTTGCTCTTCAAGGAAATGGCTTCTTCGTCGTATCTCCAGATGGCGGAACGACAAGATACTACACAAGAAACGGCGATTTCGTCCGTGATAAGGCTGGTAACTTTGTAAATAATAGCGGTTATATCGTTCAAGGCTGGACTAGAGATGAAGAGACTGGCACTATCGACTCAACAGGCCCTATAAGCAACATCGTCATCAAAAAAGGTCTTACAACTCCAGCAAGAGCAACAACAGAAGTTAAAATAAAAGGCAACCTCGACTCAGGTAACAGCATCGGTCAAAGAAGCACACCTATTTACGCTCTTGACTCAGTTGCTGGCGGACGCGACTACAATAACGATGGAATTTTAAACGCTAACGAAGTTCATAATGAAAACGACGTAAATAACGATGAATTTTATACAAACTCAAGAAACGAGCAAATTTTAACAGAGCGTGGTGTCGATCTTGGCGTTACATTTGACGAGCTTGGAAATGGTCTTGCTCTAAGAGATGGTCAAGGTATCTGGGTAAGCTACGCAAATGCTAAGACTGAGAAATTTTCAGTAGGTAGCGCCCTAGCACAAAACATCGGTCAGATCAACCCACCAGCTACACTTGATATAACACTAAATGGACAAAACATCAAAACTCAAGCTGGCACAATGACAAGCATCAGTGACGTTGCAGCTGCTATCAACGCTCAGTACAACAAAACTGGTGTTAGAGCTGAAATTTCAGAGGGTAACAAACTAACGCTTATAAACAGAAACAACTCAGGTACAACCGAAGAGACAAAAAACATCCACCTAACAGTAAATGCTGGAAACACAGTTGGCGGTCTAGCTAGTAAAGATATCATAACAGCTTATCAATATGTCTATACAAGCTCACAAACAACAGCTGTTCACCCAAATAACGACAAAATCGCAAGACAGATCACTACAACAGAAGATTTGCGTGCAGCTATGCAAGAGGATGCTAGAAACCATGTTGATTATAATGGCGATGGTCAAATAAGAGCAAATTCTGACGCACTTGATGCAGCAAAACTTGCAACTGCCGCTCACAAGGTAGCCCCTGGTACAGGTGGTGCAGCTATAACAAATCCAGCCTATGCACTAGCATATAACAACGCTTATGCAGCAGCAGCTGGCACACCTGATCAAAAACATGCAGCAGGTGTTGCTGCACTTCAGGCAGTAGCTGGAGATGATACGAACGATGGCGTAAAGATCACTGTAAATAAACTAGGTCAATTTCAACTAGAAAACCCTACAAATGAAATAGCTGATCAAGCTCTTTATATGACTACAACTGGTCTTACAAAACCAGCTCAAGGCACAAACAACGCAGCAGTCAATGAAAACGTTCGCTTTACAAATATCATGAAAGCACTTGATGGCGCACTAAGCCCAGGTCAAGCACTAAGAGCGAGCGGTAAGATGATGATGTCAAGCCACGGCTCAACAGCTGAAATTTTTGACTCACTTGGCTCAAAACACACAGTTAGTATCAGATGGGCAAAGACAGGCACTACAACAGATGGTGGAACTGAATGGAATATGATCATTCAAGTACCAGAGCCTGCTAAGATAAACTACACAGGCGAGGGTCCAGACAACGTTGTCACTGGTTCATTGAGATTTAACTCAAATGGCTCACTCGCTAGCTTTCACCCAGCTACGATAACATTTTCAGCTAACAACGGCTCACAAAGTGGTCAAAATGTTAGTTTAAATTTTGGTTTGGGAACTGATTTTAACGGACTAACAAGCTTTGATAAAGACTCATCAACTGAGTCTATCTCACAAGATGGCTACACAGGTGGCACACTAAATGACCTAAAGATCGACGAAACTGGTACGATCATCGGTGCATTTACAAACGGACAAAGCTTTGGTCTAGCTCAAGTTGCACTTGCTAGCTTTACAAACAACGAGGGTCTTCAAAGTGAGGGCGGAAACGTCTTTTCACAAACTGCAAACTCAGGCGAAGCAGTCATAGGCGCAGCAGGCACAGGCGATAAAGGAACGATCGCGGCTTCAAAACTAGAAGCTAGTAACGTCGACCTAAGCCGTGCGCTAACAGATCTTATCGTCATCCAAAGAGGCTTTCAAGCAAACTCAAAAACTATCACAACAAGTGATGAGATGCTAAATACACTTCTTCAACTAAAACAATAATCACAAAGGGGGCGCTCGCTCCCTTTTAAATTTACAAATAAAATCAGCCTTCTTTTTGTAAAATGCTAAAAAATTTCACAAAAAGAGAAAATATGCAAGTAACACTTCTAAATCACACTCCACTAAATATCTGCTCTCACGCGATCCGCACATGCTGGCAAAGCTTTGACAAAGGCGACAATGGCGGCGAAAAAGATGTCGAGCTGATAGATAGGGTGGGTAATAAATTTAAACACGCATCGACACTAGAGCATCTTTACTACAACTTCTACATCCAAGGCATCTCGCGCGCACTGCTTCAAGAGCTAGCCCGCCACCGCATAGCAAGCCTAAGCGTCAAATCAACCCGCTACACGCTAAAAGAGCTAAAAAAAGAGGAGAAATTTGAAGTAGGGCAGTTTGAGCGTGCGGCTAAATTTATCGTGCTAACAAATGACGAAATGGTCGATAACGCAAGCATAAAAGCGCTTGAAAATTTACGTGAAATTTTAGCCTCAACTACAAAAAGCCTTGATATAGTCAAATACTGCTTGCCAGAGTGCTATAAAACCGAGCTTACATGGAGTATAAATGCTAGAAGCTTGCAAAATTTCATCTCTCTAAGAAGTTCAAAATCAGCCCTTTGGGAGATAAGAAATTTAGCAAATGCTATCTACGACACCTTGCCTGAAGAGCATAAATTTATATTTGAGAAGTGCTTGCCAGAGGATGAGGGTTAAAATTAAGTGCAAAACAGCATCAAAGTATAAATTTAAAAAGTGTTCTAATATCTTTTAAAAATATCTTGGTGTCTGCCTATTTTAAAAAGCTTTAAAATTTCATCATCTCTTTGATAGATTATTACCAAATCTCCAAAAACGTGGCACTCTCTAAAATCTTTTAAGCTTCCAGTAAGCTGATGATCTTTTAAATCATCAGCTAATTTTTCATCATTTTGTAGTTGAAAAACCACCTTTGAAATCGCTTTTTCATCCCATCCTTGCTTTAAAACTAACTTCAAATCCTTTTTATAAGTGCTAAAAATTTCTAAAATTCTCATCAATGATTTTCTTGCTTTATTTCATTGATCAAGTCATCATGGTTTTTGTAAAATCCAACACTTTTTGCGTTTTTTAAATCAAGCAATGTCTGATCTGTCGGCATCTCTTGCTCTTTTGAACTATTGACATACTTGATTTTATATTTTGGATCCATAGCTTGCGCCATCGCTTTAAATGCCTCAATAGCTTTTTGACTGATATTATCGCCTATTATTGTTATTGTTTGCATAGCATGCCTTTTTGTTTTTTGGGGATTATATCATTTTTTGTTTTATTGTGTTTTTGTCTAAATTTACTTTTTCAAAACGTAAAGAAGCTCGTCTACGTGGATGTTTCTAGCTTTTAAATTTCTGCTGCCGCGGTAGGCATTATACTTTTGGCGAAGTAGATGAACTTTGCCCATTTTATTTAGATTTTTATCAAATTCATCTTGGTTGATAAAACCCTCTGAGTTAAACGAGATAAGCACAAATTTAGCCTTTAAATTTGCTATCAGCTCGAAAAATGCCTCGCTTGCTGATGACTTTTTATTAAAAACTGATCTGTTCCAGTCCTTTGCGATGCCTGAGACTTTTGAAATTTTACTTGGCTCTTCATAGCTTGCGATGAGATTTAGCATGAAGTAGTTTGAGCCGTATGGATGCTGGTTATAAGGCGGATCAAGATAGACTAGATCAAGCCCATCAAGCTCTTTTGCCAGCAAATTTGCGTCCTTTTGATAGACCTCAAATGGCACGCTGAAATTTGAAAAAATAGGCTTAGTCAAATTTATATCAGAAGTGATCCTTGAGATGGCATTTTGCCCCCTGCCACCAAACTGACCGATGCCCTCTTTATTTTTATGAAAACCTTTAAAAATTCCACTCGTATTTGCATGAACGCTTGCATTATAAAGTAGTGGAGCTATGAAAAATTTTCTCATCTCCTCTGGCAACACCTCATCTATGAGTCTTCTTGCGGTGTCAATGAATTTGGCATTTTTTCTTGTATAAAAGACCCGCTCGCCAAAAGCGATATTTTCATCATCTTGCGGGGCATAAAGCCTTGTTATAAAGCCCTCAGAAAGATTATCTTTTATCTCTTTTTCAAGCTTTTTTTGCCAGAAATTTATCTCATCTCTTAGCTCATTTGTGGCGTTTTGCAGATAGCATGAGTTTGTGATGAAACTGTAAAGTTCCAAGTCGTTTGCGACTAGAAATTCGCTATTTTGTTTTAAAAACCTAGCCACCACGCCGCTTCCACTAAAGAGGTCGCAGCAGCTAAGCTTCTCTTTTTTAAGCTCGTCTTTTGCGTATTTTACGCCTCGCTCGATAAAGCCTAAAAGAGAGCGTTTGTTACCAAGATAGGTTAAAATTTGCTCTTTTAGGTAGGCTTGATTTTCTTGTTTTACTGGCTTCAAATCAGTGCTTTTTTAGTCCCATAGCATCAACGTCAAGCTTGATCTCATCGTTATTTATGATGACTAGACCTTGTGCTAAAATTTTGCTTGCTATGGCGTGCGCCTCATCAAGTGAGTGCATCTTGTAAGTGCCGCATTGAAATTTATTTAGCTCTGGGATTTTATCTTGATCTTTGACCTCTAAGATATCTTTCATAGAAGCAAGCCATGCCTTTTTTACAGCTTCTTCGCTAGGTGTGCCAATGACACTCATATAAAAGCCAGTCCTGCAACCCATCGGCGAGATGTCTATTATCTCCACGCCGTTGCCATTTAGGTGGTTTCTCATAAAGCCAGCAAATAGGTGCTCTAAAGTGTGAGTGCCTTTTTCTGGCAAAATTTCCTCATTTGGCTTGCAAAATCTCAAGTCAAAAACGCTGATATCATCGCCTTTTGGGGTCTTCATACTCTTTGCTAGTCTTACTCCTGGGGCTTTCATCTTCACATGATCTACGCAAAAACTATCAAGTAGTGGCATATATTCTCCTTTAAATTTTTGGTAATTTTAGCGTAAAAAAGATTTAAAAATTTAAAGGCTCACGTAAATTTACATGAGCCTAGTAGTATTTTTGGGTATTAAAATTTATTTTTTCTAACGTCTGTTAGTATGACCTTCGCCATGCCGTCTATCTCGCTAGTTACGTCGTTTGTAGTATTAACAACTGAAATATTTTCTTTTGTAACATTATCTATTTGAGATACACTTTGATTTATCATATCAACAGCTGTTGTTTGCTCTTTGATTGATTCACTCATCTCGTTAATTGATTGAGCAAGGACATTTGTATTTGCCTCGATCTCTCCAAGTGATTTTTGTGTTCTTTCAGCTAGCTTTCTAACCTCATCAGCCACAACTGCAAAACCACGTCCATGCTCACCTGCACGAGCAGCTTCTATGGCAGCATTTAGAGCGAGTAAATTTGTCTGATCAGCAATATCACGGATAATAATGATGATATTTTTGATCTCATCACTTTGTCTTATAACATCCGCTGTCTTTTGAGATATTGCATTCATTGAGCTTGACATCTCTTCGATAGCTGCTGCACTTTCTTGAATAGACTCTGCTTGCTTATTTGCTCCTGAAGTTAAATTCTTCATAGATTCAGATAAAATTTGTGCTTTTTCTTCCAAAATTTGTGCCTGGCTTAGATTATCATTTAGCATATTGCAAATAGCAACACCAGAGCTATTTATACCAAGCATCATAGCTTTTAGATCAGCTTCAATGTTTTCATCTATTTCAATCTTTGCAGTATAGTCATTTTTAGAGTAAGCGTTTAATATATTTATTACATTACCCAAATTTTTACTAATAGAACTAAAGAAAGTGTTTAGTAAATCTTTTAGTTTGATAAGAGATGGGTTATTTGGGTTCTCACTTAGTTTGACGCCTAAATTTCCTCTTATCATATTATTTGCAGCTATATTTAGCTCTTCAAGCATGGTATTATCTTTTTTGATGCCAGCTATGACTTTGTCGATATTTTTATTTATCTCTTCACTCATCACGCCAAATTCATCAGTAGTGTGGATATCTAGCTTACTTGGGGCAGTGCTGCTCTCATAAGTGATAAATTTAAATGTATCAGAAAGCTTCTCTTGGATAACTCCGATAGGTTTAAGTGAGCGTTTTAGTAGTACAAATACAATGGCTGAGAGTATGACTATAAAGAGCACCGCAAGTATTAGCTGAGCTTTTAAGATAGGCATAGTGTTGTTTGAAAAGGTATCCGCACCTATTGCAACAGCAGCAAGCCAGCCATCATCGTTGATAGGTAAAATTTTAGCCGTTACATCTTGGTCTTTAGAGTTTTTATATGAGATCAGACCATTTTCGTCAAATTCTTTATTGGCATATTTTTCTGAGACGACCTTTGTAGCAGGCAAGATAGTGCCAACCTCTGAAGCTACGTCAGAAAAGAGCATAGTGCCATCTTTTCTCATCACATAAGCATATCCACCATCGCCAGTGTTGCCTATCTCGATGATCTTGTCACTAACTTTTTTTACATCTATATCTATACCAACAACGCCAACAAATTTACCATTTTTAGTAACAGGAGCAGTAAAACTCATAACAAGATCATTTGTAGAAGTGACCCTTGGCTCGGTATAAATTTCTTTATTTTTCTCTTTTGTGCTCTTATACCAGCCTCTAGTTCTTGGATCGTAGTTATCAGCTACGGTTGTTCTTTTACCATCTGATTGGAAGAAGTGTCCATCCTCATCGCCGTAATAAATATAGCTCACCGCAGAGTTTGCGACCTTTTTCTCTGATAAGACAAAGTTCATTATCTCATCGCCACTTTGAGTGCTCTCAACGACTGATGAAATTTTCTTGATATGCTCTAAATTTTCATCAAAAAAAGTATTTGCAACACTCTTTATATCTTTAAGGACTTGATCCTCTTTGCCACTGACAAGCTCAACGATCTTGTCCTTTGAAGTAAAATAACTAACCGCCGAGATAGCACAAAACGAGATGATGAGTAAGATCATCAAGGCTAGTGCTATCTTATTTGTGATAGAACGAAACACCCCTGCTCCTTTAAATTTTATTTGAAATCCATTTGCAAAACAAAATCGGAGCAAAAGTATAAATGTTTATAGTGTTCTCATAAATTCGGTGCTGTAATCGCCTTCAATGCGTCTTTTCATATCATCATGCCAGCCATTTGTAAGAGTGGTGAGGGCGTTAAATTTCTCAAGTAAATTTAAATTTTCACTTGGCGCGTAAAAGAGCCTGTTTATCTCTAAAATGCTCATATGAACTGGATCACTTTCTATAACCTCTATCGCGTCGCCTGCTTTGCACGAGCCTGGCGTAAGGACGCGGTAGTACCAGCCAGTAAGGCCTGTTTCAAAGATGTGAGTAGCCATATTTTCATTGCCCCATCTTTTTGAGAGTTTAAAGCATGGCTTTCTAGGCTGCGAGACTTGAAGCACAAGCGAGCCCACCTTATGGATATCGCCCACATAGACGCAGCTCTCATCAAGCCCGTCAATACATAAATTCTCCCCCATCGCCCCATAAGCTATGTTTTTTAATCCCAAAAATTTCTCCCACTCGGCGTAGTTTGCAAACGAATTTGCAAAAACTGCCTTTTCAGGGCCGCCGTGGTGCTTCGTATCAGCGACGCTATCGCCCTCAAAACCAAGCTCATTTGCGAAAATTTCGCCATTTTGAGCTACTTTAAAAATAGCCGAACTCCAAGGTAAATTTAGCTTATCAGTTGCATTTTGCGAGCCGTAGTTTTTCACATCTCCTATTAGTAAAGCTTTTAGTGTTGCCATTTTTTCCCTATCAAATTTAGTTTATTCTTAAATTATTCGCGTGAGTTAGCGCGATAGCGATAGCATCGGTGATATCAAGAGGTTTTATCTCTTTATTTATGCCTAAAATTTTCTTCACCATAAATGCCACTTGCTCTTTATCAGCCTTTGCCTTGCCAGTGACCGTTTTTTTTACTTGAAGCGGCGTATATTCGGCAAAGTCACCATGAAGCTGCAAAATTTTAAGACTAAGTGCCCCGCGAAACTGAGCGAGCTTTAAAACGGTTTTTGGGTTGTAGGCAAAGAAGATGTCCTCTATCGCGACCTCATCAAATTTATGGTTTTTAAAGATGAGATCAAGCCCCTCGCAAAGCTCTGTTATTTGGTATTGAAGCGTGTTTGGCTTTATCTTTATAAGCCCAGCTTCAAGAAGAGTAGTTTTAAATTTGCTCTTTTCAAGTATCGCGTAACCGCAATTTTTCGTGCCTGGATCGATTCCTAAAATTTTCATCACAATCTTTTCAATACTTTTTCACGACTTTTTCACGCCGTGAAAAAGTTTGTCAGAGTTTAACAAAGGTTTTATTAAATTTAAGATAAAATCGCTAATAAAATTCATTAAATAAAAAGGGTTGAAATTTGCTAGCAGACGAGATTTTAGAGCTTTTACAGACAAAAATATCAGCTAATGAATTTGACTGCTACATCAAACAATTAAAATTTAACGAAAAGGCTTCAAACGAAGATTTTATAGTTTTTAACGCCACGAGTGAATTGATGGCTAAATTTATAAAAACTAGATACGCAGAAAAGATCGCCTACCTTTACGAAGTAAAAACCGGCAAAAAGCCAGAGGTCGAGATAACAAGCCAAACAAAGCTAAAAAACATCAAACAAAGCCAAGTAAATGTAAAGCAGATCAAGGCGCAAAGCAGTATCTTAAACCCTGGATATACATTTGAAAATTTTGTCTGTGGCGACTCAAATCAGTTTGCATTTTTAAACGCAAAAGCAGTCGCGGACAAGCCTGGCGTGCTTTACAACCCACTTTTTATATATGGCACAACTGGTCTTGGCAAGACGCACCTGCTTCAGTCAGTTGGCAACTACTGCCTAGATCAAGGTAAGGTCGTCATCTGCGTGACGAGCGACCAGTTTATGATTGATTTTACCACGCATCTAAATAGCCACTCGATGACTAAATTTCGTGAAAAGTACCGAAACTGCGACGTTTTACTAATAGACGATGTGCAATTTCTTGGCAAGACAGATAAAATTCAAGAGGAGTTTTTCAACACATTTAACGAGCTCATCGCCAAAAAAGGTCAGATCGTCATGACCTCAGACCGCCCAGCAAAGATACTAAAAGGCTTTGATGAGAGGCTAAAGTCTAGGTTTGAGCAAAGCATAATGGCTGATATCACGCCACCTGAGCTTGATACAAAGATAGCCATCATCATCAAAAAATGTGAATTTGACAAAATTTATCTAAACAAAGAGGTCATCGACTACATCGCTACAAACATGGGCGATAATATCCGTGAGATCGAGGGCGCTATCATAAATTTAAACGCCTACGCAAGCTTGATGAGAGTTGAGATAACGCTTGAATTTGCTAAAAATACACTAAAAGATCTCATCAAAGAGAAGCATGAAAATATAAATTTAGAGACCATTATAGAGATCGTTAGCAAAGAGCTAAATATCAAGCCAAGCGACATAAAAAGCAAGTCAAGAGTGCAAAACATCGTCGAGGCTAGACGCATCATCATCTACCTTGCAAAGATGCTCACTACAAACTCTATGCCTCAAATCGCAAACTATTTTGGCATGAAAGACCATAGCGCCGTTAGTCACAACATAAAAAAGATAAACGAACTCATGGAGAGTAACGAAATTTTCAACCTCAGAGTGACTGAGATAAAGAACAAAATTTTAACAAAAGGATAAAAACAGAATGAAATTCGTGAATAAATGTGAAGAAATGAAAAATTCTTTTCACATTTTAAATAACGATGCTGGCGCGAGAAAAGATGGTTTTCACACTTTCACGCTACCAACTAATACAACAAAAAGAAAATTAAAAATAAGAGGGAGTATTTAATGAAGGTTTTAATAAACAAAAACATGCTTGAGAGCATAGTAACAAACACTAATCCATATCTCGAAAAAAGAGATCTTAGTGCTATAACTTCTCACATCTACATTTCAGCAAAAGATGGAGTTTTAAACATAAAAGCGACTGATCACGAGATAGGACTAGCATATAAACTAAGCAACGTAAAGATCGTTGATGAGGGCTATGCAACTGCAAATGGTAAAAAGCTACTTGACATCATCAAAAGTCTAAAAGATGAAGAGGTAACGCTTGAAACTGTTAATAACTATCTTTACATCAAGCAAAAAAACTCAAAATACAAACTTCCTATGTATAAATTTGAAGACTTCCCAGAGTTTCCAACGATAGAAGGCAAGGCTAAATTTAACATAGACGCCATAATGCTAGGTAGAAGCTTAAAGAAAATTTTACCATGCATCGATAGCAATAACCCTAAATTTGAGCTAAATGGCGCTTTATTAGACATAAAACAAAACTATATAAATATAGTAGGCACCGATACAAAAAGGCTAGCTGTATTTAAATTTGCAAATGAAGCGAGCAATGAGTTTTCACTCATCATCCCTAAAAAGGCGATAAATGAAATTCAAAAGCTATTTTTTGACAAGATAGAAATTTACTATGATGAAAACGTCCTCATTGCTCAAAGCCAAAATTTTGAGTTTTTCACAAAGCTGATAAATGGCAAATTCCCTGACTATGAGCGCGTTATACCAAAAGATATTGCTATAAGATTTGAACTAAACAGAGATAAGATGGTTGAGGGTATCAAGACTATTTCTATGCTAAGCGATCAGATGAAGATAACTTTTTCAAAAGAGAGCATTACATTTGAGAGCATCATAGAGGACAACTCTGAAGCCAAAACGATGATAGAGTTTCAAACTGGACTTGAAGAAGATATCAGCATAAATGTCAAAAATAGAAATTTAATAGACTTCTTACAAAGCATAGAAGATGAGAAATTTGAGTTTGGATTTAAAGATAAAAATTTACCTTTCGTTGTTAGCTCAAAAGAGCTTTTAACGGTTATAAGTCCATTAAATATATAAGTTAAAAAAGGTTTATGATGGAAAATAATTACGGCGCAGAAAATATTAAAGTACTAAAAGGGCTTGAGGCGGTCAGGAAGCGCCCAGGCATGTATATAGGCGATACTAACATAAGCGGTCTTCACCATATGATCTACGAAGTCGTTGATAACTCTATCGACGAAGCGATGGCAGGATACTGCGATACGATAGATGTTGAGCTTACACGTGATGGCTCAGCGATCATTAGTGATAATGGTCGTGGTATCCCAGTAGATATGCACCCGACTGAGAAAATTTCAGCTGCGACTGTTGTTCTAACTGTGCTTCACGCTGGTGGTAAATTTGACAAGGACACTTATAAAGTCTCTGGTGGTCTTCACGGCGTTGGTGTATCTGTCGTAAATGCTCTTTCTAAAAAGCTAATCGTAAATATCAAACGTGATGGCAAGCTTCATAGACAAGAATTTTCAAAAGGTATCCCACAAAGCGACCTTGAAGTGATAAAAACTACAAATCGCACAGGCACGCAAGTCGAGTTTTGGCCAGATGATAGCATATTTGAAGTGACTGAATTTGACGATGAAATTTTAACAAAAAGATTTCGTGAGCTAGCCTATCTAAACCCAAAGATAACTATAAATTTTAAAGATCAAAGAAATGGCAGAAGCGAGAGCTTTCATTTTGAGGGCGGACTTGAGAGCTTTGTAACTGATATGAACAAGGCAAATGCTGTCAGCAAAGCGGTCTCATTTAGCGGCGGCGAAGATGATGTTATGGTTGATTTTGCCCTGCTTTACAACGACACTTATAGTGAAAATTTACTAAGCTTTGTAAATAACATCAAAACTCCAGATGGCGGTACGCACGAAGCTGGCTTTAGAGCGGGCCTTACAAGAGTTATCACAAACTATGTTCAAGCAAATGCTGCTGCACGTGAAAAAGATACAAAGATAACTGGTGAAGATATCCGCGAGGGACTTATCGCAGTTGTGAGCGTAAAAGTGCCAGAGCCGCAGTTTGAGGGACAAACAAAGGGCAAACTAGGTTCAAGCTACGTAAAACCTATCGTTCAAAAGATGGTTTTTGACGTGCTTACAAAGTATTTTGAAGAAAACCCTATCGAAGCAAGAGCGATAATGGAAAAAGCCCTAATGGCAGCTCGTGGTAGAGAAGCGGCTAAAAAAGCTAGGGATCTAACTCGCAAAAAAGAGAGTATGAGCGTAGGCACACTCCCTGGCAAATTAGCTGATTGTCAGAGTAAAGACCCGGTAATTAGCGAGCTATATCTAGTGGAGGGCGACTCTGCGGGCGGTTCTGCAAAGCAAGGACGTGATAGAGTTTTTCAAGCGATATTGCCGCTTAAGGGTAAAATTCTAAACGTTGAAAAGGCAAGACTGGATAAAATTTTAAAGTCTGATGAGATAAAAAATATGATAACAGCGCTAGGCTGCGGTATTGGAGATGAATTTGACGCTGAAAAGCTTAGATATCATAAGATCATCATCATGACCGATGCCGACGTCGATGGTAGCCACATCCAGACGCTACTTTTAACTTTCTTCTTTAGGTTTTTAAATAAAGTTGTAGAAAACGGCCACATCTATCTAGCTCAGCCGCCACTTTACCGCTATAAAAAAGGCAAGAAAGAAATTTATCTAAAAGATGAAAAAGCTTTAAACGAATTTCTTATCGAAACTGGCATCGAGGGCGTTGATATAGAGGGTATCGGTAGTGCGGATCTCATCGATTTTTTAAAGATCGTTGCAGCTTATAGAAGCGTCTTAAAAGAGCTTGAAAAACGCTTTAACGTCCTTTCAGCGATCCGCTATATGATAGAAAATCCAGACATCGTCTCAAAAAGCTACAATGAAATTTTTGAAATTTTAAGAGACTTCTTAAAAGCTGAGGGTCATAACATATTAAACCACTACGTTAGCGATGATGAGATTAGAATTTACGTCCAAACAGAGAGCGGCCTAGAAGAGCTTGTGGTAAATGAAAATTTATTTACAAACCCACTCTATGAAGAGGCGCTTTACATCAGTCAAAAGATAAAAGAGCGTGGCCTAGACTTGCATAGTGACGTTATAGACGTGCTTGATGAAGTAGAGAAAAATGCGAAAAAAGGTGCATATATCCAGCGCTATAAAGGTCTTGGTGAGATGAACCCTGAGCAGCTTTGGGAGACAACTATGAACCCTGAGAACAGAAGACTTTTAAAGATCGATATAAACGACGCTATAAGCGCTTCTGATACGTTTAATCTCTTCATGGGCGATGAGGTCGAGCCAAGAAGAAACTACATCCAAGACCACGCAAAAGACGTTAAACACTTGGATATTTAAAAGGTGATCAAATTTAAATTTGACCTGGTTAGTAAAAATATAAAGGATAAAAAATGAGCGAAGAGCTAGAGATAGAGATGAAATACGGCGAGAAAATTTTGAAAGAATTTGACGTAGAGAGTGACCTTGAGGTCTGGGAAAATAAGCAAACAAGGGACTATGTCATAAAGATTACTCTGCCTGAGTTTTGTTGCCTTTGCCCTCGCTCTGGTTATCCTGACTTTGCGACCATATACCTTGAGTACATACCAAACAAGCTAGTTGTTGAGCTAAAAGCGATAAAGCTTTATATAAATAGCTTTATGAACCGCAACATCAGCCACGAAGATAGTATAAATGAAATTTACTCTGTTTTAGAGAAAAAACTAGAGCCTAAATTTATGAAGATAGTGGGCGACTTTAACCCACGTGGAAATGTCCATACGGTTATCGAGATCAGCTCTGATCTAGTCGTAAAAAAGACAGCTGAAGAGAAAGAATTTACTCCAAGAACTAGAGAAAGAAGTAGCTTTGGTGATAAGCCACGTGAAAGACGTAGCACGAGCGATCGTGGCAGTAACAGGGGCAGCAGAGATGATAAATTTAAAAAAGATGACAAGCCAAGAAGAAGCTCAAACAAAGATGGCTTTAGAAAGATAAGCTACGCCGATGATAAGAAGCCAAAAGTAGTCAAAAAGGATAAATAATGATAAGTGCTAAGCTTATAGAACATATCTTTAAAGCAGCATCTATATCACGTTGGAACGACTATCCAAAGATGACAAATTTAGTCGAGCTTGACAAGCAGGCTCATAAATTTATCATCGCTTATTTCATAGCAAAACAAGAGCAAAATGCCGACATGAACTACATCATCGAGGCTGGAATTTTTGAGTTTTTAAGCAGGGTCGTAGTCACAGACATACGCCCTGACGTCTTTCACCACATCCAAAAGACAAAAAAAGAGCAGATAAATAGCTGGGTTTTAAGCAACCTTGAGACGCTCATCTCAGATATCGAGGGAGGCGAATTTTTAGAGAGATTTAAAAACCACTATAAAAACGACAAAACTCACGAAAAAGAGCGCCTTATACTAAAAGCAGCCAGCTATCTTGCCACGAGGTGGGAATTTTCTATCGTCTATCAAACGAGCCAGTTTTTAAGTGATATCGACGAGCTTAAGGGTAAAGTTGAGGAGGAGATGGAGGATTATTACGAGCTAATCGGCGTTAGAAAGATCGCTATGAACCAAAAGCTAGCCCGTCTTGTTGATCTAAGTGGCAGGCTAAGGTTTCAAAAGCGCTGGGCACAAACGCCTCGTATCCCTGAAACTGCGGTCTTAGGACATATGCTAGTTGTTGCGATACTTAGCTACTTTTACTCACTAAAAGCAAAAGCTTGCAAAAAACGCTTGGAAAATAACTTCTTTTGCGCACTATTTCACGACCTACCAGAGAGCCTTACAAGGGATATCATAAGCCCTGTAAAATACGGCGTAAAGGGGCTAAATGAGATTATCAGCGAGTATGAGATGAGGCTTATTGATGAGAGGATTTTGCCATTTGTGCCTGAAAAGATCAAAGATGAGTTTAGCTACATCCTTGGTATCAGAAAAGATGGCGAGAAATTTATCAAAGATGAGTTTGAAAATAGGACTTATGAGCGCAAGATCATCTGCCACGAAGGGACTATGGAGAACGTAAATGAGGATAAATTTAACCCAATAGACGGCAAAGCGCTAAAATACTGCGACAAGCTCTCAGCCTATATCGAAGCTGGAATTTCCATAAGCTACGGCGTCAAGTCAAAAGAGCTAACTGACGGCTTTAATAATATGTATAAATTTTTTAGCGAAAAACCTAAGATTGACGGAGTGGATTTTTTAGAAATTTGTGATAATTTTAATGAGCATTTTGGTTTAGAAAGACCCCCTCTCAGATGACTGCGGCACACACTTAATACAAGTGCTCTGCTGTGTTCCCACCCTGAAGCGGTGCTCATAAAAAGCATTGCACAGGTCTAAGAAGGAGCTTCGCAATCATACAAAAACTATACTTAAATTTAGTTTTATAGTTACATTTTTAAAAATTTAGCTTTAAGAGTATATAATCTCACATAAATTTCACCAAAAGTAGGGCAATGCCAGGAAAGATCAAGCTTCGTTTTTTATCGGCTTTTAGGGATTTTTTCATCTATCACCACAAGTCTTTAGAGTTTCGTGCCAAAATTTTTGCTGCTATGATTTCAGCTAAATTTGACCCAGACGAGGATGATTTTTACGTTTTAAACGATATCGTAAGTGAAATTTATGAAAACGACCAAACTAGAAAAGACTTCTTAATCCAAACCGTTAGAGAGTACGTCGCAAGGGTCAAAAGAAACGATAGGATCACGCTTGACACGCTTCTTTTATGCATAGATAAAGATATGAAAGACCACAAAAGATATGCTAAAAAGATAGACTTTTCGCACCTTCGCCGCTTGATGAGTGGCTGCGAGGAGGAAATTTTAGTCCAGCAAAGAGTTTATGAGTTTTTGATAAACGAGGTCAAACTCTACTCGCAAAGCGCTTAAATTTCACCCTAAATTTAATCATTTTCCGTGGCTTGTAGCTAAATTTTCTCGTTTCTGACCTTGTTTTTTCTATTTAACTCGCTAGTTTAGGCGATTTATGACTAAAAATTCGAAACAAAACTTTTACATTGATAAATGTGCATTATTTTGTGATAAAGCTGTTGCTAAGATAAAAAATAAGTGCATAGATTAGCCTGCTTACACTTTCTTGGCGTCGCTTGCTTGCTACCTTGCAAAGGGAAAGAGCTTAGAGGAGACCATAGGGCTTTCAAAAGAGTATATTTGCTCTATTATAAAAGAGAGTATCAATACAAAACTAGGCAAAAACCGCCTACTTTGGCACAGAGTGAAGTAAATTTAAGCTGCTTTTTGCACGGCGGCTGAGTGGGTGATGATGTCGTGTAAATTTAGCTTGTCTTTTCTAAAAAAGCAAAGGCAAAGTCCGATGATGCTAAAGCCAGCAAATGCAAAGCAAATTTGGCGCAAGATCGCGTGAAAAAGGCTTAGTTTTTTGCCGGTTTGTAAATTTATGAGATAAATTTCTTGCGCTTTGTAGCCTGGAGTTTGCGCCTTTATACTAAAAAATAGGCACATTATAAATGAGATGATGCTATTTACCACAAAGATGGCAAGCTGGTTGTGTAAAAACGCCTCTTTGCCGTCAAGCAAAAGATAGGTCGTGGCGTAAAATATCGGCATACCGATGATAAAAAGATCGATGATAGAAGCCTTTACTCTAGCCCAGATCGGTGCGATTTTTGCCTTTTGCTTTGCCAAGTTATTTTCCTGTGTTTATGTAGATACGGCTAAATTTCTCCCAATCATATAGGTAGATAAGGCAGTCGATCACCTCGCAGCTCTCATCATAAAGATCGCCGTCCTTGCCGTTGTCTTGCATGATAGGCAGCATGCCTGACCCTCTCAAAACCTCGCACCAATACTCATAAAAATCAAGCTTTTTGATATCGCTCTCTAGCACGCCAAACATGCCTAAAAACTGATAGACGCTAAGGTCAAAAAAACTCTTATTTTCAGTTTTTTGCAGGTGTTTTACACTATTTGTGTGCATCAAACTAGCTCAACGCCTTTATCACTTACCACTTCGCCGATCACGTAGCCATCGCTATTTGCTAGCACTGCATCAACATTTTCTTTAGGCACAACAAGGATCATACCAACGCCCATGTTAAAGGTCCTCATCATCTCGCTATCTTCTACTTTTTGCGCGAGGATTTTAAAAATTTCAGGCGTTTTTATAGTGCTTTTTTGCACCTTCGCACCAAGTCCAGCAGGAAAGACGCGAGGCAGGTTTTCAACTATGCCACCACCAGTTATATGCGCCATCGCTGTGATCTTATCTTTTAGGTTTAAAAAGTCGCTCACGTAAATTCTAGTTGGCTCAAGAAGGACGTCTATGAGCTTGCGCTCACCCACTTTTTCATCAAATTTTAGCCCAAGCTCGCTTACTACTTTTCTTGCAAGAGAGAAGCCATTTGAGTGCAGGCCGCTGCTAGGAAGTGCGACTAAAACGTCGCTTGCTTTTACAAATTTACTCCTATCGATCTCGTCAGCCTCAGCGATACCCACGGCAAATCCAGCAAGGTCAAAGTCGCCCTTTTCATACATCGACGGCATCTCGGCTGTCTCACCGCCGATCAGCGCGCACTGCGCCTTTTTGCAGCCATTTGCGATGCTTTTCACCACCTCTTTG
The DNA here is from genome assembly GCF_902460535.1 of Campylobacter concisus. Lineage (GTDB taxonomy): Bacteria > Campylobacterota > Campylobacteria > Campylobacterales > Campylobacteraceae > Campylobacter_A > Campylobacter_A concisus_AS. The sequence continues at coordinate 108,405 of NZ_CABPTV010000002.1, read as the reverse complement.
GCGCTTTCTATCTCAAGCTTTGCAGTCGCGTAGTAGTCGAGGAAAAATAGTGGTGTGGCAAAGTTGCAGATGAGGTCATTTACGCACATAGCGACTAGATCCTCGCCCACGCCCTCAAATTTCTTAGCGTCGATAGCTAGGCGAAGCTTTGTGCCAACGCCATCTGTGGCACCTAAAATGGCTGGATTTTTATATCCGCTTGGCAGTCTGACCGCACCTGAAAATGATCCGATGCCGCCTATGACGTTTGGTGTTTGCGTAGATTTTACGAAAGGCTTGATCGCCTCAACAAAGCTATTTCCAGCATCTATATCGACTCCGGCATCTTTATAACTTATCATTTTCGCCCTTTTGGTTATTTTTTAAAACTTTAGCCAAAAGTTGCTAAAATTGTTATCAATTTTCAAAAATGGAGCGACTTTGCAAAAATTTCCAAACGCCTACGTCATCACAGGCTCGATCGCTAGTGGCAAAAGCACGGTTGTAAATTTACTAAAAGAGCGAGGATTTAGCGTGATCGATGCAGACCTTATCGCTCACGAGCAGCTTGAATTTTGCAAACGAGAGATCGTTAGAGAGTTTGGCGAGCAAATTTTAGATGAGGTTGGCTTGATAGATCGTAAAAAGCTTGGTGCTATCGTCTTTCGTGAGCCAAAGAAGCTTAAAAATTTAGAGCAAATTTTGCATCCAAAGATAAAGGCTGAAATTTTATCAAAGGCCTCGCAGCTTGAGCGCTTGGGGCAGGTTTATTTTGTCGATATCCCTTTGTTTTTTGAAAAAAAGGAGCGTTACGCTGAGTTTAAAAATGTAGCTGTGATCTACGCGCCAAAAGAGCTTTTGCTAAGCCGACTAATAAGCCGAAATGGTTTAAATTTAGAGGATGCAAAAGCTAGAGTAGGGCTTCAGATGGACATCGAACAAAAGAGAAAAATGGCAAAATTTGTTATAGATAATAGCAGCGACATGGAGAATTTACAGCTTGAGCTAGAGAAATTTCTAGGCCAAATTTGCGCTATTTCTTGATAAATTTACTAGCAAATTTATATGTTTGCATGGCCTCTTTACTACCCAAATCCCAGCTATCAAGCTCGGCTTTTACTAAATTTGGAAATTTCTTACTTATATCTTTTAAGGCATTGCCAACTGATTTTCTAAGATACTCGCTCGCACTATTTTTTAGACTAGAAAGCCGCCTAATGGCCTCATCTGGGTTATCTTTAAAATAGGGCCTACTAGTCCATATCCTAAGGCCCTCTGTTACGGCTCTTTTTGCATTTGTGTTGCCATTTTTTAGCCACTCATCGATGACAAAAAGTGCCTGCTCGTAGCCAACCTTTTTACAAAACTCATCAAACGCCTTTGCTAGCACCTCTTGAACTCGCCAGTTTTCATCCTTTGAAACCTGATCCCTCATAAACGCCAAAATTTCTTCACGATCCGAAAGGTGCCCAAAGAGAAAAACCGCATACATCCGCACTTGATAGAGCTTTGAGCCGTATGCTAGGTATGCAAGCTCTTTGCAGCGCTCATCTCCCTTTGCTTTATAGTCAGCCAAAGCCCTAGTTTCTTGCTCTTTAAAGCCATTTTCTATGAGAGAAAACTCTTTTTCTAAATTTAAGATGTAGCTCTTCAAGGTGGCTCCTTTAAATTTATTAACAACTCTTACCTAAATTTTAGTAAAATCAGGCAAAAAAAAGAAGGACAGCTCATGCAAGTCTCAAAGTACAACGCTAGTGGCAATGATTTTGTCATATTTCACACATTTTTAAGCAAAGATAGAAGCGAGCTTGCAAGGCAAATTTGTAGCCGAACAAACGGCGTGGGAGCTGATGGGCTCATCGTGCTTTTGCCTTATGAAAAGGGCGTGAAATGGGAGTTTTACAACAGCGACGGAAGCTACGCTGCGATGTGTGGCAACGGCTCGCGCGCGGCTGCTAGATATGCCTATCTAAACGGCCTTGTAAGTTCGAGCGAATTTGCCTTGCTGACTGGTAGTGGCGAGGTGATGGCAAGTGTGAAAGATGAGTGCGTCGAGGTCGTGCTAACAAGTCCAAAAATTTTAAGCGAGCCACTAAATGAAGGTGGCAAAACTTGGTATTTTTACGATACTGGCGTGCCGCACCTTGTAAATTTCACGCAAAATTTAGAGGATTTTGACGTCAAAGAGTGCAGGGCACTTCGTCAAAAATACAATGCAAATGTAAATTTAGCCAAATTTGATGGCGACGTTTTAAAGGTGAGAACCTACGAAAGGGGCGTGGAGGACGAGACGCTAGCTTGTGGCACTGGCATGGCGGCTTGCTTTTACGGTGCTACTTTAAATTTAAACGCAGCGCAATGCCTAAAAGTCTATCCAAAAAGCGGCGAGGAGCTTGGACTTAGGCTTGCTGGTGGCAAAATTTTATTTAGTGGAGCAGTGAAACACTGCTTTGATACGAGTATTGAAATTTAGTTATTTTGGTTGCTGGTAGTTAAATTTGGCTAGTAGTTTGTAAAAGTCGCGGGCTAAATTTCATATCAAATTTTGTGTAAAACAAAGAGTTTCTAGAGTTTTTGTTATTAAATTTTAAAGTATAAAAAAAGAAGATCTCCGCCGAAGCGGAGAAAAGGTGTTATTTCAAAGCATCTTTTGCTTGTTTTGCAAGTGCCGCAAATGCCTTCGCGTCATTCATAGCTAGATCAGCTAAAATTTTTCTATCAAGTTCGATCTTAGCTTTATTTAAGCCGTTGATAAATCTTGAATAGCTAATGTCATTTAGTCTGCAAGCTGCGTTGATACGAACGATCCATAAACGTCTGAAATCACGTTTTTTCTGACGTCTGTCGCGGTATGCGTAAACTAAACTTCTCTCTAGTTGCTCTTTAGCTTTTCTAAAGTGTTTATGTCTAGCACTGAAAAAGCCACGTGCTAGCTTTAAAACTTTCTTATGGCGTCTTCTTCTAACTACGCCTGTTTTTACTCTTGCCATATTTATCCTTTTACAAATTGGCGCTCACAAAGTGAGTCTTGCCCCTAAATTTGGGGGAGTTTGAATGACTTTTTGTCAAAAACTTAAATCTACAGCTGCTTATACGCCGAGCATTTTGCGAACGGCTGGGACATTTGTGCTGTCCACGTATTGTGGGCCACGAAGGTCTCTCATACGCTTACTAGGTTTTTTTGTTAAGATATGGCTTCTAAAAGCAGAGCCTCTTTTTATCTTATTTTTACCTACTTTAAAGCGCTTAGCAGCACCGCGAACGGTTTTCATCTTTGGCATGCTAATCCTTTTTGAAATTTTATACGCAAGTGCGTAAGATTTGGATTATAGCGAAAAATCCTTTAGAAAATTTAAATTTCACTTAGACAAAATTTGCAATAAATTTACATTTAACTTAAAAAAGTTTTAAAATTTAGAATTAAATTATTAAATTTGAAATATAATCACATATAAGAAATTTATTTTACTAAAGGAGTAAAAATGAAAGGCAAAATTCTTGCATCAATCGTCGCTATGAGTGCGATTTTAGGCACAAGTAGCTTGGCATGCACTACTATTTTAGTAGGAGATAAAGCTTCAAATGACGGCTCTATGCTAGTGGCTAGAAGTGCTGATAGCAAGGCTATAAAGGCTCAAGTCTTTTTGATCCATCCAGCTACGAAAAATCAAACTGGCATGCATAGCTCAAAGGCCCATGACGGCGCAAATGACTTTACATATCCGCTCCCAAAAGATGGCATGAGATACACAACCATCGCAAACTCACACACAAAGCTTCACGGAGCGGTCGGCTACAACGAGGCTGGCGTTGGACTAAGTGGCACTGAGACCATCTACGCAAAAGATGAGCTTTTAAAGATCGACCCATATAACGAAGAGACTGGTATCACCGAGGACGACATCCCAGACGTGCTTTTGCCACGTATGAAGAGCGCAAAAGAGGGCGTTAAGCTTCTTGGTGAGATAGTTGAGACAAAAGGCGCTGGAGAGGGCTTTGGCGTGGTATTTGTCGATGCAAATGAGCTTTGGTACTTTGAGACTGGCACAGGTCATAAATGGATCGCTTCAAAGATCCCGCAAGATGAGTATTTCGTCACTGCAAACCAAGGCAGACTTCACGCTTACAAAGAGAATGATCCAAATTTCATGGGTGCAAAAGATGTCATTAAATTTGCGATCGACAACAAGACTTATGACCCTGCAAAAGATGGCGAATTTAACTTTACAAAGGCCTATACAAGGGACGATGAAAGAGATGTGACTTACAACTACCCACGTGTTTGCTGGGTGCAAAGCATGTTTAATCCAAGCTTAAAACAAGACTTCGCCGATGGTCAGAAATTTCCAGTATTTTTAAAACCAGAGAAAAAACTAAGTGTTGAAGACCTAAAAGCTGCGATGAGAGCCCACTACGACGGCACTGCGTTTGACAACTACGCTAGCAAAGATGAAGATAAGAAAAACATCTACCGAGCTATAAGCGTCTTTAGAACATATGAGTCTCACATCATGCAGGTGCGCCCGTGGCTACCAAAAGAGATCGGCCGTGTGACCTACGTCGCTCTTGGCATGGCTGATCTTAGCGTTTATTTGCCGTATTACGAGGGACTTGATGGCTTTATAAAAGGCTACTCAGATGGCTCATACGATGCTGATGATACTTCGATATATTGGGTTTATAGAAAGCTTCAAACCCTTGTAATGACTGACTATGAGAAGTATTCGCCAGTGGTTAAAGAGGCCTACGCTAAATTTGAAAAAGAGTTGGCGGTAAAACAGGCAAAATTTGAAGATGAGTATGTCAAACTTTATAAAAAAGATAAGAAAAAAGCGGACAAACTCTTAAATGAATTTAGTAAAAAGACTATGCAAGAAGCTAAGGATTTAACTCAGGAGCTTACAAACAAGGTCTTTACTATGCTTACAGCCGATATGGACGCTAAGCTAAAATCCCTAAACAAAGGCAAAAAAGACTAAAAGTTTTGGGCGTGAAATTTAGTAGCGCCCAAATTTAAACAAAAATTTGGCAAAGAGCGTTTATAATTCGGCAAAAATTCACTACAAAGGAAAAACGCTGATGCCTTGTCCCATGCATAAAGCTCGTTAATCTCGGCAAAAAACATATCAGCGATTTTCAAAAAATACGCAAATTTTTAAATGATTTTACATTTTTTCACATTGATATTAGTCCATTTTTGCTAGCAGGTCCGCTGCATTGTAACTGCATTTTTAAAAATAAAACGAAGCAGTGTTTAAAATTTGGTAAGGATCTTTTTAGTAGGGTTTTTTATAAATTTTATTTTAGCTTAAGAAGAAGTGGGTGTCATCCACCGTGTTTGGGGTGATAAATTTAGTGCTTCGCACAGTTTTAATTTAAAAAGAAATTTAAAAAGGATAAAAATGATAAAAAGTTATGTTTTAGGTTTTCCAAGAATCGGTGAAAAAAGAGAGTTAAAGCGCGCGTTAGAGGGCTTTTGGGCTGGTAAAGAGGGTTTTAGTGAAGAGAATTTGCAAGAGACTGCAAAGACGCTTCGCCAAAGACACTGGAAATATCAACAAGACGCTGGCATTTGGGCTATTAGCGTTAATGATTTTTCATTTTACGACCTAATGCTTGATAACATCATCGCATTTGGCGCTACACCTCCAAGATTTGCAAATTTAAGTGGCTCGGAGCAATATTTCGCTTGCTCAAGAGGCAATAAAAATGGCGTTGCGATGGAGATGACAAAGTGGTTTAACACAAACTACCACTACATCGTGCCAGAGCTTAGCAGTGAGAGTAAATTTAGCCTAAAAGCGGACAAAATTTTGGCTGAATACAAAGAGGCGAAGGCTAACGGCGTAAAAGGTAAGGTAAATTTGATCGGCCCTATCACATTTTTGGCTCTTTCAAAGACGACTGACGGCAGCTGCCCATTTAAGCACCTTGACGCGCTTGTAGGCGAGTACAAAAAGCTGCTTGAGCAAATTTCTAAGCTTGATGATGAAATTTTAGTGCAGTTTGACGAGCCGATCTTTGTAACAGACAAAAACGAAGAGCTACTTTTGCCACTTATCACAAAGGTTTATAACGAGCTAACAGGCGTTGCAAACAACGTTAAGATCGTATTTGCGACATATTTTGAGCATGCGATCAAGGCAGTTAGCGAAGTGGCTAAAACTAAAATTTACGGCATCGCACTTGACTTTATCCACGGCAAGAGAAATTTCGAAGTCCTTGAGACTATCAAAAATAGCCATTTGACGCTATTTGCTGGCGTGATCGACGGCAGAAATATCTGGAAAAGCAACATCGACGAAAAAGTAAAACTTGTAGGTGAAATTTCAGAGAAAATAGGCGGTAAAGACCTTTACATCGGCACTTCATGCTCGCTTCTTCACGTACCATACACCCTAAAATATGAAGAGAATTTAAACCCAGAGATCAAAAGCTGGCTAAGTTTTGCGGTTGAGAAGCTTGATGAGATCAAGATCATCACAAAACTAGCAAATGGCGAGAAGCTTGATGAGAGCGAAACAAAAATTTACGAAGAGAACAAAAATGCTGTTAAAACTCGCGCCACTTCAAAGCTCATCCACTCTGAAAGCGTTCAAAATCGCGTTAAAAATTTAAGCAAATTTGAGCGTGACGAGAAATTTGAGGATCGCATAAAAATTCAGCGCGAAACACTAAAATACGGCATATTACCAACAACAACGATAGGCAGCTTCCCTCAAACGGTTGATCTTCGTGTACTTCGTCAAAATTTCAAAAAAGGCGAGATCGACGCGGCTGCTTATGAAGCAGGCATCAAAAAATATATCGATCACTGCGTGAAATTTCAAGAAGATATCGGCCTAGACGTGCTAGTACACGGCGAGCCAGAGAGAAACGACATGGTCGAGTACTTTGGCGAGCAGATCAGCGGATACGCATTTAGCCAAAATGGCTGGGTGCAAAGCTACGGCAGCCGCTGCGTCAAGCCACCACTTCTCTTTGGTGACGTAAGCCGCCCAGAGCCGATGACTGTTAAGTGGATGAAATACGCTCAAAGCATCACAAAACACGTAATGAAGGGCATGCTAACTGGACCTGTAACGATGCTAAACTGGAGCTTTGTGCGTGATGATCTTCCAAGAAGCGAGGTAGCAAAACAGCTTGCACTTTGTATCTATGACGAGATCGCAGACCTTCAAGATGCGGGCATTAGAGTGATCCAAGTCGATGAGGCAGCATTTAAAGAGGGTTATCCATTAAGAGCTGAAAATATCCCAGCTTATGAGAAATTTGCGGTTGATTGCTTCAAGCTTTCAGTAAGCTCAGCTGAGGCAAAAACTCAGATCCACACACATATGTGCTACTCTGAATTTAATGACATCATCAAGACCATCGAAGCTATGGACGCCGATGTTATCAGTATTGAGACTGCAAGAAGTGGCAACGAGCTACTTAAAATTTTCAAAGCTGTTGGCTACAAACAAGAGGTCGGACCTGGCGTTTACGACATCCACAGCCCACGTGTGCCAAGCGTCGAAGAGATCGTCGCTCAGATCAAAGCTCTGCTTGAGGTGTTGCCAAAAGAGCAGCTCTGGATCAACCCTGACTGTGGCCTAAAAACTAGAAAATGGGAAGAGGTCGAGCCAAGCCTTAAAAACATGGTAGAAGCCGTCAAGATCGTAAGAGGTCTATAGTACAAAATTTAGCGTCTAGGCTCTTCTAGACGCTAATCCTGCAAATTTAAAATCAAAGTTACGAAAAATGCTAAAAGAGAAAATTTTAAATAAAGAAAAAGGGCTCGTGCTCTATGGCCTCACGCCGCCAAAGGCTGAATTTGACGAGGCAAAGCTGCGTGAGATATCAGAGCGTTGGAGCGGGCGGATAAATGATATAAAGGCCGATGGGCTCGTGCTTTACGAGGTGCAAGACGAGAGCGAGCGAAATGATAGCGAGAGGACATTTGAGTTTAGTGGGACGCTAAGCCCAGAAATTTATTATAAAAAGTATCTAAATGTAGCCACTCCTAGTATATTTTATAGGGTGGCTAGCGGATACAGCGAGGATGAATTTCGCGCAGCGCTTGAGGCTCAAAGCTCAAATTTAAACGTTCTAGTTGGGGCAACTTCAAGCACGCAAAAAGTGAGGCTAAATTTAGCTCGCGCCTACGAGATAGCTAGCGAATTTAAAGAGTTAGCAGTAGGCGGCGTCTGTATCGCAGAGCGTCACGGCAAAAAGGGCGATGAGCCACAAAGGATGCGTGAAAAGATCGCAGCTGGGGCTAAATTTTTCATATCGCAAGCGATATTTGACGCACAGCTAACGCGTAAATTTTTAGAGGATTGCGCGGCTGCAAAGATAAGCGAGCCGATATTTCTTACATTTAGCACAGCGGGCAATGCAAAAACGCTTGAATTTATCAAATGGCTCGGAGTGAGCGTGCCAAACTCGGTCGAAGAGAGGCTAAATTTAAGCTCTGACTACCTAGCTAGTAGCTGCGAGATCATCAAAGAAATTTGGTGCGAGCTAAAGAAATTTGGCGATGAAAATGGGCTAAATTTAAGCATAAATATAGAAAGCGTCATGGCAAAACGCGCCGAGATCGAAGCGAGCCTGGAGCTTACAAAAAGCATAAGAGAGTTGGTGTAAAGCCAGCTCTTGCTATAAATTTATACAAATTCTTTCTTGATGACCTAGTGGCACTACAAATCCACAAAGAATAGTCGTTATGATTAGCTATCACAAGCTATTTTAAAGGTCGGTTGGCCACTGCTTTGCAAATTTTTAAAAAGTTGCTATAGCAAAAATGATATGGCTTGGATGAGATATATGATACGGCAGGCGCTACTACTATTTAAAATATAAAAAAAGGGGCAGGCAAATTTATATCAAAGCTGCCCCGAAAAATCGTTGCAATAAAATAGCCATACAAGACAAGAGTTTTTACAAATTTAAGCAAATTTGATCCAAAAGTATAGAAATTTAGCTTCAAATAAGATCTAAATTTGACTAAATCCCTCTCACTCTACCTTATATCCAGTGCCTCGTACGGTTTTTAGGCAAATAGTTGGTATCTTGGCTCTATCTCTCGTACGAGCGATCTTATGCGGTCTTGAGATAATGTCTCGTTTTTTGTATAAGTGATGATCTATCTCATCGTAGATGACGACGTAGGGCGAGTTTTTGCATAAAATTTCAAGTAGCTGGCTCTCTTTTTTGCCAAGGTAGATGACCTCGTCTCTTTTCTTATGCAAAGGGAGTCTTTGTCAAAGACTAGGCCATTTTTTAGCTCAAATTTAGAGCCTAAAAGCACCTTGCAAAGCTAAAAGTGTGAAATAAAAACTCTTCATGGCAAAATGGCTTAATGATAAAGTCACTCCCATAGCGTAGTAAATCCTCTTAAAAACGCTAGGGACGCTAACGCCCTGCAAAAGCATAATGGGAGTGATGTTTTAGCTATCTCTTATAAATTTAACCAGATCAAGGTTTAAATTTCTAGCCTTTACGTCAAAAACGTACAGATCATATCTGTTGCCACACTCAAAGTCCTTGATGACTGAGCACGCACTTTTGAGCTGGATCATCCTAAACCCAAAGCGGTAAAGCGATGTGTTTAGGATGACATTTTGCCAAAAGCCACTTGAGAGCGGTTAAGCTTTCTCGTCAGCCAGCCATGCCACCGCCAGCTGGTTTTTTGGCGTCTTTTTCAGCCTTTTGTTTTAAAAATTCTTCTTCGTCTTTTGTAGGTTTGTACTCATCTTTGAAGAATTTTTGCTTAGTTTCGATCCTCTTTTCGATCATCTTTTTATCATAAATTTTATATGTTGGCTTCCAATACTCAAGATAGTTTCTAAAGCCAGCACTGTGACCTGCGTCATAGTGGCAGCTTACGCATTTTAGCTCTTTAGGAGTGTCAAGGAGCTTTTTGTAGTGAACGTGCATCTTTTGAGCTTGCGCTGAAGTGTTGTTGCTATCTATCACGTTTGTGTGGCAGCTTGTGCAGCCGTTGTCAAATACGAAATGCTCGCGGTTTTTGAGGTTTTTGTGCCAATCAATAGCACTAGGATCGCCAAAGAAATGCACCCAGCCCTCTAAAATGCCGTTTTTCGCCTTTGTTAGGGCGTATTTTGCGATGTTGTCATGTGGTATGTGACAATCCACACATCTTGCTTTTATACCTGTTTTGCCGTTTCCGCTGTGGACATCGTCATTGTAGGCGATGACCATAGGGTCCATCTCGTGGCAAACTATGCAGAATTTATCCCCACTCGTCTCATCAAGCGCATAATGAACTGGTAAAACGACTAAAAATCCAACAATTCCGCTTATTAATATGATAAGCGCTAGTAGTTTTTTTGAAATTTTCATGGTGTTACTCCGTTCATCCATTGTGGCACCTCGTGTTCATGGCACTCAGAGCACATGTTTGTAGATTGTTTGTGCTCGTTGTGGCACTCGTCGCAGTACAAAGTTGGACCATCGTGAACAGAGTTGTGAGGATTTGCCTTTAGAGTATCCATAAATTTTAGCCTCTGGGCTAAGAGCTTTTTGCTCTTATGACAGGATAGGCAGCCAGCGTCGCCGATCGCTTTAAATTTGCTAGGATCATCGCCCTGGTTTTGGTGACAATCAACGCAGTCAAAGCTTAGGTGTTCATGATGAGGTTTGATCTTATACTTGGCTCTTAGCTCATCAGAGACTACTACTTTTGTGACGTTTAGATCGCCCTTTGGCATATCGGCGCCAAATAGATGAAGCGAAAATAAACAGGCAAAAATAGCGATGAATTTAAGCTTATTCATACCCTTTTCCTTTCTTTTAAAGTTTTATAAACATCAAATTTCAATGGAAAACTAATATTTTTACTTAAACTTATTTTTATGAAATTATAGTCCTTGCTTGATTAAATCTGCATTAATAATAAATTAGTGTGCCAAAATATAGACCAGTTTTATGAAGTTGAATTTTAAAGAAAAAGATAATTAAGCTAAATAAAATGGAAAATAAAATATAATCCCAAATCTTTGGTCCCGTAGCTCAGTTGGTAGAGCACTACCTTGACATGGTAGTGGTCGATGGTTCGAGTCCATTCGGGGCCACCATTTCTATATCAAATTCTCCAAAACACAAAAATCCAAAAAAATAAAATTTAAAAATATTTTTGTAACTCTGCCATTTTTAAATTTTAAACTAAATCCCTAAAATACAGCAAATTTTTACTAAATTTAACTCAAAAATTTATAACTTTACATTTCTAAAATGTCACAACTGTACCAAAGTACAATAGCTATAAAATAAATTTTTTACTTATAATTGACAACATAAAATACGCAAAGGGGAAAAATTATGAGTAAAGTTAAAGGACTAATCAAATCAATAATCGGCACGGATGCCATCGTCGCAGTTGATGCTAATGGAAATCAAAGAACTCTAAAAGCAGGTGACGTGATCTATGACAACGAGGTCATAAAAGAGCAAGACGGCGTAAAGGTTGAGGTGCAAGCTGCGCAAACTCAAAATGAAAATGCTAGCGATGAGACTAGCAAAGAGATAGCATCGCTACAAGAGCAATTATTAAATGGTAAAAATATCTCTGATCTTGAAGAGACTGCAGCTGGCGGCACTCAATCAGCAGGAGGAGTAAGCTCGAATGGTGTTAGCCTTGGCGCTGCTGGCTTTGCAAATGGTGGTCATGAGTCAAACGTAAATGCAAATTTTGAAAACCTAAGCTCTCAAGCAAACGCTAGCGCAGAGGCTTTTACAAATGTAAGCGGTGGCGCAAGCGAGGATGGCTTTAGTCTTGATACGCTTGCGGCTGCGATAGATAATGCATATAACAATATATTCTCGCAGACGCTAGAAGTATCTGTCACCGCAGTAGATGATAATGTAGTGACTGGCAATACAAACACTGTGACAAGCAGCAACCTTGACATTGAGGGCAATATCTTAGAGCATGAAAATTCACAAAGAACAGGTCTGCATATCACAAACGATAATACTCCAACTTTAGTTGGCAAGGCTACTTCAAACGCTACTATAAGCATATTTGATGGCGAAGGTGAAAATGCACCACTGCTTGGCACGACAACTGCTGATAATGATGGCAACTGGTCATATACTCCAACTTCGCCTTTAGCTGATGGAGATCATAAATTTACTATCGAGGCTAGCAAAGTAGCTGCAAACGGCGAAGAGCTAAAAGCTACAAGCACGCAAGAGATAACTGTTGATACAAGCAATAACACCTTGTCTATCACAAAAATATCTACTGATGATTTTACCGACTTAACGCAAGGTAGCCAAACGATGTATGATAGTAATAAACAATACGACTTCTCACCAACTATCGAAGGTAAGGCTGAGCCATTCGCTGATATAAATTTGGTTATTAGGATAGCGGATAATAACACTTCAGAAGGTCATATAGTTGAAGAATTAAAGACCAAAGCTAAAGCTGATGGCAGTTGGGAAGTTGAAAGTCAAATATTGGATAGTGAAAATTCTATTAAATACACAGTCCAAGCATCATCGGTAGATGAGGCAGGTAACAAATACTCTGAGCCTCAAGCATCAACGTTTTATTTACCGACAGAGCCTATATACCTAGCTCCAATTGACCACCTATAAAATAAATTTAATGTGGAGAGGCCTCTCTCCACGCACTCTTAAATTTACTTCAAATACTCTTTTACGTCGTACTCTTTGCCAGCATCGTGATCTTTTAAAAGTTTAGCCACGACTGGGCTTAGAAGGATAATGGCGATCAAATTTGGCACGACCATAAGACCGTTAAACATATCGGCTAAACTCCAGACAAAATCGACCTTTTGCAAGCTGCCTAAAAAGACAAAAACGACTACCAAAATTTGAAACGCCCTGACCGCTTTTGCGCCAAAGAGGTAGCGCACGTTGATCTCGGCAAAGTAGTACCAGCCAATGATCGTTGTAAATGCAAAGAAAAATAGGCAGATCGCCACAAAGCTATAACCGCCAGTTTTGCCAAAGATATGCGACGAGAAGGCCTCTTGCACCAAGGTGATACCTGTAAAGACTGCCTTGCCGTTTTCAAAGCTGATGACGTTTGCGGTTAGCACCACAAAAACGGTTATATTTAAGATGACAAAGGTGTCTATAAAGACGCTCATTATGCCAAGAACGGCTTGATCGACTGGGTGTTTGACGTTTGCAGCAGCGTGTGCGTGTGGAGTTGAGCCCATGCCAGCTTCGTTGCTAAAAAGTCCCCTTGCGATGCCGTATCTCATGGCAGCTGCTATGCTAGCTCCAGTTGCCCCACCCCAAGCAGCAGAAGGATCAAACGCAGCTCTAAATATTAGTGAGATCGCCTCTGGGATTTGATGAAAATTTAAAGCGATGATAGCCACGCCAACAACGATGTAAAGTAGCGCCATTAGTGGTACGATCTTTTCAGCGACCCTTGCGATCGCCTTTACGCCACCTATGAAAATTAGCGCGCAAATGAGAGCCAAAAACGCCCCTGTTAGCCACTGCGGTATGCCAAAAGCGCCGCTAAAGCCGTATGATATGGAGTTTGCTTGAACCATATTGCCGATAAAGCCAAGCGCGATGATGATAGCGATAGCGAAAAATCCAGCTAGAAATTTCGCCCATTTGCCCTTTAATCCGCGGCTTATATAAAACGCAGGACCGCCTATCGTGTGACCGCTGTCATCTTTGGTACGGTAAATTTGAGCGAGGCAAATTTCAGCAAAATTTGTAGCCATGCCCAAAAAGGCTGCGCACCACATCCAAAAAATGGCTCCAGGGCCACCCATGATAAGCGCTGTGGTCGCACCCACGAGGTTTCCAGTGCCAACTTGCGCCGCGATAGCGGTTGCGACTGCTTGAAACGAGCTCATGCCGGCCTTGCCAGCAGCTTCGCCGTGAAGCGAGAAATTCCCAAAAAGCTCTTTTAAGCCCATTTTAAATTTAAAAATTTGAACAAACCCAAGCCTAATAGTAAAAAATAGTCCAGTGCCGCAAAGTAGGGTAATAAGGAAGTATGGTCCCCAAAGAAATGAATTTATACTTTCAACACAATTATTTAAAATTTCAGCAAAATTTGTAGGCATTTTCTTGACTTTCATTGGTGTAGTTTAGAGAGCGAGTATATTTAAAAAAATATAAAATTAGAATAAATAAGAAAAATTTTTTAGCTTGGCTTAAAATTTCGTGCTAGTTTTCGGCTTACTCGCGGAGAACTTGCTTTTACTAGCAAGATTTTACGACCAATATTTTTACGCTCTAAGGCGTTTTTTGATTAATAATTTCTAAATTTATTCCGCAAAGACGGCTTATGAGGACTAAAATTATTTCTTGATTTTTGGATTTTAAAATTAGATTTTTACGTTTTTTAGAAGGCTTTTACAAACAATTCGCTGTTTTTCCTGCGTGGGCATAGCTTGGCAAAACGTATTTGGCTATTGATTTTGTTGAAAATTTTATCAAAGGCGTTTAAAAGGCTTTGACGCTAAAATGCTTAGCCACCTTTGTCAGAATTTGCCTGCCTTTTCTTAACTGGGTTAAATTTACCGCTTTGCGCCGATTTTTTATAAAATTAGGCAAACTAGCAAAATACCTTGCAGACTACCAGTAAGTTTTCTTTCTGGTTTAAGTTTAATGGTAAAATTTTCAGCCTTACCGCGTAATTTTAACGCTATTCTATAGGCTTAAACTGCGTAAAATCCACACCGGTCGCGTCAAGAACCGCACGCGAATAAAAGTAAAAACTATAAAACAAATCATCATCGTAAAAGTGCTCTTCCCAAAGCTCCTCGTCGTTTTCATCGCTTTGCGGCCACAGGTATTTTTCGGCTAGCATATCAGCAAAGCTACCCAGTGGTGTAGTATGATTAATTTTATCGGCATCGCTACAAACCATAAGCATAAACGCGAAAAATTCACCCAGACGGGACACGATAAGCTCTGCCACCTCGTCTTTATCGCCGTTATCAGCGACCAACTTCGCCCGCATAAAAATTCTCGCCAAAAATACAAGTGCAAAAGGCGTAGCGTGCCAAAAAGTACTTTGATGCTCTATTTCTTTAAAAATTTTATCAAGCACGTCACAAGCAGCTTTGGCGTTAAATTTTGCTTCATTGTTATTTGCTGGATTTGCCGTATTTTGTCCGCTATTTGACTTGCTGGTAGTCAAACTTTGCGTCAAATCTTTCTTGCCGATCGCTGCCGAAAGCTGTTTAAAAATTTCTGGAAATCTGCTTGCTCTGCCATAAGTCGTCGTTAATCTACTCCAAGGCACGTCTTCTATCTTTAAATTTGTGATGTATGCTAAATTTTGCCCATTCATCTACATACCTTTAAAATTTACTCTTATGCTTGCCATAAATAAATCTGACAGAGTAAAGCCCAAAAATTAGTCCTTAGATTTTATTTTATCTAGCCATTCATTTAGCGTTTTTTCAAAGCCTATGCCCTTGCTTTTGTAAAAAACGAGTGGTTTTTCTAGGTATTTTTGCTCGACCCAGCCGCCAAAATCATGCGGATAAAGGTAGTCTTTGCTCTCTTTTGTGTGATTTTTTAGATATGGCGGGATCTTTAAAATTTCTTCGCTTTGCACGTATCTTAGGGCGGCATTTATCGCGTTGTAGCTGGAGTTTGACTTTGGCGAGCTAGCTAGATAGACGGCGCACTGAGCCAGTATGATCCTAGCCTCTGGAAAGCCTATCTCTTTTACGACGCTAAGCGTGCTTGCGGCTAAATTTAGCGCATTTGGGTTTGCGTTGCCGATGTCTTCGCTGGCAAATATCGCCATCCTTCTAGCGATAAAGTCAGCACTCTCGCCAGAGTCTATGAGCCTTGCAAGGTAGTATATGACGGCGTTTTCGTCACTTCCGCGAAGACTTTTTATAAAAGCGCTTGCTAGCTCGTAGTGCGTGTCATCCTCTTTTGCCCCCTCTTTTAGGGCGTTTTGGCGAAGTGTTTTTAAATTTTCTATGCTAACATTTTCATCAAGCGTAACGGCAAATTCTAGTAAATTTAGCATAGCTCTTGCGTCGCCACCGCTACTTTTAAAGAGATACTCTTTGGCATCTTCATCTATGCTAAATGAAATTTGCTCCCTTATCTTGCCAAGAAGCTCCTCAAAATCACCACTGCTAAGCGGTCTAAACTCAAAGAGCATCGAGCGGCTTCTTATGCCTGAGCTTAGCGTGAAAAAGGGATTTTCCGTGCTAGCGCCGATGACTAGGGCTTTGTAGTTTTCCATGGGGATGAGCAGCGCTTCTTGCTGGGTTTTGCTAAGCCTGTGGATCTCGTCTATGAAAAAGAGCGGCTTATTTAGGGCGTTTTCGTAGTATTTTAAAATTTTGCGAAAGTCATCTATCTTTAAATTTCCGCCGTCAAACTCATAAAAGTCGTAGTTTGCCCCACTTGCCACAGCCCTTGCAAAGCTCGTCTTGCCACAGCCTGCTGGACCATAAAATATGGAGTGCGGTATCTTGCTTGTGGCTATAAATTTTAAAAAGGCCGCTTTAACCGCCTTTTGTCCGCAAATTTCATCCAAGTTTTTTGGTCTAAACATCAGTGCAAGTGAGCTCAAATTTACTCCTTTACCGCTTTTGGTAAAATTTTGGCCTTTGCGCTAAGGCTCTCTATCTTTAGCTCGTAAATTTTCATATTTTTTAGCCCATACTCGGCCGCCACGTCAAAGGTACTCATCGCGTAGGCGGTGTATTTTTGGCTGAGAATTTTTAAAATTTCATATCTTTTGGCTTCATCTGTCACTTCGTAGGCTCTTGTTTTTGCGATGGCGCTTTTGTATTCAGTCGTAAAGACCTTGCCACCAAGCGCCTTGCCATCGTCTTTTATCATTTCTAGCTCGCTATCATTTAGGTGTGGGACTTTATTAAAGCTAACGCAGACAAACTCCACTTTTCGCCCATTTTGAAGCAGTTTTGCCTTGCTACCAGCGCTCGCTCCGTGGATAAAAATGCTCTCACCAACTCTAACAGGCGAGATCGGTACGCTAAAAATTTCTCCCTCATCATCCACGCATGAGATCACGCAGTATTCGCAGTTATCGATAATCTCAAGCGCCTCGTTAGGGCTTAGTTCTCTATCTTTTCGCCTCATTTTTCATCCTTTTTTTGCAAAATATTTTAAAATTTAAGTGCTTAAAGGCTAGTATAACGCAAAAATTTCAAGGAAAAATATGAAAAAATCTCTAATTTTTGCCCTTTTGCTGGGCGTAAATTTATTTGGTGCAAGCGAGGTTTGCAAGGAGTATGTCAAACAAAGTAGGCTCTATCTTGACGAGCTTTATGCCAAAGAGAGCAAGAAGCTTGCGGGTGATGAGAAGGCGCTAAGGCTTTTTGAGCTTAAATTTGATGAGTTTAAGCAAAGACAAAGCGGTCAAGAGGCGATGATAATGCAAAATAACGATGAGAAATTTTGCAAAAGCGAGCTTGAAAAGGTAAATAAGCTTCTTGCTGAGCTTAAAAAATAGCTCAAATTTGAGCGTTTAAGTCCCACTCTATGGGCGTTTTGCCGTGGTTTGCTAGGTAGATATTTGCCTTTGAAAAGTGCCTGCAGCCAAAAAACGCCCCACGAGCTAGCGGACTTGGGTGGGCTGCTTCTAAGATGAGGTGCTTGCTGGCGTCTATAAGCGGTGCTTTTGCCTTGGCTGGGTTGCCCCAGAGCATAAAAACTATGTTTTGTAAATTTTGGCTAATCTTTCTTATGACGGCGTCTGTAAAGCCCTGCCAGCCAAAGCCAGCGTGAGAATTTGCCGTTCCAGCACTTACGCTTAAAGTCGAGTTTAGAAGTAGCACGCCTTGCTTTGCCCATTTTGTGAGATCGCCGCTATTTGGCTCTTTTATGCCAAGGTCGGCGTAAATTTCTTTATAAATATTCACAAGGCTTGGCGGCACTCTCACGCCACTTGGCACTGAAAAGCTTAGTCCCATGGCTTGATTTGCGCCGTGATATGGGTCTTGGCCTAGGATGACGACCTTTACGGCGTGAAATGGTGTTAGGTTAAATGCGTTAAATATAAGCCTGCTTGGTGGATAGACGACGCCAGCGCTCTTTGCCTTTAAGAAATTCTCTTTGATGCGAGCGAAATTTTCGCTCAAAAACTCATCTTTTAGCACCTCTTTCCAGCTTGGCTCGATCTTTACGTCATCTAAATTTATCTGCATTTTCCCGCCCTTTTTTGGTTTCAGCGGTATAATTTTAACTAAATTTATCCAAAGGAAAGAGCTGTGTCAGAGCAAATTTTTAATAAAATCCACGAGCTTCTTAGCAAAAATGGGGCTAAATTTAGAGTGATAGAGCATGAGAGTGCTAGGACTTCAGAGGAGGTCGCTAAGATAAGAGATACGAAGATGAGCCAAGGCGCAAAGGCGCTGGTCTGCTCTATAAAAGGGGTGGACGAGGAGAAATTTAGGCAAATTTTTAAAGATGAAAATGTGCTAGATGGCTACTTGCTAGATGACGAAAAGCCAGCGATGAAGGCTGGTAAAATTTACTTGCTAGCGGTCTTACCAGCTGACGAGCAGGCTGATCTTGACGCGCTTACGCAAAAATTTGATGGTAAAAAAGCAAGCCTTGCTAGCCCAGAGGAGGTCACAGCCTTGGCTGATTGCGTTTTTGGCTCGGTTCCACCATTTAGTTTTCATAAAAATTTGCACCTTGTTGTGGATGAGAGTTTGCTAGAGCGAAACGAGGAGATCGCCTTTAATGCAGGACTTCTTGATAGATCGCTCATCTTAAACGCAAAAGACTATGCCAAAATAGTAAGACCAACTCTTGTAAAATTTGTGAAAGAAAAGTGCTAGGCTAACCACTTCCTAGCACTAAATTTGTCGGGAGAAAAATGAATTTAAGTAATGCAAAGACGAGAAATTGCTAAATTCATTTCAAGAGCAAATATTATCAGGGATAATCTTAAAGTATAATAAAGTATATTGATAAAATATGTATATTTTAGGGATTTTTATATTTATATATAAAAAATTATATTTTAAAATCCAAAAATTTTGGCTCAAATTTTACTAAATTTAAAAAGAATTTATAAAAATTTGCTTAGCAATTATTAAGTTTAGCTTAAAGCCCATTTCGATAAAATCCTTAATCGTTCTTTTATCGTAAAAAAGACAATTTGATATAAGGAAAAACAATGAGCGATATCATCGCATACAAACTAAATGGCGAAATAGTCGATACTCAAAGTATCGCAGGGCGTGAGAGTAGTGCTGAGCCTATCTATTTTGACAACTCAAAAGAGGCACTACACGTTATCAGACACTCCTGTGCGCACCTCATGGCACAAGCTATCAAATCACTCTATCCAAAAGCGAAATTCTTTGTCGGACCAAACGTAGAAGATGGATTTTATTATGATTTTAGAGTTGATGATGAGGGCACGAAGCTAGGCGAGAGCGATCTAGCAGCGATCGAAGATAAGATGAAAGAGCTTGCTGAGAAGAAATTTGACATCGTTAAAACCTGCTCAACCAAAGCTAATATGAGTGAGAAATTTAAAAACGACGATCTAAAACAAGAGGTCTTAAAAAGAATTCCAGATGGCGAAGTGAGTAGCTACGCACAAGGCGATTTTGAGGACCTTTGCCGCGGACCGCACCTGCCAAATACTAAATTTTTAAAATTCTTCAAGCTTACACGCGTAGCTGGCGCATATCTTGGTGGCGATGAGAGCCGTGAGATGCTAACTAGAATTTACGGCACAGCTTACGCAGACAAAGAGAGCCTAAAAGAGCACATCCGCATCATCGAAGAGGCTAAAAAGCGCGACCACAGAAAGCTTGGCATCGAGATGAAGCTATTTACATTTGATGAAGAAGTGGGCGGTGGTTTGCCTATCTGGCTACCAAATGGCGGACGCTTAAGATCAAAACTAGAGCAGCTCTTATACAAAGCTCACAGAGATCGCGGCTACGAGCCAGTGCGAGGTCCTGAGCTTTTAAAGGCTGATGTGTGGAGAAGAAGCGGTCACTACGCAAACTATAAAGAAAATATGTACTTTACAACGATCGATGAGACAGAGTATGGCATCAAGCCGATGAACTGCGTGGGTCACATCAAAGTCTATCAAAGTGACATCCGCTCTTACCGCGACTTGCCGCTTAAATTTTTTGAATACGGCGTCGTGCATCGCCATGAGAAAAGCGGCGTGCTTCACGGACTTTTCAGGGTTAGAGAATTTGCACAAGATGACTCACATATCTTTTGTATGCCAAGCCAGATCAAAGAAAATATCTTAGAAATTTTAAAATTTGCTGGCACGATAATGGAAAATTTTGGCTTCCACTATGAGATGGAGATTTCAACCAAGCCAGCCAAAGCGATCGGTGGCGATGAAATTTGGGAAACTGCTACAAAAGCGCTAAAAGAAGCTCTTGATGAAAATGGCTTTAAATACGGCATCGACGAGGGCGGCGGCGCATTTTATGGACCAAAGATCGACATTAAGATCACTGATGCGCTTAAGAGAAAGTGGCAGTGCGGCACGATACAAGTCGATTTTAACTTGCCAGAGCGCTTTGATCTAGGCTACATCGACGCAAACAACGAAAGACAGCGCCCAGTAATGCTTCACAGAGCACTGCTTGGCAGTTTTGAGAGATTTATAGGAATTTTACTTGAGCACACTGCTGGTGAGCTACCATTTTTCGTAGCTCCAACGCAAGTCGTCATTGTGCCTATTAGCGATGCGCATTTAGACTATGCAAAAGAAATTTCACGCGAGCTAAGAAAGATCAACGTCGATAGCGAGATCGCAAGTAAAAACGAGAGTTTAAATAAGAGAATAAGAACGGCAGAAAAACAAAGGGTGCCTATGATAGTCGTGCTAGGAGACAACGAAGTAGCGAACAAAAGCGTTGCGTTGCGCGACAGACAGGCTAGGACGCAGAGCGATATGAGCTTGGCGGAATTTATAAATTTAACGAAGGAGAAACTTAGTGAGGTACATTTTTGAGTAAGGAAAATGAAGTATTGCTCAATGAGGACATAAGGGCGAGAGAGGTAAGATGTGTAGGGGATGATGGCACGGCATACGGTGTCATCTCAAGAGATGAGGCTTTAGAGATCTCAAACAAGCTTGGGCTTGATCTAGTGCTTATAGCGCCAGATGCAAAGCCGCCAGTTTGCAAGATAATGGACTATGGTAAATTCCGCTATCAGCAAGAGAAAAAGCAAAAAGAGGCCAAGAAAAAGCAAAAAACCATCGAGATAAAAGAGATAAAACTCTCTGTTAAGATCGCCCAAAACGATATAAACTATAAGGTTAAACACGCAAGCGAGTTTTTGCAAGATGGCAAACACGTTAAATTTCGTGTATTTTTGAAGGGTCGCGAGATGAGCACTCCAGAAGCTGGCGTGGCTATGCTTGAGAAGGTCTGGGAGATGATCAAAGATGAAGCTGACCGCGACAAAGAGCCTATAATAGAAGGTCGTTATGTAAATATGCTTGTAACTCCAAAAAAGGGTTAAAATCTCACAAAGAGCAGGCTGGTGCTTGCTCTTTTACTAAATTTTTAATACAAAAACTCATAAATAACTATTTCTCAAAAAATCCTATCATTTTTATATTTGCTAAATTTACGCAAGGGCGTTTTACTGGGATGATGTGGCTTGTGATTTTGTAAATTTAAGTGTTTGTGGGGGTGTTTTAAACCAAATTTTGTCTAATTGCAGGCTAAATTTGGCAAGAAAATTGATTATTTGTAGCTTAAATTTAGCAAAATTTAAATTCCCTTGTCCAAATTTGATTATCTTGCTGTCACTCGCAAAAGCGCTGTATCTAAAAACTTCTTGTGAGTTTTAAATTTCGTTTATATGCTTGCATGAGTGTTTTAGGCTAAATTTGACAAGAAATTTGTTTGTAGCTTAAATTTATAAAATTTTAATTTTTGCTTACCAGAATTTGCTCCATCCTTTTTTCTGCCACTCATTATAAAGCCGTCTAGTAAAGTAAATTTGATAACTTCTTTCGATTTGTAAATTTATGGTGCGTGTGCGAGTGTCGTGAGCTAAATTTCATCTAATAGGTTGCTAAACTTGACGAGAGAAATATAGCTTTAATAAGTGCCCTTTGCAAATTCTTGACTGCTTTTATTTTATTTGGAGCTAAATTTAGCAAGAAATTTCTTTGTTTATAACTTAAATTTATAAAATTTTAATTTTTGCTTACTGGAATTTGTTCGATTTTTATCGTTCGCATGGATGCTTTACAGAAATTTGGTTGGGTGAGAGCCGCATACTAGAGTAAAAATGAAAGCTTCTTTTGAGTAAATTCGATATTTGTAGTGTTTATGCGAGCGTTTTGAGCCAATTTTTGCTTAATAGCTGGCTAAATTTATAAGTTAAATTTGGTTTTTCTTGTAAAAATGCGAGCAGTTTTATCGCTTTAAAATGCTTTTTGCAAAGGATTTGACTGCTTTTGTTTTATGCGGTAGTAAAATTTGATAAGAGAAATTTAGATGTGGCTTAAATTTATAAAATTTAACTATCTCTTGCCAAAAATTAAATTCTTTGTCGTCTGGCTGGTTAAAATTTGGGAGTTGCTCTGCTGATGGTAGGATTTCACCATTTATCATTATTATGTCGAAGTTGCAAGTGCTATGAAATTTTTCGCTCGCAACGCATTTGCTGCAAATTTCTTCATCGCCAAGTAGTCACGCATAGACCGCTCCACTATTTGCCGCCATATCGGCTCTTTTGACAAAATTTCTATAAAAAGCTCTAAAAAAGGTGGTATGCTCGCCACCCTAGTGAAATTTAACCAAGCTTCAAATCCATATCCGCCACGCCAGCAAAAATTTGTCAAAAACGAACACCGCATAAAATGCTTCAAGCTAGCGTAAATTTGATAGCTTGCTAGTAAAATTTGCCGTGCAAAAGCCAAATCCTATTTTGGCTAAAAACCCTAGCAAGCCTTATATTGATTTACGTCCAAATTTAGCTTGGACGTAAAATTTACAGAGCAAATCAGCCTACACATATCCTTGATCTATCATCGCATCAGCCACTTTTCTAAAGCCAGCGATATTTGAGCCAAGCACCAAGTTGCCCTCATCGCCAAACTCTTTACTCGTTTCGTAGCTTAGTTCAAAGATGTGGTTCATGATGCCATGAAGTCTGCGATCGACCTCTTCAAAGCTCCACGAAGTCATGCCAGCATTTTGCATCATCTCAAGTCCGCTTGTGCCCACGCCACCAGCGTTTGCCGCTTTTGCTGGAGCAAAGTGAAAGTCTTTTTGTTCAAGCATGAAATTTATCGCATCAAGCGTGCTTGGCATGTTCGCGCCCTCAGCCACGAAGCGGCAGCCATTTGCGTAAAGCACTTTTATGTCAGCTAGGTGAAGCTCGTTTTGTGTCGCACATGGGAAGGCTCCGTCGCATGGCACGTCCCAGACGCCGTTTCTGCCCTCTTTATACTCGCTCACGCTTACATATTTTGCATTTGGTCTAAATTTGGTGTATTCGCTAAGGCGAGCGCGTTTTACTTCTTTTAGCTCTTTAAGCACCGCTAGATCGATGCCCTCAGCGTCATAGACATATCCGTTTGAGTCAGAGACAGTGATAGGCAGTGCGCCTGCTTGATAGAGCTTTTCGACTGTGTAGATGGCGACGTTTCCGCTACCGCTGACGCTGCATTTTTTGCCCTCTAGATCAAGTCCAGCTTTTTTTAGCATGTTTTGAGTGAAATATACTAGTCCGTATCCAGTAGCCTCTGTGCGCGCTAGGCTGCCGCCCCAGTTTAGCCCTTTGCCAGTTAGGATGCCATCAAATCTGCCAGTTAGTTTTTTATACTGACCAAACATATAGCCGATCTCTCTAGCACCCACGCCGATGTCGCCTGCTGGCACATCCACGGTGTTGCCGATGTGGCGGTAAAGCTCACTCATAAATGCCTGACAAAAGCGCATTATCTCGCCCTCGCTCTTACCCTTTGGATCAAAGGTGCTGCCGCCTTTTGCGCCGCCGATATTTACGCCAGTGAGCGAGTTTTTGAAAATTTGCTCAAATCCAAGAAATTTTAGCACGCCAAGATCGACGCTTGGGTGGAGCCTTAGACCGCCTTTGTATGGGCCAACAGCTGAGTTAAACTGCACGCGGTAGCCGTTATTTACCTTTGGTCTGCCATCGTCGCCCGTGTATGTCACGCGAAAGATCACCGTGCGCTCAGGGATGACGATACGCTCTAGGATCGCGTGTTTTTGGTACTTGCTCTCTCTTTTTATAAGCGGCTCTAGGCTGTTTAGAACCTCAGTCGCAGCTTGGACAAAGACGCCTTGACCTGGGTTGGTCTTCTTTATCCACTCCATCGTTTGTTCGATGTACTCGCTCATTTTTGCTCCTTTTTCCTTTTTTTTGTAGTTAAATATTAGCTCGACTAGAAAAAATTTTTATTTAAAGATATTTTAATATTTTTATTTTGGGCAATGAGTGTTACATATTGAAACTAAATTTATAAAAA
The DNA here is from genome assembly GCF_902460535.1 of Campylobacter concisus. Classification (GTDB taxonomy): domain Bacteria; phylum Campylobacterota; class Campylobacteria; order Campylobacterales; family Campylobacteraceae; genus Campylobacter_A; species Campylobacter_A concisus_AS. The sequence continues at coordinate 83,963 of NZ_CABPTV010000002.1, read as the reverse complement.
GTGGTTTTTGCTTTGGTTACTAGGATAATTTTATAAAAGAGGATTTGGCTAGAGTGAGCCTAAATTTACTAAATTTGCGCCATCTCTTGCCAAAAAGAAAGTGCTGTGTCGTCTGCTTGGACAAAATTTAGGATATTCTGGGCTGATGGTATGGCTTCATCATTTAGCCTTGCTATATAGGTGCTGGCAAGCGCTATGAAAAATTTTTCAAAGTCGCTCGCAACGCGCCTGCTGCAAAGCTCCTCATCTTCAAGTAGCCACGCATAGACCGCACCACTCGCGCAATCAAGCAAAAATATCCATGGATCACCCACGGCAAAAACTATCAAATTTGCCGGACGAGCTTCGCCCTGCCACCATTTGCCTCCAAACTCATCTACGCTATTTAGCCGCACTAGCTCGCTCGCGTAGTCGCCTCTGGAGCCAAAACTGACATTGCAAATTTCAAAGTTGCCAAGGTCAAATTTGCTTAAAAGCTCTGTAAATTTAGCTGGGAAATTTACGCCAAGGCTCTTTTGCGCTTGCACGAGCGCCGAAGCGTCCTTTTGTGGCAAAAGTCTTATGCCAGTCATGCCCTCTTGCTCTAGCGGCAAAAAAATTTGATCTAGTTTTCTAGCGATCTCGTCTAATTTTAAAAACATATCGCTCCTTAAATTTGCTAAATTTGGCAAATTTTATCAAATTTAGCCCAGTGCGCTTTTAAATTTGGGTTATAATCGCCATAAATTTAAGGAGCTAGCGTGGTTAGATCATATCCTCTTGATATGCCTGGCGTGGAGTTTCGCGGACACGGCGTGACTGGCATTTACGAGATGGATGAGCGCATTGCATTTGTGCATTTTGCTTTTGGGGCGCCTAGCGAGCTAGAGATAGCTCAAAAACTAACGCCAAACTACGTGCTACTAGATACATTTTCGCTCGACTTTAGCGAGCATAAAAGATCAACGCTTACCTACAAACAAAGCGAAATTTTTATAGCTAGCAATGCGCGTTGCTACCCAGAAAATGGCTACTTCGTGCTAAATACTAGATACTACAAGGGCTACATAAACTCCCCAGCAAAGCTTATAAAGATAGATAACGGGCAGATGAGCGAGCTCGGCGTTGCTAAGGAGCCTGTAAAAGAGATATATAACGACGCTAAAACGTATGAATTTGATGGCTTTTGCGTGCGAATGAGCTCGCCATTTATGATGGAGTGCAAAGAAATTTTAGGCGGCGCAGAGCTCAAAAGCGAAGCAAAAGATGAAAATTTAAACGCTAATTTGCCGCCCAAAGAGCAGGGCGCAAGGATAGGTAAAACCATCTGGCAGCTAAAACTTGGCGCATATCTCTACACGCCAGTTTGCCTGAATGATGGGGTGCTTTACTTTGGCACTGCTGGCAAGGGCGGAGATCTATACGCCGTGGATGCAAAAAGTGGCGAGGTGATGTTTAAGTTTAAAACCAGCGGCACGGAGCATTTTGTTTGGGTCGAGGGTCAAATTTTGCTCGCAAACCGCAAAAATAAGCCAGTTTTGATAAGCGCTAAAGATGGCTTGCTATTAAAAGAGATAGAGTTTGAGAAATTTAGACTTAGCGCAGATCAGATCATGCTAGTAAGCGGTGGCAGGCTCTATGCTGTGGCAAATGACGGAGCTAAAATTTACGCAGTTTGCGCAGAAATTTAGCTTTGGCGAAATTTATCGCCAAAGCTGCAATGAGATAAATTTATCTCTTCTTTTTATATCTTTTTATCGCCTCTACGATGACCTCTTCTAGGTCGTCATTTGGCTCTTTGTTCATATCATCGTAGGTGTTTTCAAGGATAGTTTTTAAGTTTTTCTCAACATAGCTAGTATCGAAAAATCCCCTTCTAAATTCCTTACTCTTGCTGATCGTTAGCAAAAATGGGATGATCGTTCGCACGCCCTCGATAGTAAATTCTTCAAGTGCTCTTTCAAGCTTATTTACCGCGAGATCGTAGTCGGTTGCTTTGACGATCAGTTTTGCGATGAGTGAGTCGTAAAATGGCGGTATGGTGTAGTCCTTATAGACGTGGCTATCGACGCGCACAGATGGGCCAAGAGCTGGGTAGTAGCCCTCGATCGTGCCTGGTGCTGGGATGAAATTTTCCCAGACATTTTCAGCCGTGATCCTTGCTTCTATCGCGTAGCCGCGTGGTTTGATGTCGCTTTGCTCGATCTCTAAAATTTCACCAGCTGCGATCCTTATCTGTCTAACGACAAGATCATGTCCTGTGATCTCTTCAGTGATGCCGTGCTCCACTTGGATACGGGTGTTCATCTCCATGAAGTAAAAGTTGTTGTAGTCATCTAGCAAAAACTCGATAGTTCCTACGTTTGAGTAGCCCACAGCCTTTGCAGCAGCCACAGCAGTCACGCCCATGATCTTTCTTAAATTTTCGCTAATCGATGGGCAAGGTGCGATCTCGATGATCTTTTGGTGACGCCTTTGGATAGAGCAGTCACGCTCGCAAAGGTGGATGATGTTGCCGTAGTTATCGCCTAAAATTTGAAACTCGATGTGGCGAGGATTGACGACAAGCTTCTCCATAAAAACTTCGTCGTTGTTAAAGTATGCTTTTGCCTCTCTGGTGCACGACTCAAAGGCATCTTGCATATCTTCTTCTTGCCAGACCTCCCTGATACCGCGGCCACCACCACCACCGCTTGCTTTTAAGATGACTGGATAGCCGATGCGCCTAGCGTGCTCTTTTATGGCATCCATGCTCTCATCATTTAGCTTTTCAGTGCCTGGCACTATCGGTATGCCGTTTTTCTTCATCAGATATCTAGCGATGTTTTTATCGCCCATTTTCTTGATGACTTCAGCCTTTGGACCGATGAAGATAAGCCCAGCGTCCTCGACTGCCTTTGCAAATTCGTAGTTTTCGCTTAGAAAGCCGTATCCTGGGTGTATCGCATCAGCTCCGCACTCTTTAGCAAGCTTTACGATCGCTTTGGCGTCAAGATAGCCTTTGATCGGATCTTCACCCACTTGATAGGCCTCATCAGCGATCCTGACATGCAAGCACTCGCTGTCTGGCGCTGTGTAAATTCCTACGCTTTGGATGTGTAAATCCCTACAAGCTCTGACTATCCTAACTGCGATCTCACCACGATTTGCGATAAGAATTTTATGTATCATAGGCTATCCTTTTTGAGTTTTTCTTATCATATAACTATTCGTTTTATTTTTAGATAAATTTGTTAAGTCTGGTTTTAAAATTTGAGTGCAAAGGCTAAATTTACACTCAAATTTCTTTATTTGCTGATGATTTGGGGAAAAGGTGTGGCTAGGGCTTTTTTGCTAAAATCTTGCGACTCGATCGTGAAATTTGTAGCAAATCTTTGAATGCCCTCTTTTTTATAAGCACGCCTTTGGATGGTAAAAAGGACTAAATTTCCGCCTTGTTTGGTGTAGCGATATATCGAGTGCTCGGCCGTTGGAGTGCCATTTAAATTTGAAAATATCGTGATATCAAGATAAATTTCATTTGCGAGCGAGCCCTTTTTATAAGCTACTTTTAGCCCTTTTGCCTTTAGCTCTTTTAGATCATTTATCTTTTGTTCGACTGCTTGCTCTGGCGTAGCGTCAAATTTAAGGGTATTTAACGAGAGCATATAGCTAAAACTATCTAGTTTCTCACCAGGGAGCAAGTACTCCTGCGTGAATAAATTTGGCACAGGCTTGGCTGAGCTTGCTAGCGAGTAGAGTCTGTTGTCAAATTTTATCTGCATTGGCTCAAAATACTGAGTAGCCGCGAGCAAGAGCGCTGGCAAAGCGATAAATGCTAAAAATTTCTTCATCAAATTCCTTTAAAATGGATTTACTATCATGACCCAGATGATGATGAGCATCGCGATAGTTGGCACTTCGTTGTAAGCTCTAAAGAAGATGCCACTTTTGTTACAGCGTTTCTCTTTGAGTTGCTTCATGTAGCGTCCAAGGTCTAGGTGATAGATAGCCATTAAGATGACAACTAAAATTTTGACATGGATGTGACCAGTTTTTATAAGATCAGGAATCGCGATAAGTATAAAAATGCCAGTAACAAATGAGCCGATGAGTGCTACCCAACCGATGTAGTGATACATCTTATACTCCATCACCTCAACCACTTTTACAAAGTCTGGTTTGTCCATGTTTTCTACGTGATAAACGTAGAGCCTTGGCTGATAAAACAGCACTGCCATCCACGAGATGAAAAACAAATAGTGGAGGTATTTTAAGTAAAGATAATATTCTGCCATAACGTCTCCTTATCTAAAAAGTATCTCTTTTCTAGCTTCAAATTCAGCCTTGCTGATCGCACCACTCTCAAAAAGCTCGTAAAGCCTTTTTAAGTCATCTTCTTTATCTTTTAGTTTTAGTCTCTCTTTTAGCTCGACTTTTTGTAAATTTTTCTCGACATAAGCGCCAACCAAAAATGCGTCGATGATCCACCAAATGCCCCAAATAGCTAAGAATGGTATGCCTATAATGAAATAAAACGTAGGGTAGCCAACGAAAAATAACCCCATCATCAAAAAGCCAGTGATAAATTTACCAAGGTAAATTCTATGCGCTCCAAGCCAGCCAGTAAGTAGCCAAAGCGCGTATGCGACGTAGATATTATTTCCCACTCTCTCTCCTTTTTCTAAAACTTTGCCAAAGTATCATCACCACGCAAAGATCGATCATCACATCAGCGAAGTTAAAGACCGCAAAGTTAAACCACTTGTGCCAAAAGACGTAATCCACGACGCCGCCATGGATAAATCTATCTGTGATATTTGAGCTGCCAGCTCCTAGCAAAGCTCCAAGCCAAATGGCATGTGAGCAAAGCAGCTTTTTCTCAACGACCAGATAGACAAAAACGCCTAAAATGAGGGCGATCTGGATAAATTTCAGCCACTCATCTAAAAAGGCAAACATCGAAAATGCAACGCCCTTATTATATGTAAGAACTAGCGAGAAAAACTCGCCCTCCCACGAAAAACCATCTATAAATATCATTTTTATCGCTTGATCAACGATAAAAATTAGAAAAAACGCTATGAAAAATTTAACTAAATTTTTACGCATTTAGGGCTTTTACAAAAAATTTCTCAACTTCATCCATGCGTTTTTCAACTAAAGTTTGATTTTTGCCCTCAAGCAAAAGTCTGATCAAATTTTCAGTACCAGAGTATCTAAAGAGCGATCTTATGCCCTCTTTTGCAAGGCTAGCCTCAAGCTCTTTTAGCCCCTCTATCTTATCAAGCGGCTTTTTCTCTGTGATCTTTAAATTTAGCAAAATTTGCGGATACGGCTTTAGCTCGCCAAAAATTTCACTAGCCTTTTTGCCTTTTTTAAGCATCATCGCGACAACTTGCATCGAAGTAACAAGGCCGTCGCCAGTCTTAGCGTAGTCGTTAAATATGACGTGGCCGCTTTGCTCGCCGCCAAAATTTATGCCATTTTCTTTCATCATCTCAAGCACGTATTTATCGCCTACGTTTGAGCGAAGTAGCTTGATCTTGTGAGCTTTTAGATAGTCATCAAGCGCGGCATTACTCATAACAGTAGCCACGATGGCTCCGCCTTTTAGAGTCTTTTGCTCGTGTAAAAATGCAGCTAGTGAGCCAAGTATCGCGTCGCCATGCACTACTTCTCCGTTTTCATCGACAACGACAAGCCTATCAGCATCGCCGTCAAATGCAAAGCCGATGTCAGCACGAAGCCTTTTTACCTCGCTTGCTAGATCTTCTGGGTGAAGCGCGCCGCAGTTTTGGTTGATATTGCTACCATTTGGCTCGTTGTTTATGACGATGACGTCAGCTCCAAGCTCGCTAAATACAGTTGGTGCGACCTTGTAAGCAGCTCCGTTTGCCACATCTAAAACTACTCGTAAATTCTTTAAATTTAGCTCTTTTGGGAATGAATTTTTGATCTGCACGATATATCTGCCGATAACATCGTCGATCCTCTTGTTTGCGCCGATCTCTGTCATCGTCTTTTGGGCGTTTGCGATGAGCTCGTCGTCGTAGAAAATTTTCTCTATCTCAGCTTCTATCTTTTCATCTAATTTGTTGCCAAAACTATCAAAAAATTTGATGCCGTTGTCGTAGTATGGGTTGTGTGAGGCGCTTATCATTATGCCAGCGTCACAGCGCATATTTTCTGTTAAAAATGCGATCGCAGGTGTTGGCATAGGGCCTATTTGAAGGACGTTGTAGCCAACCGCAGTTAGTCCCGCAACGATGGCAGTTTCGATCATATAGCCGCTTTTTCTAGTATCTTTTCCGACCAATATCACATTTGTCGCTGAGGTCTTTCTAAAATAAATTCCAGCAGCCATTGCAAGGCGCATAGATGTCTGAGCTGAAAGCTTTTCGCCAGCCTTACCACGAACTCCGTCTGTTCCAAAAAGTTTCATAAATTTATCCTTTTTATTATAAAATGGTGCTATTTTATCAGAAATTATCAAATTTAAAATCTAAAATTTTATTTGTTTTAAAGCAGACTTAAATTCAGTTACAATTAAATATATTTTTCATATAATCACGGACTAAAATTATCAAAAAAGGTATATTATGGCAAACCATAAATCTGCTGAAAAAAGAGCTAGACAAACTATAAAAAGAACAGAAAGAAATAGATTTTACCGCACTAGACTTAAAAACATTACAAAAGCAGTGCGCATAGCTGTAGAAGCTAAAGATCTAAATGCTGCAAATGAAGCTTTAAAAGTTGCTAACAAAAGCATTCACAGCTTTGTAAGTAGAGGCTTTTTGAAGAAACAAACTGCTGCTCGTCGCGTTAGTCGTCTTGCTCAATTAGTAAATACTCTAAAAGCTGCTTAATCTATTAAATTTTAATGTTTGCTGATAAACTTCATCCATTTTTGGATCGCTATGATGAAATTTCTACGCTTCTAAGCGATCCAAATATAGCAAACGATATCGAAAAGATGACAAAGCTCTCAAAAGAGCAATCATCTATCGAACCAGTCGCAACTGCTGCAAAAAAATATCTACAAATTCTAAACGACATCGAAGAGAATAAAGCCCTACTTGAGGACTCTGAGCTTGGCGAACTTGCAAAAGATGAGCTTAAAAATTTAGAAATTTCAAGAGAGAAGCTTGAAGAAGAGATCAAAATTTTGCTTCTTCCAAAAGATCCAAACGATGATAAAAATATATTTTTAGAAATTCGCGCAGGCACTGGTGGTGATGAGGCTGCACTATTTGTTGGAGATCTTTTTAACGCTTACATCAGATATGCAGAGCTTCGCGGATATAAATTTGAGATCGTTAGCCAAAGCGAGGGCAACACTGGTGGTTTTAAAGAGATCATCGTGCTTATAAAAGGCAAAGGCGCTTACTCTAGGCTAAAATTTGAAGGTGGCACACATAGGGTTCAGCGCGTGCCAGAGACTGAGAGCCAGGGCAGGGTGCATACCTCGGCTGTGACTGTGGCTATCATGCCAGAGGTCGAAGATAGCGAGATCGAGATCAATCCAAATGATATAAGAGTTGATGTTATGAGAAGCTCAGGTCACGGCGGCCAGTCGGTAAATACAACTGATAGTGCCGTTAGGATCACGCACATACCAACTGGACTTGTTGTCACAAACCAAGATGGCAAGAGCCAGCACAAAAACAAAGAAGCTGCGATGAAGGTGCTAAAGGCTAGACTTTACGAGATGCAAGAGCAAGAGAGACTTGCAAAAGAGACTAGTGAGCGCAAAAGTCAGGTCGGTACTGGCGACCGCTCTGGCAGGATAAGAACTTATAACTACCCACAAAATCGCATAAGTGATCACCGCATAAATTTAACTCTTTACCGCCTTGACGCTATCATGGCCGCGGGATTATTTGATGAGATCATAGAGCCACTTATCACTCACTATCAAGCAGAAGCGATGCTTGAAGCTGGAATTTAAAGACCCTAACTTCTATTATTTCTAAACTCAAATTTATAAATTTCTCTTGTTTAAATTTAAAATTTAGAGTCAAATTTTATAAAAATAAGGTAAAGGTAATATTTAGTAATATTTATTTGAAAAAATTATTTAAATTATTTTTGTAAATTTGACCTTATAAATAGCGTTATTTTAGCGTTTGAGAAGTTTTAAATTTTAATTTTTGATATTATAAAATTTCATATAACAATTTTAAGTTTGCATTAAAAATATTACTTTACAATGTCAAAACAATTTAAATCATAAAAAGGAAAAATATGTCACTAAGTGCAAGAAATCAACTAAATGTTGAGATATCAGAAGTAAGAACAGGTGCGGTAAATTCGCTAATCGCTGGTAAAATCGCAGGTGGCGAAGTGCTAAAAGCGACTGTAACAGTTGATAGCGAGAAAGCTCTTGATCTTAAAGTTGGCAAAAAAGCTATATTTTTATTCAAGGCTTCAAGCGTTATCGTTTCAAAAGATGACAGCATCAAACTTAGCGCTACAAACCAAATCAAAGGCGTTGTAAGCGAGATAAAAGACGGCGCTGTAAATGCTGAGGTTATCATCGACGCGAGCGGCAGCAAAATTTCAGCTATCATCACTAGAGAGTCAGTTCAAAATTTAGCTTTAAAGGTAGGCGACAAAGTAACTGCTATCATTAAAGCAACTCAAATCATAGTTGGCGTTAAATAATTTCTCGGGGCAAATTTGCTCCGATCTTCCTTTAAACTAATATTTTTTATTAAGCTATAAAAGAAAATCCTCCCAAAAATCTAAAAAAATTGATCTATAAAAAATTTAATTCATATTTATTTCTGGCAAATTTTAAAATTTAAATTTCTAAACTTTATGCTAAATTTACTTTAAATGCCTATTTTACGTCAATCCAAAGTCAAATTTGGATAAAAATAGTGTCAATAAATATTACCAAACTACGCTCTAATCGCACTTAGCTTTAATAAAATTTAATTTAAAAAATTAATTAGACTATTTTAATAATAAAGTCGTATAATCTAGTTAGTGAATATCTTACTTCAAAGGAGAGAGCATGAAAAATTCAGGTTTATCTAGAAGAGATTTTGTCAAATTTAGCGCTATCGGTGCTACGGCACTAGGCATGGGCGCAACAAATTTAATGGCCACACCAATGAACGAAAAAGATGTCAAATGGGACGAGGAGTATGACGTAGTCATCATCGGCTCAGGCTTTGCAGCTCTTGCAGCTGGCGTGACATCAGCCAAAAAAGGCAACAAAGTCGTTCTGATCGAAAAAATGGGTCGCACAGGTGGCAACTCTGTCATCAATGGCGGAATTTTTGCCGTTCCAAACAGCGACATGCAAAAGAAAGCTGGCATCAAAGATAGCACCGAGCTATTTATCAAAGACTGCTTAAAAGCAGGTCGCGGCATCAACCACGTTGATCTTTTGGCAAAGATCGGCGAGAGAGCGCAAGATGCTTACAAACTCACAATTGATTGTGGTGCAAAATATATCGACCAGATCACTCACGCGGGCGGTCACTCAGTGCCAAGAAGCCTTCAAACAGAGGTCGGCAGCGGCGCTGGCATCGTGCTCCCTATGACTGCGACATTTGAAAAGTTAGATGGCGCATCGATCAAAAAAAGGACAAAATTTGATGATTTCGTCTTTGACGACAAGGGCGCAGTTGTGGGCGTCATCGTCAGAGAAAACTACAAATTTGATGGCAATTTGATGAGTGACGATGTCGAAAACAAAGGTGGCGATACAAAATATATAAAAGCCAAAAAAGGCGTCGTACTAGCAGCTGGTGGCTTTTGTAGGGATAAAATTTTTAGACGTCTTCAAGATCCAAGGATCACACCTGAGACAGACTCAACAAACCAACCAGGCTCAACAGCAGGCGCGCTTCTAGCAGCATTTAGAGCTGGTGCTTATCCAGTTCAGCCAAGCTGGATCCAGTACGGCCCTTGGGGATGTGCTGATGAGACAGGCTTTGGCGTGGGATCGATGTTTAACGTAAATGGCGCTTTTCCGTTTGGAATTTCAGTCAATCCAAGAACCGGCAAACGCTACATGAATGAGCTAGCTGACCGCAGGACAAGAACTGAAGCGATGTTTAAAGTCATCCATGAAAAAGGCGAAGACGATAAAAATTTCCCTATCAACTTCTGTGACTCAAGAGCACTTCCTCACATGCTTCCAGCTCACTATGAAAAGGCTATCGCAGCTGGAATTTGCAAGAAATTTGACACACTTGATGCCTTGGCAGCTGAGTATAAGATCCCAGTTGATGAGCTCAAAAAAACAGTCGCAAGATATAACGAATTTGTCAAAAAAGGCGTTGATGAGGACTTTGGCAAACCAGTTGTTGCGACTACGACAAAGGGCATTGATATCTCAGTTCCGCCGTTTTACGCAGAGCGTGGCACGCCAAAAGTTCACCACACAATGGGTGGCCTAAATATCAACACAAAAGCCCAAGTCATGAACTCTCAAACAGCTATGCCTATACCAAATTTATATGCAGCTGGCGAGATCACAGGTGGCGTTCACGGAGCCAGCCGTCTAGGATCAGTTGCGATAACTGATTGCTTGACATTTGGCATGATCGCTGCTGAGACTATAGGCTAAAACTACTAGTGGCAGGCATTTGCTTGCCACTATAAATTTTTAAATCTATAAACCCCGTTTTTTACCCGCTCAAAAATTTTCTTCTCTTCAAGTAGCTTAAACGTGCTTATCACGGTTGGTTTGCTAACATTTAGCTTCTCGCAAATTTCTGAAATTTTAAGCATGATAAAGCCATTTTCATCGCTTAGCTCGCAAAGTAAATTTATGATCTCTACCTTTTTCTCGCCAAGAAGCGCTTTGTAAATTTCTTTTTCTAGCCCCAAATTTTATATCCTATCGCCACGCACCAAAGCGCGCCACATAAGAAATTTGCGATCATCACGGCTGCGCTTCCAGCGTCCTTTGCCGCTTTTGCTAGGGCGTGATAGTCTGGGCTCGCAAGATCAGTCACTCGCTCTAGGCCCGAGTTTAGGCACTCGCAAACTAGCACAAATGCCATGCTAAAGATCAAAAATAGGTTAAAAATAAGGTCAAATTTCCAAAAAAATAGCGAGATCGTAGCTACCAAAAATATACAAATTTCTATGCGAAAGCTCTTCTCGTTTTTAAAAATTTCAGCCAAACCCTCTCTTGCGTAGCCAAAATTTTTAAAAAATTTATACGTTGGCTGGTTTCTCATAACTTTCCTTTTTGTGATTTTTGGCATAATTATAATTAAAAAAAGGATGAAATTTGAAACTTATTAGCTGGAACGTAAATGGTCTGCGTGCAGTCGTGGCAAAAGAGGGCTTTGCTTGGCTCGATGAGATTAGGCCTGATTTTTTGGGACTGCAAGAGATCAAAGTCAAAGAGGACGACGTCCCAAAAGAAATTTACAACCTTGGGTTTAAAGATATCAGTGTAAATTCAGGCGCAAGGGCAGGATATTCTGGTGTGATGAGCCTGGCTAAATTTGACGTGCAAACGCAAAAAGCGGCCTTTTTTGACGACACGGAGGGGCGAGTTTTGGAGCATAGATTTGGCGATATCGTGCTTTTTAACATCTACTTTCCAAACGGCCAAAAGGACGACAAGCGCCTGGCATTCAAGATGGACTTTTACGATAAATTTCTAGCTTACTGCAAAGAGCTGATAAAGGGCGGCAAAGAGGTGATATTTTGCGGCGACGTAAATACCGCTCACCGCGAGATCGACCTGAAAAATCCAAAGGCAAACGCCAAAACTTCAGGCTTTTTACCTATCGAGCGCGCGTGGATAGATGAGGTGCTAAAAAGTGGCTTTATAGATACCTTTAGAGCCGTAAATGGCGACGTTGCGGACGCTTACTCGTGGTGGAGCTACCGCTTTAATGCAAGGGCTAAAAATGTCGGCTGGAGGATTGATTATTTCTTCATCTCGCAGGGTCTAAAAGATAGGCTAAAAGACGCCTTTATCCTGCCAGAGATCACTGGCAGCGACCACTGCCCAGTTGGCATAGAGATAGAAATTTAGAGCACTCCCTCTTCTAACAGGTGGGTGATGAGGATTTTAAAGCCTAGAAATATAAGTATCGCTCCGCCCAAAAATAGCGCCTTTTTCTCTAAAATTTCACCCATAAATTTACCGATGTAAAAGGCGGCTAGGCTTAGCACAAAGCAGACTACGCCGATGATGAGCGCACTCTCAAATACATTAACTGCTTCAAAGCTAAGCGTGACGCCAACGGCAAGTGCGTCTATGCTAGTGGCAAATGCGCCTATAAAAATGGTCTTAAGATCCATGCCCAAAGAGTCGCCAGCCTCGCTGCTACAGGCCTCTTTTAGCATTTTAAAGCCAAGAAAGCAGAGTATAAAAAATGCGATAAAGTGATCAATGGAGCTTATAAATTTAGCAAAGCTAATGCCTAGAAAATAGCCAAAAAGCGGCATGAGAAACTGAAAAAAGCCAAGCATAAAAGCGATAAATAAAATTTTGCCAAGTGTAAGACTTTTATACCTTGCGCCGTTTGCCATATTTAGCGCTGCGCTATCCATGCTAAGAGCGAAGCTAAGAAGTAAAAGCTGCATAAATTCCCCTCAAAAAAGGGTGAATTTTAGTGCAAAAATATTAAATTTATTTTAAGCGTTTAGATATTTTTTGTATGATTTTGCTTTAAATTTAAAAAAGGAGAGAAGATGAAAAGATCTCTTATTATTCTGTGTGGCGCGCTTGCTCTAAATTTACAAGCCGCAAGCATGGATGATATGATAAATAAAGGTGTGAAAATCGCCACTCATGCATCAAGCGGTGACTATAAAAGCTTAGTTAGCGAGGCGCTAAATGCCGCTGTAAGCGAGCTTTCAAAAGAAGGCTTTATGAACAACGCCACAGCTAAAATTCCACTCCCAAAAAGCCTTGAGATGGCGTCAAATTTAGCCAAAAAAGTGGGCGGCGAGAAGTGGGCGCAGGACCTTAGCAAGTCAATAAACAACGCCGCAACTACGGCCGTGCCAAAGGCTGCAGAAATTTTTAGCGAGAGCATAAAAAATATGAGCGAGGCTGATGTCAAAAAGCTCTTTAACGGCGGCAACGACAGCGTTACGAAGTATCTGCAGCAAAGCTCCAGCCAAAAGCTAAAGGCAGCATTTACGCCGATAATTGAGAAAATGATGAGCGATAATAGCTTTGCGACTGCCTATAATGGGCTAAATTCTTTCATCGGCAACTCAGCAAAAAACAACGAAACGATAAAATCAGTAAAGAGCCTAGCTAAAAATTTAGGCGCAAGCGAATATGTGCCAGATGATGACGAAGACCTAAACGCATATATCACGAGAAAGACGCTAGATGGGCTATTTAACGTGATGAGCGAGAAGGAAAAGGGGCTAAGAAGTGGCTTTAGCCTAGATAGCGGCAAAAAGGTGCTAGACTCGATATTTAAATGAGAAATTTGACCGCTCAAAACAGAGCCGACATCGCTCTTATCGTAGTTGCCATCGTTTGGGGCGCTACGTTTTTACCCATGGCAAACGCACTAAAGACAAATGGCGTCTTTGTCATGCTTTTTTGCCGGTTTTTTCTCTCGGCCATCTTTATGGGCTTTGTCGCGCTTAAATTTACTACAAAATTTGACAAAAAAAGCGTCATCTACGGCGTTATCCTTGGGGCGGTGCTATTTTTGTCATTTGCCACGCAGACTTACGCCCTAAAGCTCACATTTAGCTCGAGCGTCGCCTTTATCACGGGGCTTGAGTGTGTGATAGTCCCTTTTATGGCGGCGGTGTTTTTTAAAAATAAGATAAGTATTTTTGCTATTTATGGTGCACTCATCGCTATTTTTGGGCTTTGGCTCTTAAGTGGCGCCACACTCGCACTTGGGGCTGGCGAGGCACTAGCGCTTGTTTGCGCCATATTTTACGCACTTTACACGACGCTAAATGGCCACTTTGTAAGAAAGAGTGAGCTTTATCTGCTAGTCTTTGTGGTCTTTCTCACAAATGCCCTGCTCTCGCTCGTTTTTGCGCTTTTTCAGGGCAGTATCGTGCCAAATTTCGATAGAGAATTTTTCATAGCGATATTTATCACGACAGTGATTGGCACCATATTTTGCTACTTTGTCCAAACGATCGCCCAAAGATATACGACCGCTAGCAAGGCAGCCTTGTTTTTCTGCCTAGAGCCAGTCTCTGCAGGGCTCATTGGCTACTTTTTTGCTGGCGAGATACTTAGCATCTGGCAAATTTTTGGAGCCATGCTCATCATCTTTGGCGTCATTTTTAGCGAATTTGGCAAGCAAATTTGCTCTAAATTTAAGCTTTAAAAGACAAAAAGCTTCATTTGAGAGTCAATTTTCTCGTCTATAAACTCGTCCTCAAATCTCTCTTTTAACATAGCTAAAACCGCCTTTTCATCGTAGTTCTTAGCTCCGTTTATCTCAAGGTGCCAGCAGATATTCTCAGCTGCTTCTTGCACGCTTCGTCTAGCGATCCTTGTCTCATTTAAAATTTGACTTTTGTAAGCGATGCCTTGCTCTTTTAGCCACGCTTCAAGCCTATTTACAACGTTTTTTTGCGAGAGCGTTCGGCCAAATTTTTCGAAAAATGGCTCAAGCAGGTCAGAGCTTCTAGGCTTGTCCCAGCCAAGATAGAGCTTTTGCTTGGCGCAGTTTTGAAATTTAGCAAAGTCCTCGTCGCTTGCAATGGCTGGGCTCATCGTACAAATGGCGATATCAAAGCGCTTTTTAGGCTTAAATTCTCTCCACGAGCAAACCTCGCTACTTAAATTTGTCACGCCAAATTTCTTTGCATCTTCGTTTAAAATTTCTATCATCTTTTCAGAGCTATCAATGCCTGTTATATGTTTAGCCGTTTTTGATAAAAATATGCTCCAAACGCCCGTGCCACAGCCTATATCTAAAATTTCTTTGCCGTTAAAGTCTATCCCCCGAGCCAAGGCTTTGGCAAAAATTTGCTGCTGGATAGCGCTGATCTTGCCGTCAAATCTTTGGTAGTTTGACGCCTTTTTATCCCATAAATTTTGCATTTTAGCTCCTCTTTTTGGTTATAATTTTAGCAAAAAAGGTCAAAAATGAGAGATTTTATCTACCGAGTCATCATCCCGCCACAAGCCATAGACATGCACGGACACATGAACAATGTCTATTATTTCACGCTTATGCAAGAGGCCGCATTTGCCCACTCTGCCGCAGTTGGCGACACGGTCGAGGCGCAGTATAAAAGGGGTGAAATTTGGCTCATTAGAAAAAATGAAGCAAAATATATAAAAAGCGCAAAGCTGATGGATAAGATAGAAATTCACACCTACACGCAGGCCGATGGCAAGGCCACTTCGAGCAGGTATTTTGAGTTTAAAAAAGATGGCGAGCTAATAGCAACTGGCAAGACCGAGTTTGTCTATATCGACCTAAAGACAAACCGCCCAAAGGCGATCCCAGCTGAGATCATCGCGCTTTACTCGTGACCGCACTCGTCGCAAACGCCCTTTATCACGGCACTTTTTATATTTTTAGCGACATTTAGGTGGGGCATATCGATGTTTGTTACTTTGTGGCAGACATCGCAGATGAAGTAGGCTTTGGCCTCGTTTGCTAGCTCGTAGTAGCTCTTGTGGTTGTTTTCGGTTTTTATTACGAGATTTTCTTTTTCAAAAATTTCCATACTTCTATAAAAGGTCGTCTTGTTTGCGTCAAGAATTTGCAAAATTTCATCATAGCTTAGCGGTGCTTTGGAGTTTTGTAAAATTTCAACAAGCTTTATGCGAAGCGTCGTGGCCTTGATATTGTGCTCTTCTAAGAAATTTCTCGCGTTCATCTTTGCCCTTTTTATTTTGCGTATATTAACGCTAAAAGATTTAAACTATATTTAAAAGAAAAGGCTAAATTTAGGCTTTTGAACTTTAAGTTGCAACCAAGTTGCATTTTGCTAAACTTCGCAATTATTTTTTAAAGGAGAGATAATGAGAAAAATTATCGTTTTTTTAGCTGTTTGTGCTTTGTCTCTTTTTGCAAAGCCGGTTGTGACTACTAGCATACTGCCAACGAAATTTTTTGTCGAGCAGATCGCTGGAGATACGCTAGATGTAAATACGATGGTTGGCAAAGGGGCTGATCCGCACACCTACGAGCCAAAACCAAAGCAGATGAAGGAGCTTGAAAAGAGCGAGCTTTACTTTGCTATCGGCATCGAGTTTGAGGATGCGTGGCTTGATCGCTTCTCAAAGACGTTTAAAAATTTACGCATCGTAAAGACGCAGGAAGGCATCGAAAAGATCGCTATGAGCGATGAGCATGAACATGAAGAGCACCACGAGCATAAGCACGATGGAGAGCATAAGCATGAGCACCATGACCACGAGGGAGAGCACCATCACCACCACCACGACGGCCTTGATCCGCACATCTGGCTTGACCCTATCTTGGTAAAAACTCAAGCTGATAACATCGCAAAGGCGCTAATAGAGAAATTCCCGCAAAATGCAAAGCTTTATGAAGAGAATTTGGCTAAATTTAAAGCTAGCCTTGACGAGCTTGATGGCTTTATCAAAAATGAGCTAAAAGATGTCAAAACTCGCGAATTTATCGTATATCACCCATCTTGGGGCTACTTTGCAAAGCGCTATGATTTAGAGCAAATAGCCATTGAAATAGAGGGCAAAGAGCCAAAGCCAGCTGAGCTAAAAGAGCTTATAGAAGAGGCAAAAGAGCACGGTGTAAAGGTCATTTTCGTAGCTCCACAGTTTCCAACAAAGGCTGCAAATTTGATCGCAAAAGAGACTGGCTCAAAGGTCGTCATGATAGATCAGTTGCCTGAAAACTGGCTAGCTGAGATGAAAAAAACGGCTGAAATTTTCGCAAAAAGTCTATAGAAATGTTAGCACGCCTGATCGTCATTTGCCTACTAGCCATAAATGCCTTCGGGTGTGCTCTATGCTCGCTTTATAGCCCAACAGCTCACGTTAGTGCGAAATTTGTAGCACACGAAAACAACATCACGCAGATAGCTTTTACTTGGACCTTTTCGCAAAATTTCTCAGATCTTATGAAGCAAAATTTTGACCTCAATCAAGATGAAAAGATAGACGAAAAAGAGCTTAGAAAGATCCGCTTAAATTTGCTAGACTACCTCGTGCCAAGGCACTATTTGACGCAGATTGAGTATTATTACAAGGACGAAAACGCCACTAAAATAGAGCCAAATTTAAATAATTACAAGCTCTACTTTGACGAGGGCAGGCTTAAATTTGATGTTAGTTTTAAGACAAATTTAGTGATCGCTGACGGTCTTGTCGTGTCGGTTGATATGGAGGATAAAGAGGGCTATTTTAACTTCAAATTCACACAAAATAACGCATTTTTGGTGGGTGAGAGCTTCTGGGCGATACCAAATTCAAACTCAAATTTGATATTTTTTACATTTTCAAGCAAAGAAGCGGCCAAAGCTCACAACGAAAAGCCAGCGCTTAAAGAGCTGCTAAAAGAGCCAGTAGCTAGCGTGAGCGATGAAAATTTAAGTCAGATAGATAAGATCGATGAGGCTAAATTTGACATCGTCTCAAAAACTAGCCTAAGCTTGCTTGATAGGCTAAAGCAAATTTTAAGAAGCGTGGATTACAAAAGTCCGCTTGCGCTGCTATTTTTAGCGTTTATCTCATTTGGCTATGGCTTCTTGCACGCTGCTGGCGCAGGTCATGGCAAGGTGCTAACAAGCTCATATTTTGCCGCAACTGGTGGTAGCTACAAAAGGGCGTTTTTATTTGCGTTAAAGATCGGCTTTTTACATGTTGTGGGCGCATTTGTCTTTGTCTTTGCTAGCTTTTTGTTGCTACGAGAGGTGAGTAACGACCTTACAAAGGACACAGCTAGTATAACGACCGCGTTTTCTGGAGTTGTGATCTTTTTTGTGGCGATTTTTATGCTCGTTAAAAAGATCAAATTTTATCTCTCAAACAAAAATGAGACTAAATTTTATATTTTTGGATCAAATTTAAGTCAAAATTTGAGTAAAAATACAAAATTTACAAGTGATTGTGGCTGTCAAATTTGCTCTACTAAAAAACCAAAGAGCAAAGAGGAGTGGCTAGTAGCGGCTGCTGCGGCTCTTGTGCCCTGTCCTGGCACGATACTAGTCTTTGTGCTGGCAAATGAGATAGGCAGCTACTTTGCAGGCGTGATAAGTGGCCTGTTTATGGCGCTTGGCATGAGTGTGGTGATATTTGTAGCGGCAGTTTTTGGCTCAAAGATCAGCACGAACATTAAGCTAAAAAAGTTTAAAATCTACGCAGAATTTGCAGCCCTTGGCATCATGCTTTGGCTTGGACTTTTCATTTTTGTCACGACATTTACGCAAAAGAGCCTGTTTTGAAAGATATTATAAAAATTAGAAATTTAAACTTTAGCTACGATAAACAAGTCGTTTTAGAGGGTATTAACTTAGACTATAGTAGCGACGAGTTTTTAGCGATAATTGGTCCAAATGGCGGAGGCAAAAGCACGCTTTTAAAGCTCATTTTGGGTCTGCTTAAGCCTCAAAGTGGCGAGATCAAGCTCTTTGGTAAAGAGCCAAGCGAGGTAAGTAAATTTATAGGCTACGTGCCGCAAAATTTCCTCTCAAATCAAAGCTTTCCGATGATGGTTTTAGAAGTTGTATTAATGGGGCTAATCGATAAAAAAATCTTTGGTTTTTACTCAAAAGATGAAAAAGCTCTAGCGCTAAGTGCCCTTGAAAAGGTCGGCATGAGCGAGTTTGCAAACGCGAGGATCGGCGAGCTAAGTGGCGGTCAAAGGCAGCGCGTCTATATCGCTAGAGCGCTTTGTGCAAATGCAAAAGTGCTTATCCTAGACGAGCCAACAGCGAGCATCGACACAAAAGGGCAGGCTGAAATTTATGAAATTTTAAAGGGCATAAATGCAAATGGCGTTGGCGTGGTTTTAGTTAGTCACGACCTAAATATCGTGCTAAATTACGCTACAAAGATCGCTTACGTGAGTAAAAATTTACACATTCATAAAACGCATGAAAACCTTGCGAAGAGGGAATTTATCGAGCATCTAGCTAGAACGCATAGCCATTTTTGTGATGTTGAGATCGCACTTGGCGAGTGTGGTTGCGAAAAGACAAAGAGCAATGTTTTTAAATTTTAAAGAGAGAAAATGAGTGAAATTTTAGAGTTAAATTTTATGCAAAATGCCTTTATTGCGAGCATTTTAGTAAGCATAATATGCGGCATGATAGGCTCGCTTGTGGTGATAAACAAGATGACCTTCATCGCTGGAGGCATCGCACACGGCGCATATGGCGGCATAGGACTTGCTTTTTTCTTCTCACTCGAGCCGCTTTTTGGAGCGAGCATATTTTCGCTGCTTCTAGCGCTCATCATCGCCACGATCACGCTAAAAGATAAGACAAACATCGACTCTGTAATAGGCGCTATTTGGGCGATTGGCATGGCGATTGGCATCATTTTCATCGACCTCACACCTGGCTATAATGCTGATCTTATGAGCTATCTTTTTGGCTCGATCCTTGCAGTTAGCGGCACAGATATCGCGTTTATGAGTGTTTTAGACCTCTTGTTTTTGGCGCTCATCGCGCTTTTTTACCGCCAGTTTGTGGCGATCAGCTTTGATGCGGAGTTTGCAAGGCTAAGGGGCGTAAATACCACCTTTTTTCACTATCTGCTAGTTTGTATGATGGCGCTTTGCGTGGTGGCTACGATACGCGTCGTGGGGCTAATACTTGTCATCGCGCTACTTACCATACCACCATATATTGCGCAAATTTTTGCCAAAAGACTTGGACTAATGATGCTAATCTCAACCATTTTTTCTATCATTTTTTGCTTTATCGGCCTTGTGATCAGCTTTTATTTCAATCTCACAGGTGGAGCTAGCATCATCTTAGTCGCCTCACTTTGCTTTTTTGCATTTAGCTTTAAATTTAAAAGCTTGCGCTCGTAGCTCTTTTTAACCTAAAAAGCGTCCAAGCCAAAAAGCAAATCGCCGTAAAATAGACGCTAAAAAAGAGCGCTAGCCACATAAATTTGATCTCAAGTCCTAGCCAAAAGACCACCGCGTAAAAGAGCGAGCATTGAAGCACGAGCTGTCTAAAGCCATTTAGCAAAAAGATCGCTACTGGGCGTTTTATCGCTTGTAGAGTGCTGCCTGAGATGTTTATCGTGCCGTAAGCCATGTAGGCAAGTGAGTTGATGCCAAGGTAGAGTTTGGCTACCTCAAGCACGGCTGGAGTGCTGTCAAAGAGCCTGATCGCACTCTCGCCAAAAAGCCTTATAAAGATGTAGGCAAAGACGCAGTAGATGAGCAAAAAAAGAAGCGATAGTTTGTAGCACTGCAATACTCTTTGAAAGCTCTTAGCGCCGTAGTTTCTTGAGACTATGCTTAAAACTGCAGCTGCCATGCCGATGGTTGGAAGCACTAAAATTTGCTCGATCCTTAAGGCTATGCCATAACCTGCCACTGCATTTACGCCGTAAAAGCTCACAAATTTTAAAAGTACGAGCGAGCCAAGCGACATTGAGAGGTAGTTTAGGCAAGCTGGCAAGGCTTGCTTTAGTATCTTTGCCCAGACGGCGAAATTTGGTACGAAGTAGCCTAAATTTCTAGGATCTATCATCTTGCTCTTTCTAACTTTAAAAAAGAGATAGAGCATGCCTAAAAACTGCACGCTAGCCGTCGCTAGAGCAAGGCCCTTTACGCCAAGATCAAAGCTAAAGGCAAAAAGATAGCAAAAAAATGCGTTGATAAAAAGGCCGCAAAATAGCCAGTTGCGGTAGCTTTTAGTATCGCCAAGCGCGACTAGAACACCGTTAAGCGATTTTATAAGCAAGAAAAATGGAGCTGCAAGAAAGATGACACCAGCGTAGTCAAGTGCCTCTTTGATGTAGTGATGGTCAGCGCCTAAAATAACTAGTAAATTTGGTGCTAGCAAGTAGCCACATAGCCCCATAAAAATGGCAAAAACTAGCACAAAGATGATGCCATTTGAGGCGTAAAGTTTAGCCATTTTTGGTTTGTTTGCGCCTAGGCTGTTGCCTATTAGCGCGGTGAGTGCCGAGCCAAAGCCAAGCCCGATGCCAACGACGCTTAGATAGAGCAAAAAGCTCATCGCCATGCCAGCGACGGCTATGGTAGAAATTTTAGCGGCGAAAAATGTGCCAGTGACGTTGTAAAGCGTGTTAAACATCATGCCCACACCAGCTGGCAGCGAGAGTGAGATGATTAGTTTATTTAGCGGGTCTTTTAGTAGGTCCAAGCTGCCTTCTTGTTAAATTTCATATGAGCTAAGTTCTATTAAATTTCCATCAAAGTCGTAAATATATAAACTCTTCATTGCCCCAAGTACTCCGTTTCGCCTAACGATGCCAAGCTCGATCTCTACGCCTTTTGCAAGAAACTCTGAGCGCACGTCTTCTATGTCGTCTTCAACTATTAAACATATATCAGCACTGCCCTTTGTTGGATGCTTTGCCGCAGGTAAAAACTCGCCCTCAAACCTATGTAAATTTATCTTTTGTGAGCCAAAATTTAGGCTAATGTGACCGTCATTCTGAGATAGTCGCATGCCTAAAATGTCGCAGTAAAATTTAAGCGCCTCTTTAACGTCGCTTACTACGATCACGATGTGATCTAAATTTTTTATCTGCATTTTGGCTCACATTTTTATTTTTGATCTCTTAATGCCCTTTTTCTAGCGTAGATATTTATGCACTCAACCGCCAGCGAGAAGCCCATAGCAAAGTAGATGTAGCCTTTTGGCACATGCACGCCAAAGCCATCAAGCACGAGCGCAAAACCAACAAGCACCAAAAATGCTAGTGCGAGCATTTTTATCGTTGGGTTGTTATCGACAAATTCTGAGATCGCCTTTGAGGCAAACATCATCACGCCAACTGCGATGATGACGGCAAGTATCATGATATCGATGTGCTGAGCCATACCAACTGCGGTGATAACGCTATCAAGCGAAAAGACTATGTCTAAAATGCCTATTTCTAGGATAGTCGCGAAAAATCCTGGATGAGACTTGCTCTCGTGAGCCTCTTCATGCTTGCCAGTGGCGTTTGCGTGGATCTCCATTGATGATTTTACTATCAAAAATAGACCGCCTATTATGAGCACTAGATCGCGCCCAGTGATGCTAAGCTCGCCTATGCTAAAGAGCGGCTTTGTAAGCTTCATGATCCAAAATAGCGAAAGTAGCAGGATGATCCTAGTGATCATCGCAAAGCCAAGCCCTAAAATGCGGCCTTTACCCCTTTGCTCTGGCGGCAGTTTGCCTACTAAAATAGCGATAAATATGATGTTATCTATGCCTAAAACTATCTCCAAGCCAGTTAGCGTAAGTAGCGATATCCACGCCTCTGGCGAACTCAACCATTCAAACATTTACTTCCTTTGTTAAAATTTTTATTATGCTTTGGGGCAAAATTTCATGCTCTATGGCGTGAATTTTAGCCTCCCACTCATCTAAACTCATGCCATCCTCACGCTCAAACGCCCTTTGCGCGATCAGTTTGCCCCCATCAAGCTCCTCACTCACATAATGCACGCTCACACCGCCTATCATCATGTCGCTCTCAAAGCTCTCCTTTATCGCATGTGCGCCCTTAAAAAGCGGCAGGATAGATGGGTGAAGGTTTATGGCTTTGACCTGCGCCGTAAAAACTGGCGTTAGTATCCGCATAAAGCCAGCAAGCACCGTTAGATCAGCCCCATTTTTTAAAATTTGCTCCACCAAAGCAGCGTCAAATTCCTCACGATTTTTAAATTTAGCGCTTTCTATTATCGTCGTTTCAAGCCCAAATTTCTTAGCTCGCTCTATGCCAAATGCACCTGGCTTGTTACAGATACAAAGGCAAACTTCGATCTTTACACCGTTAAAAATTTGATTATGAACTTTTTTAAGTATCGCTTCTAAATTTGAGCCACTACCGCTAAAAAGCACGGCTATCTTTTTCGTAAGCATTTTACTCCTTTGATGATGTCTGTTGGCTCAAGCGCGTAGCTGTTTTTGCTAAAATTTTTAAGGCTAAGTGCATGAGATAAGGTGGCTGAGATGGCAGCATTTAGTGGCTCGTAGCCTTGAGCTAAAAGTGCTAGCACAAGACCGCTTAGCACGTCGCCACTGCCACCTTTTGCAAGCGTGTTTTTGCCATAAGGCATGACGTAAATTTGCCCCTCTTTGGCGATTATGGTGTTTGCACCTTTTAGCACAAGAACAGCCTTAAATTTCTCGCTCCAAGCCCTCGCGTAAGCGTATCTGTTTTCTTGCAAAATTTGCACATCTATATCGGCTATTTTGCAAATTTTTAAAAGCGAGCAAAACTCCTTTGGATGAGGCGTCAAGACGCAGTTTTCGCTTAGCAGCTCAAGCACTTTTGGACTGTAAAAGATATCAGCGTCAAGAACGAGCTTTTTGCCTTTTAAAATTTGCACCTCAAGCTCTTCTACGCCTTTTTTGCCAAGCCCCATGCCAAGGGCTCCAGCGTTCATTTTCTCGCTTATCTTGCTAGCTTGCATGATATGCGTTGGTAAATTTAAACCCTGCTCGCCTATCACGCTAACTAGCCCAGCCCCAAAGGCAAATGCCGCCTTTGCGCAAAGCTTGCTAGCTCCTATGTGCTCGCCAGATATGATAAATGCGTGGCCAAAATCGCCCTTATTTACGCATTGATTTTTTCTATTTGGAAGCACGAGGTCGCATTTTTCAAGCAGATGATAGTCGCTCTCGCACTCGTAGTTTTGCGCGCTTATGCCAAGAGTAGCGACCTTTATCTTGCCCACGTAGTCCTTTGCCGCGTCACTATAAAGCCCTAGCTTTCTAGCTCCCATCGTGATAGTGGCGTCTGCTTTTACGCAAGCGCCAAGCACTTTACCCTCGCTACTTAGCCCGCTTGGCACGTCGCAAGCGATGATATAGGCAGTGCTGGCGTTTATTTTTGAGATTAATTCTATGTGCTTTTCGTCTAAATTTCTATTTAGCCCTGAGCCAAAAAGCCCGTCTATGACGCATTTTGCGCTATTTAAGCTATTTTCTGCGTCTTTGCTCTCTCGCACGCCAGCAAATTTAGCCCTTTCAAGCTGTTTGGCGGCAAGCGGCTTTAAGCTTTGGCTAGCTAGGATAAATTCACACTCAAACTCGCCCTCTAGCATCCTTAAAGCGCAAAGCACGTCAGCGCCGTTATTTCCGCTACCGCAAATGCCAAGCACTCTCTCGCTTTTTTTAAATTTCTTACGGATAAAATTTGCTATGCCTGCAGCTGCATTTTCCATCAAAAGCTCTTCACTAAGGTTAAATTTCTCGCCTGCTCGCTCGTCCAAAACTCTCGTGTCTAAATATAAATTTTTCATTTTACGCCCTAAAACTAAGCGCCTCTAGGATGTGGGGCTTTAAAATTTGCTCGCTCTCATCAAGATCGGCGATGCTTCTAGCCACTCTAAGCGTCCTTTTTATGCCCCTTTGAGAGAGGTTGTATTTCGTGGCGGCCTTTTGTAAAATGTCACTTGCCTCGGCGTTTAATGTGCAAAATTTAGCCACCTGCGCGTCGTTTAGCTTGCCATTTAGCTCATCTTGACCCCGCCTTTTTTGAAAGATAAAGGCTTTTAAAACCATCTCACTCATCTGCTGTGAGCTCAAACTCGCCTTGTCATCTGGCGAGCTCTCGTCCATCGCGACTTTTAAGTCTATGCGGTCAAGCACTGGGGCTGAAATTTTGGCTTTGTAGTTTTTTATCTCATTTTCGCTGCATTTGCAGTTTAGGTTGCGGGAGAATAAATTTCCACAAGGGCAGGGATTTTGAGCGGCCACGAAGATAAATTTAGTCTCATAAGTCACTTTTGAATTTACTCTTGCGATGTGGATTTGATTGTCCTCAAGTGGCTCTCTGAGGCTTTCTATAACCTGTTTAGAAAAGTGTGGAAACTCATCAAAAAATAGCACTCCGCCATTTGCAAGTGCGATCTCGCCGATCTTTGCGACGTTTGAGCCTCCGCCAAAGATCGAGCTTTTTGTCGAGGTGTGATGTGGCGAGCGAAAGGCTCTAGTGCTTGTAAATTCGCTATCTTGAAGATTTAGCGAGCGGTAGGCGGCGGACTTTAGCACATCTTCTAGGCTTTGTGGCGCCATGATATAGACGAGGCGTTTTGCGCACATGCTCTTGCCGCTGCCTGGGCTACCTTCAAATAAGATATTGTGCATGCCAACGGCTGCGATGATGCAGGCTCTTTTGGCTCTTTCTTGACCTAAAACGTCCTTAAAATCAAGTTCGTAATTTAAATTTGGAACATATCTTTTGCCAGAAATTTCTATCACATTTGAAAATAGCTCGTGTGTGGCGCTAAAATGCATGCTTTTAGCAAATTCTGCGTCGCTAAAAAACTTTATCGCCTCCTCTAGTGTGCTAACGCCATAAACCTCTAAATTTGGGATCATCGAAGCTTTTGCAGCTATCTCTTTTGGCACTAAAATTTTTGCCTTTTGCACCTGCGTGCTTAAAAAAAGTAGGATCGAAAACAAATTTGCCGTGCTTTTTACACTACCATCAAGTCCAAGCTCGCCAAAAACAAAAATTTTCTCCAAGCTTTTTGCCTTTTGAAGAGCGATTAAAAGGGCGATACTTAGATCAAAATGTGAGCCACTTTTTGGCAGGTCTGATGGGGATAAATTTATGGTTATTTTTTGCGCTGGAAAGGCAAAGTCAAGCGCTAAAAGTGCCGCCTTTACACGCTCTGTGCTCTCTTTGATGCTGGTGCTTGCAAGGCCCACGATGCTAAAGCCAGGAAGCCCGCGAGAAAAGATCGACTCAACATCAATGATCTTTAGTCCGTCGCCGTAAGTAGCACATTTTAGGGACTTCATGATGTCTTTTCTTTTTTCTGCTTTTTGTATTCCTTGTCGAATTTTTTGCGTTTGTTAAAGCCTATTTTTTCTATAAAAAGATGTCCGTCTAGGTGGTCATTTTCATGCTGGATAGCAATCGCTAGTAGCCCATCAGTTTTTAAGGTCTGCTCTTTGCCAAAGCGGTCTTGAAATTTGATAGCAACGACCTCACTTCGTTTAACGTCCTCGTAGTAGCCAGGCACGCTAAGGCAGCCCTCTTGATAGACGCACTCGCCCTCACGTAGCTCAAATTTTGGGTTTATGATCTCGATTAAATTTTCTTTATCTTGCACGCCCTCTTCGTTGGCTAAATTTATGATGAAAATTCTCTTTGCAACGCCTATTTGTATTGCTGCAAGACCGATGCCCTCTTTTGCGATCATCGTCTCATACATATCATCAAGAAGTTTGTGAAGCTTATCATCGAAAACTTCAACCTCTTTTGAAATTTCATAAAGCTTTTTATTTGGATAGGATAAAACTTCTAGGATCAAACTAATTCTCTGCTTTCTCGTCTAAAAATAGTGGCTCATTTAGGTCTTGGTTGGTCTCTAGCTTGTCAAGTGCATGAGAGAGCAGCTCTTCGGTACTCTTTGTTTTTGAGATCATGCTTGAGACGATCTGCACGTCTAGTTTGCACTCTTCGTTATCGATCTTCCAAGGCATAGATGAGAGCATGTTTAAAATTCTCGCGCACGCTTGCTTTGTGCCATTTTCGTCGGTGTATTTCATCACCATAGCAAAGCAGCCATTGCCGTAGTGTGCAACTATATCGCTTCTACGTGAAGTTCTTAAAAGAAGTTGTGACATGCTTTTAAACATATTGTTTCGCTCTTTTAAATTTTTAACGCGGTTTGCAAATTTGTCTTTTATCTTGACTAACAAAAATGAGGCATTATAGCCATAGCGCCTAACAGACTCGATCTCGCTGCTTATGGTCGCTACTAGAAATTTCTTGTTATAGACCTCGTATGTTGTGTCGTAGATCGACTGCTCTTCGATCGCCTTAAACATCTTGCCGACCTCTTCGTAGCTCATCTTGATGACGTCAAGATGCTTGTCCATGAGATCGTTTAGCTTGATAAGGTCTTGGTTAAAGGCGCTTAAGACATTTTGAAGCGCAAGGACGTTTGTGTTGTTTTTAAGCCCATCCATACGCTTTTGCACTAGGCTTCTCATAACGCCTAAATTTTTATAGATGAGCACGACTGCTTGAAGCATGCTCTTTATCTGGATAAAGCCTTGTTTTACCTCTTTTTCGATAGAGATGTTGCCATTTGTTGGCACTGAGCTTTCAGAATTTGCCACGATGATATCGCCGATCTCTTTTCTAAACTCATCCGACTGCCCATCAAGCATCTTTTCAAAGTAGATAGAGTAGTTTGTCGGCGTAGATGGGACGTTGTCGTCGCTTAGTTCGTGCAAAACGTCCTCTGAAAATTTATAGATATTTACCTTTTCTTTTTTGACAGCTGGTTTTGCTTCAGCTGCTTTTCTTTTTGGATCTGGTGCGTTATCTATCTTTATCACTTTGGGCCTTATTTAAAACTTTTCTCCAAAATTTTATCGACAAGTCCGTATTCTTTAGCTTCAGCTGAGCTCATAAAGAAGTCGCGCTCAGTATCTTTTACGATCTTGCTTAGTTTTTGACCTGTATTTTTTGCCAAAATTCCATTTAAAATTTCTTTCAAACGCAAAATTTCGCGAGCTTGTATCTCGATATCAGTCGCTTGTCCTCTAGCACCGCCGAGTGGTTGGTGTATCATGATACGAGAATTTGGCAGCGCATATCTCTTGCCAGGTGCGCCACAGCTTAGCAAAAACGCGCCCATACTAGCGGCCTGACCGATGCAGATAGTGCAAACATCTGGCTTTATGTAGTTCATCGTGTCATAGATACTAAAGCCACTTGTTATCACGCCGCCTGGTGAGTTTATATAAAGGTAGATATCTTTATCTGGATCTTCAGCCTCTAAAAATAGCAGCTGAGCGACGATAGAAGCAGCCATGCCGTCCTCTATCTCGCCACTTAGCATAACGATCCTGTCTTTTAAAAGACGGGAGTATATATCATAGCTTCGCTCACCTCTACTAGTTCTTTCAACTACGACAGGAACGTAATAGCTCATTACTCAGCCTTCTCTTTTTTGCTTGCTTTTTTCTCGTCTTTTTCTTTGCTGAAAAGCTCGCTAAATAGCTTCTCTTCGATCATCGACATCTTTATAGCTGGAAGCATGCCTTGGTTGCGGTACATCTCAAGGTGTGCTTTTGGATCTTGGCCGCTTCTATATGCCTCAAAATAGATCGCTTGAACAACCTCTTGATCGCTCACTTTCACGCCTCTTACGCGAGCTAGCTCATCGATGATGAAAGTTAGGCGAACGCTATTTTCAGCGTCTTTTCTATACTCGTCACGTTTTTTAGCTAGAGCATCTTTGTCTTCTCTAAATTTCTTCATATCGTCTGGAGTAAATGAGTTCCATGCGTTTCTAAACTGCATATCGATCTCTTGCTCGACGATATTTTTTGGCACGTCAAATTTAAATTTCTCAACCGCAGCTTCAGCAAATTTTGGTTTTAGCTCTTCGTTTATAAGTTTATAAATTTTCTCTTGGCGAATTTGCTCTTTTATGCGCTCTTCAAGCAGCTCTTCAGTTGGTTTTTCTTCGTTTGGAAGGATAGTTTTTAGCATCTCTTCGTCTAGTTTTTCAGGGATCTTTCTCTCTTGAATTTCATGAAGTTTGACTTTAAAAACAGCGTCTTTGCCAGCTAAATGTGCAGCGCCATAGTTCTCTGGGAATTTAACCTCGATATCTTTTTCGCCGCCAGCTTTTATGCCTACCATGCCATCTTCAAAGCCTGGGATGAATTGGTTTGATCCGATCTCAAGCACGTAGTTTTCAGCCTTGCCACCTTCAAATGCAACGCCATCAACAAAGCCTTCAAAGTCAAATTTAGCAAAATCGCCAACTTTTAGGCCTCTTTTGCTCTCTACTTTTTCAAGTGGAGCTATCATTTTTAGAAGCTCAGCTTTTTTCTCATCGATATCTTTTTTCAAAACGCGTGGGTTTGAAAACTCAGGTATCAAGCTCTCATAGCCGCTCACATCGACGCTTGGCTTAAATGAAACTGTTAGCTCAACGTCGATCTTGTCATCTTTTCTGTCAAATTTTGAAACGATAGGCTCGCCGATAAGGTCGTCATTTTTCTTGCCTGCTTTTTTGATAGCCTCTTCGACTACATCTCTTAAGACATCTTGTTCAGCGTCGTTTGTTAGCTCTTTCTCGTAGCGTTTTAGCACGACAGCGACTGGCACATGGCCTTGTCTAAAGCCATCTACTTTCATAGTTTTTGCTGCTTTTTTTGCTAGTTTTTCTACGCTAGACTTTATAGTATCTGCACTTATGGTTGTGCTTGCTAGGGTATTTACGCTATCTAGAGCTTTGATTTTGATTTCCATCGAATTCCTTTATGAATACAAATTTTTAGCCCAAAATATAGCAGAATTTTCCTTATTTCATTGTAAATTTGTAAATTTTTATAGATATAAAAGGCGTTTTAACGTAGAATTTGGCGATAAAATTATGGAGAAAATTTATGCAAGAGAGTTTTGAAAATTCAGTTAAAAATATGCTAACTATCATCGGCGAAGATCCAAACAGAGAGGGGCTTATTAAAACCCCTGAGCGCGTTTATAAGGCTTTTAAATTTCTAACTAGCGGATACGATCAAGACCCAAAAGAAGTCCTTGGTGACGCGCTATTTACCAGCTCAAATAACGAGATGGTTTTAATGCGAAACATCGAGTTTTACAGCCTTTGTGAGCACCATTTGCTGCCTATTATCGGCCGCGTGCATGTGGCATACATCCCAAATGGCAAGGTCGTTGGCCTTAGTAAAATTCCACGCATGGTAAATATCTACGCCAGACGCTTGCAAATTCAAGAGCAGATGACCGAGCAGATCGCAAAGGCGCTTGAGGACGTTATCGCTCCAAAAGGCGTTGGAGTAGTCGTCGAGGCTAGGCATATGTGCGTTGAGATGAGAGGTGTGGAGAAGATAAACTCGACTACCACGACCTCGGCACTTAGGGGCTGCTTTATTAAAAACGCAGACACAAGGCGGGAGTTTTTCTCGCTGATAAATTCGCCTAGGGAAACGCATTTTTGAGTTTAGAGCGTATAAATTCAAGGCTTAAAGAGGGCGTGAAGCTCTCAAACACTTTTGGTGTCATCACAAAGATCACAGCTACTACGATAGAGATCACCGGACTTCGCCCAAGTATCGGCGACATCGTGCGCATAGTGGCAAAAGACAAGAGTAAAAACGGCCTTGGCATGGTCACGCAGATAAAGACAGATGGCGCTTATATCAGCCCATTTGGCTTTGTCGAGGGCTTTAGGATAGGCGACTTTGTCTATGAGAGCGATCAGGGCATGAGCATACCTGTGGGGCCAAATTTACTTGGCCGCGTGGTTGATCCATTTATGAAGCCCATTGACGGCAAAGGGGCGATTGATACGACTGAATATATGCCGATCATGAGAGCGCCCATAGATGCGATGAAAAGGGGTCTTATAAACGAGCCTTTTAGCGTTGGCATAAAGACGATAGATGGGCTGCTTACTTGCGGCAAAGGGCAAAAGCTAGGAATTTTCGCAGGTTCAGGCGTGGGCAAATCAACCCTTATGGGCATGATCGTAAAAAATACGCTAGCTCCCATAAAAGTAGTCGCGCTAATAGGTGAGCGTGGCCGTGAGGTGCCTGAATTTATCGAAAAAAACCTAGGCGGCGACCTAGAGGGCACGGTCATCATCGTAGCGACCAGTGATGATAGCTCGCTCATGCGAAAATACGGTGCATTTTGTGCGATGAGCGTGGCTGAATACTTCAAACAGCAGGGCAACGACGTGCTTTTCATCATGGATAGCGTCACACGTTTTGCGATGGCGCAGCGTGAGATCGGCCTTGCGCTTGGCGAGCCACCGACCTCAAAGGGCTATCCGCCAAGCTCGCTCACACTCTTGCCACAGCTAATGGAGCGCGCGGGCAAAGAGGAGGGCAAGGGCAGTATCACGGCGTTTTTCACCGTGCTAGTCGAGGGCGATGATATGAGCGACCCGATAGCTGACCAAAGCCGCTCTATCCTAGATGGCCACATCGTGCTAAGCCGCGAGCTAACGGACTTTGGCATCTACCCACCTATCAATATCCAAAACTCGGCCTCGCGTGTAATGGGCGACGTGATCGGCAAAGAGCACAAGCTAAATGCGATGAAATTTAAGCGCCTTTACTCGCTTTTAAAAGAAAATGAGGTCCTGCTTCGCATCGGCGCATATCAAAAGGGCAGTGACAAGGAGCTCGACCTTGCGATCTCGAAGAAAGAATTTATGGAGAATTTCTTAAAACAAAGCTCGGAAGAGGCCTTTGCACTTGAAGAGGTCGAAGAGCTGCTTGATAAGATCAATCAGTAAATTTTTGTATAAATTTGACTACTAAATTTTCATAACCTTTTATTAAAAAAATCGGTAAATTTTGCTTTTTTGGTGCGAAAAAGTGCTGATGTAAAAAGTGTTGTAGAAAATTTGAAATTTATAGGGTTTTGCTAGGTTAAATTTCACGGAGTGGGCGGCTTTTGTGTTAGGAAAAATGATAAAGTGTTTTTAAAAAAGTAGTCACGCTAGCGCTTTAAATGGCAGATAAAATTTAAAGTTTTTGGCTTTTTGATAAAAAATGCGGTAGTAAATTTGAAGCGACGAGCTAAAATTATATTAGGCGGTTATGAGTGCATTTATCATGCTTGTGGTTTTTTGCAAATTTGCATAGACAAAACAAAATTTAATGCAAAAGCATAGCGACAAAACGTGCAACTAAAGCTCATTTGTTTTATTTATCTGAAAAGCCACAGAGTGGAAAATTTCAAAATTTGCGGTTTTTTGGATAAAAACTACCTATCTGCAAAGGTTGCAGTAGTAAATTTATGGCAGATGAGTGGGTAATTTTCTATAAGTTAGCACTTGCTATGCTGTAGTTTTTCGCTCAAATTTAATAGAAAAAATTTCACACTTTGACCCGCAGTCCTATATTTTAATGTAAAAGTCCGCAATAGATGGCAAAGTAAGGAAATAGCTTATGTAAAAATTTATCTGCCTAAACGAGAGGTACGGAGCGGATAAATTTCAAAATTTGGGATTTTTAAAAAATGCTTGCTTACAAAGGATGCAATAGTAAATTTGAGGCAAGTGATCGAGTTAAATTTATACTATGTGGTTTTGAGTAGTATCAAACCTATCTTAGTTTTGCGAAAATTTAATTGTAAAAACAAAAAAATCACGTTTAGTTTTGGCAAGTACCGATACTTTAGGCTTTACCTCGTGACGCAAAGCGTATATTTAAAAAAGCATAAGAGAATTACGCTAAAGATCAAATTTGTTTCGCATTTTCTATAAATTTTTAGTGGTAGGCTTTGTGTAAATTTGACTATAAAAACAAATTTGATATCCGTCTTTGGTCTTTGTTGCAGCGCAAACATTGCAAGATAGCTTTAAAAAGCACAAGAATAAAACCTATTTTTTCATCGTCAGAGCTTGAATTTATTTTGTGATCTCTATGTCTTTTATGGGTATGCTCCGTATAAAAACAAAATTTCACACCCTCGGCACTTATCTGCATTTTTTATCACCAAAGTTTAAATTTAACTCGTATTTTTCATGATTTTGGCAGCAAAACTCGTCTAAATTTTATTGGGTAAAGCAAATTTCTTATCAAACCAGCGGTTTTGTGTAGCGCAAAGTCAAATTTATAAATTAAGGGAAAAGCTAAGAGCCAAATCCCATCTTTTTATCCTCGCCAAAGCTTGAGTTTAGCTCGCGCTCTATCGTGGTTTTGAAGTCCTCAAAGGTAAAAATCCCATCATCTTTTATAGCCACTTTCAAAGCGGTGTTTTTTAGCGCAAGGACGATCTGCGCGCCACTTAGGTTAAACTCAGCCAGCCTTTCTACGCTAAAGCCATCTTCAAAGCTTGCATTTTCAGGCAAAATTTTACGCCAAATGGCGAGCCTACCGTTATAATCAGGCTTTTTAAACTCGATCTTATAGTCAAATCTTCTAGAAAACGCCACGTCAAGGCTTTGTAAGAAATTTGTCGTGGCGATCAGCACACCCTCAAAGCGCTCGATCTGCTCTAAGAAGATATTTTGCATTTGATTGTGCATCTTCTCAGCCCCGCTCGAGCTCTC
Organism: Campylobacter concisus; assembly: GCF_902460535.1. Taxonomy (GTDB): domain Bacteria; phylum Campylobacterota; class Campylobacteria; order Campylobacterales; family Campylobacteraceae; genus Campylobacter_A; species Campylobacter_A concisus_AS. The sequence goes on along the minus strand of NZ_CABPTV010000002.1, from coordinate 50,865 downwards.
CACTCTCGTGCTTAAAAACTGATCAGCCTCGTTTAGCAAAAGCACTGGCTCGCTACCACTTTTTTTGCAAATTTCTTTGTAAGTGTCAAAAATTTTTCTTACATTTTGCTCGCTCTCGCCGACATATTTGCTTAAAATTTTTGAGCAGTCAAAGCTTAGAATTTGCTTCTTTAGGCTCTTTGCAAGCCCAACGGCGCTCATGGTCTTGCCAGTGCCAGGCTCGCCGTAAAAGATGATCTTGGCGTCTATATTTTTTCTAGTTTTTATGCCCCAGCTGCTTAGTCTAGCGAGCACTTTTTTATCGACTTGCTTTAGTATCGTGCTTAAAAGCTGCTTTGTTTTTTCGTTTAGCACGACGTCTTCTAGGCTCGTTACTGGCTCTATTAGCTCAAAAATTTCTTGCTCTTTTACTAGGCTTTCGATCTTGATTTTCTTGCTGTTTTTGTCATTTTTTGGGTGCATTATGCTTTGCAAAATTTCTTCGTTTATAAAAAAACTTTTGCTCACATTTCCATAAGCGTTTAAAACCTCGTCGTAGTCGATTAGAGTGCCCTCGATGAGCCTTGAACCATCCTCTAAAAGAGTGCGATTTTTGATGCGTTCAAGCTCATCTTTGCTTATTAGCCCAACTAGCGTGTTTAGGTCGCGACCATTTTCAAAATCACCCGCATACTCCTCTTTTAAAAGGGCTAAAAATATGATCTGCTCTTTTTCATCAAGCGAATTTTCTTTAAAAATTTGCTCTATCTTTAGGCTGATCTTGCTTAGTTTTACACGCTCATTTATGCGCTTTGTTAGCTCAGAAATTTGCTCGTTTATGCGCTTTTTAGCGTCATTTGAGCCACCTTCAAATATCGCAGCCTTTGAGTAAAGCTCTATCTTTAAAAACTGATCTTTTAAATACTCCAAATGATCTTCATAAGGTGCAAGCTCTGGTAAATTTATATCAGCGTTGCCATCTTCAAGTATCTTTAAAAACGTGCTTGAGAGTGAAATTTCAGAGTGAAGTAGCGAGAGTAGCCCTTGGCTTGAGCTTTTTTGCGAGTTCTCTGGCATTTTAAAGAGGCCGTAGTTTTGCACTATCCAGCCACTATCTAGCAAATTTTTTATAAATTTAAGGTATAAAAGCTGCTTTTCATTTTGCGTGCCAAAAACAGCTCCAAGCAGCTCAAAAACGCTAATGCTAGCTGTGCCTTGCACGTAGGCTTTGCTTAGATATTTTAAAATTTCTCCCTCTTCATCGCCGCACTTTATAAGCTCGTAAATTTTACTTTTTTTGAGATCTTGGTTTAGAAAATCAAGCAAATACTTCACTAAATTTTATCCTTTATCTGCTCTTTTAGCACACGTTTTAGCACCTTGCCAGTGGCGTTTCTAGGTAGCTCCTCGGCAAAATAAATGCTTTTTGGAATTTTGAAATTTGCTAAGTTTTTCTTTAGATGCTCTCTAACCGTCTTTTCATCAAGATCCATGCCATCTTTTACCTGTATGAAAGCTACGACCTCTTCGTCTGCATGCACATCTTTTACGCCAATCACTGCTGCAGCCTCGACGGCTTCAAGCTTATAGATGACTTCTTCGATCTCGCGTGGATAGATGTTTATGCCCTTTGATATGATGAGGTCTTTTTTGCGATCAACGATGTAGATAAAGCCCTCTTCATCGATCTTGCCTAGATCTCCAGTCTTTAGCCAGCCATTTATGATGGTCTCATCTGTCACGCCTGGCATGCCGTAGTAGCCTTGCATGACGCAGTCGCCTTTTACGATGATCTCGCCGATCTGGCCAACTGGAAGCTCCATCATCTCATCATCTACGATCTTGACCTCATAGCCATTTAGCGCAGGGCCCACGCTTAGAAGCTTTTGCTTGTCAAATAAATTTGCCGCCACGATCGGAGAGCATTCGCTAAGGCCATATCCCTCAACGAGCGTTGCACGTGGGAATTTCACTCTAAAATCATCGATAGTCTGCTTAGCAAGCGGAGCAGCGCCACTTACAAATAGCCTTATGCGGTTAAACCATCTAAAATACCATGGAATTTTTGCCTTGCCGATGGCTGTATAGATGGCTGGGATACCCAAAAATACAGTTACTCTTTTAAGCAGCGTCTGTTTTAGCACATTTGAAAATGGAAAGACCGATCTTACAAGCACCATCGAAGCGCCCGCATATATCGGTAAAAGCACCATCGCTGTGAGCGTAAAGCTATGAAACATCGGTAAAAATACGATAAATCTATCGCTTTTTTTAACCTTAAAACGCTCATGAGCGCCGATGACGTTTGAGAAGATATTTTTATAGCTTATCATAGCGCCCTTTGGCTTGCCTGTGGTGCCTGAGGTGTAGATGATGTGCATGAGATCGTCTATTTTAGGGTATTTTGTGATGCTTAGGGTGTATTTGTGATTTAGCGCTTCGCTGAAATTTACATTTTTTACAACGCCATTATTTTCATAGCCCTTGCTCATATCCTCTTTTGAAATTTGTGGAGTTGAAGATAGATAGGCACTCTCGCCATACTCCTCATCAACGCTTACATAGTCGTCCTTTGAGGCACTTTGAAGCTTTTTAGGCGTTTGACCGATCCAGATTATTTTTCTTAAAATTTCAAGCTCACTAAGTGCGATTAGCTCCTTTGCAAGCGAGCTGGAGGCAAAGAGCACCCTTGCGCCGCAGTCATTTAATATATACTCAAACTCATTTGTCTTTAAAAAGGTGTTCATCGGCACTGCGACCGCACCGATAGCCGTGATAGCAAGGTATGAGATGATAAATTCTTTCGAATTTGCCACCGCCATAGCCACCTTGTCGCCAAAATTTACTCCACAAAGCTGTAAGTAAGCCGCCACTTTATCGACGTTTTGCTTTAGTTCGTGGTATTTTAGCTTCTCTTTTTCATCAAAGATCGCTATCTGGTTTGGACTCTGCTTTGCTACTTTGGTCAAAATTTCATAAAAATTATTATAAGAGTATTGCATTTTTAGCCCTAGAAAGAGTATTTAAATGTCATTGCAGCTATCTGGACGCTACTTGCGTCAAATTCGCCAGACATTGAGCCAGTGCCAGTTTTTATATCTGTCGCACGCTTTTTGTCTCTGTGCTGATAGAGATAGCCTAGCCCTAGCTCTAAATTTGGTGTAAATTTATAGTTTGCTCCAAACGAATATGCTTGAGATGTGGTGTTTGGGAGCTCTAAGCCAGTGTGCTCGCTGCTAGTTATATCCTCATCGTATGAAAAGCCAGCCATTAGTCTAAGCTTCTCATTTACGTCGTAAGCAAGGCCTATCCTATATGTGTTTGTATCCTTTGCGTTTTTAACGACTGGATCGTCCATAAACATTTTAAAAGCAGGGTGGTGTGAATGAGCTGCTGTCTTATCATCATATTCAAAGTCATAATCTTTAAATTTAGACCAGTAAGTCCTTTCAAAAGCTAGCAAAAGAGTAAAATCACTAAATTTATATCCAGTCGCAAGCACTAGCTGAGCAGGCAGTGGGATCTCAACTCTTGTTTTGCCATGATAGCTTATAGCTGCTAGCGGCGCGTTAAAATCAGCATCAGCACTACCTTTAAGCTCTAAATTTACCTTCGAGCGGTAAGTGACTGCAAAGCTTAGATCCTCGATAGGTCTATATGTAAGAGCGACGTTGTAGCCGTAGTTTATGCCATCGCCTTGTATCTCTCTGTAGCCAAAACGTCCAAAGTCACTTGCTATCTTGCCCTTGCTATAAACGCCTCTAGCGCCCAGAGCAATGGCAAGTTTGTCATTTATGCGGTAAGCTACGGTTGGATTTATCTCGACAACTTGTAGTTTAAACCTCTTGCCAGTAAAAGCAGTCTCTGGATCCTCCCACGAGATGCCAACAGCAGCAGGCACGGCAAGGGCCAGTCCAAATCTCCAGTTTTCATAAATTTCTGGCGTTACGAAGCTAAATGTGCCAGCTAGTGAGTCAAATTTCTTTGAGCTGTAGCTCTTGCCATCATCGCTTTTAAAGTCGATGGAATTTATATGAAACCAACCAAGCGTGCTTTCAAAATGGTGAAGCCCGTCTAAAAACATCATATTTGCAGGGTTAAAATAAGCCGCATCAGCCCCAAAACTAAAGGCTATGTTGCTAGCAGCAAGCCCCAAAGAGTCAGCACTTTGCTCAGGGACTTTATATCCGCCAGCGTTTAATAATGAACAAGTCGCAACAATGCTTAAAAGCACTCTTTTCATAGCTTTTCCTTTTCTAGGTTTCTTAAAATTTTGATCTCATCTTCCCAAATGCTCTCGTCAATCGTCTCTAAAATCAAGGGAATTTCGCCTATTTTATCATCATTTATTATATTTTCAAAAGCGCCAAGCCCAAGCTCACCCTTGCCAAGGCTCTCGTGTCTGTCTTTTTTTGAGCCAAGCCCAAATTTAGCGTCATTTAGGTGCATGCCAGATAGAAATTTATAGCCGATGATCGCGTCAAATTCGCCCATCGTCTTAGCGTAAGCCTCTTTGCTTCTTAGATCGTATCCAGCGGCAAATGCGTGGCAAGTATCGATGCAAACGCCAACTCTGCTCTCATCATCAACTCGCTCGATCAAATACGCCAGCTGCGCAAAGTCAAAGCCTAAATTTGAGCCTTGTGCGGCTGTGTTTTCGATGACAAGCTTTACGCCACTTGTTCGTTTTAGCGCTTCATTTATGCAACTAGCGATGTTATCTAGGCACTCATTTTGGCTTATTTGCTTTAGGTGCGAGCCTGGGTGGAAATTTAAAAGCTTTAGTCCAAGCTGGCTAGCTCGCTCTATCTCATCGATAAAGGCTTCAAGGGATTTAGCTCTTGCCTCTTTTTCTGGATGGCCTAAATTTATGAGGTAGCTTGCGTGTGGCAAGACGTGATCAGCGCTTATGCCAGAGGCCTTTAAATTTGCTTTAAACTGCTCTATCTCGCCCTCGCTTAGCTCTTTTGCGCTCCACTGGCGCTGGTTTTTTGTAAAAAGTGCAAAGGCATTTGCTCCTATTTTTGCAGCATTTATCGGTGCATTAAAGACGCCTCCAGCCGCGCTTACGTGAGCCCCAATGTATCTCATTTTAACTCTTTTATTATTACTTTTATTTTATTTTTGCTATCGATAAATTTGACGTAGTTATCGCAAACTTCGTATTTTATAAAATAAGAACTTAGATCTTGTCTAAAGCCGCACTCTGTGGTGCTTAGATCTTTGCCGTCATAAATTTTTTGTCTTTGCAAAATCTCTTCAAAAAGGCTCTCATAATGCGGCGCTAGAAAAAATTTCTCGTTAAATTCAGTCTTTTTAAAACAAGCGCTATTTACGCAAATTTTGTCCTTTATATTGATATTTGCGGTATTTACGCCAGAGCTATAAATTTGCAAATTTAGATCATTTTTGTATGTGTGAAAAAATCCAACATCATTTATCTTTATCATCGGAGAAAATAAAGTGACCTGAAAAGCTTGCGATCTTTGCGGTGTTTTAGTCGCAACACAGCCTGAAAAAATGAGAGCAAATAATAAAACAAGTGAAAATTTCTTCAACGATTTGTCCTTTTATGTAAATTTAAGTTAAAAAGTAATATAATCCCAACTTCATAACCGACCGTGGCCCATTCGTCTAGCGGTTAGGACATCGCCCTTTCACGGCGGTAACACGAGTTCGAGTCTCGTATGGGTCACCACTTCTAAAAGACAAAATCTTATCCACATAAGCTTTAAAATCTAGTTAATCCAAATTTTCAGCTTTTTTAAAGACAAATTCTTAAATTTAATTGTTGTAAAAGAGATCAAATTTCACGTCTAGCAAAATTTAAAAAGTAGGTTTTGCGCGAGTATAAAAGTAAAAAGCAGTTAAATTTAGCCTTTTAATAGGCTTTAAAGTAACTGCAAAATTTACATCTGATGTGGCTTGCCTAGTAAAAATCCCTGTGCATACGAAATTCCAAATTTCTTTATATACTCTAAAATTTCTTCGTTGCTCACAAACTCAGCCACGATTTTATAGCCTTGTCTTCTAGCAAAGCTCACGATAGTCTCAACCAAAACCCTTGCGTTTTCATCAGTTGGTAGCTTTTTGATGATCGAGCCATCTATCTTGATGTTATCTATATCAAGCTCTAAAATTCGGTAGTAGTTAGAGTAGCCAGAGCCAAAGTCGTCGATCGAGATTTTACATCCATATTTTTTAGCTCTTTTTATAAATTCATTTGCCATGGCGTAGTCGCTAAGCTCTTCGCTCTCTAGCATCTCAAAGCAAACTCTACTAGGATCTGGGCAGCTCTCTAGCTTCTCATCTAAAATTTCTCTAACACCTGGATCAGTTAGATCCGAGCTTGAGAGGTTGATAGAAAATGTATAGTCTGGATATTTTTTCACTAGATCAAAGGCTAGGGCGATCACTTTTTTTGTTATCTGAAGATAAAGTTGTGTCTTCATCGCGATCTCTAAAAACTCACCTGGATAGCGGATCTTGCCATTTTGATCGACTATGCGCACCAAAACTTCGTAGTATTTTGCCTCTGTCTCATTTTCTTGCACGTTAAAAATTCCCTGACACTCAACTATCACCTTGTCGTTTTCTAGGGCGTACTCGATGAGTTCGGTTATGAGTTGGTTTTTATAGTATCTCATCTCGATCGCGTCGTTTTCGAGATAGTAGTAGATCTCGTTGCCGCTATCACTTGCTTGTTGATTAGCTAGGATTGACTGCATTAGACGGTTTGTTTGCGGTGTATCATTTGATAAAGATACGCCAAGAGTTATCTTGATACCAGGTAGGTTTTCAAATTTACCATCTATCTCGATGTTCATCCTGCTAAAGTTAAAATACTCTTTTATAAAGCCGATATCTCTAACGATGTCATCGCCTTGATACCAGATGTAAAACGCATCATCTTGAAATCTAAATAGCTCAGCATTTATAGAGTAGGTATCAACACAGAGTTTTAGTGTATTTGCCACCGCTTTTAACATAGCGTCAATAACCTTTGTCTGGTAGAAAAATCTTAGCATCTTGTAGTTTTTGATGCTTATGCTGATCACAATTCCATCTTTTTTCGCCTCTATCATCTCAGTCAGAGCAAAATAGTTTCCAAAGCCAGTTAGCTTGTCGATTGAGGATTGAATTTTTATCTGCTCATTTTTTTGAGTTAGCTCTTTAAGCATGCTAAGCTCTTTTGTCCTATCAAGCTTTATAGCCATGTAGCCCTCTAGCTTGCCCTCAAAGAAAAATGGCGCAAAACGCACCTTTTCATAGAGCAGTTTGCCACTTTTTGTTCTGCTTATCAGCTCGTCGCTTTCCCAAGAAGTATGCTTATTTATGGCATTTCTTATCTCAGCATAAAAGCTCTCTGGGTGCATATTTGATTTTAAAATTTTAGGGCTTTTTCCGATAACGTCTTTTAGTTTATAACCAGTTTTTGCCTCAAAGGTTTTATTTACATATAAAATTTTATTGTTATTGTCACAAAAGACTATAGAGCTGTGTCCAGCATCCACTGTCGTTTTTAGAAGTTTTATCTGTTTTAACTGCTTAGCTAGTACCCTTGCTTGATAAAAAGTTAAAGCGCAAAATAACACAAAACTGATAAAGCAAAGCACTTGCATTATTACTATATTTCGTATCATTATTTTGTAAGAGGCTAGGGTATCATCTCTAAATTTTCTTAGTGTTTCTCCAAGTTTTAGATCAACAGAGTCTTGAGCTACGGCACTTAGGTTTTTTGCAAATTCAAGTGCGTAAGTTGCCTTATTTAGCACCAAGATCGCTTTTGTGTCGTTTTTGTAAGTATCTTTATATTTTTCTATCTGCTCTTTTGTTTGATTTAGCGTTTCGGGGCTGATTAGGGCTGAGCTTTTTATCGCGTGAAATATCACATTAAGCGCATCTAGCTTCTTTTCTGATGCTATTTCAAACTCACCTGATAAGATATAAGCAGCCATTGACGAGCTAGCGTAGTTTGACCTATCTACAAGTCTTTGTTTTTTTAAAAAGTCGTCGTTTATGACCTTTAAAGTTTTGGCATTTTTCTCTTGGTAAAAGACCTGTATGATCGCGTTTAGCTCATCAAGCTTGGTTAAATTTTGATCAAAACTTCTTAAATTTTTATTTACATCGTCGTAGTTTAAGCGAAGTACGTTGTTCTCTAGGGTGAAGCTTAGCTCATTATCTAGCAAGATAAGACTTAAGATCGTATCGTTAAATTTACTAACAGCAGTAACTGCTTTATTTGCCATGTAGATGTAGGTTGAGCTAAAGCAAAAGATGATTGCTAGGACGATTAAGATGATATTTGCTTGTCTTTTATTCATTTAGTATCCTAGGTCTGCGTCCATTTAGCGTTAGCAAAAATTTATAAATTTGCCCTATCTCTTCGCTATTTAGTGTATGGATTAGTTGATGATAGCTTACAAAGCCTATGACTTCTTTTAGATCACTCATTTCGCCACTACTTAGATATGGAGCTGTTCTTGCTACATTTCTAAGTGAAGGCACGCGCATAAGGCGTCTGCTCTCGCTAGCATCCTTTAAGCCCACGTTTTGCATCAAATTTCCACCTAAATTTCTACCATTGTGGCAAGCCACACAGCCTACTTTATTAAAGAGCTCAAAACCTTTTTTTGCCTCAGCGTTTATGGAGTCGTCATTGCCAGCTAGATACTCATCAAATGGCGAATCTATGCTTAAAATAGCCTTTTCAAATTCTGCCAAAGCACCTACTATATTTTCATAGTTTATGCCATCACTATATGCATCATTAAATAAAATCCCATACTCGCCTATGCTTTTTACCTTTTTTACTATCTCATCTTTGTTTGAATTTAGCTCATTTCTAGAATTTATCGACTCTTTTACCTGATCTTTTAAGCTTCTTACCCTGCCATCAGTAAAAAATAGAAAATTTAAAGCCGAATTTAGCACGCTAGGTGGGTTTATAACGCCCTTTTGGCTGGTGTAAGATGAGTTTGTACCGCTTAAATTCCAGTATAAGTTGTGGCAAGTTTCGCATGAGTAGTTTTCGGTGGTGCTTAGTCTTTTGTCAAAAAAGAGCTTCTTACCGATGTAGGCTTGTTTTTCGTTATATTTTGATGAAAGCACTGGCTCAAATGATGAATTTGCGCTCAAAATGCAAAAAGATACTACCATCCAAAATAAAACTTTTTTCATAAAATCTCCATATTCTTGAGCGTCATTATAGCGGAATTCTTTTTCATAACTACCAAATCGGCTAAATTGTAAAAAATTTAGTTTTTATTTGCCTTTTGAAAAAAATGTTGTATAATCCGTGAAAAATTACACAAATTTCAAGGAGGAACCATGAAAAAAGGTTTTACAATGATCGAGTTGATCTTCGTGATCGTAATTTTAGGCATATTAGCCGCAGTCGCTATACCAAGACTAGCTGCAACAAGGGATGATGCAGAGGTAACTAAGGCCGCTACAAACTTATCTACTTTATTGGGTGATGTTGGTGCTTATTATACTTCTCAAGGTAAATTTGCTGACAACTTATCACAAATGACAAATGTATCATTAGATCCCGCAACTGGCAAGGTTGGTCAATTACTAGCAGCTGGCAAAAAATGTATAAAAGTTACACTAACTGACTTTGATACTACAACAAAAAAACCAGCATACATAAGAGTAGAAAAAGGTGATGATGCTTCTCCCGCAGCTGGTACAACTAATATTTGCTCTAAAATTATAGCAAACACCGGTGTAGATAAATTGCTTAAAAATAAATTTAAATTTACAAATAACAGTGGTGCCGAAACAGACAGTGGCGAAGGCGAGTACCCAGTTAGTGGTCTTAGCGTAGCGTTCTAATACTTCTAAACTCAAATTTTTGGCAAGGAATTTCCTTGCCATCTCTCTTTAAACTTTACTTAAAAATTTATTCTTCATTTATAAAAATTCTAGTTATAATCTCGCAACTTCAAATTCAAGGATGAAGTAATGAAAAAAGCTTTTACTATGATCGAACTAATTCTCGTTATAGTTGTCATCGGAGTATTAGCCGCTATTGCTATCCCAAGGATTAGCGCTACAAGAGATGATGCGGTCTTAGTAAAGAGTATGGCGGAGATTAGAACCGCTATCGAAGAGATAAATGCCTACTATATATCACAAGGCAAACTAGCCCTTGATACTACAAACAATAAAGTTAAATTTAAAGAGATGACAAATGCTGGGATTGTGGATAGCTCTGGTGATCTTGGCATTTTTGCCAAAAACGAAAGGTGCATTTTATTAAAATTCTTTGCTGCAGACCAAAGCTGCTTAGGAGTAGATATCAGTGAGCAAGGCTTATGCAAAAAGCTTTGGCAAGCTCCAGAATTTAAGCGCTTTAGCCAGACCATGATAAAGCCAGCACAAGGAGCATTGCCAGCTCATATCAGCTTTAGTGCTGTTCGCATCGTTTTTTAGCTAGATATTTTTATCAAAAGTTTTAAAGTCTGAAATTTACACTTAATTCTTGAAATTTTATAAAAATAAAGTCCAAAACTAATTTTTTCTTGACAACAATAACATTTTTAGATAGAATGTGACTTTTTAATGAGGTAGTGGCATAAACTTACAAACACGACTCAGGCGGGGTGTAGCGCAGTCTGGTTAGCGCATCTGGTTTGGGACCAGAGGGCCGAAGGTTCGAATCCTTTCACCCCGACCATGTTAAATGGTGAGTGTAGCTCAGTCGGTTAGAGCATCAGATTGTGGTCCTGAGGGTCGTGGGTTCGATTCCCATCACTCACCCCATTTTGGGCGCTCGTAGCTCAATTGGATAGAGCGACAGACTTCGGATCTGTAGGTTATGGGTTCGACTCCTATCGGGCGCGCCACTTGAAAGACTTTATGCGCTCATAGCTCAGCTGGATAGAGCAACGGCCTTCTAAGCCGTAGGCCTCAGGTTCGAATCCTGATGGGCGTACCACTTATTATTGTTGTGCGGATGTGGTGAAATTGGCAGACACGCCAGACTTAGGATCTGGTGCCCCACGGCGTGGAGGTTCAAGTCCTCTCATCCGCACCATCTTTTTTTAAACTCCATTTTAAAACTTTCAGAAACTCGATTTTTATTTGAATTTATCAAATTTGCTTATTCAAAATTTAGTAGAAATTTTCATTTATCAAATCAATTGCATTAAATTTATAAAATTTATAGATCAAATTCTTAAATTTACACTTTTGGTAATAAAAATTTAGAAGCGAGTGTAGTAGCGTTGCTGGCTGTCGCTTTTAGTAACGCTTAAAGGCGCGCAAAGATCGGGCTTGATGAGAATTTTGAGCCATTTTTTGACGAGTTTGATAATACACTTTTGGGTTAAACAAGATCGATCAGTGTGGGGCAGAAAGATCTGTTGATATAAATGCTAGCTTGATAGTTGGTTTGTAAAATGGTGACTGGATAGATGGTTTGTTTTTTTGGTAGCAGCGTTACTTGCGCCTTTTTGTTGAGCAAATCAAAGCAAATATCTTGTTTTAAATGGCTTTTTAGCGCCTGTAATGGTGCTATTTACGAGTTTAGTGACGCTAGTAAAAACAAATATGTCATCTTAAAGAGCCATTTTGTCCTGCGCCGTAAAATGTGAAAATGGCTATGAAAGCGGTAAATTTATATTAAACCAGCGCCTTTGATGTTTAAAACAAAATTTATATGACAGTATGATTGATATTGAGTATTATGCATGAAAAAAGTTGTAGCACGACAATGGGCACGAGATGACTTATAAAAGGCACAAATGCAAATCTTGATAAGAAAAATTTATGGCTAAATTTGGCAATTTTTAGTTTAAACCTTTTCTACTAATCTTATATCAAAGTTAAATTTACTAGGCGAGAAAGTTGCTGTTGGACTATGAGACCCGCATGAACGTTGTGTGAATATATGCGAAAATGTTGTGGCAACTGCAGTAATGCCTTTGGGTGGGATAGCTGATGTTGGGAGGCGCAACTATAAATCCCAATATGATAAAGTAACCTTTAAATTTAGCCATTTTTTGGTTTAAGCCTTTAATATTTAAGGCGTAAAAATGCCAAATTTAAAATCAAATTTTGAACTATTGGCAAGCATAATCTAGTGCGGCGTAATAACAACAGCAATAGTTTGGTTGCAGCCGAGGCTCTACTGCTAAATTTGAGCGCAAATTTTAAAAATCAAGGGGCTAAATTTAGTTATTTTGGGTTTAAATTTAAAAATTTGGACGTTGTGATTTCAAATAATAAAATAAGCCAAATTTGAAATTTGGCAGTAAATTTATCGAGTAAAGGCGGCTTTTGTAGGTCTTATAATAGTAGAAGCCTATCGATTTAATAGTAAAGTTGGTTATATTTGATATACCTCACTAAATTTAACTGCAAAACCAAATAAGATAGAAATTTATGGCTAAATTTGTTTTGCTGTGGCTTAAATTTTTAGAAGCTACGATACTTAAAAAAGAGATCAAATTTACAATGAAGGCAGTAATTTTAAGCCATCTGTGAAATATCTTTCTTTTGTGGATTTGTTGGCAATGCCCTAATGGCACGTGTTAATGAAAAATGGGGGGGGTGTAGGAGTTACGGTTGATAAGCACTTACAAATTTACTATAAATAGAAATTTGCGCCTAAATTTAAACATTTTTGGAGCCAAATTCTGCTCGTAAATTTATATCTTGAGCTAAATTTAAAGAGTAAAAACAGGGTGGATTGTGAATTTGTGCTATTAAAAAAGCTTGCCTTGTGTTGGTTGCAGTGTTTTGAGAACTAGCGATAATGCAGTTAGCTATGATAGCTCTGCTCTTATTAAATTTGACGAGAAAACTTAGCAGCACGAAAATTTACGACGAAATTTAGTCGTTTCGGACTTAAATCTAAAATTTTACTAGCAAATTTTTAGCCAAATTTACACTTGCTTCGAAATTTACTCAGCAATCAGCTTGATCTAAAAGCGCCTTTAGATAGCATTTTGTTTTTTTGAAAAGATAGAAATTCTTTGCTTCGTATCTTTTAACTAGGCGATAAAGCGTGCCTAAATTTACGAAAATGTAAATTTAGTAGTGATCGTTTTGGTTTCATAGATAAATTTCTAGCGCCAGTTGTTGTTTCTGATAAGTGATATTTAGTGCCTTAGGGCAGGTTGATTAGACTAACTATGGGTCAAATTTAAGCCACAAGATTATTTTGATTAAAAACAGCAAATGATCAAATTTAGCCCCCCAAGCGAGGGCTAAATTTATATAAATTCTACAAAGATTGTAAAATTTTTGGTTTAGAAAATGCAGTGATCGGTTTGATCTCGCCTTTATATTTTTCCAAATTTGCAAGGATCGTGTGTCCGCAGTTGCTTTGAGCGATGCTAGATGTGCCTTTGTCACGAGTTAGGACATTGACGCAGCCATGCTTGCAAAGGCTCTTTTCGCCTAGCACTTCAGGGTCGTACCATGCGCCTTCGCAGATGGCGATGACGTGCTCTGGGATGATGTCAGTGACAAGCGCGCCGACCAAAATTTCGCCCCTGTCGTTAAATACTCTCACCACGTCGCCAGTTGCGATGCCTTTTGCTTTGGCGTCATTTACGTTTATTAGCATTGGCTCTCTTGCGCATACTTCAGCGTAGTTTCTGATCACGGAGTTATTTAGCTGTGAGTGGAGGCGGTATCTTGAGTGTGGGGTTGTGACGCTAAATGGATACTTTTTGGCTTTTTCGCTACCAAGCCACTCAAACGGCTCGATCCAAGCAACGTGTGACGCAAAGTCTTTGTAACCAAATTTAGCGATAGTTGGAGAGTAGAGCTCTATCTTGCCAGATGGCGTGCCTAGACGGTTTTTATGAGGGTTTTCTCTAAAAGCGCTAAGCCTTGTGTAGTATCTGCTCGCTTCGTCATCTTGCTCAAATCTAATATATCCCTCTTTCCAAAACTCATCAAAGCTTGGCATCTTGACATTTATGCCCTTGGCTTGCTCGGCTGCATCTGCGTAAAATTCTTTCGCCCAGCCAAGCTCATCTTTACCCTCTGTAAAGACCTCTTCTCTGCCCCAGCGTTTGCAGATTTGTGAGCAGATCCAGTAATCGCTCCTGCTCTCGCCCATAGGCTCTACGACAGGCTTGTAAGCCACGATGTATTCGTTTGTAGGCACGCTTTGGTTGATGTCGTTTCTCTCGACTTCAAGGGCTACTGGCAAGACGATGTCACTTAGTTTTGCTGTGCTTGTCCAAAATGGCTCAGCGGTTATTACGGTGTCAAATTTACGCCACGCTTTTACGGCATTATTTACATCCTGATGCCTTGTAAACATCGATCCAGACGCCATGTAAGCCACTCTCATGTGTGGTAGCTTGATCTTTGAGCCGTCATAGTCTATCTCTTTGCCAGGGTTTTGCAAAGCCTCGATCGATCTTGAAGATGGGATGGTGACGTTTTTAAATTTCTTCCAAGGAGCGCCATCTACGTTGTCGTATTTCTCGCTTATGCTAGTGCTGATGCCTTTTAGTGACGGAGCGATCTTGTCTGTAGCGCCATTTGAGTGGTAGAGGTTAAACTCAAAGCCAAGACCCTCTTTGCCTATCTGACCTAGCATCGCACTAAGCGTTACTATGCCCCAAAAGCCCATCTCGCCGTGATCTTGTCTTTGAAGTGATCTGCCTGCGATGATGACGCTTGGCTCTTTTGCAAGTGCTGTTGCAAATTTAGCGATATCCTCAGCTTTTACGCCACAAATTTTACTAGCCCAGTTGATGTCTTTTACCACCTTGTCGGTTGTGCCAAGTAGATAGTCTTTAAATTTATTAAAGCCAACTGTGTATTTTTTGATAAATTCCTCGTCATAAAGCTTGTTTTCATATAGATAGTGGCACATGCCAAGCATCATTGCTACGTCGGTATTTGGACGAACGATGATAGCTTCAGAGTCAAGGTATCTTGTGGTGTCGTTTTTAAAGACGCAAACGCTATAAGTTTTTATGCCTGCCTCTTTTATCTTTTTGATGCCAAGATAGCCATCATGTGTTGGTGGCTGCCATGAAATTTGATCAGTTACAAGTGGGTCAGTGCCCCAAAATACAACATTTTTAGCGTTTTTAGCGATAGCCTCCCACTTTGTCGGAGCATCATAAACGGCGCTGTTGCCTAGGACGTGAAGCATGATAACAAGGCCAGCACCCGTTGAGTAGTCGCCGCTCTCTTCTACATATCCGCCAAGCACTTTTAGCATCCTGTGACCAACAGTCCTACCCCAGCTGATCTTGCCGCTACCGCCCCACCAGTAGCACTCGCCGTAGATGCTCTCAGGGCCATACTTATCAAAATTTTCTTTTAAGGCTTTTGCTGCTAGATCAAGGGCAGTATCCCAGCTAACGCGCACAAATTCCTCTTTGCCACGAAGCTCGCTTTTTGCTGCGCCTTTTGCTTTTAGATAGCTCTTTCTTACGTATGGATAGAGTACGCGGCTCTCGTTTTGGATGAGGTCTGGCAAGCTATTGTTCATGGTATTTGGAAATTTATCGCCCTCAAATGGATCGACGGAGACGATTTGGTTTGAGTTGGTATTTGCCCAAAATAGCCCAAATCTATTTGCGCCAAAGGTCTTGTTTTGGTCAAAAATGGTCTTAGTCACGCCCTCTATCTTGTTTGCCTGCGCTGCTGTGGCAGCAAGTGCAGAAAATTTTATAAAATCTCGCCTTTTCATATTTTCTCCCTTATGAAAATTTATTTTACTTTTTTGGCATTGTGTTGTAGGTATTTAAGCACTAAATTTAGGTCAGTTTCATCTAGTGCGACAAATTTCGCATCGACCATACCAGATAAATTTGCTGGCCACTGAGCAGCTGTGAAGCTGTTTGGCTCATGCAGCCTGTGACATGCTGAGCAGGTCTCTTCGTAAATTTTCTTTGCCTTTGCGTAAAGCTCTTTTTGGTTGCCACCAAGCGCGTCATTTGGCACTTCATAAACGCCATCAGCTTGGTACCAAACCTCGCCATAGTCATCTTCAAGATCTTTTACTTTTTTGAAATTTGCCTCGCTCTCGTTATCAAAAGCTACAAAAACTTCAGGATCTTCTACACTTCTTTGAAGCTGAGCCAAGTAGTTTGCCGACACTACACCACTAACCTTGATCTTACTCGTTTTATCGCCTTTTTCTAAGACTTCAACTGGCGTTAAAACCTCGATCTTACCGATCATCTTGCCATCAAGTGTTATGTTTGCATCTTTTGCGATCACATCAGCACCAAAGGCAAGACTACAAGCTAGCACTGGGGCTAAAAATAGCATTTTCATTTGACAATCCTTAAAAAAAGAAATTAAATGAATTTTATAACCAGCATGCTTAAAATTATATTGCTATATTTAGATAAAAGTAAGTATTTTAGGGGACTTGAAAGGTTTAAAGTAAATTTAAAGTTATAAAATAGGGCGATTGCTCGCCCAAATTTAATTTAAGGATTATTTCTTCATCTGGATAGCAGTTTGTATCATCTCGTCGCTTGTTGTGATGCTTTTTGCGCTCGCTTCGTAGGCCTTTTGCGTGACGATCACCTCGCTTAGTGCTTGACCAAGATCGACGTTACTCATCTCAAGCTTATTTGCCAAAATTTGCGCCCCATAAACGGTTTCGCCAGCTTTATTTTTGTAAAAAAATGGCTCGCCAGAGTTGGCTGTGGCTTCATAGAGATTGTCGCCAACCTTTGCCACGCCTTGGTCGTTTATAAAGTGATAAAGGGCCACTTTTGCCACCGCAAATGCACGAGTGTTGTCGAAATTTGCCATGATGTTGCCACGATCATCGACGCTATATTTTGAAAGTAGCCCCTCAGCGTAGCCATCTCTTTTTATGTTGAAGTCTTTTCTGGCGTTTGCTGAGCTTGTCATACCGTTATAAACGTCCGCATCGCCATCGCCCTCGAAGTTTAAATTTACGCCGCCAACGCTCGTTAGTGTATTTGCCACAAGCCTGCCACTGCCATTAAATGTAAGTGAGCCCATCGCTGTATTTTGCACGGCTCCGCTAGCATCAGTTATCGTTGCCACAGCGTCCCAGATAGTCTGGTCGCCAGTTTGTGGGATCTGCTTGGTTAAATTTATAGTGACCAAGCTCTTTGTGCCGTCTGCGTTGTAGATATCAGAGGTTAGCTTTTCTTTGTTTGGCACTTCAACGAGCGAAGTGACTTCAGCATTTACCTCTAAATTTGCAAAATCCATAAATTTAAGGCTCTTGTCGTTTATCTGCCAAGTGCCGTCACCCTCAAGTGTGGTTGAAAACTCGCTAAATTTACCATCGCCGTCTTTTACTTTTACGACCACGCTGTCGCCAGCTTTTGCGCCAAGAGATGTGGTACTTAGCGGGATCTGCCCATTTAGTGAGATCGTCTTGTTTGTATTATCAAGCGTGTAGGCGTATTCGCTAGCCTCAAGGGCTGTCGTTTTTTTATCTGTTATGCGGCTTGAGTTTAGGTTGCCTTTTAGGCTGATGTTTGTAGTAGCCTCAGCTGGCATAAATAAAAAATGAGGCAGTGTTATGCCCTTTTGTGAGCCAGGATCGCCCAGACTTAGCTCCTCTTGCGAGACCGTGTAAGCTTGTGGGGTGCTTGAAGTTTGACCGTATTTTCTAAGAGCGCTCGCACTTGGCGTGGTTGGAGTGAAATTTGCAAGCGTGCCAAGGAGTAAATTTCCCCTAGTATCTACTAAATTTCCAGCCGCATCTATGTCAAAAGTGCCTGTTCTTGTGTAGTAGTTTTTGCCTGTTTTATCGACAACGCCAAAGAAGCCATCTCCGCCTATGGCAAGGTCAAAGTTGTTATCAGTGCTTTGAAAGCTACCATTTGACATATCAAGTGCAGTCGTTTGCTTGGTAGCTCCAAGTCCCACTTGATCGCTAGTCGGGCCACTTCCTGCTGAGACTAGGTTTTGGTTTATTAAATTTTTAAACTCAGGGATTGAAGCTTTGAAACCGACATTGTTTATGTTTGAGATGTTGTTTGACCAAACATCCATGCCAAAGCTTTGTGTCTTGATGCCGCTAACCCCGTTGTAAAAACCTCTCATCATGGCTTTTAGCCCTCGTAATATTCAGATACTTTATCCATTGAAACGTATTCGCCAGCTACTTTCATCATAGCCTTGCCATCTACAAATTTCACCGCCTCGACTGGGTAGTTGCCTATTTGCGTTTTGTACTCTTTACCATCTTTGCCAGTGTAAGTTGCCGAAATGGTATATGAGCCATTTGGCACTTGGTTGCCAGACGCGTCTTTGCCGTCCCAAGCTAGGTTATGAACGCCTGCATTTGTCTCGTTTAGATCAGTTGTTCTTACGACTTGACCATTTGCATTTTTGACCTCGATTTTGCCATTTGCAAGATCTGTCTTAAAGTAAAGCGCAAATTTTGCATCTTTTTTCTCATCTTTTAGTGTGACTGCATTTGAGCCAGTTGAGACCATCTTGCCAAGGGCTGAGATAGCGTAGGCGTTTGCGTTTGATTTTAGCTGACTTACTAGCTCTTTCATCGCTTTGTTTGTGTTTTCTTGCATCTCGACTGACGCTAGCTGGCTAGTTTGCGTTAGCATCTTTTCAGTATCCATAGGGCTTGTTGGGTCTTGATGCTGAAGCTCTGTTAAAAGTAGCTTCATAAATGCATCTTTGTCTAG
This sequence comes from Campylobacter concisus, assembly GCF_902460535.1. Classification (GTDB taxonomy): domain Bacteria; phylum Campylobacterota; class Campylobacteria; order Campylobacterales; family Campylobacteraceae; genus Campylobacter_A; species Campylobacter_A concisus_AS. The sequence goes on along the minus strand of NZ_CABPTV010000002.1, from coordinate 32,248 downwards.
CTGTCCATTTGGATTAGTTCCTGTGCTAGCTGCAGCGTCTTGTCTTGCTTTTGCCTTTTTTTCGGCGTTTTTTTGCTGCGTTGTTTGTGTAGTTATATCTGAAACTGAAGCCATAATCTCTCCTAAATATATCTTGGTATTACTAGCTCAAGCAAGCTTTGTTCCGCTTGGGCGTTTTCGCTCTCGTCGCTTTGATTTGAGCTATATTTATTCTTTGCTTGTTCTCTTTTTTCTTGTCTTTGGTTTTGGTCTGAGAAATTCATCTCAAGCTCGGTAAATCCCATATTTACAAGGCTGTTTTTAAACTCAGCCTGGTTTTGTAAAAAGAGGTTCATCGTAGCCGTTGTAGAGTTAAAATTTACATGCAAATTATTGCCGCGATTAACCATCGTGATCTCGACCTCGCCTAAATTTAGCGGGTTAAGCGTGATGTTAAAGCGAGTGATCGGCGCTTTGTAGTTTTGCACCTGCTCTTTTAGCGTAGAAGAGAAATTACTAAGCGTCTCTTTTATCTCCGCCTTTGTCTGAAGCTGGTGTTTAGCGCTGTTTGCGATGTCTTTTACCATTTGATTTAGCTCTGATTTATTATCACTGCTAAAGGTCTCCTCGCTCGGCTCAGCCTCGCTCATCTGCTCTCTTTCTGGAAAGAGTAGCGACTCAAGAGTTGGGGCTTTTTGCGCCTTTTGCTCGTGTAAATTTACCTTTACTTTTGGCTCTTTTGGCTGCTCCTCTGGCTCAACATCCACAAGCTCATCATCAAGCTTTACTTCGCTATCTAGCTTTTTAGGCTCTTCTTTGACTAAATTTTTAACTTCATTTGTTGGATTTGCCACTACCTCTTTTAGCAAAGTATCAAGCTTTACGACCTCTTTTGGCTCGTTTTTGATGATAGTTTGCTCGACCTCGTTTTTTAGCTCTTTTAGGTAAAAAGGCTTGTCTTCAGTCTTTATCGGCGTGAAAAATTCCTGCTTGCCCAAATTTTTAAACATCTCGTTTAGTTTTGGCACATCTTCATTTGAAATTTCTATATTTTCAAGGCCAAGGTCAAATTTCTTAGCAAGGTCGATAAGATCGCTAACGCTTTTAACATTGCTAAGCTCTTCGACGTTTTGGGGCACACTTAAGAAATTTGCTATTTTGTCGCTGAAATTTGGAAATTTACTTACTTTTTCATTGCCATTTAGTATCTCTAAAACTTGCAAAAGCTGCATGAAATTTGCATTTTCATAGAGCTCATTTTTTGTATCTTCGTCCAAATTTTCTTCAAGTGCGGTTGAAATTTTTGCCACGCTTTCGTTTTGCGCCTTTTCTATCGTCTCTTTTTGGATATCAACGGTTTTTACTATCTCTTTGACATCCTTTTCAGTGATCTTTTGACCGCTATTTGCCTTGCTCGCAGCCGCATCCAAAACCATCGACAAAAACTCGCCGTTGTTTTGAGACTTCTTCGCAGCTGCAGGCTTTTTGGTAGCCGCAGGAGCTAGCAAATCTACGTTATTTTTCGCTGTGTAAGCTTGCATTTAATCCCTTTAAATTTAAAAACTTAACGCTTACATGCAAAATCTATTCCAAAAATTAATTTCTTGATATCAGCTTAAAATTTATAAAAATTTGGCTATAATCTGCCCCTATTTAAAAACTAATGAAGCGAAAATATCAAACTAATAAACGGAGAAAAATTTGGAAAAGATACGAAATATAGCCGTCATCGCGCACGTCGACCACGGTAAAACAACAATGGTTGATGAGCTTTTGAAGCAGTCAGGAACATTTAACGAGCATCAAAACCTTGGCGAGCGCGTAATGGATAGCAACGACATCGAAAGAGAGCGTGGCATCACGATCCTTTCTAAAAACACCGCCATTCGCTACAAAGATACAAAGATCAACATCATTGACACCCCGGGCCACGCCGACTTTGGTGGCGAGGTTGAGCGTGTTCTTAAGATGGTTGATGGCGTTTTACTACTTGTCGATGCGCAAGAAGGTGTTATGCCACAAACTAAATTTGTCGTCAAAAAGGCGCTATCTCTTGGACTTCGCCCAATCGTCGTCGTAAATAAGATAGATAAGCCAGCAGGCGATCCAGACCGCGTTATAAATGAAATTTTTGACCTTTTTGTCGCACTTGACGCAAATGACGAGCAGCTAGAATTTCCAGTCGTTTATGCTGCTGCTAAAAATGGCTACGCAAAGCTAAAACTAAGTGATGAAAACAAAGATATGCAGCCGCTTTTTGAGACTATCCTAGCTCACGTACCAGCTCCAAGTGGTAGCGACGAGAACCCACTTCAGCTTCAAGTTTTCACGCTTGATTATGACAACTACGTCGGCAAGATCGGCATTGCGAGGATTTTTAACGGCAAGATAGCTAAAAACCAAAATGTTATGCTTGCAAAGGCTGATGGCACAAAGACAACTGGTAGAATTTCAAAACTCATCGGCTTTATGGGACTTGATAGGATCGATATAAACGAGGCTGGCACTGGCGACATCGTAGCGATCGCTGGCTTTGACGCGCTTGACGTTGGCGATAGCGTCGTTGATCCAAACAACCCTCATCCGCTTGATCCGCTCCATATCGAAGAGCCAACCCTTAGCGTTGTATTTTCTGTAAATGATGGCCCACTTGCAGGCACTGAAGGCAAACACGTCACATCAAACAAGATCGATGAGCGCCTTGCAAACGAGATGAAGACAAATATCGCGATGAAGTATGAAAACATCGGCGAGGGCAAATTTAAAGTAAGCGGTCGTGGTGAGCTTCAGATCACCATTTTGGCTGAAAATATGCGCCGCGAGGGCTATGAGTTTTTACTTGGCAGACCTGAGGTCATCGTAAAGGAGATAAACGGCGTAAAGTGCGAGCCATACGAGCTTTTAGTGATCGACGCGCCTGATGATACGACAGGAACGGTCATAGAAAAGCTTGGCAAAAGAAAAGCTGAAATGGTCTCTATGAACCCAACAGGCGACGGCCAAACAAGGATAGAATTTGAGATCCCAGCTCGCGGACTTATTGGTTTTAGAAGCCAGTTTTTGACTGATACAAAAGGCGAGGGCGTTATGAACCACAGCTTTTTGGAATTTAGGCCACTTAGCGGCACCGTCGAGCACAGAACAAACGGCGCGCTAGTTTCTATGGAAAACGGTGTAACGCTTGCTTATTCGCTATTTAACTTGCAAGATCGTGGCGTGCTATTTCTTGATCCGCAGGCAAAAGTATATGTGGGCATGATCATCGGCGAGCACAGCCGTCCAAACGACCTTGATGTAAATCCAATAAAAGGTAAAAACCTAACGAACGTGCGTGCAAGCGGTAGTGACGACGCGATCAAGCTAGTACCGCCTAGAAAGCTAAGTCTTGAGCGTGCGCTTGAGTGGATAGAGGACGACGAGCTAGTCGAGGTTACGCCTATAAATATCCGCGTTCGCAAGCGCTATTTAGACCCAACAGAGCGCAAAAGAAAAGCAAAACTATAATCAAAATTTGCTAGCAAATTCCCTTTGGTACCAGCCAAAGGGGCTAGCAAGTGAAATTTAAATCCTAAAACCAAATTTAATAATCTAGTTTGTAAATTTATCTCTTTATGCCAAGTGGAGTTGGCTAAATTTAGTCAAATTTAGGGCTTGGCTGCTTTAAATTTATAAAGGCTATCTTTTGATTCTGGCGCTTTAAATTTGTAAATTTATGCTTGGTAAGTAAATTTGCCTGATCTGATGCCGTCACGAAGAATTTATAGAGTAGTTTGCATTTTATAAAGACTATTTTTGCCCGCAAAAAGCAATCAGTTATGGTAAGTGGATTGGTTTATTTGAATTTACAAAAGGGTTAAATTTAGTTTTTGAGAGCTATTAAATTTACTTATTTGACTATCTCTGCACTAAAATTTTGGCAGTGGCTAAAATTTTAAATTTGTGGCTTGACTGAACTTACTTGCGTGGTTGTAGTGGTGTTACATCGAATGGCTACTTTATCTGCACAAATGAGCTAAATTTAATGAAATTTAGTCCTTTCTTGCTCTAAATTTGTAAATTTATGCGAGTTGGTAGGTTTTGATCGATATAAATTTTGGTTTTGTAGGCATTATATATTGGCTCAAATTTGTATTGGTTAGTGCTTGGCTAAAGTTGCTGACCTTAAATTTCAAAAAAGATAGTCTAGGACGAGGTTTATGATAAAAAATAGGTTAAATTTAGCCCAGCTATTTGCAAATTTATCTAGTTAGCAGAGCTATGTTGGTTTAAATTTAGGTTTTAACTAAAAAATACTTTTCTAAAACCGCTCTTGCAAGCTGTGAAATTTAGCAAATTTATCATCTCAAACCACAACAAAGCTACCTACATTTATAAAAAGTGCAGGGCGTAAATTTAACTAACGGATCTTTTTTAGTTTGGATTTTGAAATTTTATAAATTTTTGATGGTCTATCTTCAAAGAAATGCTCATCTACCACTTCATCAGCCACTCTTCTAGCCCAAGCTTCATCAAATTTCATGCCATTTTTGTTTGCGCTGCTTGAGTAAAGCCAGTCAAATTTGGTTAAAAATTTCTCGTGTTCGCACTCTTTTACGACTCTGATAGCCTTTAAATTTGGATATAAAAATGTCGTCTTTCTCGAGCGACGGATGAAATTTTTATATTTTTTTGGCACTCTTGCAAGCTCATGTAAAACGCTAAATTTAGCCGTCGTGATGAGGCAAGGTTTGCCCTCACTTCGCATTTTGGCGTGGTTTATCTCCTTGTAGTCCTTGCTTAAAAAGCCAGCTGTCGTGTCAGTTTGTGCTAGGTATATCATCTCTCTTCTTTGAAAGTAAAAATATGCAAGATATGATGAGAGCAAAGCCTAAAAAGTCCCAAAAGATGAACTTTGTCCCGAGCCAAAAGTAGCCAAAAAAGGCCGCACTTAATGGCTCTACGCAGGCTATCATGCTAGCTTTCGAGGCGCCTATGAGCTTAACTCCAGTCATATAAAAACTAAATGCAAATATCGTGCCAAGCGTGATAATGGCGAAAAATGCTAGCCACTGCGCCGTGCCACTAAGCCCCACAAACTCCCACACTCTCATATAAAGGCAAAGCACCACGCCACCTATCACCATGCCCCAGCCAAGCGTGAGAGCGACTGAGTATTTGGCATTTAGCCTTGTTGGTGCAAGGTTATAAACGCAGACGCAAACAGTACTTACCAAGCACCAAAATAGCGCTTTTGGTGAGATGACAAGAGATGAAATTTGAGCGTGCGTGGCTAGAAAAAAGACCCCAAGCATCGCGCAGAGTAGGGCTAAAATTTCAAGCGGCCTTGGCGCTCTTTTCTCTTTTAGGCAGATGATGACTAGGATAAGAACTGGGGCAGTGTATTGAATGACGGTCGCAACTGCGGCGTTTGAGAGCTCGATAGAGTAAAAATAAGCATACTGCGTCATCATGAGTCCAAGTATGGCATATATAAGAAGCTCTGCTAGCAGTTTTACGTCAGTAAGTGGCGCAAAAACGGCCTTTGGAGCCTTAAAAGCGTAGTAGAGCACGATAAAAGCACCAGCTAGCAAGAGTCTATAAGGTACTAAAAAATCAGCGCTAATGCCCTGCGAGAAAAGATACTGCCCGCAAACTCCGCTAAATCCCCAAAGTACGCCACCAACTAGCGTAAGAAGCACTCCTAGTTGGTGGCTGGACATTAAATTTATCTATCTTTATGTAGCTGGGCGTCTTTGCCGTAGTGCGGCGAATATGGCCCATACAGTATGCAGTTGTGGCAGTTGCTAGAAAAGAGATAGGCATCGGCCATTGCCGCTAGATCATATGATCTATCTGAGATGGTATTTGCCACCTGTGAGATGACGGCTGAGACTAGCATGCCAAGCAGGCTACTTTGACCGCTACTGCTATCTTCTATAGCTGTTGCAGTTCCTTCCCAGAGCTTAGCACCGCTTTTTATGTCGATTAACTTTGCTTCAAGGACGACCTTTGTAGAGCTTGAAATAACAGCATAGCTCGTGCCGTAGTCTTTTATGTTTATGTAAAGCACGCTATCGGCGTGGAAAATTTTATCAAGCTTATTTAGTGGCACTGCTGCGATCTCATTTGGCTCGGTTATGCCATTTTGCTTAAATGTATCATTTACAAGAGTCACTGGGAATACATAGTATCCAACCTCACTAAGTGGAGCTACTGCGTTAGCCAAAACTGCTGCTGAGCCTGTCACATCAGTGCTATCGTTTGTTGGCATGAGCACTAGGATGGAGCGTGGCTTTTTTTGTAAAAAGGCTGAGTAGTCGTATGGCTCAGGCTCTTTTACGGAACATCCAGTAAAAAATATCGCCAAAATTGCCACAGCTATAAATTTAAGGCTATTTTTCATTTTTGGCCTCCTCTACTTTAGGTGTTTGAACTAAATTTCTTGAGCCTTTGATGAAATTTATAAACTCTCTTGACTCTGGAAAATTTTCCACTTCTTTGTCAAAATTTGCATTCGCAACGCCTAAATTCCCGTTATTTAGGTATAAAAGTCCAAGGTGTGCATATACGCCTGGCGCAACCTTGTAGCCCTTTTGTATAGATGTCTGGATCAAATTTTCTAAATGTGAAATTTGCTCGTTTGCATCACCGCCCTCATTTAGATATGTGTATAAAGCATTGTTATACGTGCCATCCCAGTAGTAAAGCGACCTTGGTGTATCTGGTTGATTGCAACCTGCAAGCAATAGCGCAAAAAGCGCAAGGCAGGTAAGTTTTATTTTACTTGCCATGCTCCGCTCTCTATGCCATTTACTAGGTTATTTACCGCTTCAACTATCGCTAGGCTTAGCACCTTGCCATTTAGCGTAGAGTCGTATCCTGCGGTGCCGCCAAAGCCGATGATCTCTCTGTTTGAGAGAGTGTATTCGCCAGCACCGCTAACCGAATAGACAACCTCAGCCGTTTTTGTATCAACAACGTTTAAATTTACCTTTGAGTAGGCGGTTTGCTTTTTACCTCTGCCAAGTATGCCAAAAAGCTGGTGATCGCCTGTTGTTTTGCGTCCAAATTCGGTCACATCGCCAGTTATGACGTATCTTGAGCCTTTTAAATTTTGAGCCTCTTTGCTTAGCTCGCTCTCTTGTTTGAGGACTGACATATTTGATCTTTCAAGCACTGAAAATCTACCGCTTTGCTGTAAATTTGTGATTAGGATGCTTTGAGCTTGGTTACCAAGTCTATCCTCGCCGTCACCAAAAACGCCGTTTTGATAGGCTGATTGGTTATTAAAGCGACCAATAGAAACTGAGACTTTTTGTCCATTATAAACTGAGCCGTAGCTTGCTACTTTTGGAGTTTCGACCACTCTTGAGCTCTCGCTTGCACATCCAGTAAAAAGCGCTGCGATCACTAGAGCTGCACTAAATTTTAAAACATTTTTCATATATATCCTTTATGATAAAAATCTTCATATATTACTAAAATTCCTTTTAAATAGCTTTAAATTAATCTAGCTGTAAATCTAGTCTTATTTATTGACAAATTTGTCTTAAAGGGAGTAAAATCACGCCAGTTCTAAGTTTTAGAAAGACCTTTTTTGGATACAAAATGCACTCAATCGGAATCGATATAGGCTCAACTTCTGCAAAAGTAGCAGTCATGGAAGCTAGCGGCGAGATAAAGGAGCTATTTTTACTCCCAACTGGCTGGAGCAGCGCAGATACGGCTATGCTTATAAAAGAGCGAGTTTTAGCTTTAAGCCTTGGCGAGCTATATTTTACAGCGACTGGATATGGCAGAGTCTCGGTGCCATACGCTGATAAAACGCTTACAGAGATCACCTGTCACGCACTTGGGGTGCACTACTTTTGCAAAAGCGACTGCACTGTTATAGACGTGGGCGGCCAAGATACGAAGGCTATCAAGCTTGAAAATGGCGCAGTGACGGACTTTACGATGAATGATAAATGCTCAGCCGGCACTGGTAAATTTCTTGAAATTATGTCAAATCGCCTTGGAGTTAGATTTGATGAGCTTACAAGCCTTGCTAAAAATAGCGACAAAGATATCGCCATAAGCTCGATGTGCACGGTCTTTGCGGAGTCTGAGATCATAAGCCTCATCGCTCAAAACGTCTCACGAGAAAATATCGCAAAAGCGGTGATCGCCTCAGCTATAAATAAAATTTCAAATTTGGTCAAAAAACAGGCAAATACGAGCTATTTTCTAAGCGGTGGCTTTAGTAAGAGCGAGTATGTGAGAGAAAATTTAGAAGTTTGTTTGCAAGCTGGGGTCGCTACGCACAAAGATGCGATCTACTGCGGTGCGATCGGCGCTGGCCTTGCAGGGATAAGAAATTTAAGGAGAGAAGATGGCAATAAATGAGAGTATGAATTTGAGCGAAATTTTCGCTACCTATGACAGCGCTAAGAAAAATTTAGCCCAAAACGTCGAAGCGGTTAAAAATAGCGGCCAAAAGATCGCTGCTATCTTTTGCACTTACACGCCAAGAGAGATCATCCACGCGGCAAATGCCTATAGTGTGAGCGTCTGCGCTACTGGTGATAACGCCGTGGTCGAGGGCGAAAAATACCTGCCTAAAAACCTCTGTCCGCTCATAAAGGCAAGCTATGGCTTTGCCAAGGCAAACAAGTGCCCATTTGTGCGAAACTCTGATATCGTTATCGGCGAGACTACCTGCGACGGCAAGAAAAAGATGTATGAGCTAATGGGTGAGTTTAAAGACGTCTACGTCATGCACTTGCCACACTTCAAGAGCCAAAAGAGCCTAGAGCTTTGGCAAGATGAGGTTAGGGAGCTAAAGGAGCGGCTGGAGGCTAAATTTGACGTGAAAGTGAGCGATGAGGAGCTTAGAAACTCTATCAGGCTATTTAACAAAGAGCGCGAACTGATGGGCGAAATTCAAAATTTCATGAAACTAACGCCACCACCGATGAACGGCAAAGAGCTGCACGCACTGTTATATGGAAATGGCTTTATATTTGATAAAAAGGAGCAGATAAGCGACCTTGAGATCATCGTAAATAAGCTAAAAGAGTGCGTGAGGGACAAAATTTCACCCGTGCATAAGGACGCCAAACGCATCATCATCACAGGCTGTCCAAGTGGCGGGGTCTATGACAAGATAGTCCCAGCCATAGAAGAGGCAGGCGGTGTCGTGGTAGCTTACGAAAACTGCACTGGAACTAAAAACTTTAGCAACCTTGTCGATGAAAATGACGATCCAATCAGCGCCATAGCAAAACGCTACATGGCGATACCTTGCTCGATCATGTCGCCAAATAAAGATAGAGAAAATGTGCTTCAAGAGATGATAAAAGAGTATAAGGCGGACGGCGTGATCGACGTTGTGCTGCAAGCCTGTCACACCTATAACGTAGAAACTGCTAATATAAAAAGGGCATGTAGCGAGGTAGATACGCCTTATATGGCGCTTGAAACGGACTTTTCTACAAGCGATGCTGGGCAGATCAAGACAAGGCTCGAGGCATTTATAGAGATGCTTTAGGATAAATTTAAAAGAGTAGGGGGCTAAATTTAGCTTTAAATTTAAAGTGGCTGACTTGAAAATGGAGAAATTTACAAGTCAGCTAAATTTAATGAAAATACTTTATTTAATTACTTTATCTTTTCTAAAAGCCACCAGCTTGAATAATCACTGTGAATATATCGCATGTGCTTATAATCATAAAGAACAGAATTCCATTTTTCATCACCATTTTTCATCTTATCGTTATACTCTTTAGTCTTTTCTCTATCGCCTAAGTATTTATACATATCGCGTAGATCTCTACATATATAGGCACCTTTTAGTTCATTGCAGTCATATTCAAGCATTTTTACATCTGCTTTTGACTCAGAAAGGGCTTTTGCATAATCAGAATAAAGGTTATCTCTTTTTGCATTGTCATCACTACTCCTTACAAAATAAACTAATTTTCCTCTAATTAAATCAATGGCTGGTATATTGCACGCTGGAGCAAATTTTTTATCGTAGCAGTATTCTGGAATGGTTTTTCCGTAGAATTTTACAACCTTTTTAAGGTCTTTACTCTCTAAAGCTTCTAGTTTTTCTAGCGAAAGACAACCTAAATCATTACCTTTGTCAAAACACCAATATTTTGCATTGTCAGTGCTAATTGGTCTAGTATTTATTTCTATAAGCTTTTTATCGGCGCTATAATCATAATTTGGCTTTTCTCTATCACCGCCAAATAAACTCCATGCAGGGGCACTACTTATAGCAAGCGCACCAACTAAAATAGAAGCTAAAATTTGCTTTTTCATCTTGATATCTCCTTTTTGATTTAAAAAGGCATTCTACCTCTCCCCGTACTTAAAATAAATTTTAAAAGGATGCAGGCCTATGAAAAAGTATAAATTTAATGTCTAAGTGCTTGCTAAAATGTGCAGAGTATGTCAAGCAGTCTGCCAAGTTTTTGCATATCGTTTAAGAAAAGCTGGTTTGACTTTTGTGTAAATTCTTTAGCTTCTTCTAGGATTTTAGGCTCAGATATGCTATAAGCAAACTCCTTTTTTAGGATCTTTGCGCCCTTTTTATAGACAAATTTTGCCTCAATTAAACTTGCAAAAAAGCTATCATCTCTTAAGTAGTAGTTGGTGGCCGCATTTACAAAAACTGGCTTTTGAGCCAAGAACTCGTCACAAACGCCGTTTGGTGATCTAAATTTAACACTCTCAACCACATCAGGCCTTATCTCATAAAATCTTATCTCGCTAGCTTTTTTAAGAGCTAAAACGTCACTAGCTTTGTTTAAATTTATAGAGGCGTTGTCTGCTTCAATGACGTTTATAACGCCACTTACTAGAGAATAAGCACTTGTCGTTTTATTTTTATCAAGGAAATTTATCATGCCAAAAAATGGCACGCTGGCATTTTTATCAGCCAAATTTGGCATGCTTTTTATGAGTAGTTGCTGCTTTTTGCCATTTAGCTCAAAGTAGCTCACCATGATAGAAATTTCATCCTTTTTGCTAGGTGCCTTTTGTGAGCAGCCCGCAAAAAAGAGTATTGCTAGCAGCAAAACTACTAAATTTCTCATTTTATGAAGTAATCACCATCAAAGCTTACAAGCGAGTATTTTCTCTCATTGCCGATGCTCTCTTTAAGCTCATCGATACTCAAAAACTCCAAGCTATCAGCTCCGATGTATTCTCTGACCTCTTCGACGCTTTTTTTGGCGCTTATTAACTCCTCAAAGCTTGGTGTGTCGATGCCGTATCGCTCAGGATACTTTAGCTCAGGGCACGCAACTCTGAAGTGAATTTCTTTCGCCCCTGCGTGTCTTAAGAGATCGACCACCTTTTTAGAAGTGGTGCCACGAACGATGCTATCATCGATCACGACGATGCTTTTACCAGCTAGCACGCTTGACATTGGGTTTAGTTTTAGTTTGACCTTTAAATTTCTCATCTCTTGGCTTGGCTCGATAAAGGTCCTGCCAACATAGTGGTTTCTGGTGATGGCTAGCTCAAATGGAATTTTGCTCTCATTTGCATATCCAAGCGCTGCTGGCACGCCACTATCTGGCACTGGCACTACAAAGTCAGCCTTTACCTTGCTCTTTTTTGCTAGCACTTCGCCCATCTTTTTTCTCACTTCATAGACGCTTTTGCCTTCTATCACGCTATCTGGGCGCGCAAAGTAGATGTACTCAAAGGCGCAAATTCTAGGATCTGGCTCGAAGATTTGCAAGCTTTGAAACTCGCTCTTGCCATGCTCAAAAACTATCATCTCGCCAGGTCTAACATCTCTTATAAATGTCGCTCCCACAAGATCAAACGCGCAAGTCTCGCTAGCTACGATGTATCCGCCATCTTTTAGCCTACCAAGGCTTAGCGGCCTAACACCCCAGCGATCTCTAATGGCAAAGGTCTTGTGGCGTGACTGCACGAGCAAGCAGTAAGCACCTTTTATCTTATCAAGTGCTGCGATGATGCGATCTTGCAGGTGTTCGTCGTGGTTTCTTGCGATGAGGTGGATGATGTTTTCTGTGTCCATATTTGTCTGAAAAATCGCGCCATCTTTGATAAGCTCGTCTCTAACCTCGTCTTTATTGACCAAATTTCCGTTGTGAACGATAGAAATTTGACCTAGGGCGTAGTTGGCGGCTATTGGCTGGGCGTCACGGCCTGAGTTTTTGCCAGCTGTTGCGTAGCGGTTGTGGCCGATCGCCATGTCGCCTTTTAGTGAGCTTAATATCTCTTCGTTAAAGACCTCGGTGACTAGGCCGTTGCCCTTGTGAGTGGAGATCTCGCCGTCGTCACAGACGCTGATGCCACTTGCCTCTTGACCGCGGTGTTGCATAGAAAATAGCGCATAATACGCCGTTTTCGCCGCATCCTTAGAATTTATGATACCAACTATCGCACACATCTTTTATCCTCTTTTCATCTTTTTAAATTTATCTTTGCAGTTAAATTTCATAGCCAACGCCAAACACTTTTTGTAAGTGGCTTGTTATCCAAAGTGCCGGTATATTCGCCGTTATTTGCACCATTTATAACAATCCACATGCGCTAAAACTAAATTTCATCATCTCAAATCAACTCACCAGCTCTTAAATTTTGACGCTTTTTGCGCTCTGGTAGGTAGAATTTATCGCCAAATTCTAGCTTGTAGCTCTCTACATCATCAAGACTAAATTTAATCATCAAGCCCCAAACTATCGTCTATCGAGTATAGACCGCTGCTCTGATCTTTTAGCCAGATGGCAGCCTTAATGGCACCCTTTGAAAAGGTCGCTCTGCTAGTTGCAGTATGGTTTAGCTCGATAAATTCGCCGTCATTGTAAAAGCCAACCGTGTGACGACCGACCACGTCGCCGCCACGAAGCGCCATAACTGCGATCTCGTCTTTACTTCTTGCACCCACCATGCCAGCTCTGCCTGTTACTAAAACATCTTTTAAATTTAGATCCCTTGCCTCTGCCACGCAGCCTGCTAAGGTCATCGCAGTGCCACTTGGAGCGTCCTTTTTGTGTCTGTGGTGCTGCTCGACGATCTCTATATCAAATTCTCGTAAAACTTTCGAAGCTATCCTTGCTATGCGGTTTAACACTGCTACGCCTAGACTCATGTTTGTTGCGTAGAGTATTGGCATAGTGCCTGATGCTAGGTGAAGCAAGTTTTTCTCGTCGTCATTTAGTCCAGTTGTGCCGATAACTAGTGGTTTTGGGTTAGTTCTAGCGTAGTTTAGCAGTGCTACGGTCGCCTCTTTTTGGCTAAAATCGATGATGACGTCGCACGCTTCAAAAAATTTAGCAAAGTCGTTTGTCAAAAGCTCGCTACTTAAATTTTCAACCTCATTTTTTTGGCTAAAAGCGACGCTTAAAGTGGCGTCTTTTTCATCTTTTAAACAAGAGATGATGCTTTGAGCCATCTTGCCGCTAGCGCCGTAAAGTCCTATTTTTACCAAAATTTATCCTTTGATTTTTGGTTGAAATTTAACATAAAATTTATTATAGAGAGATTACGAAATGGCTTTTGAAAAGGGCTACTTGTAGCTAGAATTTAATTAAAAATTATCATTTTGGTAATTATTAGACGCACCTACTTTTGCCTATTTTGTGCAAAAAAGGCTATTGCACTATGTTTTAGAGTTATTTTATTAATACAATTTTTGAAAAAAAGTTCTGATAAGTCTAAAATCAATCATTTTTGAAAATAAATTTTGCTAAAAGCGGTTTATTTCGAAAGAGAAATTTAGCCAAAAAATTTGGCTAAATTTGAGTATTAATGTAAGCTTTCTATGTAGCTCATAGCGCTAAGTGCAGCCACTGCGCCATCACCTGCTGCTACAACCACTTGCTTTGGAGCGTCCTCTCTGATGTCGCCTGCTACAAATAGCCCTTTTAGGCTAGTTTGCATCTTAAGGTTAGTCTTGACCTGTCCGCCATCAGCCATTTCGCAGATAAATTTGCCGTTTTCATCTTTTAAAATTTCGTTATTTACATTTAGTCCGACAAAGGTGAAAATGCCCGGCACATCAAGCACGCGTTCGCCATTTTTAGTATCAAGCACGATCTTTGTTAAACCCGTATTATCGCCAAGCGCCTCTTTTACAGTCGCACTTGTTATAAACTCGATCTTCTCATTTTTTCTAGCTTTTTCAACGGTTGTTGGTGCCGCTCTAAACTCGTCACGTCTATGTACTAGATAAACTTTTGAGCAGATATTTGCTAGGTAAAGTGCCTCTTCAACAGCTGTGTCGCCACCGCCAAGAACGACTACCTCTTTATTTTTGTAAAAGAAGCCATCGCATGTTGCGCATGTGCTAACGCCTTTACCAAAGAACTCGTCCTCGCCTTTAAAGCCAGCACGTCTCGGGGTTGATCCAGTCGCTACGATGACAGCTTTTGCCTGCTCGCTCTTGCCACCTTCAAGCAAAATTTCAAAGCTGCCGTCGTTATTTTTTCTAACGCCAATAACGTTTGCCCACTTATGAACTAGTCCAAATGCACTGCACTGCTTCCACCAAGTGCTCATAAAGTCAAAACCGCTCTCGCCAGGGGCTTTTTGACCTGGGTAGTTTTCTATCTCTGAGCTAGAGGTGATCTGACCGCCAGGCTCGCCTTTTTCAAACATTACAACATTTTTTAATCCGCCTCTAGTGGCGTAAAGTCCGGCGCTTAGTCCTGCTGGACCGCCTCCGATGATCGCTAAATCAAGCATAAATTTCCTTTATTCTAAAACATTTATGGACGAATTTTGTTTGTAAATTTCGCCCCTTTGATGAACTATCTCAACACTGCTAGGTAGCTTCGTGATGCTTAAATTTCGCATCAGCTCTAAGACTGTATTTACATCAGAGCTTATGTATTTTAGTGTTGAGTTTGACTCATATCTTTTTTGAAAGATATCGATTGCTACAACTGTTTCATTTTTGGTTGGTAAAATTTCGTCTAATTTTGATTGATTTGAACTGAAGATTAAAAGCGTGTATTTTGGCTCTTTTGGAGTGAAAATTTCGCTTTTTTCGTAAAAAACTAGCTTCGCAAAATCAACAAATTTATATTGTGAAAAACGATAGTTGCTATACGCAAATGCAGCCGCTATCATAGCTGCACCAAAAAATGAACCAAATATATAGGTAAGAGGAAGCAGGCTTCCTCTTCTTTTTTCGCTCATTAAAGAAGCGAATTTAGTTTGTCGGTTAGGGCTTGTTTTGACTGCGCACCGACCATTTGCTCAACTAGCTCGCCATTTTTGAAAAATAGCAATGTTGGGATCGATCTGATGCCAAACTCAACTGCAAGATCTTGCACTTCATCAGTATTTACCTTGCAAATTTTCGCTCTGCCCTCGAAGTCTTCAGCAAGCTCTTCGATCACTGGAGCTAGCATACGGCAAGGTCCGCACCATGGAGCCCAGAAATCTACTAGAGCAACGCCTTCTTTTGTTACATCAAAATTTTCTTTTGTGAGTTCGATGTATTTTCCCATTTGTTCTCCTTATTTTCAAGATGTGGCAATTATACAAAATCAAATTTAAATTTTAGATAAATAATAAATTTTATTATAAACTAATATTTTCTATCAACTCAAAGCTTTTGCTTTTCACAACTAGCAGATCAAGCTGAAAGTCCCTGTTTGGCTCATTTTTCATCATATAAAAATTTATCGTTTTTAAAATTTTCATATATTTCGCCTTGTTTAGACGGTACTGGGCCTCGTATTCTTTGCTAGTTGCTTTTACCTCTATAAAGTGCAAAATTTTATCGCTACTTAGCGCGATGATGTCGATCTCGCCAAATTTAGAGTGAAAATTTCTCTCTAAAATGACAAAACCAAGCTTACGCAAAAATTCGCAAGCCCTATCTTCCGAGCTCTTGCCAAAGAGATACTCTTTTAGCCCCAAACTACTCCTCGATCCTCATCATAAATGGCTCTTCTTTTATATACTCTTGCTCTTTTAAAAGCTCTATCGTTCGCTTCGCATCAGCCTCTAAGCTCGTGTGCGTCGTGAAAAATAGCACGGCATACTCGCTCTCATCTTTTGGCTTTTGTAGCAAGCTATCGATCGAGAGATTATTTTCGCTCATCAAATTTGTTATCTTTGCTAGTACGCCCATCTTGTCTTCGACTTTTAGTCTAAAGTAGTATTTTGTCTTTATTCTATCGCGATCAAGCAGCTCTAAGGTGTTTAGCTCAAATGGCGCTTTGTATCCAAGCATAGGCGACTTGCTATCTCTTGCGATGTCGATAAGATCGCTAATTACTGCGCTTGCTGTTGCGTCGCCGCCAGCTCCTGGGCCATAGTACATCGTCTCGCCAACGACCTCTCCAACAACGCTGATCGCATTTGTCACGCCACTTGCCTTTGCTATCATTTTATTTTGCGGCACAAGCGCTGGATGTACGCGTAGCTCGACCTTGCCTTCGCTTTTTTTGGCGATAGCTAGAAGCTTGATCGAGTATTCAAAGTCTTTTGCAAAAAATATATCTTCTGGCGTGATGCCTTGAATCCCTTCTATCAAGATATCCTCTGGATCGCCGTGCACGCCATAAGCGATGCTTGCTAGGATGAGAAGCTTGTGAGCCGTGTCAAAGCCACCCACGTCAAAAGTAGGGTCAGCCTCAGCGTATCCAAGCTCCTGCGCCTTTTTAAGTGCGTCTTTAAAATTTGAGCCCTCATTCATCATCGAGGTTAGGATGTAGTTGCTCGTACCATTTAGTATGCCATTTATACTTAAGATGTGGTTGGCACTAAGCCCTTCTCTTAAGGCTCTAATGATCGGTATGCCACCAGCCACGCTTGCTTCAAAGCCAAATGGCGTGTTTTTGGCTAAATTTTGCAAAGCGTATCTATGATAGGCAAGAAGCGCTTTGTTTGCAGTGACGACTGCTTTTTTGCGTTTTAAAATTTCACTCACCACTCTAAAAGGCTCTTCAACACCGCCCATAAGCTCAACAAAAACGTCGATATCATCGCGGTTTATGACGCTATTTATATCATCAGTCAAAGGGATGCCAGCGTCTCTTTTTTTATTTAAATTTCTAACCACACCGATGACCGGCACTATCTCCTCGCCACATCTTGCTGCGATTAGCTTTTTGTTTTTTAGTAAAATTTTTGCGACCGACTCGCCAACGGTTCCAACGCCCAATATCGCTACATTCATTCAAATTCTTTCAAATATTTTTTTATATTTCTTGCTGCTTGCCTTATCCTATTTTCATTTTCGATAAGAGCTAAGCGCACATAGTCGTTTCCGCCCTCGCCAAAACCGATGCCCGGACTAACGGCGACAGAGGCTTTTGTAAGAAGCTGCTTTGAAAACTCAAGACTGCCTAAGTGGCTAACTTTTGGTGGAAGTTTTGCCCAGATAAACATGCTGGCATTTGGCTTTTTAAGCTCCCAACCAGCCTGAGTGAAGGCCTCTATCATCACATCTCTTCTTTTTTCATAAATTTGGCGTATCTCTTCAACGCAGCTTTGATCGCCGTCAAGCGCGACTGTGGCTGATACTTGTATCGGCGTAAACATGCCGTAATCAACCCATGATTTTATCTTTTTAAGTGCGGCGCAAAGTCTCTTGTTTCCGCACATAAAGCCAACTCTCCAGCCAGCCATGTTGTAGCTTTTTGAAAGAGTGTAGCACTCGACTGCGACGTCTTTTGCACCATCGACCTCAAAAATGCTTGGCGTTTTGTAGCCATCAAATGTAAGATCTGCGTAGGCGATATCTGAGATGATGTAAAATCTCTCTTGCTTTGCAACGCTTACAAGACGCTCGTAAAAGCTCTTTTGCACGGTCACGGTCGTTGGATTGTGAGGGAAATTTACGACTACATATTTTGGTCTTGGCGAGCTTGCATGTATCGTCTGGATCAAATTTTCAAAAAATTTATTCTCATCTAGCTCAAATTTATCGTTGTAGTGAAGCGGCATCTTTGCGACGCTTCCGCCAGCAAATAAAAACGCTTGCGTGTGTATCGGATATGCAGGATCAGGCACGATAGCCACGTCTCCTGGGTTTATCACGGCTTGAGCAAGATGCACAAAGCCCTCTTTGCTGCCCATGGTGGCAACTGCTTCGGTCTCTGGGTCTAAATTTACGCCGTATTTGCGCTTATACCAGTTGCAAATGGCAAGGCGGAGCTTGTAAATTCCAGCGCTGGCTGAGTAGCCGTGAGTCTTGTCTTTTTGCGCACTTTCGCATAGTTTATCGACGATATGTTGCGGTGTTCTGCCCTCTGGGTTGCCCATAGAAAAGTCGATGATGTCCTCGCCAGCTCTACGTGCTGCCATTTTGATCGCATTTACTTCGGCAAAAACGTAGTTTGGCAAACGCTCAATTGTATTAAATCTTATCTCATCAAACACTGTTTGCTCCTATTTTATAAGCTTGATAATTATCTCGTTTTTAATATTAGTTATGTCGTTATTGTCGCTAATTAACGCATATTTTGCGTCTTTAGCTAAATTTATGGTGTAGTTAGTTTTTATCTCGTTTTCTCTTTTTAGATCGATTTGGTTTAAGTTTTTATCATAAATTCTAACAAGTGGCACCCATTTGTTTGGCTCGTTTGAGATGATATTTAGGCTACTTGCGCCTGCTACATCTACGATATAGACGCCACCACTTTTTACAAGCGGGGTCTCTTCGTTAAAATTTACTTTTGAGGCATTTAGGCTCATATTTTTAGCGTCCAAATAAAGCGCTAAATTTCCATCAACTCTATCAAATCCCATGATCTTAAAGCCACTTTTACTAAGCGTGAAATTTAGCAAATTTGGATCTATGCCACCACTTTTTAGAGCTAAAATCCCATAAGAAATTTCATTGCCATTTTTTAGAGAATTTACCCTTGCCACGCTTATGTTTGCATCTTCAAGAGCTAAATTTATCGATTTTACAAATAGTGCTGAGGGGACTTTTTGCGTGCTTATAAATTTTAAATTTAAGCTATTTGAGCTAAAAGAGAGTGCATCGTAGTTTGAGCTTTGCTTTAGCCTTGAGACTAGCTCGCCAACGTTTAGCGAGCCGTTAGTGTCTAAATTTTCTAAAGAAATTTGCAGATCTTTTCCGCTACTTAGTGCGTTTGCGCTACTATTTAGATCAAAAGCGTATGAAAAAACGCTAAAAAGAAGAAATATGGCTAGTTTTTTTACCAAGATTTGCCCTTATTCATCTCGACAAACTCGTCATAAGTTAAAAATTTCATATCGCCATTTTCTACTAAAAATCTAGCTGGACGGCTTGGATTATATTTTGTTACTTTATCGCCGATCTTAAGCTCGATATTACCATTTCCGCAAACGACTAGCTGTCTTTGGTCTAAATTTATATTTACACTTTTGCTTGTGTCGCTTGATGTTTTTTGACCATTTTCAAGGTTGATGATGCCTATCCAAACGCGTTGTTTTGGTGTGATGACCGCCTCATTTAGTGGTTTTGTCACGTTTTGCTCTACTTTTGGAGCTGGCTGGGCTGCCATGCTAGGCTTTATGGCATTTTGATCAACGCTAGCAGGATTTACAGTCGCGTTTTGCTCAGCTGGAGCTGAAATTTTCACGCTTGAAGCGTTTGCATCGATCTTTGGAGTGTTTTGAGAGATTGTTACGTTTGTGTCGATTATATTTTTCTTCACTTCATTGACGATGCTTGATTGCGAGTAGCTCACGCTTGTGTTGTCTTCATTTAAGCTTGCGATGAAATTTTGGACGTATTTGTAAGCGTCAAAGTAGTAAGCGCCGCCAGCGATGATAGCTAAAATGATGATCCAAAAGAAAAAACCAGCCCCGCCACCGCTACTTTGCCTTTGGATCGAGACATCTTCAGGTGTGTATGATGAAATTTTTGGGCTAACTTTTGTTTTTTTGCTCTCATCAGGCATGTTTTCTTGCATAAATGCGTCGTATTCTGCTAGAAGTTCGCTAAGATCGACGCCATACTCACGCTGTAAAATTTTGGCGTAACCTCTAATGTTTAAGCGTGATAATTTTTCAAAATTTTTGTCAAAAATGTATTGTAAAAATGTGGGTTCAATGTGCGTTTTACGCGAAATTTCCTTTATGCCTATCTCTTTTAAATTTTCTAGTTCATTCATCTATCATCCTATCACAAATTATCGCAAAAGCTGCACTTACATTTAGGGAGTCCCAGCCGTCTTTTAGCTTGATGCCGACGCACTCATCGCACTTTGCTAGAGCTTTTTGCGGTATGCCTTCGCCCTCTGAGCCCATCACCAAAGCCCTTTTGCCAGCAAATTTCATCTCTTTTATATTTTTGCCCTCACTTGCCGTCGCGTAGAGCCTAAAACCACACTGTTTTAGCTCGTTTAGAAGGCTAAGTCCGTCCTCAAAAATGGCTATTGGTATCTCGTATGCAGCACCGCTACTTGACCTTAAAACGCCTTGCATATTTACACTTTTTGCAACAATGACTAACCCTTCGCAGCCTAGAGCATAGGCGCTTCTAGCGATGGCACCGATGTTTCCGACGTCACTTATGCCATAAAGCACGGCGATGAAATTTAGCTTTTTTAGCTCACTAAAGTCTGAAAACTCAAACTCGCTAACGCTTGCTAAGAAGCCTTGATGGTTGCCGCCATGCGCCATAGACTGCGCCTTTTGATTATCCACGCGGATGATCTTTTTGCCTGTGCCGCAAATTTTTGAGAAGAGTTTTTTATCACACTCTTTTGAGAGATAGATCTCTTCTAGGATCTGCGGGCGCTTGTTCAAAATATGTAAAAATAGCTGTTTTCCGTATATTATCATGGTTGCTTATGGTAGCTAAAGTCAAGTAAAATTTAACTTATTTTGCTTCTAAATTTGAGTGAATTTTTGAAACTTTTTGAGAAAATTTGAGCTTTTAAATTTATGATTTTATAAGCTCGTCGTAGATCTTTTTGACATCTTCGCCAGTTATTTTACTAAGCAGTTTTGCCTTTGCCTTTGGGGCTATATCAAGCGAGATGATCTCATCTTTTGTGATATTTTGAGTGGCTATGTTAGCACTTTTTGAGATGACAACTGCCCACTCGCCATTTAAATTTGCTTTTTCTAAAATTTGGGCTAAATTTTTGGCTGTGCCTTTAAATTTAGTCTCAAATTTTTTAGTAGCCTCTTTTATGGCAAAAATTTCTCTCTCTGGCTCTAAATTTGCGATGCTTTGCACTAAGCTTAATACGCGTTTTGGGCTTTCGTATATGACGGCTGGATAGGCTAAGCTTAGAGCGTTTTGTATGGCTAGTGCTCTTTCTCTGCCGGTGTTTGGTAAAAATCCTAAGAAAACAAACTCTTTATCGCAAAGCCCACTTGCGACCACGCTTAAAAGTGCAGCGTTTGCTCCGCTTAAAATTTCGTATTTGATATCATTTTTTTGAGCGTATCTTACTAGGCTAACGCCCGGGTCGCTTATGCCTGGCATGCCAGCATCGCTCATATAAGCTACGTTTTTGCTTAAAATTTCATCACTTAAATTTACAAAAAATTCATCTTCGTTGTGTGTGTGAAGCGGGATAAAATTTGAGATGTTTATATTTGCGTCAAAGCGTTCGTTTAGTAGATTTACAAGGCTTTTGCAAACTCTTGTATCTTCGCAGATAGCTATCTCGCATTCACGCAAAATTTTGATCGCGCGAAGCGAGATATCTTCTAAATTTCCTATTGGAGTAGGAATAAAGTAGAGCAAGGCTTATTTTTGAGCGTATTTTTTCTTAAATTTCTCAACACGGCCAGCGCTATCAACTATCTTTTCGCTGCCTGTGAAAAATGGGTGGCACTTGTCGCAAATGTCAATTCTGATTTCGCTTTTGTTTGACTTTGTCTTAAAAGTGTTGCCACACGCGCAAGTTACGGTGCAATCTACATACTCTGGATGGATCTCTTTTTTCATCATCTTTCCTTTATTGTTTTGGGCTATTTGTTACCTTAAAAGTTGCTGATTATATAAAAACTAATCTAAAAATCAAATAAATCAGGCAAGAAATTTTGCCGCCACAGATATGACTGCGGTCTGTGATCTTAGGATATTTTTTGTATTTAGGCCGTAGATATTTTTAAATTTAGCCGTCTCATCCTCGCTAAATCCGCCCTCTGGACCGATTATTAATATCTCATCATCTTTTTTTTCATTTAAATTTTTACCGCCAAAATTTATAGCCGAGACATTTTTATAAACGCTCATTAGCTCGTCTAAATTTTTATAAATTTCAAACTCCATTAGCGACGTTCTCCCGCACTGCTCGCATGAAAGTGCGTTTATGTAGTTTAGCTTTTCAAGGTCGATCTTGAAATTTGCCTGAGAAAATTTAGTGTAGACAAAGGCGATCTTGCCAACGCCAAGCTCATTTAAAAATGGCAGTGCCTTTTCGATCGTCTTTGGATCAACGACCGCCCAAGCGATGGTAAAGTCAAATTTATGCTCGCAGTTTAGGCTGGCAAAGACAAGACTTAAATTTGCACTTCTGCGCTCTATCTCATCAACCTCGTAGATGTACTCTTTGCCGTCGCATAAATTTCTAACACTTATGCGCTCTCCTGCTTCAACCCTTCTAGCTTTTAGGTGCAAAAATGCCTCATTTACTATCTTTAGGCGCTCTTTGCCAGCGTTTTTATCATATAAAAATTTCATCTAAATCCCTGCTATGATGATCAAAATAATGTCGCAAATGCCTTTAATAAGGGCAAATTTTTTAAATTTCTCTAGCCTGCCAGCAACGGCGTATCTTTTTAGCCTTTTATATCCAACGGCGCTAAGTGCGATCAGGGCTATCAAGATAAGAAGCATTTTTATGGCGTTAAATTTTGGCTCATAGCTATAATATGCCCACAAAATAAGTCCAGTTAGCACCAAAAAGCTAAGTAGCATATGATAAATAGGCAGAAAATATCTTATGTGAAGGACGTAGTTTTTGCTTCTCACTCCAAACTGAGTAAGCGCTAGATAAAGCACCGCCAAGGCAAGAAGCACATAAAAAAATGTCACGTGAAATGGCAAAGTATAAGCATAAAGCGAGCTTAAGTGTTCGTTCATTTCTTATCTTTAGGAGGCTCATTTTCTTCGACTACTGGCTCAGGTGGGAGCTGCTCGTCGATAGTTACATTCGCATCAGGCTGAGCTATCGTAACATCACTGGGGACTGGCTCGCTAACGTCACTTTTGGCCTCTTCTTTATCTCCACATCCCAAAAATACGCCAGCTATAAGCAAAAAAGAGGTTATAAATTTTTTCATTAAACGTCCTTTGGATTTTCTATTTTTATCTTATTTATCATCTTTTCAAGCAAATTTTTATCTTCCCACTCGTCTATAATGGCCTCAGAAAATTTGATATCGCTAAGCCTTATCTCGCCCATTTGTGGGTTTGTCGCGTCCTCTTTGAAGCACTGCGCATAGCCAGTATCGGTTTCATGGACGATGACGCTATGAAGCTTTACTTCGCGCTCGCCGTTGTTCATCACACTAAGCTCAAGTATCCGCTCGATCATCACAAAAAATATACGGCAAAACTGCTCTGCGCTTGGATTTTGTGGTATTTCTATCCACCTTGCAGAGTGCCTTTTAAGGTCGTTTTTGTATTCGTCACTATCGCCTGAAAATATGGTCGTAGCGTGATCAAAGCTATCGATGATCGTCTTTATATTTTGCTTCATCAGCCCAAAGTCATAGACCATACCAGCGTTGTCTAAGAAATTTGAGCTAAGTAAAATTTCTGCCACGTAGCTGTGGCCGTGGATGCTTGTCCTGCAGCGCTTTGAGCTACAAAATCTCACGATATGCGCATTTTCAAATCTAAAAAGTTTTCTAATAATCATCAAACACCCTCTTTATCGCCCCAAAGCCTGATGTGGATACGCTCTGAGTAGTTAAATCCATGCTTTATGGCAAATTGCGCTGTTTTTAGAGCATTTTTGCTTAGCTCGTCCACATTTGCACCCATCGCCATGCACCAAACTGGCAAATTTGCTCTATTTTTTATATATAAAATTTCCTCCAGCTCGCTTTTGTCAAAGCGCGAGATGACAAATTTTAAAAAGCTGCTTTTAGCGTTATCTTTGATAGCTAAAATGGCATCTAAATTTATGCGTTTTTGCTCGCTAACTCCGCTATTTGCTAGCTTTACGCCAAGTGCAAAATGGCAGTTTTTATAAATTTCAAATTTAGCAAAATTAACCAAGATCGTGCCATTTGTCTCAAAATGCACCTCGTAATTTATAAGCAAATTTCTTACCAAATTTATGAAATTTTCATTTTGATGCCAGATGAGTGGTTCGCCGCCTGTTAAAACGATGATCGGCTTTTGCTCTAAGCCTTTACAAAGCCCATCAACTAGGTTTAAAATTTCATCTGCGCTATATGTTTTGTGGTGAAAATGTCCTTTAAAAACGGCTCTTATGCTATCGCATCCCAAAAGCTCTTCGCCTGTTTTTAAAGATCTTGTCTTTACGCCAAAGCCAGAGCAGTTTAGGTTGCAGCCCAAAAAGCGTAAAAATATAGCGAGCCTGCCCTGATAAGCGCCCTCACCTTGGATGCTTAAAAATGCTTCAACTAATTCTAGCTCTTTGCTCATCAACCACCAGTTTGGTAAAAGGCCCTTGAAGAGGTTTCGTTTTCAGCTCCTAGAGCCCATTTGTTCTCTTTTGGCTTGTTGGCAAGCACTTGTCTTAAGATCTCGCTTGCTGCGACGATATCGCCATTTGCAACTGCTTTTTTGATACTTAGTGCATCTTCAAAGTAAAGGCAAGGTATCAAAAGTCCTTCAGCGCTTAGCCTAATGCGGTTGCAACTCTCGCAAAAGTCGTGTTTGTGGGGGTCAATGATGCCAAATTTATAGCCGTCATCAAGCCTATAAATAGACGCGGGTGCGTTTGGCAATTTTTCATCTTTTGTGACATTATATTTTTGCGAGATGATACTCAAAATTTCGTCGCTTTTTAGCCCTTTTAGATCATCTTTGGCGTGCGAGTTTTCCATATATTCGATAAATCTGATCTGAGAATTTCTAAATTTAGCAAACTCAAGCAAATTTACTAGCTCATCGTCGTTAAAGCCTTTTAGCGCGACTGTGTTTATCTTCACCTTTAATCCAGCATCAAGTGCTGCTTCAAAGCCAGCTAAAACCTCGTGCAAGACGCTCTTTTGGGCGATAAATTTAGCCTTTTGCTCATTTAGCGTATCAAGCGACATATTTATGCGCTTTAGACCAGCGTCCTTTAGCCTTTTGGCAAAGTGCGGCAGCATAAAGCCATTTGTCGTAAGCGCTAGATCGATGTCTGGCTTGTAATCGCTTATCATCTTTATAAAGACGTCCAGATCCTTGCGCACGAGTGGTTCGCCGCCTGTGATCCTGATCTTTTTCACACCCTCATCGATAGCTACTTTGACAAATAAAAATAGCTCTTCAAATGTCAGTAAATTCTCTTTTGGCGTCCAACTAAATGGCGTCGTAGGCATGCAATATCTACATCTAAAATTGCACCGCTGCGTCACGGAAATTCTTAAATAATCAACAACCCGACCATATTTATCTATTAGCATAAAGCACCTTTTTTAAGCTTGGTTAGAGCTTTTATTAATTTTTCAATTATATGTTAAAAGATTTAAATCTAAATAAAAATTTAAGCTAATTTTTGTAGTTTAAGAGTAGTTTTGTCTTTTAAAATTAGCCCAAATTTAGGCTAATTTATGAAATTTAAGCACAAACTCAACTCGCCCCATACCCACGTGAAGATCTTTAGCGATCATGGCTGCGCTTTTGCCATCTTTAAACATCTTTAGGATCTGCTCTTCTTCATTTATAACACTCGGGGCGATTTTATTGATATCTCTTGTTCGCTCCTCAAGGTTAAACATCCTATCTTTTTGCTCGTTTGCAAAGTCATCTATCACTCGCTCGATGCTCTTTATAGCGCGGATTATCGGCACGATTTTTTCATTGATCTGCTCATTTATCTGCTCTTTTAGCTCATCTTTTACATCTTTTAGCTGCTCGTCATCATCAGGCTTAAAGCTTGCCAGTGCGGCTAGCTGTTTTTTGAGATTGTAGTTTTCTTGTATGGCGCTCTCTATGGCACGCTCATATCTTGTAAATTTCTTATTTGTCTCGCTATCTTTTATAAATATCAAAGCTATTATTATCGCTAAAACGATGCCAAAACCTAAAAAAATGTAAATTTCCATATTTTTCCTTTATGAATTTGCCCTAAGCTCTCTTATCATCACACGCTCTCTAGCCGTCACGTAAGCGTTCCAGTCGGCCTCGTCCTCTTCGTGCATGTTCTCTATCTTTGCTAGCCTCTCATCCTGCGCCCTTAGATAAAGGCTCAAATTTCTTTTTGGAAAGATAGGCATCGCGATCCTTGCGTAGTAAATTTCATCTTTTTTAAATTTATCTTCGCTTATTTTTATATGCGTAAAGCCGATCTCATCGATATCTGCACTCTCACTTAGTGGCAGATACTGCTTGTGCTCATTTTTTATATAATCACTTAGCGCGTCGATCTTTCTATGAAGCTCGATGACAAGCGTTAGCAAGACTTGGTCGCTCTCTTTTGTCTCGCCGCGTGATTTGGCTCGCTTTAGCCACGCTCCAAGCGCATCTTCGTCACCTGGCAAGATAGAGTTAAATTCTCTTAAAAATTTCTCATCTCCCGAGCTATCACGCTCATAAACCATGCTAAGAGGCGCTTTAAAAAGCCTTACTTCGCTCATAGTACACTGATCCAAACAAAGATGAAAAATAAAATTCCCAAGTAGCCATTTAGCGTAAAAAACGCCCTGTCTATCTTGCTAAAGTCGCGCCTTACGATCCTGTGCTCGAAAAATAATATCACGCCGCTTACCACAATGCCAAAAAATGCCATCGCTCCAAGCCCAGCCGCCCAAGCAAAAAGTAGCCAAAGTATAAAAGCTAAGGCGTGAAAAATGGCTGATAAAAATAGTGTCGCCTTGTCGCCGTAAATGGCTGGTATGCTAAAGAGCTTGTTCTCTTGGTCAAATTTCATATCTTGAAGCGAGTAAAGCAGGTCAAATCCAGCCACCCAAAATGTCACACCAAGGCAAAGCAGCACGCTCCAAAGTGGTATTGCAGCGCTCACTGCGACCACGCCAGCGATAGGAGCAAGTCCAAGGCTAAGGCCTAGCGCCAAGTGCGCTAGCTCGCTAAATCTCTTAAACAGCGAGTATCCGCCAAGCACGGCAAGGATAGGGAAGCTTAGCCAAAATGCGAGCGAATTTACAAAATAAGCGCAGATGATAAAGATAAGCGCGTTTGCTGCGATGAAAAGCTGCATATTGCCCTTGCCGATGCGCCCATCTACGCTTGGACGGCTTGCGGTGCGTGGGTTTAGTTTGTCGATGTCCTCGTCTTGGTATCTGTTAAACGCCATGGCGAAATTTCTAGCACTAACCGCGCAAATAGTGCCTAAAATAAGCAGTTTAAAGCCAAACCAAGCCGAGCCATTTTCTATCTTGCTCGCAACTATCATCGCCACAAAGATAAAGGGCAGGGCAAAGACCGAGTGCTTAAAAACGATGAGTTCTGCGATATCTTTTAGCTTTTTGATCATATAAATTTCCATCTTTTTAAAAAGTGTCTGATTTTACACCATTTTGCTTTAAATCTAAATTTATATTATCATTGCGAGAGTAATTTAAAATGAAGGGTTATGATGAGTAAAATAGCGATTATCGGAGATGGTTTTAGTGCGTTATTTACGGCGCTTGAGCTAGCTAAAAAGGGCGAGGAAATTTTAGTTATTAGTAACCAAAAAGATGAGTTTGAAAGCGGAATTTTAACCCCATTTAACACCCCAGCGCTTGCAAGAGATGGAGCGATATCTAGCTCGTTTTTGGGGCTAGTTAGTAAAAAAAGCGAGCTTGATATAGCGCTTTGCTTAAATGAAAACTTTAGAGCTTGGATGGCAAATTTCACGCTTAAATCAACAAAGGCTCACGATAAAAAGATGAGAGTTTTGTTTAAGAAATTTGGACAAAAGAGCTTTGAAATTTTAAGAGAGCTAAGCGAAAAATATCCGCAGATAAATTTTGATGAGAGCGGCGTTTATCTCATCTTTAGCGAGGATGAGAGCTTTAAAAAGAGGCTTGATGAGATGAAAGTCGCTGATAGCGAGCAAGAAATTTTAAGCGTGGATAGTGAGCTTGCAAATTTTGGTCTAATAAATAAAAACATAAAAGGGGCGCTAAATTTAAGCAAAAACGCGAGTATCGACGCTGGAGAGCTAAAAAAAGCGCTTGTTAGTGAGCTAAACGAGCTTGGAGTGCAGTTTATAAACGATGAAATTTATGAGCTAAAAACACAGGGGCAAGCCGTGCAAAAGGCTGTTGGCAGTGACGATGAATACGAGGCTGACAGCTTTGTTGTGGCTAGTAGAAGCTTGGAGCTTTCAAGCAAGCTTGGGACAAATTTAAGCGCCATTTTGGCTAAATTTTACACGATCGATCTTGTGCTAAGCGAGGGTCAGATCCCTAAAAAACCGATCATTTTAAATGATATGTTTGCCAAAATTTATCCAACGAAAAATGGCGTTACGATCATCACAAATTTACAAGTGGGCGCGATTGATACACTCGTAAAAACAGAAAAGATCAACGCATTTTTAAACGAGCTAAAAAGACACCTTGGCATAAGCGAGCTAAAAGAGCCTAGTTTTAGGGCAAATTTCATCCTTCTTAGCTCAAACGACAAGCCAGCGATCGGACGCGACGAGACATATCAAAATTTACTTTATAACCAAGCGTACGGGCTAAATGAACTAAGCTTTGCACCGCACTTCGCAGGCGTTTTGGCTGATCTTTTAAAAGAGGGCAAAAGTAACGAGCAAAGCGATGAAATTTTGCTATTTAGCTCACTTTATGAGGGCTAAGCTTGTTTGGCGAGCTAGCACTAATTGGCACCACAGCAAGCGGCAAGAGCGATCTAGCCTTTGAGCTAGCAAAGAAGTTTAATGGCGTCATCTTAAGCCTTGACTCACTCGCACTTTATAAAGAGATAGATATCGCCAGCGCAAAGCCAAAGCCCTGGCAGCTAGCAGCTGTGAGGCACTTTGGGGTGGATGAAATTTATCCTGATGAGGAATTTAGCGTTGGGGCATTTTTTGAAATTTATAAAAAGGCAAAGGAATTTGCGCGCTCGCAAGAGTCTTTGCTCATCATCACAGGCGGCAGTGGCTTTTATCTAAAGGCGATGCTTAGCGGTCTTGCGCCAGACGTGCCAAAATGCGAGCTAAATTTAAGCAACGAAGAAATTTACGAGCTAGCTTTACAAAACGATCCAGAGTTTGCAAGTAAATTTAGTCAAAACGACTCTTATCGCCTTGAAAAATGGTATCAAATTTATAAATTTAGCGGGCAAATCCCAAGCATCTGGCTAAAGCAAAACACCAAAGAGAGCGTCATAAAAGAGCTTGCGATATTTGAAATTTTGTGGGACAAAGAGGAGCTTAGAGCTCGCATCGCAAAACGGACGAAAAATATGCTAGATGAGGGCTTGATAGATGAGGCGAAGTTTTTATTTGACAAGTATAAAAGCGAGCCAAAGCCACTAAAATCGATAGGTCTAAAAGAGTGCAAGCAGTTTTTGGAGGGTGAAATTTCAAAAAGCGAGCTAGAAACGCTCATCGCCACGCACACAGCCCAGCTTGCTAAGCGTCAGAGAACCTTTAACCGCTCGCAGTTTGAGAAGAAATTTGTGGGTGACTTGACGCAGACCAGAAGTGAAATTTTTAAATTTTTAAAAGGTTAAATTCAGATTGTCTAGGTGGTAAATTTAGTTTAGTAGAGTCGAACAGCTCCAAAAGAAGCCGTTCGATAAATTTATATAGGCATAACCCTGATCTTTGGGCTTAGGCTCTCTTGTAAGACATTTTCTATCGCATAAAGCGTGCCAGTCGAGCCGCTTGAACAGCCTGAGCAAGCGCCAAGATAGCGGATATAAACGTCGATATTTTCGCCGTTATCGTTTCTGATGTCTATGATCTCTAAATTTCCGCCATCCATCATAAGCATAGGGCGGATCTCCTTATCGATGATCGATTCGATCGCTTTTAGCTGACCAACCATCGTCATACTCTCAAAGCTAACGTCGCTTAGTGTGTTGTTTGCTTGAGCATTTGCCTGAGCTTCGAGCCTCTCTTGCTCCATCTCAGCCCTAGTATCGCGTAAGATATCAACCAAATAGTAGTCTTTTTTCTCGTGTCCGCCAGGTCTAACGCATGATTTACAAAATGCCCCTGCTTTGGTGTATTGCGTGATCTCCTCAACCGTATGAAGGTCGTTTAGTCTTATCACCTCTTTGATCGTGCCAAGGCTCACTCTAGCGCACTCGCAAACGATGATCTCATCTTCAAAGTGCTCTGGGTCTATGCCCTTGTAGCTTGCAGCAGCTGCCTTGATAACGTCGTATGCCATAACCGAGCAGTGCATCTTTTGAGGTGGCACAGCTGGGGTATCTGGGTTGTCGCGCATAGCTCTTTCTACATCAAGGTTTGTGATCTTAACCGCCTCATCGACTGTTTTGCCGATGCAAAGCTCAGCCATCGTATCAGAGCTAGCTATCGCCGTGCCACAGCCAAAGCTTTTAAATTTAGCGTCAATTATCTTGTCAGTTTTCTCATCAACGAGCCAGTAAAGCCTTACCGCATCGCCGCAGCTTTCTGCGCCAAAGTCAGCGATAATGAGCTTTGCGTTTGCTTTTTTGGCGTCTTCTTCGGTTAGCTCGCCCATGAATTTAGGATTATTCATCCTATCTTGCACTACCTTTGAGTATTCATCCCAGATAGAGCCGCCGATTAAGTTATTTTTTGCCATGTTTTTCCTTTAAATTTTATAATCCACTCTTGTGCCACTCTGGGGCGTATGCGAAAGTGCTTGATATGCTTCTTAGCCTATTTACCGCTTTTGTTATATGTTCGATCGCGTAGTCGATCTCCTCTTCGGTGTTAAACCTAGAAAGTGAGAGTCTAAGTGCGGTGTGGGCTAGCTCTTTGTCAGCGCCGATCGCCTCCATGATAGGGTTGCTCTCTAGTGTCTCGCTCGCACAGGCAGAGCCAGTAGATGCCGCTATACCAGCTCTATTTAGGTCCCAAAGCATAGCCTCGCCCTCGACGCCTTTGATAGAAGCTAGGATAGTGTTTGGCACGCGCTGATCTTTTTTGCCAACGATGCTAACGTCAGGAATTTGCAGTAGTGCGTCTTCTAGCTTGTCACGCAAACGGCGAACGTGTGAGTGCTCGTAATCCATAAATTTATTTGCCAGCTCAAGTGCCTTGCCCATGCCAACGATGCCTGGTACGTCAAGCGTGCCGCTTCTGCGTCCGCCCATGTGCTCGCCGCCGTGAAGCAAGCTGCTTAGTGGCATGCTATTTTTTATAAATAACGCTCCAACGCCCTTTGGTCCGTGAAATTTATGCGCTGAAAAGCTTAGAAAATCAACGTCTAGGTCTTGAACGTCTATCTTTATCTTGCCAACTGCTTGCACGGCATCGGTGTGAAATAATGCGCCGTATTCGTGGGCGACTTTGGCAAGCCCCTTTATAGGAAAGATCATACCAGTTTCGTTGTTTGCGCTCATTATGGCGACAAGTGCGACATTTTCGTCCATGACAGCCCTTAGCTGCTCTGGAGTAACGATACCATCGCTATTTACGTCTAAAACCGTAAGCTCCACGCCATACTTTTCTAGAAATTTACAAGTTGCTAAAATGGCTGGGTGCTCGACCGCGGTTGTTACAATGCGTTTTTTCTCACCAGTTGCTATTTTGTCGAAGTAGATGCCTTTTACAACCCAGTTGTTGCTCTCGGTCGCACATGATGTAACGACGATGTCATCGTTATCTTTTGCGTTTAATCCGGCGTAGAGCTGATCAAGCGCTGTTCTTAGTGCTGGGTGGGTTTCTGAGCCAAATTTGTGAAGTGAGTTTGGGTTGCCGTATTTTTCACAATAAAACGGCTTCATAAGCTCAAAAGCCTCTGGATCAACCATCGTTGTGGCGTTATTATCTAAATATACTCTCAAATTTAAAACCTTAATTCGGATAAAAAATATCCCTTTTATTTTTGATGGGATATTATAACAAAAAAGTTAAAAGCAAGTTTAAAAAATAGCTTTAGTTTTTTCAATATTTGGCTCATTTTGATAGTAAAATATATTGAAATTCTTTATCAATATTTGGCAGATACGTCATTTGCGAAATTTCGCCTAAAAAAGCCTATTTTACTCTTAATATTAATTCTTTTTCTTAAGGATTAAAAATTTTTTATATTAAATATTTTAAAC
>NZ_CABPTV010000001.1:0-320968 GCF_902460535.1 Campylobacter concisus | reverse complement strand
AAAACATAATAACTATTATTAGAGATATAGCAGATCAAACAAACCTTCTAGCTCTTAATGCTGCAATAGAAGCAGCACGTGCAGGAGAGCATGGTAGAGGATTTGCTGTTGTTGCTGATGAAGTAAGAAAGCTAGCTGAAAGAACTCAAAAATCTCTAGGTGAGATAGAAGCAAATACAAATGTCCTAGCTCAATCAATAAATGAGATGAGTGAATCAATCAAAGAGCAAAGTGAAGGTATAAATATGATAAATCAATCAGTTGCTCAAATAGATAATCTGACAAAAGAAAACGTAGTAATTGCAAACCAAGCAAACGAAGTAACATCAGAAGTAGATGAGATGGCTAAAGCTATAGTTGAAGATGTTAGGAAGAATAAATTCTAAACTAAACCACTACAATTAAATACAAATCATAGCTCTCTAAAGCATTAGAGGGCTATGTAAATTTAGGCTAGATGATTAAATTTAACACACAAGAAACTTCAAACAAATTTTAAAATTTCATGAACGAGTAATTTCGGCTCTAAAATTTGAGCTAAGCTGTAAGCGAAGTCAAATTTTAGTAGTCAACTCTTGCGAGTGAATGGAATTTTAAAATTTGCAAAGCGGTTTAAAACCCCAGTAAATTTAAAATTTAGAGCCGTGATATGCCAGCTCTAAATTTAAAGTTTTTACAAGGTGAGACTTACAGTTTTGACTACAAATAAAGCATAGTCCCAAGGCGGATCATGTTTGAGCCACATTTTATCGCTAGCTCGAAGTCACTACTCATGCCCATCGAGCAGATAGTTGCGCCTTTTGACTTTAGGCTCTCGTAAATTTTATATGTTAGCTCAAAGCTCTTTTGCACCTCTTTTGGCTCATCCACGTGCGCTCCGATGCTCATCACGCCTTTTAAATTTATATTTTTGCACTCGCTTTGGATGCGCTCATAAATTTCAGCCGCATTTGCGACGCTGACACCTTGCTTTGTATCTTCATCGGCCGAGTTTATCTGAAGCAAAGTATCTAGCTTATAGCTGAGCCTTTTATCGACCTCTAGGGCCCTTTCGAAGCTATCACAGCTTTGCCAAAGCACTGGTTTTAGGCTTATCATTTGATTGATTTTATTATTTTGCAAGCGGCCGATCATGTGCCATTTGATGTCAGTGAAATTTTGCAGCTCTAGCTCTTTTTTGGCTAGCTCCTGGACTATGTTTTCGCCAAAATTTCTCTGCCCCTGCGCATAAAGCTCCCTTACTTCAGTGCATGTCACATTTTTGCTAACGGCTATTAGCGTCACATCTTTGCTTAAATTTTCTATCTTTTCAAGTAGATCTTTTAAAACTATCATCATAAACCTCCGCTTAATCTCATAATGTCATTGAAGGTCGCAAGCACCATTATGCCAAGCAGTAGCGCCCAGCCGCAGTAGGTGAGTACGACAAGCACCCGCTCATTTACCTCGCGTCTAAAAATTAGTTCATAAATGTTAAATAAAATATGTCCGCCATCAAGCGCTGGGATCGGAAAAAGGTTTAGCACGCCCAAATTTACAGAGATGAGCGCTACGATGGTTAAGAGCACGCTAAGGCTGATCTTGGCGGCCTTTGATGTGACATCGGCGATCTGCACGATGCCTCCCACCTCTTTTAGTGGCACAGCTCCAATGATTAGCTTTTCAAAGCTTTTAAAGATGAGTTTTGAAGCCTCGATCGTCTCGCCAAAGGCAAATTTTAGGCTACCAAGACCTGTGTGATAAATTTTTATCACTTCGCCATTTGGAGAGATGCCTATTAGTGGGCGCTCGATCTTTTCATTAAATAAATTTATCGTCTCGCCTATCTTTGGTGTTAAATTTATAGTTAGTGACGAGCCATTGCGGTCTATCAAAATGGTGCTTGGCTCAAGTTTTACATTTTTACTGATCTCGTCCCACTCGTTTATTTTTACGCCATTTATCGCTAAAATTTTATCGTTTTTTATAAGACCTGCGCTTGCAGCTGCCGAGCCCTCAGCTATGTGGCCGACACTTGGAGCAAGCCTCTCAACGCCGATAAATCCAAGCAAAATGTATATGAAAAATGCCAAGATAAAGTTAAAAAATGGCCCTGCAAAGAGGATGTAGATCCGCTTTAGCGGGCTTAGCACGTTGTAGCTGTCAGCGTCGTAGTTTTTAGCCTTTGGGTCGGTGTCGTCTTGTCCTTTTAGCTGCACATATCCGCCAAGTGGGATCGCGCTTAGGCAGTAGTCGGTGCCGCCAACGTTTTTGGTGTAAATTTTCTCGCCAAAGCCGATGCTAAAGGTATTTACTTTGACGCCTAGCGATCTTGCTGCTAAAAAGTGGCCAAGCTCGTGAAAAAATATGAGAAAACTAATGGCTAAAACGGTCACTAAAAAATAAAACGAATACGCATAGAGCCCAAGGCAAAGCAGGGCCAGCGTGAAGAGAATGCCTTTCAAAACTTACCTTTTTTTGAAAAAATTGTTGAGATTTTAGCCAAAATTTATAAATTTACTCTCAAATTTGGCTTGCCTTTTAGGCGAAAATTTCTTTTAGCCAAGAGAGTATTTTGGCTCTATTTAGCCCTTTGCTGACGCTAAAATAAGTTTTATCTTTATCGTCTAGGTCAAATTTCACATTAAAAAGTGACTTTATTTGATCTATAAATGGCTTTAAATTTAAAATATCAGGGCAGGGCAAAATATCTTTTGGCAGCTCTTGCAAAAAGCTCATGCCCTCATCGTTAAAATTTACTCTAGCTCTTGGCACAGCGTCGTTTCTAAGCTCTATCTCAAATGTGTGATCATACACAAATGGTGCAAAAAGGCGAATTTCTAAGTGAAATTTGCTAGCTAGCTCATCATCGCTTAAGCCTTGATTGCTAAACCAGTAGCCAAAATTTACGGCTTTTAGCGAGATATCAAAATCATAAGGATCAGCAGGAGTCACGCCTATATTGCGCAAAAGCTCATATATAGGTAGTTTTGCTTGCAAGCCATCATAATAGTCATAAAGCTTGGCAAGTAGCGGATGTGTGCGGCCGGCCTTCTCTTGCAAGCGTAAAATTTCAAAGATGTATCTGTGCGCAAAGGAGCGCTGCGATACCGAGCGAGTAGCTTGCATGCTTAGATAGTCTAAAATTTCAGGGCTTTTTGAAAAGCTCATAGCACTCCAAATGCCACGCAAAGTCTCTACGTCGTTATCAAATGTATCAAATTTATCTGCATGGGTTTTGTCGTATTCTAAAGCGCAGCTTAGTAAAAACTCATTTAGCTCAGGACTGATCACAGCGCCGATCTTTTCTAAATTTTTGGCATTATGATAAAAAGATGTATTGATGATCTTTTGATTTAGTTTTTTGGCTTGTTTTTGCAGTGCTGGCTCTAAATTTGCAGTGCGTTTTAGAATAATCTCTTGCAGGTCACAGCTCAAATTTAACTCTTTTTCATCGCTTTTACGTAGGCAAAAATGTATTCAAACCCAGAATAAAGCGTGAGTGCAACAGCTATCCAGAGCAAAAGCTCGCCACCAGGCCAGCTCATCAGTAAAAATCCAACCGCAAACATCTGCGAAACGGTTTTAACCTTGCCAGCCATCGAAGCAGCGACCTCGACGCCATCACTTGCCATCACGACACGAAAGCCAGTTATAAAAAACTCTCTTATCAAGATAAGATAAACAGCCCAAGCGCTCGCTCTGCCAAGCATCATGAGACCCAAAAATGCAGCCAAAATCAGCATCTTATCAGCTAGTGGGTCAAGGATAGCACCAAGCTTGGTCTTTTGATCCCAGCTTCTAGCGATGTAGCCGTCAAAAAAGTCAGTGACCGAGGCGATCACAAAGATAAGAGCTGCGAAGTAGTTTATCCAGCTTATATGAATTTGCGTAAAAATTCCTGGCGCATTTACGAGCATAAAAAACATAAGTGGAGCTAGCAATATCCTAAAAAATGCCAGTGAATTTGGTAAATTTAAGCTCACAAATATGCCTTTATGCCTAGAAATTTCACTCTCATTTAAAAGTCGTGCCACCATCTATTATAAATGTATGTCCAGTCACCCAGCTAGCCTTAGACGAGCATAAAAATAGACATGCTCCAGCTAGATCAGCAGGCTGTCCCATGCGGTTTAGCGGGCTAAGCTTTGCCGTCATGTCGCGCACCTCTTCGTAGTTTGTAAAGGCTCTTAGCGCGTCTGTCTCGATAGGGCCGCCGCTTACGACATTGACGCGGATATTTTTCTCGCCAAGCTCGGTCGCAGCATATCTTGCCATCGCTTCAACGGCTGCTTTTGCTGTGCCGTGGCCTGCGTAGTTTTCGATATAGACTAAATTTCCAGTTGAACTTAGGCTAATGATACTGCCGCCACCCACTTTTTCCATGCGTTTTGCAGCCTCTTGCGCGCCTACGACAAAGGCATTTACGGTTGCTGTAAAGATATTATTTATACCTCTTGGTTTTAGCTTCATAAATTTAGTGTATCCACCAGCTACCGCGCGGCCTGAGATGATAGCGTTTGAGATGAAAAAATCAACCCTGTCAAAGTCCTCATCTATCTTTAAAAATAGCTCCTTATAGGTCTCTGGCTCAAGGATGTTTAGCGCGTAGGCTCTAGCTTTTATCTTGTAGGTAGCCTCAAGCTCTTTTGCCTGCTCTTTGGCAAGCTCCTCGTTTGAGTTGTAGGTAAAAGCTATATTTACGCCAGCTTTTGCAAATTCTTCGACTATGGCTCTGCCGATGCCTCTAGTGCCGCCGCTGATGACTAGCGTTTTACATTTAAATTCGTTTAGTGTGTCCTTCATTAAAATCCCTTTATTTCGTAATTTTTAATAACTTCTTCGATCTTTTTAAAATTTTCTTTGCTCGGTTTGCAAAGTGGCAAGCGGTACTCCAAAGTGTCGATTAGCCCAGCTAGATACATCGCCGCTTTGATCGGTATCGGGTTGCTTTCGCAAAAGAGCGTTTTGTTTATCGTATAGAGGTTGTCATTTATCAGTTTTGCTTTTTTGTATTCTTCATTCATCGCAAGGTGAGTAAGCTGTGAAATTTGATCTGGCAAGAGGTTTGCAGTGACCGAGATGACGCCCTTGCCACCGTATGATAGGATAGGGTAGTTTATCGCATCTTCGCCGCTGATGACTACTAAATCAGGCTCGTGAGCTAGCAGATCGACACATCTATCGATGCTGCCTGTTGCTTCTTTGATGCCAAAAATGTTTTTACAATCTTTAAAAAGTCTAAAAACGGTTGCTGGCAAGATATCTACGCCAACTCTGCCTGGGACGTTGTAAAGAAGCACTGGAATTTCTATGCTGTTTGCGATAGCCTTGTAGTGCTCGTAAAGCCCTTCTTGCGTTGGTTTGTTGTAGTAAGGAGCGACTGATAAGATGCCGTGAGCGCCGTGAGCTTGGGCAAATTTAGCGATATCGATAGCCTCGTGAGTGGCGTTGCTGCCAGCTCCAGCGAGCACCTTGACATTTGTGCCTTTACATGCATCTACTGCTATCTCGATACAAATTCTATGCTCATCATGCGTTAAAGTCGCACTCTCGCCTGTTGTTCCCACTGGCACAACGACGTCTATACCGTTTTTTATCTGTCTTTTTATCAGTTTTTCAAAACTGACTTCATCTATTTTTTGGTTTTTAAATGGCGTAACTAGTGCTGTCATCGCACCTTGAAGCGAATTTTTCACGTCTATTCCTTTTTTAAGATTATTGTCGTGCTAGTTTTTTCATTGAAATATCTATTTGCTATCTCTTTTAAAAGCTTGGCATCTATCTTATCTATATTTTTCTCAAGCTCGTAAAGTGGCTTTATGTCGCCTCTAGCAAGGTATGAGCCATATAAATTTGCCACCTTGCTCGCGCTCTCAAATGAGTAGATAAAATCAGTTTTTATCAAATTTTTAACTCTTAAAACATCCTCTTTGTCGATTGGCTTTCTCTTTAGATCATCTATGATTTTTAAAATTTCAGCCTCAACCGCGCTAGCCTCGACATCTGGGTTGCAAACTGCTAAAAATATAAATAAATTTTCATCAACGCAGCTCATATTGTAAGCATAAATTTGATTTACAAGCATAAGCTCATCGACAAGGCGTTGCTGTAAAATGGAGCTTTTACCAGTGGCTAAATATTCACTTATCGCATTTAGTCCCACTTGATCATCGTGCCTAAAGTCTGGAATTTTATAAGCGATAGCTAGCATTTGCGTTTGGCTATCTTTATAGATGATGGCCCTTCTAGCGCCATCTTGCTCAGGCTCTTTGCAGTGCAGTTTTGGTATGGCTTTTTTGTTTTTTATGCTGATAAAGTTTTTCTTAGCTAGCTTAAATGCCTCGTCCTTACTGATGTCGCCACTTATCATCAAAATGGCGTTTTTTGGCTGATAATATGTAGCGTGAAATTCTTTTATGTCAGCGATCTTCCAGTTTTCGATATCTTTTATGAAGCCTATCGGTGTCCAGTGGTATGGGTGGTAGATAAATGCGTGGTTGTAGAGCCTAAAGTAGAGGTATCCCATAGGGTTGTTATCTGTTCGCCACCTGCGCTCTTCGTATACCACCTCGCGCTCTGGCTGAAATTCTTTATCTTTTAGGCTTAAATTTTTCATAAGCTCGGCAAAAAGACCAAGCGTTTTGTCTAAATTTTCATTTGAGGCTTTTATAAAGTAGTGAGTGTAGTCAAAGCCCGTGCTTGCGTTATTTACGCCGCCAAAGCCTTTTACGATCTCGTCAAACTCCCCAGCTCGTAAATTTTTAGTTGATTTGAAATTTAGATGCTCTAGCATGTGAGCGATGCCGCTTTTGCCCATCACTTCGTTTCTGGAGCCAACTTTATAAAAGACATCGACGCTTATCACTTTTGAGCCAGGATTTACTGGCACGTGATAAATTTCAAGTCCATTTTCTAGTTTAAATTTATTAAATTTTATCAATCTCTTGCCCTCTATTTTTTAACGTCTGCGCCGACTGCTTCGCTGATAGAAGCAAAGCCATCTCTTTTTAAAAGCTCTAAAATTTCTAAATTTATATCTCTTGCGATCATCGGCCCTTTAAAGATAAAGCTTGTAAAAATTTGCACTAAATTTGCTCCCATTTTTATGCGCTCATAAGCCTCTGCACCGCTATCTATGCCACCACATGCGATAAGCGTCGTCTTGCCATAAAGCTCGTCTGCCACGGCTTTAAAGATATCTTTTGACTTTTTGGCGATCACCTTGCCGCTTAGTCCGCCAAAATCCTTTAAATTTGATGAGTGAGAGAGCGAATAATCAACGCTTGTATTTGAAACAAGCACGCCACTAGCGCCGTTTTCTACCGCACAGCTACAAAGTTTGATCGCATCTTCGTGGCTCATATCAGGAGCTATCTTAAAGATGATCGGCTTTTTAGTTAGTGGCAAAATGACGCTAAAAAGCTCTTTTATGAAGCTCTCATCTTGCAGCGCTCTTAAATTTGGCGTGTTTGGCGATGAGACATTTATGACAAATGTATCGCAAATTTCACTAAATTCTCTTACTAAAATTTCATAGTCTTTTATCGCATCTTCGTTTGGTGTAACCTTGTTTTTACCGATGTTTGCCCAGATCGGTATGGTAAAAGGATAGATCTTTTTTACTCTATTTTTGATAGCCTCGCAGCCTTCGTTGTTAAAGCCCATCGCATTTTGGATGCTCTCTTCGTCTATGAGCCTAAAAAGCCTTGGTTTTGCGTTGCCAGGTTGTGGTTTTGGTGTAAATGTGCCAAATTCTAAATGTCCAAACCCAAGAGCTGTGAGCGCTTCAAACATCGTGGCGTTTTTATCAAAGCCACCAGCTATGCCAACTGGGTTGTGATAGGTGCTTGAGAATAAATTTTGTTTTAGCGCGTTGTCATCGACCACGCATTTGTGCGCCAAAAAGCTTAGCGAGCCAGGGAAGATTTTATTTGCCCCGACCATCGCTACTTCAGCGATCTTGTGGGCAGTTTCAGGATCAAATTTGAAAAATATAGATTTTAAAGTATTGTAGTTTAAGCTCATTTTAACCTCTTTAAAATGCCTAAAATTTCTGCAAATCTTAGCAAAAATCGCCTTAAACTAAGGCTTTGCCCTTAAGCCTTGCATAAATTTCATTTCTCTTACTAAGCTCCTCGTCGCTTCCACTATCAATGATCTTGCCATCACTCAAAACTGCGATCTTATCGGCATTTTCAACCGTGCTTAAGCGGTGAGCGATGACAAAGATGATCTTTTTGCTTCTTAGATTATTTATCGCTTTTGTGATCTCTTTTTCGCTCTCATTATCAAGTGCAGAAGTAGCCTCGTCAAAGATGAGGATTTGTGGGTTTTGATAAAGCGCTCTTGCTATGGCGATGCGCTGTCTTTGACCGCCTGAGAGGTTGGTGCCAAATTCAT
Organism: Campylobacter concisus; assembly: GCF_902460535.1. Taxonomy (GTDB): domain Bacteria; phylum Campylobacterota; class Campylobacteria; order Campylobacterales; family Campylobacteraceae; genus Campylobacter_A; species Campylobacter_A concisus_AS. The sequence continues at coordinate 312,586 of NZ_CABPTV010000001.1, read as the reverse complement.
TTAAGATAGTGTTTATGCCATCATCAAGCTTGCTTACAAACTCATAAGCATTAGCCAGTTTTAGTGCGTTTATCACGGCATCTTCGTTAAATTCTCTGCCGTAAGCTACGTTTTTAGCAACTGTGTCGTTAAAGATATAGACGCGCTGGGTTACAAGGCCGATATTTTGGCGAAGTGAGTGAATTTTGATATCTTTTAAATTTATGCCATTTATCAAAATTTCTCCGTCATTTACGTCGTAAAATCTCATAAGCAAATTCATAAGCGAGCTTTTTCCGCCGCCACTTGAGCCAACAAGGGCTATAAATTCTGACTTGCGAGCCTCTAAATTTATCCCTTTTAAGACCTCTTTGTCGCCGTAGCTTAAGCGGACATTGTTAAATTTGATCAAATTTATCTCTTCATTTAGCTCATTTTCGCCATCTTTTATCTGGCTCACCTTATCCATCAAGAAAAACGTCCTCTCGCTCGCTGCGATGGCATCTTGCATCTTATTGTAGATATTTACGATGCGTTTTAGCGGGGTGTAGAGCATAAAAAGCGCTGTTAAAAATGAAAAGAATGCGCCCATATTTATATGCCCGTCGATGACGTCTTTGCCGCCTATGATGATAACAGCTGCCACACCTATCGAGCCTATGGTCTCCATTAGCGGGCTTACTAGCTGCTCGATCTTGACGCTTTTTAAATTTAGCCTAAAAAATTTATTATTTTCATCAACAAAGCGTGAATGCTCGTATTCTTGGGCATTATTTGCTTTGATTATCTCGATATTTGTAAAAATTTCACTAAGCGCAGATGTGATGTCTGATGTTTTTTCTTGCGACTGCTTTGAAATTTTCTTCATCCTTTTAGCAAGGCGCGAGATCGGATAGATCGCTACTGGCATGACGACAAGGGCGAAAAATGCCAACTTTGGGCTTTGGTAGATGACGACGCAAAGAAGCCCTATAATAGTTATAAATTCCCTCGTAAGTTCAGGGATCATGCTTGAGACTATCGATCTTATGCGGTCGATGTCGTTTGTTGTTCTGCTGATTAGCTCGCCGGTTCTAAATTCATTGAAAAAATCCATATCTAAATTTAAAAGGTTTGCAACCATCTTTTCGCGAAATCTTCTAATCGTATCTTGCCCGATATATGCCGTAAAATAGGCCTGCATGAAGGTTCCGATATTTTTTATAACGTAGATCGCGATGATGGCGCAAGGCAAGATGTAAAGTAGCTTTTCGTTTTTCTCAACGAAAATTTTATTTAGCACAGGCTCTACCAGATAGGCACTTACCGCCGTTCCGCCACTTGCAAGCCCCATGCCGATGATGGCAAAAATAAAGTGTGGGATATAGTCTTTAAAATATGGACCAAAGCGCTTTAGCACATCTTTTAAGCCAAAATTATTCATTATTTCTCTCCCAAACTGCGCCATTTGGTGTGTCCATGATAGAGATATTCATCTTTGCTAGCTCATCTCTTATCTCATCAGCCCTTGCGAAATTTCTCTCTTTTTTAGCTACCGCGCGCTCATCAAGAAGTTTTTTGATATGCTCTTTTTGCTTGTCACTTACACCAAACTGAAAATACTCCACATAGTTTGTGATAGCAATGCCTAAAATTTCACCTATTAACTCTAAATTTGCGACCACTTCAGCCTTATATGCTTTATCTTTTGGGTTGTTATCAAATCTTTCATTTGCCGTTTTTACAAACTCATCGACGCTTGCAAGCGCCTTTGAAGCGTTTAGATCATCGCTTAGTGCCTCAAGTAGCTCACTTTTAAAGCTCTCATTTGCCATGCCTGCTTGCACGCCATCGACTCTTTTTTTGAGGCGGTAAATTTTATCAAGCCTCTTTTTTGAAGCCACTAGATCTTCATCTGAATAGTTAAAATGCGCCCTATAATGGCTCGTAAGCAAGTAATATCTAAGCACCTCGCCATGAACGTTTTTTAGGGCGTCCTTTACGAAAAAGCTGTTATTTAGGCTCTTGCTCATCTTTTCGTTATTTACTTTTATAAAGCCGTTGTGCATCCAGTATTTGCTCAAATTCTTGTGATAGGCACATCTGCACTGGCTAGCCTCGTTTTCGTGGTGTGGAAAGAGTAGGTCGATGCCACCAGCGTGGATGTCGATCTCAAATTTATCATTTTCTTTATCGCTTAAAAACTCCCTTATCATCGCTACGCACTCGGTGTGCCAGCCAGGGCGACCCTTGCCAAATGGGCTCTCATACCATTTCTCATCAAATTTCCAAAGCACGAAGTCTTTTTCGTCTCTTTTCTCGCCAAAACTTGCCACGCGCGCGATAAGATCGGTGTTATTATCCTTGCCGCTAATGCTAAAATAGCCACTATCCTTGCTAGTATCAAAGTAAATTCCATCGCTGGTTTTATACGCCACACCTCTATCCATAAGCACCTTGATGTAGCTAATGATCGCCTCTAAGCACTGCGTAGCCTTTGGTTTAAAGTCTGGATCAAGCACGTTTAAAGCGCCCATGTCGCTCTCGTAATGCGCTATATATTTGTTTGTGATCTCCTCTAGGCTTTGGCCAGTTTGCGCCATCTTGTTTAAAATTTTATCGTCAATGTCGGTGTAGTTTCTTGCAAATTTGACCTTGTAGCCAAGCGCTTTTAAGACCCTTCTTAAAAGATCAAAGCTAACGGCTGACTTTGCGTGTCCCAAATGCGCGTCGTCATAGACCGTTGGGCCGCACAGATAGATGCTAACTTCACCATCTTTAATAGGGCTAAACTCAACCTTTTCTCTTTTATAAGTATCAAAAATTCGCATTAAATATATCCTTTAAAAATGTTAAACCAAAATAGAGCAAAACCGCCAAAACAGCGATGGCGGCTATAAATTTAGGCTCGATTATAGCTAAAAATCGCTTAGCCCCAAAGGCTCTAATGTATAAAATAAGCTGTAAAAATCCCCCGAGCGAGCTTGCAAATGCAAGGCCGGCTGCTCCAAATTTCTGCATCAAAATGACAGCTAGGATCAAATTTATCACAAGGCAGATGATAGAAATTTTGGCTGCCTCTTTTTGCTTCATATTTGCATAGAGCCAAAGTGAGAAAATTTTAGCCAGTCCAAATGGCGTGAGCCCCACCAAATAGGCACTTAGCACCTTGGCGCACTCAATGGTGTTTGCCCTTACGAAATTCCCTCTCTCAAACAAGAGCCAGATGATAAACTCACTTAGCACAACGCCTGCGATCGTGGCTGCTAGCAGGGCGCAAAGAAGCAGGTAAAAGCTCTTTTTCGTCCAAACTAGGGCGTTGGCTTCATCTTTTTGTTTTAAAAGCCTAGTGATCTTTGGAAAGAGTGCCTGAGAGAGTGCGATCGCAAAGATGGCAAGTGGGAGCTGGAAAATTCTATTTGCATAAAAGAGGTAGCTTATCGAGCCGCTTACCAAAAAGCTAGCCAGCCAAGTGTCCATAAATGCGCTTATCTGCATCGCACTTGAGCCAAGTAAGCCGTGGTAGAAATTTATAAAAAAATCTTTGCTCTGCGCTCTTTTGCCTTTAAAATATCCGCTTAGACCGCCCCAGAAAATTTTATTTAAGGCGTTAAATTTCATAGCGATTAGATGCACTAAAACCTGCAAAATACCGCCTGCAACGACGCCAAAGCTAAGATAAAGTGCGACCACGCTCTCGCTCTTGCCGCGAGCCAAAAGTAGTGAAGCGATCATGGCTAAATTTAGTAGTGCAGTAGAAAACGCAGTCGTTGCAAAGTGCCCTTTGTACTGAAGCAGCGCACCCATGAAAGTGACGATATAAACAAGAGCTAGATAGTAGAAATTTATGCGCACAAGTGGCACTGCGTCTGTGATATTTTGCTCGCTTAAACCGCTTGCGATGATCTTTATAAAGTAGGGCGTAAATAAATTTACAAGAAGCGTCAAAATGCCTATAAAAAGTAGAAATTTGATGAAAATTTCAGCTTGAAAGATCGCTTTTTTCTTGTTATTTGCAAAATTTGGCAAAAACGCCTGTGTAAAAGCCCCCTCGCCAAAGATACGGCGAAATAAATTTGGTATCTTAAAAGCTATAAAAAAGAGGTCGCTAAATATGCCAGCACCAAGGATAGAGGCCGTTAAAAGATCTCTTATAAGCCCTAAAATCCTTGAAGTCATGATGCCAACTGAGTTTGAAAAAAAGCCTTTTATAAACATCGCCCACCTAGTAAATTTAAAAATGCAATAGTAACAAAAGATGCTTTAAAGCTTACATAACCCAAATTTAATAAAGTTTTAGAGATAATAAGAGCCAAAATTTTATGTGAAATGGATCAAATTTGAGCGAGAACGTGCAAGAAAACGAGAGATTTTTACCACCAACGCAAATTCAAACTTCAACGCCTTATCTATCGCTTAAAGAGCTAAGCAAACAATACAGCGTGCCGGTAGAATTTATAGACTTTAAACTCTCAAATATCTTAACTTACTACAAAAATAAAGATAACGTCGAGCCAGTTTTTGTCCCTGAAGAAAATTTAAGCTTTTTTGATGACAACACATTTTATCTTGACGAGACGCTAGAGATCGAGCAGGTCTATGACGTGGAGTTTTTTGACGTTAGGCTAAATGCCACGCCAAAGTTGCCAAAGATAGACATTGGCGTAAATTCAACCATAACAAAGGTCATCGCAAAGGTTAGGGCGAGCAAAGAGTGCGAATACGAACAACACTACGAAGATAAGCTTTTTGAATACATCGCAAAACAGCTTATGAAGGCTCAAATTTTAATAGGCATAAGGATCGGCAAGCTAAAAGAAGAATTAAAGCAAATCGCCTCGATCATCCACGTAAAAGGTGAGCTTGACAAGGACTACACGCTAAATTTAACCCAGGGCATCAACCCTAAAAAGGCGATTAATGCAAAGATCATCTACTACTACAAAGATAAGCTTGATGATATAAAAGAAGAAGATAAGGTTGATTACGCTGATAGGGGCTTTGTCTTTGGCGTGGCAAAAGATGAAGTGATAATGGAGGAGAAAAAGTCACACGAGGGCGCAAATGGACGCGACGTAAGAGGTAAGCTTATAGAGGTTGCAAAGCCAAAAGAAGAGAGCGAAAAAGAGATAAGTATAAGCGAAAATATCGAGCGCGTAGAAAACGACGAGAGCATAAAATACATCGCTAAAAAAGCAGGCTACGTGGTCGAGAAAAACGGCTCTTTTGACATCGAAGAGCGCATAGAGATAAATGAAGCAAATTTTAAAACGACTGGTTCTATCCAAGCAGGCACCGACACAAACGTCACATTAGTAGTTCGTGAGACTGACACGATAAAAGATGCTATCGGCACCGGCATCATCGTTGAGGCTGATGAGATCGAAGTAAAGGGTAATGTCGGCGCAAATGCGATGGTCAAGGCAAATGATGTAAATATCGGCGGTCAAACGCACCAAAAGGCTAAAATTTATGCCAAACACGCCAAAATTTCTATCCACATCGGCAAGGTTGAGGCTGAAAGCGTCGAGATAGATAGGCTAGAAGGTGGCACTGTCATAGCAAAAAGAGTGAAGATAAATAGCGTAGTTGGCGGCTCGATAACGGCTCAAAACATCCAGATAGACACGCTTGGCTCAAACTGCACCATCACAGCCTCGCACCTAATCGACGTTAGATATCTAAAAGGCACTGATAATAAATTTATCATTGACGCTAGCAAGATGCCAGAAAGTGCGGAGGCTACGCAAGATCAGTTAAGCAAGATAGAGAGCACCAAGCTTGAACTCTCAACACTTCTTAAAAATATAGAGAGCAAGAAAAATGTCATCAACGAGAACAAAGACTCGATCTACACGATAAAAGCTAAGATCGAAGAGCTATCAAAGGCCAAAGTGATACCGCCAGTTACATTTATAAAAAAGCTAAAAGAGTATCAAGGGCTCGTTAATGAGTACAACACCTTACTTAGAATTTTCAAAGAGAAAAAAGAACTGCTTTCTGATCTAAAAGATGAGCTTGAGATGATGCAAAATGGCATATTCTCAGCCAAAGTGATAAACAGAGGCAACTGGATCGAGCTAAATGAGATAAGATTTGTCATCGTAGATCCCCCACAAAACGTCACATACGTCTCAAAACAAAACGAGACTGCTCACGTCATCACGCTTGATAAATTTGACAACGGCGGCGAGGTCGAATACAAGATCAAAAAGTCAAACAAACTTGAAGACTACGCGGATATAAATTTCATGGAACAAAAGGTTAAATGATGATAAAAGCAATCGAAGGCGTCGTTACAAAAAAAGACCCTGCATTTGTGATACTTAAGACAAATAGCGGCGTAAGTTATGGAATTTTCATCTCGCTTTTTTGCTCAGCAAAACTTAGCAAAGGCGAAAAAACCGAGCTTGCTATAACGCAGATCATAAGAGAGGACGCGAATTTACTCTACGGCTTTTTAGACGCAAATGAGCAAAAGATGTTTGAGATGCTTATAAAGCTAAATGGCATCGGAGCTAGCACAGCGATGGCGGTTTGCTCAAGCCTTAGCTCGCAGGCATTTACAAATGCCATAATAAGCGGCGACGCAGACACTTTTAAAAGCGTGCCAGGCATCGGACCAAAGACAGCTAGGCGCATAATAGCCGAGCTAAGTGACGCTAAACTTATAAGCGACGAGAGCGTGCCAAGCTACCAAAATGACGCGCTTTTGGCACTTGAGGCGCTTGGCTTTAAGCGTGAGAAGATAGTGAAAATTTTGCCTGATTGTAAGAGTGAAAACACGAGCGATCTTATAAAAGAGGCACTTAAAAAACTAGGATAAGGATAAAAAAAGATGAATTTAGGCGTGATATTTGGGGCAAAAAGTTTTGAGCATGAGATAAGCATAGTAAGCGCGATAGTTTTAAAAAACGTCCTAAAACAGGGGCTAAAATTTATATTTTGTGACGCAGACAGAGGCTTTTATCTGATCGAAGAGAAAAATATGAGGGCAAATTTCTTTAGCTCTGGCAAATACAAAAACTCAAAAAAACTATTTTTATCTAAAGGCGGCTTTTATACACACTCGCTTTTTGGTATAAATAGGCTTGATTGCGATGTGGTTATAAATTTGATCCATGGCATGGACGGCGAAGATGGCAAGATAGCGGCACTTTTTGACTTTTACGGGGTCAAATACATAGGTCCAAGGCTTGAAGCAAGCGTGCTTAGCTACAACAAAGAGCTTACTAAATTTCTAGCGCAAAAGGCTGGCGTAAAGGCGCTTGACTATGAGATGCTAACTCGTCAAAGTGAGCCAAAATTTCACTATCCTATTATATTAAAGCCAGCAAGGCTAGGCAGCAGCATCGGCGTGAGCGTCGTGCATGATGATAGCGAGCTTGCCTACGCAAAAGACGTTGCGTTTGAATTTGACAAAGATGTTTTGGTAGAGCCCTTTATAAAAGGCGTCAAAGAGTATAACCTTGCAGGCTGCAAGATCGATGGAAAGATCAAATTTTCTATCGTCGAAGAGCCAAAAAAGAAAGAATTTCTTGACTACGAGCAAAAATATCTAAGTTTTTCAAATGAAAACAAGGTAAAAGAGGCGGAAATTTCAGAAGAGCTAAAACAAAAGCTTAAATTTAACTTTTCTAAAATTTATGATTGTGGATTTGACGGAGCGATCATTAGATGCGACTTTTTCGTGATAGATGACGAGGTCTACCTAAACGAGATCAACCCAAATCCAGGAAGCCTTGCGAACTATCTATTTGAGGACTTTGAGAGCACGCTAAACGCCCTTGCAAACTCACTTCCAAAAGAGCGTGAGATAAAGATTGATTATAAATTTATAAACTCTATCACTTCGGTAAAAGGTAGCGGCAAGCTCTAGTTTATTTAGCGATATATAAAGTAGTTTGTGATATTTTACGTAAAATTTTACATAAAGAGCGACAATGGTAACTTTTACAAAAGATGAAATTTATACAGCAACCGAGGTGGTTAGAAATTTTAGCTCAGTGCTTTCACGTGTGGGAGCTAGCGAGCTAAAGCGCGCTGTCATCGTTAAAAACAATAAATTTGAAGCAGTCCTTTTAAATATGGAGGAGTACGAGCGCCTTTGCGAAGCTGTAAGTGTGCTTGAGAGCATTTACGCTGCTAAAAAGAGAGAAAACGATGGCGAGTAGGGCAGTCAAATACGGCTCAGACGAGTACGAGATCAGCTACGAAGTTGTAAATCCAAAATGCAAAAAAGTAGTGCTTTTCTTGCACGGCTGGGGCGCAAACAAAGAGATAATGAAAAAGGCTTTTGGGCATTATCTAAATGACTTTTGCCACGTCTATATCGACATGCCAGGCTTTGGCAAAAGCTCCATTTTTAAGCCTTTAAGAACAAGCGACTACGCAAAGATCGTTGCAAATTTCTGTGATGAGCTTGGCATAAAACCAGACATCATCGCAGGACATAGCTTTGGCGGCAAGGTCGCAACACTTCTAAAACCGCCATATCTAGTGCTTTTAAGCTCAGCTGGTATAGTCGTCAAAAAGCCATTTATCGTGCGAGCAAAGATAGCAATTTTTAAAATTTTAAAGATATTTGGCTTTGGCAAATTTTACAAACTCTTTGCCACAAAAGATGTGAGTGGCATGAGCAGAGTGATGTATGAAACCCTAAAAAACGTCGTTGATGAGGACTTTACAAAGCATTTTGCTGACTTTGGGGGCAGGGCATTTATATTTTGGGGTGAAAATGACAAGGCAACGCCTGTAACAAGTGGCGAGAGCATAGATAGACTTATCAAAAATAGCTCATTTTTCCCGCTTAGCGGCGATCACTTTTTCTTTTTGCTCCACGCTAAATTTATAAGTGACGAGATAGAAAAAGGGATAAATTTTGAGCCAAATGAAGCAAAAAATGTCGTGCTAGATGACGATGAGAGCGGGATCGAGGAGATAAGATGAGTATATTTTTAAGTATAAGCACAGTTTTATTTATCTTTGCGCTTGCTTTTTATGTGATCACTTGCTTTCAGTGGTTTTCTTATAGGCCTGAGCGCGTGCTCTTTCACTTCACAAAGCCCGCTTGGCACGTCTTTTTCTTTATCGTGCCTTTGGTGCTATTTTACACGACTGGCAAGTGGTTTTTTATCTATTTTTACTTTGCGCTTTTGCCAGCTCTTTATCTGTGGCATAAAAAACTTGATAAAAAGCTAGTCTTTACTGGCAGGATCAAGCACTTTTTTGCCATCCTTACTTGTGCCATCATCTTAAACTACGCTTTAAATTTCATCATCCACAAAGCATTTTTGGCTCCGATGCCACTTTTTGTCTTGGTCGTGAGCCTATTTTTTAGTGATATTTTAGAAAAGATCAAATTTCAAGGCTTTAAAAACAAGGCGCTTAAAAAACTTGACGCAAACAAAGAGCTAAAGATCATTTTGATCACCGCAAGCTATGGCAAAACGAGCATCAAAAATTTCTTATTTGAAATTTTAAAAGATAGCTTTGCCTGCTATAAAACGCCTCGCAGCGTAAATACAATGGCTGGCATCATCAAAGATATCAATGAAAACTTAAGCGAGCAAACGCAAATTTACATCGCAGAAGCAGGCGCTAGGCTAAAGGGCGACATCCTAGAGATCACTAAATTTCTAAATCCACAAATCGTCATCGTTGGCGAGATCGGCGCGCAGCACATAGAGTATTTTAAAACGCTTGATAATATCCGAGCTACTAAGCTTGAAGCACTGCAAAGCGAGCGTTTGCAAAGGGCATTTTTACATAGCTCGACAAAAAAAGAGGCAAGCGAAAATGTGGAAATTTACGATGAAAATTTAAAAGATATAAATGCAAATTTAGATGGAATTTCATTTACGCTTGATGGCAAAAACTACGCTTCGCCGCTTCTTGGCAAATTTAACGCTACAAATTTAGCCGTTTGCATCAAGGTAGCAAGATACCTAAAAATGAGCGATGAGGCGATAAATAGTGCGCTATCTAAGATGAAAAACGTCGAGCACCGCCTAAGCAAGATCAAGGCTGGTGGTAAGCTGATAATTGACGATAGCTTTAATGGAAATTTCTCAGGCATGAGTGCAAGCTACGAGCTTGTAAGCACCTACGCTGGTAGAAAAGTACTACTAACGCCTGGTATCGTCGAGAGCGATGCAGAGCAAAATGCAAATTTAGCCAAGGTGATAAATGAAATTTTTGACCTTGTCATTATCACAAGCTCGCTAAATGCCCAAATTTTGCTAAAACACATCGTAAAACCAAAGATCATCATCCTAAAGGACAAGAATAAAATGCAAGAAATTTTAGCCCAAAACACGCACGCTGGCGATCTTATACTATTTTCAAACGATGCACCGAGTTTTATATGAAAAAGATAGTTTTTTTAACTCTAATTTTAAGCTTAGCCTCGGGCTTTGACATCGATGACTACGACAGGGGCAACGAGGCTAGAAATGCCGGAGACTACGCAACTGCGTATGAAATTTTTTACGATGGTTGCGAGCAAAAAGACGTGCTTTCTTGCGAGGCTTTGGGCGATATGTTTGTAAATGAAGAGATAAACGAGCAGATGGATAATGATCTAAAAAAGCACTCAAATATCGAGCTTGGAGTGAGTTATTTTATGAAAAGCTGCGACCTTGGTTATCAAAACGCCTGCGATGACGTCATAAGCCTAAAGGACGATCTAAATATCACCTTGCCATCTGGCGTCTATGAAAACGCCAAAGCTAGATATGACGAGCTTTTTGAAGAGTTTAAAGAGCAAGAAGCGAATAAAACTATCGAAGCCGAAGAGCCAGCTAAAAAGTAAATTTGAGCTTGCGAGATTAAATTTAAACTAATTTTTCGTGGCATAGAAATTGATCTATTTGCAATAAATTTAATCGATAAATTTACTTGAATGCTAGAGCAAAGCTATTTTGCGTTGCGAACATCTACCGCAAATTTAGCTTTGCTCTAACGATTAGTCAAACAAGCATAAAAACGAAAATTTTACTGCTTTCTTCATGATAAATTTTCACTCGTCTATCGCCTTTGATATCTTTTCTAAATTTTGCTTTCTTACGCTCTTGTCAGTGATAAAAAGATCTATGACCCACCAGATGATTATAATAATTTCAAAAATGTTGATAATCTTAGAATATGTTTTAGCCAAATCCATTAAATATAGCATTTCTTCAGGGGTTATCCATTCGTCCACAGAAATTATTACCTTAGAAAATAAGAAAATAAAAACTATATATAAAATAAAAAGAGCAAGCTTTGCTAGACCAAGGACAGTTTGTCCTATCATAAAGCGATTTACGCCAAGCACTCCAAAGATGAAGCTACCCACCCAAAAGACAATCGCAGGTGATTTTAAGTTAAGCTGTGGGATTTTTGAAACCAGATCATTTATTTTTGTTTCATCAAAAGAGTTGAGCTTGTCTTCTAATGTTTTTAGCTGAGCATGATTTTTTGGCAGCTTATCTTGTAACATTGCTATAACAGAACTTGCGTTCATTTTCTCTCTTTTTTGTAAATTTTACTCGCCAGCCAAGTCTTCAGCCACTTTGGCAGCAAGTTTTAGCTTGTCACTATCAAAGTGCGTGTAAATTCGCGAGGTATTTAGGCTCGCATGCCCAAGGGCTTCTTGCACTAGCACGAGGTCTTTTTGCTTTTTATAAAGCATAGTTGCAAAGGTGTGGCGCAGCATGTGAGCGCCGTTTTTCTCTTTTCTGATGCCAGCTTTAAACAAAATTTGCTCCACGATACGGCTAACATAAGCCTGCGTGAGCCTTGTGCCTTTTTTATTTATAAAAAGATAGCCCTCTTTGTTTATGTAGTTTATGGCGATTGCGTTTAGATGAGCTTCGATTAGGTGGCGCTTTATCATTACGATGCGGTATTTGTTGCCTTTGCCACGAATTCTAATGATAAAAAGATCGCCATCTTCGGTGATATCTTTTCTCTTTAAATTTAGCGCCTCGCTCACACGGATGCCAGTAAAGATAATGACCTTGATGATGAGCTTATTGCGGTTTGAGTTTTGCTTAAAGTCACTCTCCTCGATCGCTTCAAGAAATTTCTTGACCTCCTCTTCGCCCATAAACTCAGGCAGCTTTTGCCCTTTGTTGCCACTAACGCCGCCCCAGTTTTTTAAATTTATATCAAAAACATGAGCCTTGCCGTCCTCTTCGTTTTGTTTGTCTAAAAAGGCAAAGAAATTTATCACTGAAATTCTATAGTTTTTCTTGCTCGCATCACTTAGTCCGCCAGTTGTGCTAGCTAGAATTTCACTTAGCAGCTCTTCATCGATCTGCTTTAGGCTGCTAAGCTCATAAAATTTCATCGTCTCATATATCTTTTTAAGCGGGTTAAAGTAGGTATTTATACCAGTTAGTCCTGCATTTCTTGCGCTTTTTACAAGGCCATCAAGCTGCTCTATGTTTTTTATCTCACGGCTTAGGGCGAAATTTACACTTGCAAGCGCTTTTGGGTCTCTTAGCTCCTTGTTTGAAAGCGAGCTAAGTTTAAATTTGACATAGCGAGTTAGCCAAAATATAAATGAGCTCTCAAAACTATCTTTGCAGTCAAGTGGAAATTTCATACTTAAAGAGTTCTCTCTTTTATCACTCTGGCTGTCTCTATAGCGATCTCTAGCTCTTCGTTGGTTGGTATGATGAGCGTTTTTATCTTTGCACCTTCTTCATCTATGCACCTCTCGCCTCGCTTGTCAGAGAAATTTAGCTCGTGATTGATGTGGATACCAAGATGCTTTAGATCATCACAAATTTTTTGCCTTGTATTTGGCGCATTTTCACCGATGCCGCCAGTAAATATGAGCGCATCAACACGCCCTAAAATGGCGTAGTATGAGCCGATGTATTTTTTCACTCGGTAGCAAAACATATCAAAGGCAAGCTTTGCTCGCTCGTCGTTTTGCATCTTTGCCACGACATCTCTCATGTCACTTGAGCCACAAATTCCAAAAAGTCCGCTCTTTTTGTTTAAAAAGTTATCGATCTCGTTCCACTTTAAAACGCCGATATTTAGCAGATAGATAACCACAGCTGGGTCCATATCGCCGCTTCTTGTGCCCATTATGAGCCCTTCAAGCGGGCTAAGACCCATCGAGGTGTCGATACTTTTGCCATTTTGCACCGCACAAGCTGAGGCGCCGTTGCCTAGATGAAGTGAGATAGCGTTAAATTTATCAAACTCAATGCCAAGCATTTTTGCTGCTTGCTTGCAGACATATCTGTGCGATGTGCCGTGAAAGCCGTATTTTCTGATGTGATGAGTTTTGCAAACGTCGTAAGGTAGGGCATATCGGTAGGCGTACTCTGGCATGCTTTGATGAAAAACCGTGTCAAAAACGACCACGTGAGGGACATTTTTGCTCTCTTTCATAGCATTTTTTATGCCAGCAAGGTGGCCTGGGTTGTGAAGTGGGGCAAGAGGGCTTATCTCCTCGATCTTTTTAATGACACTTTCATCAACGATCATCGAGCTAAAAAAGCTCTCGCCACCATGCACTATCCTGTGTCCTATGCCGTCAAGCTCACTTAGATCGTGCAAGGTGTTTGAAGTGACAAATAGCTCGTTCATCGCCTCAAGTCCGTCGTGGTGGTCTTTTATAAAGCGTTTTATCTCATAAACTTCGCCATTTGCCTTTAGCGCCGCTCTTGAGCTGTTGCTGCCGATCTGCTCAACCAGACCGCTTGCTAGGCTTGTTTTTGTCTGCATTTCAAAAAGCTGAAATTTTATCGAGCTGCTACCTGAGTTTAAAACTAAAATTCTCATATCACTCTCCTGCTTGTATCGCGCTTATTAAGATGGTATTGACCACGTCCTCGACGAGGCAGCCGCGGCTTAGGTCATTTACTGGCTTTTTTAGCCCTTGAAGTATCGGCCCCACTGCTAGGGCGTTTGCACTTCGCTGAACTGCCTTGTAGCAGATGTTTCCGCAGTTTAAATTTGGAAATATAAATACATTTGCCTGCCCAGCGACATCGGAATTTGGCATCTTTTTGCTAGCCACACTTAGATCAACCGCCGCGTCAAACTGAATGGGCGCAGCTATTTTTAAATTCTCATCAAGCTCGCTCGCCTTTTTGGCAGCCTCTTTTACAAACTCCACATCAGCCCCGCTGCCACTATCAGCCGTAGAGTAGCTTAGCATGGCGATCTTTGGGCTAAGACCAAAGGCACTTGCTGTTTGAGCGCTACTTAGCGTGATGCTAGCTAGCTCATCTGCACTTGGATTTGGTGTGACGGCGCAGTCTGCAAAGAGTAAAATTTCTTCTTCAAGCGCCATGAAAAATGCCCCGCTTACCACGCTTACATTTGGCTTTGTTTTTATGATCTGAAGAGCTGGGCGGATAGTATCAGCCGTGCTCATCGTAGCGCCACTTACAAGTGCGTCTGCTATGCTTTCATGTATTAGCATCGTGGCAAAGTAAATTTTATCTTTTGCAAGCGCATTTGCCTTGGCTTCATCGACGCCTTTGTGCTTTCTTAGCTCATAAATTTTCTTTGCAAACTCTTCGCTCAGCTCGTTTTGTGCTGGGTTTAGCACCTTTGCTTTGCTTAAATTTAGCCCCAAAGTGGCTGCCTTTTTTGAAATTTCGCTCTCAAGCCCTAGCAAAATGATATTTGCAGCACCTTTTTCTAGCACGATGTGGGCTGCTTTTAAAATTCTCTCATCATCACTCTCTGGCAAAACGACTGTTTTGTTTGCCGCTTTGGCTCTTTTTAGAAGTAAGCTTTGAAATTTAAATGGCGTGATGATGTCGTGCTCATAGTTTAAAATTTCATCAAATTTATCAGTTATTAGAAGCTTTGAGTTTAAATTTAGTGTCCTTAGCTCGTTTGCGTTTTCATCAAAGATTGGAGCGTTTAAATTTCTAGCTAGCTTTAAATTTAGCTCGCTCTTGCCAAAGACGCTAAAGCCCTCACAGCCAACGACTATGACGAAGTCGCTCTTGGCCTTTAACTCTTCAAATTTATCTATAAATTTTAAAAAAAACTCCTTTTCATTTAAATTTATTAGATTCTTTTTGTCATTTTCGTCTGGAGTTATCTTAAAGATCTCAACTTTTTTGAATTTTGTAGCTATAATTTCCTGCAAATATGCTAGATTTTTGTCTGAAAAAATGTAACAACTTTTCATTTGTGACCTTTTTGGGAACTTAAATTGCTTAATCTTAGCACAAAGATACTTATTTTAAGGCATTTTATGAACTATAAAAAGATATGGCTCGTCACATTTGCGGGCATTTTTTACACAGGTTGCACCCCAAGTGCAGATCCTCACATCAATATGAAACCTCCAGTTTATGTCGAGCAACTCCCTTCAAAAGATAGTGGTAGCGGTCAAAGCAACGCAGGTAGCCTCTTTGGCAAGGGCGACAACCCGCTATTTTCAGATAGAAAGGCGATGAATGTAAATGACATCGTAACCATCGTCATCTCAGAAAATGCAAGTCAAATTTCAAGTGGCAGCAAAAGCACCAACAAAGATAGCACCATTTCGCTTGGTGGCGGCGTTTTTACAGCTGGAGCTGCACCGCTCTCAACCGTGGCTGATAATCTAAACAAATACGGCGACATCGGCTTTAAAGCAGGTGGCGGCAATAAATTTACAGGTAGTGGCACGAGCAACAGAAGCGAGAAATTTACCGCGACCATCTCAGCTAGGATCATCAAGATCCTAAATAACGGCAACTACTTCATCGAAGGCAGCCGCGAGCTACTTATCAACGGCGAAAAGCAGATCATGCAAGTAAGTGGCGTCATCAGACCTTACGACATCTCGCAAAACAACGAAATCGACTCAAAATACATAGCTGATGCCAAAATTTTGTATAAAACTGAGGGCGAGCTAGACAAATCTACCAAAAAACCTTGGGGCACAAGACTTATGGAGGCTATCTGGCCATTTTAATACAAATTTAAAAGCCTAAATTTAACCCATTTAGGCTTTTATAATTTATACCTTAAATTTCACTCTTCTTAAAAATACTAAATTATTTATAAAATTATTAAAAATTTAATTGATATTTACTTTCAGAAAAATAGAATTTTTGCCATATCATTTCTCAAAATAGGATAAATTCTCACTAAATATTATTTTTTAACATATTTTAAGATTATTGATTTTAAGGCATTTAAAATTTTATTTTAAAATTTATTTAAACATAACTACTAATATCATAAAATAATTTTACTCTTTTTAAAACAAAGATACTATACATATAAAACAAATTTCTAACGAAGGAGCTTATATGAATAATGACTTGCGTCAAAAGATAGATAGACGCTTAAGCGAACTTAGTGCATTGCCTAAGATGAAAAATGACACTAGTATTGCGCAGCTTTTAAAAGATAAGGGCTTTACTAGGCGTGATTTTATGAAGTGGGCTGGCGCGATGACAGCCTTTATGGCATTGCCAAGTGCGATGACGCCGATGGTTGCTCGCGCTGCTGAGCTAAGCGATAGGCTCCCAGTGATATGGCTTCACATGGCAGAATGCACTGGCTGTAGCGAGGGCTTGCTAAGAACTGACGCTCCAAGCATAGATAGCCTTATATTTGACTACATAAGCCTTGAATACCACGAAACTATCATGGCGGCTGCTGGCTGGCAAGCTGAAGAAAATTTAGAGCATGCGATAGAAAAATATAAGGGCAGATACATCCTGCTAGTTGAAGGTGGCGTGCCAACGGGAGCTACTGAGCACTTTTTAACAGTCGGACCTCACGGCACAACAGGCAAAACTCACGCCGTAAATGCCTCTGCTAACGCTGCTGCTATTTTTGCCATTGGCACCTGTTCTAGCTTTGGCGGTATCCAAGCAGCTAAGCCAAATCCAACAAATTCAGTCGGCCTTTCAAAGGTGACTGATAAGCCAGTCATAAACGTGCCAGGCTGTCCTCCAAGCGAGAAGAACATCGTTGGCAACGTGCTTCACTTTTTGCTATTTGGCACTTTGCCTGCACTTGATGTTTATAACAGACCAAAATGGGCTTATGGCTTAAGAATTCACGATCTTTGCGAGAGACGCGGACACTTTGATGCAGGCGAGTTTGTCCAAAGCTTTGGCGACGAGGGCGCAAAAAATGGCTACTGCTTATACAAAGTAGGCTGTAAAGGCCCATATACATTTAATAACTGCTCGCGCGAGAGATTTAATCAACACACATCATGGCCAGTTCAAGCAGGTCACGGCTGTATAGGCTGCTCAGAGCCAGACTTCTGGGATACGATGGGGCCGTTTGAAGAGCCGATGGCTGATAGGCTATTTGACACTGTTTTGGGGCTTGGCGCTGATAATGTAAGTGATAAAATAGGCATTGGAATTTTAGCACTTGCTGGTGTTGGCATAGCGGCTCACGCTGCACTAGCTTGTATGAGTAAAGATAAAGAATAAGGCGAAAAAATGAGTGAAAAAAGAATAGTAATAGACCCTATAACACGTATCGAAGGGCACTTAAGAATAGAAGTCGTAGTCGATGAAAACAACGTTGTCAAAGAGGCGTACTCTGGCTCAACTCTTTGGAGAGGCTTAGAGCAGATAGTAAAAAACAGAGACCCAAGAGATGCTGGCTTTTTCATGCAAAGAATTTGCGGCGTTTGCACATACTCGCACTACCGAGCAGGCATAGTCGCAGTTGAGGACGCCCTTGGTATCAAGCCTCCGCTAAATGCTGAGCTAACTAGAACGCTTATGAACGCAGCTTTATATCTTCATGATCACATCGTGCACTTTTATCAGCTTCACGGCATGGACTGGGCAGATGTCGTCTCTGCACTAAGCGCAGACGTGCATAAGGCTAGCGAAGAGGCGTTTAAATACACAAGCACGCCATTTGCCACGGGAGCTGATAAACTAAAAGAGGTAAAAGAGAGGGTTGAAGCCTTTGTTAAAAAGGGCAACCTTGGACCATTTGCCAACGCATACTGGGGACATAGCACATATAAATTTACTCCTGAGCAAAATTTAATCGTCCTCTCTCACTACTTAGAGTGTCTTAGAATTCAAAGAACAGCAGCCCAGATGATGGCTATCTTTGGCGCGAAAAACCCACACCCACAAAGCCTAACAGTTGGTGGCGTGACCTGCGTGATGGATCTTATGGATCCAGCTAGAATGGGCGAATATATGAGTAAATTTGCCGAGATCAAAGAATTTGTAGATAGAGCTTACTATCCAGATATTTTGATGGCTGCTAAGGCTTATGCAAACGAGCCAAGCGTTCTAAACGACGTTGGCGTATCAAATTTATTCTGCTACGATGAGTTTTTGATCGGCAAAAATGACCATCTATTTAAAGGTGGCATCATCTTAAATGGTGATATTAGCAAGGTTTATGATATCGACGAAAATAAAATTACAGAAGAGGCTACAAGATCTTGGTATAAAAATGACAAAGCGCTTCATCCATACGACGGCGAGACAGAGGCAAACTACACAGGCCTTGTTGATGGCGAGAGCATAGACGGCGAGGGCAAGCTAGCTCACAGCAAGCTTTTTGACACAAAGGGCAAATATAGCTGGATCAAAGCACCAAGATATGATGGCATGCCTATGCAAGTAGGACCGATCGCAAGCATCGTCATAAACTACGCTAAAGGCAACGAGAGAGTTAAAAAGGTAGTTGATGAGTTTTTAGCAAAGAGTGGCTTGCCACTAAGTGCAGTCTTTTCAACTCTAGGCAGAACCGCTGCTCGTATGCTTGAGGCAAAAGTGGTCGCAGAGCACACAATGGACGCATTTAATGCCTTGATCGAAAATTTAAAGACAGATCAAGAGACTTGCACAAAATATGTAATAGATAACAAAAAAGAATATAAAGGAAATTTTCAAGGTAACGCTCCAAGAGGCGCGCTAAGCCACTGGTGCCGCATAAAAGATGGTGTCATCTCAAACTGGCAAGCAGTCGTGCCAAGCACTTGGAACGCCTCTCCAAAAGACGCCAAAGGTCAAATGGGAAGTTACGAGGCGTGCTTGATAGGCTTAAAGATCGCTGATCTTTCAAAACCACTTGAGATAATACGAAAAATTCACTCTTACGATCCTTGCATCGCGTGTGCCGTGCATGTTATGGACACGAAGGGAAATGATTTGAGTACTTATAAGATAAATCCAAATTTGTAAGGAGAAAAGATGTCACATAAAAATCCTGACAGGATCAGCGAATACGAATTCTCCATCGGCGTTAGGCTGACACACTGGATTAGATTTATAGCTATCACGCTTTTGGTTGTGAGCGGCTACTACATCTCTTATGTCTTTATGAGTCCAGAGATCACAAGCGAGCCTACAAATTTCATGCAAGCAAAGTGGCGTTTGGCGCACCAGGTCGCTGGCTTTGTGCTAATAGCTGTATTTATCTTTAAATTCTATCTATTTGTCTTTGATAAACACAGCAAAAAAGAGTGGATGAGCGTGCTTGATTTTTTAAGTCCAAAAGTTTGGATAGCGCAGATAAAGTACTACATCTTTATGGGACCGCACCCGCATTTAAGGGGCGTTTATAACCCATTGCAGTTTGCCTCATACTTTTTCTTTTACGTCATCTTAGCGCTCATCTGCCTAACTGGCCTAGTGCTTTACGCTCACGTTTATCACAATGGGCTTGGCGGAGCGATATATGAGCCAGCGAGATACTTTGAAGAGCTTATGGGCGGACTAGCAAATGTTAGAACGATACATAGAATTTGCATGTGGATCATCATGATATTTGTGCCAATTCACGTTTATATGGCGATATTTAACGCCGTTAAAGGCAAAAATGGAGCGATGGACGCCATCGTTAGCGGCTATAAATTTGTAAAAGAACACTGATGAGAGTGCTAGTTCTTGGCATCGGCAACGTTATGTTTGCTGATGAGGGCATAGGTGTTCATTTTGTAAATTTGATGGCTAAAAACTATAAATTTACAAGCTCTAAAAACGAACTTACTCTAATGGACGGGGGCACTTTAGCCCTCGCTCTAACTCACATAATAAGCGAATTTGACTATCTTATCGTCGTTGATTGCATTAGCGCAAATGGCGCAAGCGTGGGCGATGTTTATTTTTTCGACTTTCTAAACGTACCAAATTTTATCAGCTGGGACGGCTCGGCTCACGAGATCGAGATGCTTCAAACCCTTCATCTAATGGAGCTTGCAGGCGACAGACCGACAACCAAAATCTTAGGCATCGTGCCAAGCCGCATAGAATCATCAAATTTTAGCCTCTCAGATGAAGTGATAAAAGCTTCTAACATCCTAGAAAAAACGCTACTTGAACACTTAAAAGAGCTTGATTTTAAGTGCGAAAAGGTGGCAAATTTCACCCTAAACGACACCCTCGATGACTACGCCAAAAAAGGTTTAAAATGATACTTGCTTTTAAATTTGACTGTTTTAAAGACCCAGCCTTTTTGGCGCCATTTTTACGTGTATTGGCTAAAGATCTTTTGCACTCTATAAGCTGCAAAGATGATCAAATTTGCCTAAAAGTAAGTGGCTTTGCCAAGGAGCTTAGCGCCATAGCAGACAGAGCTAGCGCCATTTTGCCTTATAGCCTTTATATAAAGCATAGCGAGGTTGATACAGCAAATGAGCTTGACGCGGCAGGTGAGATTAAAGAGGTAAAATTTGGCACGCTTAGCCCATCTCAAGCGGCGGCATTTTTGGCTAATGGCAAGGCTATTTTAAATGAAAGTGGCACGCTTGCTTTGAGTAAATTTGATGGTGAGATAACGCTTGATAATTTTAATGAAAAGCTAAAAACCTGCCTAAATTTACTAAAAAATGGTAAGAGCGTTTGCATAGAGCAAGATGAAAATTTATATGAAATTTCTCTTGGGGTAAAATTTGATGCAAATTTCTTGATACCTACAAATTTAAAGCAGCTACCAAAAATTTTTATAGCTGGTGATAGGGCGCAGATCGCGCTTGCTAGCTTTGAAAAGCCACTTTTGGCACTAAAAACGACAGCCATTTATAGGCAAAATCACAAGGGCGCACCGCTATTTTTTGACATGATGGCGCCAAATGACCTTTTTATTTACGCCCTTTGCGAACAGCTAAATAAAGAGAGCTTTAGCTTTTTAAGCGTTTCTGTAAAGGAGCAAAAAAACGCTCTTTCAAGGCTTGCTTTACTTGAAAATAGCGCACTTTTAAGCCCATTTTTTTACACAAAAGATGAGGAATTTGAGCTTAGCTATTTTGGCGAGGTGGCTTTGGGGCTTAAATTTAGCAAATTTAGCGATGATGAAATTTGCCTGCTTTCAAAATCAAGCAAAACGCAGCTTCTCTTTTTGCCTAAATTTAGTAGCTTTGAAGAAATTTATGAGTTTATAAGGGCTGAGGAGGGTGGCGAAAGGCTACTTGAAAACTTCAGTAAAGAGCGCGCCCTGCCGAGTGGTAAATTTAGCTCAAACGCTAGCTTTTTCTCGCTATTTTGCATAGCTGGACACTTGCTTGGCACAAGTAGTGACTTTAAAAAAGCAGGGGAGAATTTGCTTCTTATGGCAAGCGATTTTAGCGGTCAAAAAGGCGTTAGGATCGATTATAAGATGAAAGATGACTTTGGTTTAGACGGGGTTAAGTTTGTAAAAAGTATTATTTCATTTATCCTTGCTGGCGCTGGAGAGAAGAATATCAGCTTTGGTTGCACCGAGTCTTTGGCACATTTTTTGAGCGATTTTAGCTATGAAAAACGAGATAAATTTAACATTAAAAATGTTACTTTGAGCGGGGATTTATTTTACAATAAGGTAGTTAGCAACTTGATAAAAAAGCACCTAAACCCAAATATAAAAACAAATTTTGACCCCGGATTTGGCATTGAAATCAAGCTTTAGATATGAGATCAAAGGCTTAGTTCAAGGCGTTGGCTTTAGACCTTTTGTCTATACTTTGGCGCATAAATTTGCCCTAGTTGGCGAAATTTACAACGATGATGAGGGCGTGAAGCTAAATTTTAGCGGCGAAGAGGCCAGCTTTTTGGCTTTTGAAAAGGAGCTTTTTAGCTCGCTACCAGCCCTTGCTAGGATCGATGAACTGCATAAATTTAAGATAGATAAAATTTATGAAAAGCTTGAGATAATCGCCTCAAAATCAGCGACCAAACAAGCGCCTATCTTGCCTGATTACGCACTTTGCGATGACTGCTTGCGCGAGTTTTATGACCCCACAAACTCACGCTACAAATATCCATTTATAAACTGCACCAACTGCGGGCCGAGATTTTCCATCATCAAAGCCTTGCCCTATGACAGGGTAAATACGACGATGAATGAGTTTAAGATGTGTAAATTTTGCGAGAGCGAGTACAAAGATCCGCTTAATCGTCGCTACCACGCAGAGCCGATCTCTTGCCCAAACTGCGGGCCAAAGCTCTATCTAAAAGATAAATTTGGCAAAGTTTTGGCTAGTAAAAACGAAGCAGCCAAAGAGGCGGCTAAGCTCATAAACGAGGGCAAAATTTTAGCCATTAAGGGGCTTGGTGGCTTTCATCTGGTTTGCGATGCGACAAATGAAGCAACAGTTTGCGAGCTAAGAGCTAGAAAGCACCGCCCAAGCAAGCCATTTGCGCTTATGAGTAAAAATTTACAAAACGCTAGAGAGATAGCGCAAATTTCAGAGGCGGAGGCAAAGCTTCTTAGCTCAAATTTAAAGCCTATCGTCTTGCTTGAAGCAAAAAATGGCTCAAATATCGCAAAAAGCGTCGCTCCAAATTTAAACAAGCTTGGTGTCATGCTTGCATTTAGCGGCATACATCTTTTGCTATTTGACCACTTAGAACACGACATTATCGCAACTAGCGCAAACATCTCAGGTGAGGTTGTGATAAAGGACGAGAGCGAGCTAAGGGAGAAACTAGGTGACGTCATAGACTTTTATCTTGATCACGACCGAGAAATTTACTCACCAAGCGACGATAGTATCGCATTTTGCGTTGGTGATGAGACAATTTTTACAAGGACAAGTCGTGGGTTAAATCCAAATTTCATCCATACAAATTTTAAGCAAAAAGGGACATTTTTAGCCCTTGGAGCGGAGTTAAAAAGCTCATTTTGCATCTACAAAGACGGACTTTTGATGGTTAGTCCATATATCGGCGATCTAAAAAATGTTGCGACTTTTGATAGGTTTAAGGATATTTTCACCCTTTTTGAAACGACTTATGATCTAAAAATAGACAAGGTCATAGCCGATCTTCATCCAAATTTTTTAAATACAAAATGGGCAAAAGATCAGGGCTTTGAGCTAGTTCATCTGCAGCATCACTACGCGCATTTGCTAAGTGTGATCTTTGAAAATGATTTGCCAGACAAAGAGTATCTTGGCTTTTGTTTTGACGGCACTGGATACGGAGAAGACGGCAAAATTTGGGGTGGCGAGGTCTTTAGGCTAGATAAAAAGAGTTACGAGAGAGTTTATCACTTTGATGAATTTAGCTTATTTGGCGGCGAAAATAG
The DNA here is from genome assembly GCF_902460535.1 of Campylobacter concisus. Taxonomy (GTDB): domain Bacteria; phylum Campylobacterota; class Campylobacteria; order Campylobacterales; family Campylobacteraceae; genus Campylobacter_A; species Campylobacter_A concisus_AS. The sequence goes on along the minus strand of NZ_CABPTV010000001.1, from coordinate 289,162 downwards.
CATAAAAAATATCTATCTCATCGCTTATTCTATTATTTTGAAGTATCAGCTTGAAGACGAGGGGCGTAAATTTTTAGTAAATTTCGATGAAAAGGTGCTTAGAAATTTCAAGATGATGGAGCAAAAGGGGTTAAATTTAGTAAAAACTAGCTCGGTTGGTAGGATATTTGACGCGTTTGGTGCGATAATATGTGGCATTTCTCACTCAAGCTTTGAGGGCGAAAGCGGTATGAGGCTTGAGGCGCTTTATGATAAAAATTTAGATGCGTGTTATAAATTTAGCCTAAATGACGGAGTTATCGGCTTTAAAGATGCCTTTAAAAGTGCCTTAAAAGATGAGCCAAGAGTTGCTGCAACGGCATTTATAAATGGCATGGCTGATATCATTTTTGAAATTTCTAAAAGTGAGAAAAAAGATATTTTGCTAAGTGGTGGAGTTTTTCAAAATAAGACTTTGCTTGAGCTTATTTACAAAAAATTTACTAAATTAAATTTGAAATTTTATATCAATAAGAAATTCTGCAGTAACGATTCTAACGTAAATTTAGGGCAAATTTATTATTATTTATCCACATTTTCTAATAAGTGATGTATAATGATTATAAACGGTAATCAAACGAGAAAGGAGCAAAAAATGGATAGTGTTATACGTTTTAGTGTTTCTTTGCCTAGTCAATTACTAGACGAACTAGATAGAAAAGTTAGCGAACAAGGCTACGCTTCTAGGAGTGAATTTACAAGGGATTTGATCCGTGAAAAGATCGTAAGCGACAGCTGGAAGGACGCTAACGAGGAGTTGATTGGGGTTTTGACGCTCATTTATGTGCATCATCACAACGATTTGGTGAATAAAAAAATGGATATCGAGCATGACTCTGATGTGAAGATCATCTGCACAAATCACGTTCATGTCGATCACCACAACTGCTTAGAAACGATCTCTATAAGGGGCGAAGCGGAGAAGATAGAGCGCTTTGCTGATAGGATTGCTGGCTTAAAGGGTGTTAAGTTTTCTAAACTTACAAAGGCTGCTGTGCCTAAATTTTAAGCTAAAAGCTTTTTTTGGCTGTTAAATTTAGGATTTTTGTAAATAGCTAGCAGTGCTCTTGGCTGCGGAGCTTGTCTTATTTTGTCTTTTTGTTAGTTTTTTAGCAGTTTTTGTGATCCATTTTTGCAAATTTATAGCAGGGTTTTGTTGCATTTTTTTGCGCATGCCATGTATCTTTTTGGTAAAAATAGTTTGATGACCGTTTTTTGCTTGGGCTTTGGCTAAAGCTAAATTTGCAAAAGCCCGCCCAAGTTCTTTTTTGGCTTTTTAAGTTTCTCTCTTTTTGCTTTATTTTTGTTCTGGCATTTTTGGCGCTTGTATGCTATTATTAGCCACAAAAAAATGTCATTTAAAGAGAATGAAAGATGAATTTTTACAATAGAAATTTTCTGGCCAAAGAGCTAGATCGCTGGCAAAAAGAGGATGTGGTCGATAAGGCCACTGCTTTAAAGATAGCAAATTTATATGAAATAGATCTAAACGCTCATAGCGAAAAGACTAGCTTTATCTTAAAGTTGGTTGCTTATCTCTTTTTCGCGCTGGCATTTTTTACGCTAGTTGGAGCTTACTGGGAGGAGATACCAAGGATGGGGCGCCTTGTCATCATCTTTGGAGTGCTTGCTCTTTTAAATTTTGGTGGAGTTTATTATCTCAAAAAAGGCAAAGACAAGCTTGGCACGGCTACGCTCTTTTTGGGAAATTTCTGCTACGGCGCAGCCATAGCGCTTATCGCTCAAATTTATAATATTAGCGACGAGCCAAGTGGCGGAGTTTTGCTCTGGAGCATTGGAGCGTTTGCGCTCTCTTTTGCTAGCAAAAAGGCCTTGCTAGTGGCTCAAAGTCTCGTTTTTGCGACGATTTGGTTTGTTTTAAAGGGCATGGGCGGCGAGTTTGCTTATGAATTTATCGTCTTTATAGCACTTGGTGCCTACACACTTTATAAAAGCGACTCAGTATTTCTTGCGATTGTGCTTCTAGCAGATATATTTTTCTACATCGTTTCGCTTTGCGCTAGGATCAGTGGGTTTAACGAATTTTATGGCTATGATGATCTTATGTTTAGAGCGCCGATGGCTGCTACTTTATCGCTCTCATACGCGCTTTTACTTGTCGCACTCTTTAGCACGTTAGCTGGCTTTAGAGATAGGCTAGCGCACCTTGTAAAAGGCTTTGGCAAGTATCTTGGCATCATTATCTTGATCGTTTGCCTGATAGCTTATGCAAATGGCGATATCTACGAGCTAGAAGAAGATAAATTTTGGTTTGCAAAAGCATTTTTTTATAGCAGTTTTGGCAAGGTTTTTGCCGTATTTAGCATCGCTAGCATTGCGCTATTTTTCAAAGAGAAAAACAAAAGCGGCTTGCTTCTTGGCTTGATACTCTTTGCTTTGCCATTTGTCTTTAGCTTAGGCGTTGGATATGCAAATATCTTCTTCTCGCTAGCAAACATCATCGTCGCAGCCGTGCTTATCAAAAATGGCGAGCTAACGCTTGGACTATGCATGATATTCTTAGTTGCGGTGGTTAGATACTTTGAGCTAATAGGCGATTATTTGGGGGCTACGGCGCTATTTATCGTCTTTGCCTTCGTCGTGCTCGCAGTCGCTGCTAAAAAAGGAGGCAAAAAATGAAGATAAGATCACTAATACTAGCCATAATTTTTCAAATTTTACTAATAATTGCGATGCTTGCATACGCGCTCATGCCACTTTATCTTGGAAAAGAGGTAAAAGTGAGGGTAAAACTTTACGATCCAAGGGATCTCTTTCGCGGAAACTACGTGAGCTTGAGCTATGATTTTTCAGATTTTTCAAATTTACAGCAGTCTAAATTTGATGAAAAAACTGGCGTTGAGATATATATATATGATAGAAATATCTCAAAAAATGATGAAATTTACGCCATTTTAAAGCAAGATGCTAATGCTACTTACGCTTTTGATAAATTTAGCTTTACTAAGCCAAAAGACGCTCTTTTCTTAGCTGGCAAATTTGATGGATATTTATTTGTAAAATATGGCATCGAAGAGTTTTATATGCCAACTAAAAAGGCAAAGCAGACTGAGCGAGAGATGATGGATCAAGATGTGGATGCTGTTGCTGTTTTGATGGTGATGGATGATGGTAGGGCAAGGATAAAAGATATCATCATCACACCAAATGGCAAAAAAAGAAATAATGATGAAAATTTAGAAGAAAATAACTACGTAGATGATAACGAGAGCTTTGAAGAGCCAGTTCGCTTGCAAGATCAAAGGTAAATTTAAAGGATGATTAAAAAACGGGTTAATTTATCTCATTTGCATAAAATGCCCTTAAATTTTAATTTTATTTTTAAATTTAAGCGTTAAAATCTCTGAAAATTAATAAAAAAGGATAATAAAATGTGTAAAGATTGCGGTTGTTCAATGGGTAATCACGCCCACACTCACACTCACGCTGATGGCACCACTCACTCACACCCACACACTCACGATGGGCATACAGAGCACGCTCATGACGCTCACGAGCATAGCCACGAGGCTCACGCGCACCCTGTGCTAAACGAGAGCAAAACCATAGACGTGATAGAGAAAATTCTATCTGAAAACGACAAAGAGGCCGCTCACAACAGAGCGCATCTTGATGAGAAAAAGATACTTTGTGTAAATTTGATGAGTAGTCCAGGCGCTGGCAAAACTACGCTTTTAGAAGCTACGATAAAGGCTGGCAAATTTAAAATAGGCGTTGTCGAGGGTGATTTAGAGACAAATCAAGACGCCGACCGCATAGTAAAAGCTGGCGCAAAAGCTCATCAGATAAGCACAGGTCAGACCTGCCACTTGGACGCATTTATGGTGCATGAGGGACTTCATCACCTGCCACTAAATGAGCTTGATCTAGTCTTTATAGAAAATGTTGGAAATTTAGTCTGTCCTGCAAGCTACGACGTTGGCTCACACTTTAACGCTGTGCTTCTTTCAGTGCCAGAGGGCGATGATAAGGTTAGCAAATATCCAGTGATGTTTAGGGCTGCTGACGTGCTTTTAATCACAAAAGCTTCGCTTGCGCCGCACTTTGACTTTGATATCGAGCGAGTTAAAAACGACGCTAGAAAGCTAAATCCAAAGGTCGATATCTTTGTGATAGATAGCAAAACAGGCGAGGGCATCGATAAGTGGATAAGTTATTTGGAATTTAAAAAAGAGCTAAGATAATGTGTCTTTCGATCCCTTCAAAAGTAATAGAAATAGATGAAAATAACGTTGCTACCGTCGAGACTCTGGGCGTTACTAGAAAGGTAAGCCTAGATCTCATCTCTGAAGAGGTAAAAGTTGGCGAATACGTGCTAATCCACGTTGGATACGCCATGCAAAAGATCGACACGCAGTTTGCGCTTGAGAGTTTGGAGGTCTATCAAAAGATCGCTGAGGATATGGACGCGGGGAAAATTTGATGGATCTTATCAATGATTTTCGCGATAAAAATTTAATCCTAGCCCTTTCAAAACTCATACAAAAAGAGAGCGTAAAACCGCTAAATATCATGGAAATTTGCGGTGGTCACACGCATAGCATTATGAAATTTGCACTGCCAAGTTTAGTTGGAGAGCATATAAATTTCGTCCATGGCCCAGGCTGTCCGGTCTGTGTGATGCCAAAAAGCCGCATAGATGAGGCCTGTAAGCTAGCTAGCATGGATAATGTGATCTTTTGCACGCTAGCTGATATGCTAAGAGTGCCTGGCTCAAAGACAAGCTTGCAAAAGCTTCGCGGCGAGGGACACGACATAAGGGCACTTTACACGCCACTTGATGCGCTAAATATAGCTAAGCAAAATCCAGACAAAAAGGTCATATTTTTCGCCATTGGCTTTGAGACGACGACGCCGATGAGCGCAAATTTAGTTGAAAAAGTGGTGCAAGAGGGCATTAAAAATTTATACTTTCATATAAATCACGTGACCGTCCCAGCTCCAGTCAGAGCCATAATGAGCGACGAAAACGTAAGGATAGACGCATTTTTGGGTCCAAGTCACGTAAGCGTCATCACTGGTAGCAAAATTTACAAAGAGCTAGCAGATGAGTTTAAAAGACCGATCGCCATTAGCGGTTTTGAGCCACTTGATATCATGGCAAGTGTGTTAAATTTAGTCCGTCAGCAAAACGCAGGCACTTATGAAGTCTATAACGAGTATGCAAGGGCGGTCAAAGAAGAGGGCAACCTCAAGGCAAAAGAGCTCATCGCTAAGTACTTTGAGCCGTGCGACTTTGTCTGGAGAGGTCTTGGCGAGATAGCGCAAAGCGGCATGAAGCTAAAAGATGAGTTTGCTTACCTTGACGCTAGAGTGCAGTTTGACTGCAGCGTAGAGAGCGCTGGCGAGAGCAAGGCTTGCATTTGTGGGCAAATTTTAAGAGGGCTAGCAAAGCCGACTGATTGTAAGGTCTTTGGCAAGGTTTGCAACCCACAAAATCCGATAGGATCGTGCATGGTATCAAGCGAGGGCGCTTGTGCTGCATATTTTAAATACGCAAGAGTTGGTTAAGGAATTTAATGAAAAAGATAATGCTAAGCCACGGCGGCGGCGGCGAGGAGATGAACTCGCTTATAAACGAGACGATATTTAAAATTTTTGATAACGAAATTTTAAGGCAGAGCAACGACTCAGCGATACTAAATTTAAACGGCAAGATCGCATTTAGCTCTGATAGCTTTGTGGTAACTCCTATTTTTTTTAATGGCGGCGACATCGGCAAGATCGCAGCTTGCGGCACGATAAACGACCTAGCGATGGTTGGAGCAAGTGCAAAATACCTAAGCTGCTCGCTCATCATCGAAGAGGGGCTTAGCATAGAAGAGCTTGAAAAGGTGCTTGGCTCGCTTGCAAAAACTTGCAAAGAGGGCGGTGTGAGCGTAGTTTGCGGCGATACAAAGGTCGTACCAAAGGGCAAATGCGATAAAATTTTCATAAACACAGCAGGCATCGGCGAGATAGTTTGCGAGGGTGTGGAGCTTAAAAATTTAAAAGCAGGGGCAAAAATTCTCATCTCTGGAGATGTTGGCAGACACGGCGGCGTGGTGCTAGCAGCAAGAGAAGAATTTGAGCTTGGGCTTGATCTAAAAAGTGACTGCAAAAGCCTAAAAGAGGTTGCTTTAAGGCTATTTAGCGCTGGCATAAAGCCGCAGACTATGCGTGATGCGACTAGAGGCGGACTAAGTGCGGTGCTAAACGAGTGGGCTAAATTTAGCAAATTTGACATCTTAGTTTTTGAAGAAAATATCAAGGTTGCAGACGAAGTGATGGGTGTTTGTGAGCTGTTTGGATTTGAGCCTTATGAGCTTGCAAATGAGGGCACTTTTGTGATGGCTGTTGATGAGAGTCAGGCTGAAGAGGCACTTAAAATTTTAAGAGAATTTGATCAAAACGCGATGATAATAGGCGAAGTAATGGAAGCCAAAAACGAGCGCGTCATCATCGAAAACGCCTATAAATCAAGAAGATTTCTCGAGCCACCAAAGGGCGAGCTACTACCAAGGATCTGCTAATGCACGAGCTTAGTATCATTCAAAATTTAGTCAGCCTTTGCGAGAAAAATGCCGCCAAAGAAAACGCAAAAGAAATAAGCAAGATCGAGATAAAGGTTGGTCGCTTAAGCGGAGTGGAGCCACACTATCTGGAGAGTGCATTTGATGTTTATAAGGCTGGCACGATCTGCGAAAACGCCGAGCTTGTGATAAATTTACAAGGCATTATCGTAGAGTGTTTGGATTGTGGATTTGGCGGGGAGCTTAGCGAAAATGACTTTACTTGCCCAAAGTGTAAAAGTCAAAATTTAAAGGTGACTGACGGCGAGGATATGTATCTTATGCGCCTTGAGATGAAGTAAAATTTTACGCATTATAATGCGTAAAATTTTATGAATTTATTGATTTTTTATGGATAGTGTTAAATTTTTCTCAACCAAACGCCTAAAGAGCTATAAAAACGAGCAAGAGCATAAAAAGAACTTTTTGCTAGTACAGGCATTAGCTCCAAAACTTGGTATTTTAGAAATTTGCCACTAGAAATCTAGCTTTTTAGAGCATTGATAGTATTTTAAAATCGTTTGGTGGCTACTTTGAGCTAGATGATCTCTTTGCCTCAAAGCAAACTTTTGGATTTTGGGCAAAAATCATCGATGAAGCCAAAATTCACAATGATATCGTTAATCTTGATAAGCTTGATTTTAAAAAGTATTCTAAATTTAACCGCAAAAATAAACTTTTAAACTATCAAAAAGTAAAGATTTTATATGACCTTGCTGTTAAAATTCGAAACCGAGCATTTCATTTTGAAAATCTTTATAAGCTAAATGACGATCAAACGCCGAGAATTTCAATTCGTGTTGGTAAAACTTTAGTAGGCATTGATCCACAAATGTTAGAAGATTTTATTAATGATGCGTTGTTTTGTTTTGATGAGGATCTGGCAAGATACTTAGAATGAGTGGCGGATAATAAGCTCCGCCGTGAACTTCGCCGCAATTATACTAAAATAATATTTTTGCGCAACACTTTACTCAAATATCAAAAATGGAGCCTGCAGGACGTTTCTTATTATCTTTAGTGGCGAGAGTAGGGCATCTCGCAATATTTGCGTCGAGTACTCGGGCTTTTCAGTCGTGCCGCGTATGGCGATGACGGTTGAGAGCGAGCGGTCTTTGCCAAGGATGATTTGATTGATAAGTGGGATCTTGTCGATGATGCCGCTTGCGTCTTTTAGTATCTTTAGCTCAAGATCGATGTTTATCTTTTTGCTATTTAGATCGATCGTGCCGCGTCCGCCGATATCTGCGCTCGTGCCTATCATTTCAATCGCTAAAAACTCGATCACATCGCCCTTTCTAGTAAGTAAAATTTTGCCGTTTTTAACAGTAAAACCCTTGTCGTTAAAGTCAGGTGTTTTAAAGCTAAGAAGCGACGGCACCGAGTTTAAAAAGCTTAAGAGCCTTTGATAAAAGATGTAGTCTTTTAGATACGTGCCAAAAAATCTCACCTCAGCCTTGAAATTTTTAGAGTTTTCTCCAAGCATTTTTAGGCGAAATTTACCGCCCTCAAAGCTCTTGGTACCTAAAAGACCATTTATAAACTCGCCGCTTATATCAGTTGCGTCCAAATTTATGCTTTTCTCATCGCTAAAATATCCAACTCTGCCTTGCTTTGCTAGTCCATTTAGCGAGGTGCTTTTGCCTTTTTTCTCGGCGCTAAAGCTGGTAAATGGCAAGGTTTTGTTTAGATCTTGCAAGATGATGTCGCCATTTTTTGCAAAGAGCTCAAGTGGCGTGCTTTGCTCTTTTGTGCTGTTGCCATCAAGCACAAGCAAATTTAGGTCGTTGCTCTTAACTTCTATGCCTTTTTCGGCGATATTTAAAGAGAGTTTTTTGCTCGCACTTTGCACCTTTACGCCAGCCCTTGAAACCGTGATCAAAAAGTCATCTCTATCATATTTTGAGCCATTTTTATCCAAAAACGGCATGTCAAATTTAAGCCCTTTTGCCAAAATTTCAAGATTAACAAAGTCCTTGCTCTTTATGCTCACATCATCAAAGCCAAGCACGCCATTTTGCTTTAAAACTGGGGAGTTTTGCATGATGAAGTTGCTGTTTTTTGTAGCTATCGTGCTCTCATCGCCAAAGCTTAAATTTATCCCAAAAGGCTCAATGCTAAGCGTTGTTTCATTTGGCTTGTTAAAGTCAAGAAGCGCGCTAAATGGCTCATTTTTAAGGGCTAAAATTTTATCACTTTTCTCTTTTAGATCAAAGCTCTCTATGACGCCTTTTATCTCGCCGGTGCTTTTTTGTAAATTTATATTGGCTTTTGCATTTGCCCTAAAAAAATCAAGCCCAAAGCCGCTTGCATCGATGTTTAGCGCCGAAGTATTTACGAGCTTTACAAGGGCGCTTTTAGCATTAAATTTACTCCCAGCGATATCTAAAACCGCATCACTTATCTTAAAATCGCCATTTGCGATGACGCTTTTTTCATCAAAATTTTCTAAGCTCTTCTCATCAAGCTTTATCAAAATTTTTAAGCCAGCGTCCATTTTGCCGCTTAGCTGCCTAACTGGCACGTTGATCTTATAAGCTCTTAGTATCTCATTTATCGCCTCATCGTAAATAGAATTTGTCTTTATAAAAAGCTCTAAATTTGCACTTTTTTCATCAAAGATATTATTTATCGCGACATTTGAGCCATCAAGCTTTTTGCCTTTATAAACTGGAGCTGTAAGGTCAAATTTAAGCTTTGAGTTATTAAGCGTGATGTTTGCCTCAGCGACATTTACGGCTGGCAAGCCTTTATCAAATTTAACAAGTAAATTTTTGGCATTTGCAGTCGCATTTAGCTCGTTTAAGAAAAGATCATTTTTTTTAAGGTCAGCCTTGCCATTTATCTCATTTAGGTGATAGTCATCAGCCACGATGTAGCCATATATCCAGTTTTTAACCTCGCTGTTTAGGTGTATGCGGCTATCAAGCTCAGCGATGAAGTCCTTTATGCTGCCAGCATTTACGTCATAGGCCTTGTAGGTTAAAAGCGTATCTTTTAAGGCAAAGCTAAGCTTGCCATTTAGCTCGTGCGAGGTGAAATTTCCATCAAATTTATAATCATCCTTGTCAAAATTTGCGCTACCTTCGCCGCTAATGCTGACATTAAAGTCTTTAAAACTTAAATTTTTTACTATGAAGTGGTCTATGCCATCTTTCTGCTTATTTTGAAATTTGATATCGATGTTTAGATAAGGGCTATCAACGAAAAATATATCATCTAAAAATAAAATTTTGATCTTAAAATCATCGCCGATTTGCACGCTCTCAAGCGAAATTTCTTGAAAAAAGGTCTCAAGATAATCAACGCCTTGACTAAGGTTTAAAAGTTGCTTGTCGCTAGCTTTTTGCGCCACGTCTTTTTTAAAGCTTGGTAGCTTGATCTGCTTTGCTCTTACAATTAATTTTTTATCTAACTTTATATATAATTGCTCCAATTTTACGCCGTAAAACTCGAAATCGTTAATTTTTATGCCGTATTTTAAAAGCAAAAGAAGCGAAAGAATCAAGATGATAAAAAATTTTATAAAAAAGCCATACCTAGATATTTTCTTTGATATCGTACTCATCGTTTTCCTAAGCGTATTTGTCTATTTGGCACGCCCCATAAACACGAGCAAAGTCGTCTTTGTGCCAAAGGGAAGTGTAGGCGAGATTATATCTTATTTAGCTAATCGCAACTTTAACTTAAGTGTGATCGACAAGTACGCCATGCGCTTCATCGGCTCGCCTCAGTCTGGCTGGATCGAGATAGGCAAAGATAAAATTTCAAGGATTGATTTTTTAAAAAAATTAGCCAAGGCAAAGGCAGCGATGACCGAGATCACGCTCATCCCTGGCGAAACTACTATCGTTTTTTTAAATCAAATCGCTGCCCAGCTTGGACTTGACGGAGCAAAACTAAATAGCGAGTATAACGCCCTTGCACCAGTCGCTGATGGCTTTTTGATGCCAAATACTTATAAGATCCCAGTTGGCATCAGCGAGAGGCATCTGGCATATTACCTTGTAAATTCGTCTAAAAAGGCGCAAAGCGAGATCAGCAGAAAAATTTTTGGCGAATATAACGAGAAAAAGTGGTTTAAAATTTTAACCATCGCTTCAATCATCCAAAAAGAGGCCGCAAACGACGCTGAGATGCCACTTGTCGCCTCAGTCATCTACAACCGCCTAGATAAGGGCATGAGGCTGCAGATGGACGGCACGCTAAACTATGGCATCTACTCGCACGATGTGATCACGGCTGAGCGCATAAGAAGCGACATGAGCGAGTTTAACACCTATCTAAACGACGGCATACCGCCAAGTCCAGTCTGCTGCGTCTCTATAAGTGCGATAAAAGCGGCGATAAACCCTGCAAAGAGCGATTATCTATACTTTGTGCTTGATAAAAAGGCAAAAAAACACATTTTTTCAAAAACCTTAAGCGAGCACAATCAAAATATCGCAAAATAGGGCTAAAATACAACTAGCTTTAATAAAAAACGTGATAAATTTCAAAAAATCAAAAGGGCTAAAATGAGTGACATTATCTGGACTAAAACCGACGAAGCACCGCTATTTGCAAGCTACTCTCTCTTTCCTATCGTTAAGAGCTTTTTATCCCGCGCTGGCATTAGCATAACTAGAGCTGACATAAGCCTAGCTGGGCGAATTTTATCTCTTTTTAGCAAAGAGCTTGGGCTAAATAAGGCCGATGAGCTAGAGCTTTTGGGTGAGCTAACCGCGCACAAAGAGGCAAATATCATAAAACTGCCAAACATCTCAGCCACGCTCGTTCAGCTAAAAGCGGCGATTTCTGAGCTAAGAAGCAAGGGCTTAAACGTGCCTTTTTATCCAGATGAGATCATCACAGACTACGACGAAGAGGTCGCTAAAAAATACCAAAAAGTGCTAGGAAGTGCGGTAAATCCAGTGCTAAGACAAGGAAACTCAGACAGAAGAGTCCTGCCGCCGGTTAAAGAATTTGCTAAAAAGCACCCACATAGCAACGGCAGCTGGGACAAGGCAAATAAAACTAAAATTTGCTACATGCAAAAGGGCGATTTTTATGAAAATGAGCGCTCAATAATCGCAGAAAAAGATGAGAAATTTTATATAAATTTCATAAGCAAAGATGGTAAAAAAGAGCTTTTAAAAGAGCTTGCCATACAAAGTGGTGAGATAGTTGATGCTACCTTTTTAAGCGCAGATGAGCTAGATAAATTTTATGAAAGCTGCTTTGAGACGGCGCTAAAAGAGAATTTGACTTTGAGCTTACATCTAAAATGCACGATGATGAAGGTTAGTGACCCAGTCATCTTTGCAAATGCAATAAAGAGCTATTTTAAAGAGGTTTTTGAGCTATATGCTGAGGAATTTAAGGCTCACGGCGTTGAGGCAAAAAACGGCTTAAAAGATATGTTTTCTAAAATTTCAACTCTTAAAAATAAAGATGAAATTTTGGCTAAATTTGATGAAATTTTGAGCAAAAAAGCAAAAATTTGGGCACTAAATGAAAATGCCATCAACTTTGACGTGCCAAATGACGTCATCATCGACGCCTCCGTGCCAGCGCTCATTAGAAACTCTGGCAAGGTAAAAGACAAAAACGGCGAGCTAAATTTCTCACTTTGTATGATTCCAGATAGGACCTACGCTAGGGTTTATGAGGCCTGCGTGGCGGACTTTAAGGAGCATGGCGCACTTGATGTGAGTAAAATCGGCAGCGTGGCAAACGTGGGACTAATGGCTAAAAAGGCCGAAGAGTATGGCAGCCACGATAAGACTTTCATCGCAAAAGAGGACGGAGAATTTGCTGTTTTTGATGAAGCTGGCGAGAGTGTCTTTAAATTTAGCGTCAAAAGTGGCGACATTTTTCGGATGACGCAGGCAAAAGAAGATGCGATAAATACGTGGTTTGAGCTTGCTTTAAAAAGAGGCGAAATTTCAAAAGATGAGCTTATATTTTGGCTAGATAGCAGCCGCGCTCATGATAGAAATTTGATAGCTAAATTTGAAAAATTTAGAGATAAATTTACTAGTGCTGGCGTGAAATTTGAAATTTTAAACTACGAGCAAGCAACTACAAAAACGCTTGAAGCAATAAGAGCCGGCAAAGACGTCATAGGCGTCACTGGCAACGTTTTAAGAGACTATCTAACCGATCTTTTCCCGATATTTGAGCTAGGTGGCAGCTCAAAAATGCTCTCAGTAGTGCCACTACTTGCTGGTGGAGCGATGTTTGAGACAGGTGCTGGTGGAACGGCTCCGACGCTTGTAAAAGAGCTAAAAGAGAGAAATCACCTGCTTTGGGATAGCTTAGGCGAGTTTTTAGCACTTAGTGCTTCGCTTGAACATCTAGCATTTTTTAGGCAAAAAAAAGAAGCAAAAGAGCTAAGTGACGCGCTAAATAGAGCTGTTGCTAGCTATTTGGATGAAAACAAAACTCCAAATGCCACTCTTGATACTAGGGAGTCGCACTTTTATCTAGCGCTATTTTGGGCGAGAGAGATGGCAAAAAGTGGCGGGATTTTAAGTAAAATCTTTGAAAATTTAGCAGACGAGCTAGAGAAAAATGAGAGCGAAATTTTAAGGCAGATCAGAGAAAATGATGGTGCAGGCGTGGAATTTGGCGGATACTACCTGCTAGATGAAGCAAGAGCAAATGAGGTCATGAGACCAAGTGAAATTTTAAATCAAATAATAGGATAAGAGATGAAAATAAGTATAGTTGGAGCTGGAAACGTCGGTGCTAGCATAGCTTATGCGCTTTGCATGAGAGAGCTTTGCGATGAGATCGCGCTTGTAGATATATTTGGCGACGTGGCGCGCGCAAAAGCGATCGACCTAGCGCAGTCAAGTTGCGTCTTTAACGCTAAAACTAGCGTTTGTGGTGGCGAGGACTTTGCTTTGTTAGAAGGTAGCAACATCGTCATTGTAACTGCTGGAAGTCCAAGGAAAGATGGTCAAACCAGAGAGGACTTGCTGCTTAAAAACGCCGTAGTCGTAAAGCAAACAGCGCAAAATATCGCTAAATTTGCACCAAATGCGGTGATAATAGTCGTTACAAATCCGCTTGACGTGATGGTTTGGACGGCACATAAATTTAGCGGTTTTAGCAAAAACAAGGTAGTCGGCATGGCTGGCGAGCTAGATAGCGCAAGGTGCAGATATGAGCTAGCTCTTTTAAAAAATAGGGGCGCAAAAGAGCTAAAAACAAAGATCGTTGGCGCTCACAACGATGAGATGATCGTCGCTCAAGAAAATATCAACCTAAATTTAAGCGATACCGAGCTAGAAACCCTTAAAAAAGAGACAAGCACAGGCGGCGCAAAGATCGTTAAACTACTTGGCACATCAGCTTACTACGCGCCAGCGGCTGCGGCTGTGAAGATGTGCGAGATGATCATGGGTAAGAGCGATGAGATAATAAGCGCTAGCGTGCTACTCAACGATGAGCTAAGCTGCGGAAGACTAGTAAGGCTTGGACGTGAGGGCTTAAAGGAAATTTTAGAGCTAAATTTAGACGAAAACGAGCAAGAGCAACTAAGCAAAAGCGAAGCTGAGATCAGAAAAAACATTAAATTTTTAAAAGAAAATTTGGACTAGGAATATAGATGATAGTAAAAGAAAATGTGCCCGTTTGGGTCGATGAGAGCAGGTGTAAGGCCTGTGATATCTGCGTGAGCTACTGCCCAGCGGGCGTGCTAGGTATGAGGCTCGAGCCAAATGCCGTGCTTGGTAAGATGATAGAGGTCGTCCACCCAGACTCCTGTATAGGCTGCCGTGACTGCGAGCTTCACTGCCCTGATTTTGCCATTTATGTGGCTGATAAAGGCTTTAAATTTGCAAAGCTAACGCCTGAAAGCAAAGAGCGAGCTGTGGCCGTAAAGGCAAATAAATTTGCAAAACTTGGAGAGAGCGCATGAGAGAGGTAGTATCAACTGGAAATGCCCTAGTAGCAAGGGCTGCAGTCGAGTGTGGCTGTAACTTCTTTGGCGGATATCCTATCACTCCAAGCAGTGAGATCGCCCACGAGTTAAGCGTGCTTTTGCCAAAACATGGCGGCACATTTATACAAATGGAGGATGAGATAGCTGGAATTTCAGTAGCTCTTGGTGCAAGTGCGAGTGGAGCTAAGGCGATGACTGCTAGCTCTGGTCCTGGGATTTCACTAAAGGCTGAGCAAATAGGCCTTGGCTTTATCGCTGAGATACCGCTTGTCATCGTAAATGTCATGCGCGGTGGCCCTTCAACTGGTCTGCCTACCCGCGTCGCACAAGGCGATATCTTGCAGGCTAAAAACCCAACTCACGGCGATGTAAATATGATAGTGCTAGCGCCTAGTAGCCTAGAGGAGTGCTATACGCAAACCGTGCGCGCCTTTAATCTTGCAGCTAGGTTTATGACGCCAGTTATGCTGCTACTTGATGAGACGATAGGTCACATGCAAGCAAGGGTTAGTTTGCCAGAAATCAACGAGCTAGAAATTTATAAAAGAAGAGAATTTAATGGCGAGCCAAAAGAGTATAAACCATACGAGGCCGCACCAGACGCACCAGCCACGCTAAATCCTTTCTTTAAAGGCTATCACTACCACATAACTGGGCTTCATCACGGCTCAACTGGCTTTCCAACAGAAGATGGCAAGATCGTTGAATACTCGATGAATAGGCTATTTGATAAGATAAATTTACACACTGATGAGTGCGAGAAATATGAAGAATTTATGCTTGATGACGCAGAAATTTGCATCATCGCCTTTGGTAGCGTGGCGCTTTCAGCTAAGCAAGCGATATTAAATTTACGTGAAAAAGGGCTAAAAGTAGGGCTATTTAAGCCACTCACACTTTTCCCAGCTCCAGCTAAAAAACTAAAAGAGATATCAGATAAATTTAAGAAAATTTTAGTCTGCGAGCTAAATTTAGGCCAGTATAGTGGCGAAATTTCAAAGATCATCTTAAGAGATGACTTTGCAAAACTGCTAAAAGCAAACGGCAGACCGATAAGTCCAAGCGAGATCGAGGCGAAGATAGGAGAAATTTATGGCTTTTAATTACGATAAATATTTACGAACAGATAAAATGCCTACTCTTTGGTGCTGGGGCTGTGGCGACGGCGTCATACTAAAGGCGCTAATCCGCGCTATCGACACCATGGGCTGGGATATGAACGACGTTTGCGTGGTCTCAGGCATAGGCTGCTCTGGGCGTTTTAGCGGATATCTCGACTGCAACACCATCCACACAACTCACGGCAGAGCCGTAGCTTATGCCACTGGCGTAAAGATGGCAAACCCAGACAAGCACGTCATAGTTGTAACTGGCGATGGCGACGGACTAGCGATCGGAGGCAACCACACGATACATGGATGCCGCCGAAATATCGGACTAAATCACATCTTAATCAACAACTTCATCTACGCGCTAACAAACTCGCAAACCAGCCCAACCACGCCAAAGGGCATGTGGACGGTCACAGCGCAGTATGGTAACATCGATCCTAGCTTTGACGCCTGTAAGCTCGCAACCGCCGCAGGTGCTAGCTTTGTTGCGCGTGGAAGCGTCATCGAGCCGGAGAAGCTTACAAAGCTCTTTGTAGAGGGCTTTAGCCACGATGGATACAGCTTTTTTGATGTATTTTCAAACTGCCACATAAATTTAGGTCGCAAAAACAAAATGGGCGAGGCGGTGAAAAATTTAGAGTGGATAAAGGGCCGCACGACGAGCAAGGTCAAATTTGACATGCTAAGTGACGAAGAGAAAAAGAGCATTTTCCCACTTGGCGTGCTTCACAAAGATGAAGAAAAGATCGAATACACCAAGGCTTACGACAAGGTAAGAAGGGCCGCTATGAGCGGCGAAGCGATAGATTTTAAGGAGCTAGCATGAAGTCACAACTAAGATTTGTCGGCGTTGGCGGACAGGGCGTCATACTAGCAGGCGAGATCCTCTCAGCTGCCAAGATAAAAGCAGGCGGTTACGGCGTCAAGGCCTCTACCTACACATCTCAGGTGCGTGGCGGTCCAACGAAGGTCGATATCATACTTGACGAGAAAGAAATTTTATACCCTTATGCAAACGAGGGTGAGATAGACTTTATGCTTGCCACCGCGCAGATAAGCTACAACGCCTTTAAAAGTGGCGTAAAAGAGGGCGGTGCGATCGTTGTCGAGCCAAATTTGGTAAAAGTAAGCGATGAAGACAAAAAGCGCTGGAAAATTTATGAAATTCCTATCATCTCTATCGCAAAAGACGAGGTTGGTAATGTCATCACTCAAAGCGTCGTGGCTCTTGGTGTGGCTGTGGCGATGAGTAGGTGCATGGATGAAAATTTAGTGCGTGAAGAGATGCTAGCAAGCGTGCCAGCTAAGGTCAAAGAGGCAAACGCAAAAGCTTACGAGCTAGGGCTAAAATACGCAAAAGAGCTTTTAAAATAAGAAAATTTGGCTAAATTTAAATTTAGCCAAAACCTCCCAAAATGGATCAGATAAAACTAGAAAATTTCCGCAAAGAATATGGCTTTGAGATGCCGATCTTTAGAAGCTTGCCGGCTGGTGAGTGCTTAAAGATAAGAGAGAATTTACTTCATAAATTTAGCCTAAATGATGTAGATGAGTTTTTTAAGATAGATAAATTTAGCAAGCTTGATGGCTTTAATGCGGACGAAAAAAATTTTGATCTCAAGACCGCTTTTAGCGAGCTTAGCATAGCCACACCAAATGAAATTTGCATAAATTTTAATAAATTTGAGAACATTGATATTTTGCGCTTTGATGATCTCCTTAATTTTTTTAGCGATATCTGGTATCCGTCACTTGATGACATTGAGATATTTGATATAAATTTAAGCTTTATTATTTCAGTCAGACACTATGGGGCTATCTATCATTTTACTCTCTAGCTATCAAAAATCTACAAATTTATATGATTCTTGATAATCATACGATTTTTATCCCATTTAAATTTATTAGTTTTAATTATTTATTTAATTTTAAGTAATATCCTCAAAGATACGTAAAATTAGCTATTTTATAACATTTTATATATTTTCATTAATATATTTTGCACGATAATATTATTTTTATCTTTATCGAAATAATAAATTTATAAGTAGTAACTACAAATACGATAAAATGGTCTTTTACTAAATGATTTTAGCTATTAAATCTCACTATATAACCTAAAATAAATCTTTATGTTTCTTTTAAGTAAATTTTATGTAAAGTTTCATTATTAATTTTTTTATTAATATAGTTGTTTTAAAAAATATTAAGAAATGAACTGGCGGTGCGTCTTAACGCTAATAAACTTATTAAAATAGGAAGTTATCAATGAGTGAAAAATTTACCAGAAGAGAATTTCTACAAAGCGCCTGTATCAGCGTAGGTGCGCTAGCTACAACAGCTGGTGCGACCAATGTTTTTGCTGGAGAGTTGCCAAAGGGCAATGAAAATGGCTTGCCATCTGTTGATGTGCTAATAATCGGCTCTGGCGGTGCTGGACTTCGTGCAGCAACAGCCGTTCGCAAGCAATATCCAAACTCAACCGTCGTTGTCGCAACAAAGATGATGCCATCACGTAACGCTACCTGTATGGCAGAGGGCGGCATAAACGGCGTTACTGACTTTAGCAATGGCGACAGCTTCAAGCTTCACGCCTATGACACTGTAAAAGGTGCAGCATATCTTGCTGATCAAGATGCGGTAGTGAAATTTTGCGAGGCAGCAGGCGCAGTCATCCACGAGCTAGACTACAACGGCATGCTCTTTTCTCGTAAAGATAATGGCGACGTGGCATTTCGTTTCATGGGTGGCGCTAGCAAAAAGCGCTGTAACTATGCAGCTGATAAAACTGGCCACGTTTTGATGCACGCCTGTCTTGACGACGCTATAACAGCTGGCGTTAAATTTCTAATGGATCACGAGCTACTTGAGATCGGACTTGAAGATGGCAAGGTCGAAGGCGTCGTTCTTCGCAACATCCAAGATGGTCAAATTTACCCAGTTCTTTGCAAATCTCTAGTCATCGCAACTGGCGGATACACTAGAATTTTCTATAACCGCACATCAGTTCCATTTATAGCAACAGGCGATGGCATAGCTGCTGCGCTTAAAGTAGGTCTTGGTTTTGAAGACCCTGAGATGCTTCAGTTTCACCCAACTGGCGTTCAAAATGGCGGCACGCTTATCACAGAAGCAGCTCGTGGCGAGGGTGGTTACTTGCTAAACAACAAGGGCGAGCGCTTTATGAAAAACTATCACGAAAAGATGGAGCTAGCTCCTCGTGACGTCGTCGCTCGTGCTATCGAGACAGAAATTCGCGAGGGTAGAGGCTTTGGCGAGGGCATGAGCGCTTATGTGCTTTGTGATGTTCGTCACCTTGGCAAAGATACTATCATGAAAAAGCTTCCAAAAATTCGCCACACTGCTATGCTTTTCCAAGACATCGACCTTATCGAGCAACCAGTGCCTATCCGCCCAACAGCTCACTACTCAATGGGTGGTATAGAGGTAGCTAAATTTGATGATATGAGCACAAAAATCCCTGGAATTTACGTAGGTGGTGAGGCTTCATGCGTATCTATCCACGGTGCAAACCGCCTTGGTGGTAACAGTCTAACTGACGCAGTTGTAACTGGCGATCTAGCTGGCAAAGGTGCTGGCGCTTACGCTCAAAATGCAAAATTTGCAAGCGGTAAGAAAACTTCTGAGCTAGCAAAAATGTGGCAAGATAAATTTAAAGCTATAGCAACAGGCGAGGGCGGCGTAAATGATATGTACGCACTTCGTGAAGAGCTTGGTAAAAACAACTGGGATCTAATGGGTATCTTTAGAACTGGTGCAAAACTTGATCAACTCTCTAAAAACCTAGAAGCTATCCAAGCAAAATATGACACCCTTAAAGTGCCAAATCAAAACCCAGTCATGAACACAGCATTTACTGACTATGTCGAGCTTGGCAACCTTATACTTCTTTCTCGTGCAGCATGTCTTGCAGCGCAAAATCGTCTTGAGAGCCGTGGCGCTCACACAAGAGAGGACTATCCAAAAAGAGATGATGTAAATTTCTTAAAACACAGCATAGTCACACTAAAAGACGGCAAGTTGGAGCTTGGCTACAAAGATGTTGTGACAGGCATATTTTCACTTGACGGCAAGAAGCCAGAGTAAGGAGCTAGGATGAAAATTATTATCGACCGTTTTGACGGAACTAAAAAATATGAATCAACTTATGAGCTAACAAATGAAGAGGTCAAAGGCAAAACTCTTTTAACAGTGCTTTTTGATATCAAACAAAAAAAGGACGCTACGTTAAATTTCACAGCATCTTGCCGCTCAGCAATATGCGGTGCGTGCGCTGTTAGAGTAAATGGTCACTCATATCTAGCTTGCGATACAAAGATGAATGAGCTTTTGGCTGAGTATGGCAACCCAGATACTATTAGAATTTCACCACTTGGAAATTTCAAGGTTATCTCAGACCTTATGGTGGATTGGGAGCCAAGTATAGAAAATTTACGCAAGATCAAACCAAGCATCACCGCTAAGCCAGAATTTAGCGCCGAAAAAGGCTGCAAGCAAAGCCAAAAAGAGTATGACAAAGTAGCGCTTGAGTGGGACTGCATACTTTGTGGTGCGTGTGCTAGCGAGTGCAATAAGCTTGAAGCAGATGCGAGTGACTATATGCAGCCGTTTGTATTTGTACATGCTTATAGAGCCGCTTTTGACTCACGTAGCAAAGATCCTATGCCACACCTAAAACCAGCTATCGACAACGGACTTTGGATGTGTGTAAAGTGCCAAGAGTGTGCTGACCGCTGTCCAAAAGGCATAAGCGCATGCGGTGACATAACTGACCTTCGTATCATGGCTATACAAAAAGGCTTTAATGAGGGCATGGGACCAGATCACGCTGAGGCGTTTTTGACTGATCTGGTTGATGGCTCAGGCAGACTAAATGAGATCAAGCTTGCACTTCGTTCAGAAGGCGTTATCAAAAATATGGGCAAAATGGATATCGCAGCAAATTTAATGCTCGCTGGTAAGATGAATCCGCTTCATATTTTTGGTGAAGAGGATATTGAAGGACATGATGATCTAGTAAAAATGATAAATGCGGCTCGCAAAGCTGCTAGTAAGGAGTAACTATGCAAAATGAATTCGCTTTTTTCCCAGGATGCGTACTCTCTCAAGCAGCTAAAGAGGCTAAGATGTCGCTTGAGGCCATCGCTCCAGTACTTGGCTGGAAGCTTCACGAGATAAAGGGCTGGAGCTGCTGTGGTGCTCAACAAGCACAAGACGTCGATCCTATGGCTGCGCTTGTGGCAAATGCTAGAAATATAGCGCTTGCAGAGCAGATGAATATGCCGATGCTTACGACATGTTCAACCTGTATGCTAACTCTAACAAGAGCAAAAAGCACGCTTGATAAGGGCGCAAAAGATCGTATAAATACCTTTTTGGCTGAAGGCAATATGAAATATAACGGCTCAACCGAGATCACAAGCCTTCTTTGGGAGCTTTACCAAAATGTCGATACGCTAAAAGCAAAGGTTGTTAAACCACTTAGCGGCCTAAAAGTAGCGCTATTTTACGGCTGCCACAGCCTAAGACCTGAAAAAGATCTGCATAATAGAGAAAGCTCAGTAAATCCAAAAAGCTTTGAAACTGTCGTAAGCGCACTTGGTGCTACTATAGTGCCGTTTGAGAAAAGACTTGACTGCTGCGGCTTCCATGCTAGCTATCCAGCTGGAAAATCAGTAAGAAAAATGTCAAGCCAGATCGTAAATAACGCTGATCAAAATGGTGCAGACGTAGTTGTCACACCATGCCCACTTTGTCAAATGCAACTTGACATCTATCAAGAGAGATATCAAAATGAGAACCACTCAGATGTTAGAAAACCCATCATCCATCTCTCTCAGCTTGTAGGTCTCGCACTTGGTCTATCTGTTGAAGAACTAGGTCTTGATCTAAACATCATCGACGCTAGCAAGATAGCGTAAATTTATCCCACGTCTTTTGGCGTGGGAGATTTGACTTACACAATGAAAATTTTTACTGTAACAAAGACAATAAATAAATATATGAAATTTTAAAATTTGTAGAAGTAGAGTAAAGCCCAAATTTCTTTGGGCTTATAAATTTTATATAGCTTTTATCATTACCTTTGTTAAAAGTTCTGAAAATTTAGCTGGATTTTCTAGGCTCATGCCCTCATTTAGCCTTGCCATATCAAGAAGCAAAGGCGCTATGTCATAAATCATCGCCTCATTTTTCTCAAGTTTTGCAAAAATTTCATGATCAGCATTTATCTCCAAGATCGGCTTAACTTTTGGAGCATTTGCGCCTTGTCCCATCTGTTTTAGCATCTCTTGCATAGCGTAATCAGGGTCGTTTTTGTCATATATTAGCACCGCAGCCGAGCTTGAAAGCCTTGAGCTTAGCCTAACGTCTTTTACCTCGTCTTTTAAGATCTCTTTCATCTTAACAAGAGTGTTTGCAACCTTGCTCTCATCAACCTTCTCATCGTTTTTGATCTCGTCGTTTATATCAGCATGTGAGACTGATTTTAGAGGTGTTTTGTCAAATTCATTGACCATTGGCATGACGATCGTGTCGATCTCTTCGTCCATTATTAACACTTCGATGTCGTTTTTCTTAAAGCTCTCAAGAAGCGGCGAATTTCTTAGCATATTTTCGTTGTTGCCGCTGATGTAGTAGATCGACTTTTGATCCTCTTTCATCGCCTCTTTGTACTCTTTTAAACTGATAAGCCCGTCTCTTTTTGAGCTTTTAAATAGGCAAAGATCTAAAATTTGCTCTTTTTCAGCGTTAAAGCCATAAAGTCCCTCTTTTAAAACCTTTCCAAATAGTTTGTAAAATTTTATATATTTTTCTCGGTCGTTATCTTTTACTTTTGCAAGTTCGCTTAAAATTTTCTTTACACTTTGCTCTTTAACAGTTCGCATGATCGCATTTTCTTGTAAAATTTCACGGCTAACATTTAGCGGCAAGTCCTCAACGTCGATCACACCTTTGATAAATCTAAGATACGGCGGCAAAAGCTCTTTTGCATCGTCAGTTATAAAAACCCTCTTCACATAGAGCTTCACGCCACTTTGATAATCAACCCTAAAGAGATCAAACGGCTCAGTGCTTGGCACATAAAATAGTGTCGAGTACTCGATCTTGCCCTCAGCCTTTGTATGGATATAAAGGAGCGGGTCGCTGCTGTCGTGTGAAATTTGCTTATAAAAGTCGTTGTAGTCTTGCTCTTTTAAGCTAGCTTTATTTAGCCTCCAAAGCGCATTTGCCTTGTTTATCTGCTCGTTTTTGCTCTCGTATGTGCTCTCTTTTTCGCCTTCTTTTGGTGCGACATAGCTCTCTTTATCCATAAATATAGGATAAGGGATGTGGTTTGAATATTTTTTAACTATCTCTTCGATACGCCAAGAATTTGCAAATTCATCGTCGTTTAAATGGAGGATTATATCCGTTCCAAAGCCATCTTTTTTAGCATCTTCGATCTCATAGCTTTTTGCATCAGATGTCCATTTATAGGCCTTCTCGCTTAGTGCTCGTTTGCTTATGACTTCGATCTTATTTGCCACCATAAATGCTGAGTAAAAGCCCACGCCAAACTGGCCGATCAGCGAGCTATCTTTTTTGGCATCGCCGCTTAAGCTTTGCATAAAGCCCTTTGTGCCACTTCTTGCAATGGTGCCTAAATTTGCGATAAGCTCGTCTTTATCCATGCCGATACCGTTGTCGCTGATGGTTAAAGTCTTAGCTTTTTCGTCGATTTTGATGTCGATCCTTGGAGTATAGCTTAAGCTTTTATACTTTTCATCAGTCAAGCATAGGTAGTTTAGCTTGTCAAGCGCGTCGTTTGAGTTTGATATGAGCTCTCTTAAAAATATCTCTTTGTTTGAGTAAAGAGAGTGGATCATCAAATTTAAAAGGTCATTGACCTCGGTTTGAAATTCAAATTTATCTGCCATTTTCTTTTCCTTGTTTTAAATTTTTGGCAGATTATAGCACAAAGTGATAAAAATACTCTTAACATTGATAGTAATGCTGTCAAGTTTATTTATAAATTTTAGCAAATGTATCAAAAGAGTTATATTTTATAAATAAAACAATAATATATATTTAGAAATTATTATTAATTACGGCTATTCATATAGTTTTTGTTTAAAATAGTAGTATAATCAAGCCATAAATCTATAGGAGGGAATCAAATGAATTTACGAAGTATTTTGGTAAAAGTTTCAGCAACGATTGCTGTGGTTTTGGCGGTCTGTATGGCTTGCTTTGTTTTCTACACGTCACATATCTTAGAGCGTGAGATCAAGGAGGGAGTAGAGACAACTATCCAGCAAAACGTTGCACTTTTGCGATGGACACAGTTGAGCTATTTGATAGAGATAATGTAAATAACGCTGAGACACTACTAAGTGTCTTTAAAGAGATTCTCAACAGATCATCAAATGAGCAAAACTGGCAACTATGAAGCACTTGAGTTAGTCTCTCAAGGCGGTGTTTTAAACAACAACTACGATGTCATCGATAAATTTAGCAGAGCATCGAAAGGCGGAGTTTCTACTGTTTTTGCCAAATCAGGCGATAGCTTTTT
This sequence comes from Campylobacter concisus, assembly GCF_902460535.1. GTDB lineage: Bacteria > Campylobacterota > Campylobacteria > Campylobacterales > Campylobacteraceae > Campylobacter_A > Campylobacter_A concisus_AS. The sequence goes on along the minus strand of NZ_CABPTV010000001.1, from coordinate 264,931 downwards.
AAGAGTAAGCACTTCTATAACGCAGCCAGATGGCAGCAAGGCTATCGGCACTCTACTAGATAAAAGTAGTCAAGTTTTTAAAAGTGTAATTAATAAAGATAGATATGTAGGCGTTGTAAAACTATTTGGACACAACTATATGAGTATATATGAGCCTATTATTAATGGTAACGACGTTATAGGAATTTTATATGTTGGTTACGACTTTACTGAAGGCCTAGAGGATCTTGAAAAAACAATGGCACAAATGAAGTTAGGCGAGCATGGATACTTCTCTATCTTTAATACAAAAACTAACAAATTTGAAATCCACCCAACTCAAGCTGGCAAAGAGCTAAGCAGCGATGTTAAAGCTGCTATGGAAAAAATAGCGAAACAAAAAGAAGGTGTTGAATTCGCTAATACTGATGGAGTTGAGAGAGTAGTTGCTTTTGAGCCATTTGACAAGCTAAACTGGATAGTGCTTGGCTCAGCTGTTACTGATGACTTCTTAACACCTCAAAAGGTGGTTAGCAAAAACTTCATCATCGCAAGCATTATAGTTACCTTGCTTCTTATCATAGTATCTATCTTCTTGCTTAAAAAGCTAGTTGCAAATCCTATCGATAGACTAGGAGCAAATTTAAATGCTATAACATCTGACTTTACTCTTAAAATCCCAATCTACGGCAAAGATGAGATAGCTAAAATAAGTAATGATATAAATAACTTCATAGAGCGCATTAGAGTGCTTATAAGCGACACTAAAAACCTTTCAAGTGAAAACAGCTCAGTCGCAAACGAGCTAAGCTCTACATCTCTTCAAACAGGCAAACGCGTAGAAGAATCAACCCAGATCGTCGAAGAGACAAATCAAAGATGTAAGTCTATGCAAGAAAGCATGAAAGAGTCTCTATCTATAGCTCAAGCTGGCAAAGATGATCTTCAAAAGGCAAGCACTCATATAAAAACAGCTACTGACGCTATCAGATCTCTATCATCTCAGATAGTTGATTCTGCCAATGTTGAAAATCAAATGGCTGGTAAGATCGAGCAGCTTAGCCGTGACGCTGAGCAGGTTAAATCAGTACTTGTTGTTATCAACGACATAGCAGATCAGACAAATTTACTTGCCCTAAACGCAGCTATCGAAGCAGCAAGAGCAGGTGAGCATGGACGTGGCTTTGCAGTCGTTGCTGACGAGGTTAGACAGCTAGCTGAAAGAACACAAAAGTCTCTAACAGAGATAAACGCAACTATCAACGTTATCGTTCAAGCGATAAATGATAGCAGTGAGCAAATGGGTATCAACTCTAAGCAAATTCAAGAGCTAACCCACGTTGCAAGCGACGTTGAAAAGACGATAAATGATATGAGCGCAACGATGAATAACGCCATAGCGATGTCTGATAAGACTATGCAAGACTATATCGCAACTGGCAAGAATGTAAATGAGATCATGGATGGCATCTCAGAGATCAATCAAATTTCATCTGAAAATGCTAGAAGTGTCGAAGAGATAGCTTCTGCAGCTGAGCATCTAAATAAGATGACAGATGCGCTAAATACAAAACTTAGTGTATTTAGAACTTAAGTTTTTATCTCTTAAATTTAATGTTTTAGGTCTAGCGAGAGCTGGACCTTTTTAAATTTAAACCAGCTAAATTTAGCCAGTCCCACTTTTAAATCTATCTTTATAAAACTAGTAAAAATTTGGCTTGATAGATTATATCTCTTATCTTCGCTAAATTTTTACGTTGTTTCTACTTGAAGTTGCGATCACAAGAGAAAAAACTCTTAAAAAATATTGCGATACTTTGCCTTAAATTTTTGCATTCAAATTCATAATTAAATTTTTAAATTTTACTTACTCAACCATGTATACTAAAAATACAAACCATATAAATCTCTAAATCCTAAGCTGTAGTGCAAGATATGGGAAGCTTGTGAGCGACATGACGATTGCAAAATGCGGATCTTTTAAGCTTATTTTCGGATATAATTGGCTCTTAAATTTAAATATCTTTTAAAAGGAATAAAGGAATGGCAAATATTTTTCTTTGCTCCTACTTCGCGGAGATTGCGAGCAAGATCAATGAAGTGGTAGATTTTCAAGGTAAGCATGTTGCTTTTATCGATACGGCAGCAAAATTTGAAGAGGTGAATTTTTACGTAGATGAAGCGGTGAAAATTTTGGAAAAATTTGGTGCGAAGCTGACTCGTATTGATATTTCTTGTGTTAAAAACTTGGTTACGCAGATTTCTGAATGTGATGAGTTTTGTGTTGCAGATGATAAAATTTTAGCTACTATTAATAAGTGCGACATCATTTATGTAAGCGGCGGAAATACATTTTATCTGCTTAATGAGCTGCGAAAATCGTGCGCCGAACAAGCTATAAAAAACGCGGTTAAAGCTGGTAAAATTTACGTCGGTGAGTCAGCAGGGGCGATCGTGGCCGCACCAGACACGAGATATGCTACGCTTATGGATAAAAGTAGTGTAAACATGAGTGATTTTACAGGATTAAATTTGGTTGATTTTTGCGTAGTGCCGCACTTTGGCTGTGAGCCTTTTGTGGAGGCTACTCACGAGATAATGGAGAAATTTGGGGACTTGTACGATTTGCGACCTATAAATAATGCTGAATTTATTGCACTTTGAGATAAAAATTTATGCGATCTCTGATAAAACATACGCCAAATATTTACTCAGAGCATTTTCCCTATAAAATCACTTTTTGTCTGCAAATCTTCCTTATAAATAAAGAAAATAATTAAAACGCAAAGTTTAATTTTTAAGGCTAGAAAATTAAGCAAAAACCGCTATAATTTCGCTCTGGCACGGTAAGCGGTCGCTTTTGCACTATGCAAAAGAGGAAAGTCCGAAAATTTACCCTATTCAAATATATTTTTATGCAAAATTTCTTCTAACACAACCGTGGCGTATGAGCCCTTTTGAAGTGTGAAATTTAAGCTAAAATGAGCGTTTTCTTCGTTGTATTTGTAGCTTGTATTTTCAAGATACGCCCAGTTAAAGCGCCTTGAGCCAGCGATCTTTGAAGTAAGCAAAACTGCCTCAGCGAAAATTTCATCCTCAAGCTCTTTTGCTACGCCACTTGCCTCATAGGCCTTTGCACCGACTATAAGTCCAAGGCTTGTGATATCGCGCTTAGCAAATCTTTGCGCCTCTTGATCTAAATTTTCACACAAAAAGAGCTTGCCAAACGGATAGTGCCCCAAAACATCTCCTGGTAAAAGCTTAAAAAAGTTCTCCTGCACCTTCATCGCCTTTATATCATCTTTGCTAAAGTTTTTATAAATTTCAGCCAGCTCATTTAGGCTAAAGTCACTCACAAACCTTGAAATCTCAACCCTTTTGCTAAGATAGCGGTTAAAAAGATCGCTTTGATAGGCTGAGATCAAAAAGTCATTTAGCTTTACATTTTTGCTCTTTTTGCCATTTATCGTGCCATTTTTAAGTAGCTCAAGGCCAGTTACAGCATTGTCGCCAAATTTACCAAAGCGCTGGTAGCCAAAGTAGTTTGCATAGCCCATTTTATCGATGCTGACAAAGGCTTGCTCTAGCTTTTTAGCGCTACTTGGCAGCACCTTTTTTAGGCGTATGAAAAAGCTATTGCCCTTTAGATGTCCGATGCGAAGCTTGTTTTTATGCACGTTTAAATTTAAAATTTTCATCTTTTCATGGCTAAAGTTTGCAAGCGCGCTCTCAAATTTACGAGGCATCGAGATAAACTGCGTCGTCATGCCCTGCTTGTCCTTTAGTCCAGCGTAGCCAAAGTCACGCATTTTAGCCCCTGCAATCTCGCTTAAGGCGTGCAAAGCGTCGCTTGTTGTCATATCTTTTTTAGAAATTTCAACGATCAAGTGCTCGCCGTCGCCACTAAATTCATAAAGCGGTATCTCGCGCACGACAAAATCATCTGAATTTTTAGAAAAATATGCCTCGATGGGCGCATGAGTAAGCGCATAGAGCGGCTTAAAAGTGGTGGCTTCTTGCATTTTGTCTTAACCTTTTGTGTGAAATTTTTGCAAAGATGTTGATCTTTGTCCTAGTTTTTGCGGCGATCCTTTTTATGGCACTTAAATTTTTAGGGCTAAAGGTAAATAAAACCTCGTACTCCTCGCCGCTACTAAGCTCAAATTTGCTTAGTTTTTTTGTAAATTTAGCGCCCTTTTTGCTAGCCTTTAAAAGCTTGCCAAGATCAGTTTTTAGCCCGTCTGAGATATCCATGGCAGAGTTTATAAGATGAGCTGCTTTGTAAAAAAATTTATCTCTTAAGATAGGCTTTTTAAAGCGTGAGTTTTTAGAAATTTGAGCCAGTCTTAGAAGCGAGTTTAGCCCCTTTTGGCTGCCTCCAAGCTTGCCAGTAAATGCAACAAGATCGCCAAATTTAGCATTTCTCCTAAGCACTGCCCTGCCCTTTAGCTCGCCGATCACGCTGACGCTTATGTTTAAAATGGAGCTACTTATCGTATCGCCACCGATTATCTTTACGCCAAACTCCTCGCACGCCCTATTTATGCCGCTAGTTAGCTCGCTGATCTGACGCGGCGTGAAGCTCTTTGGCAGACTAAGCCCAAGAAGGGCAAATTTAGGCTTTGCATTCATCACGATCGTATCTGAAAAATTTACGATCATAGCCTTGTAGCCGGTCTCTTCAAGGCTTAGCCAGCCAAGCTTAAAGTGCGAATTTTGCGCAAAAATGTCCTTGCTAAAGACCTTTTTGTCGGCAACCGCCGCGTCATCGCCGACATATTCGTTACTAAAGCATGCAATCGTAAAATTTTCTTTATCCATTGAGCTATTATAATGAAACTCCTTTTAAATTTAGGATAAAATAAGCCCAAAAAAGGATACAGATGCAAAGAGTTGAGATTTTTAGATTTGACGCGAAAAGAGATGTTTTGGCATATTTTAAGCCCTATTTTTTAGAAATTTCAGACTTTGCAAACTTAAACGAGCTTTTTGCCCACGTAAAGAGCATAGACCCCTATTTTAGCCCTTTTGAAGGCTTTGTCAAGGTAAATGGTGTCGTAGCTAGCACCACCCAACCACTTGCAAATTTAGCTCAAAAATTTATAGACGAGCTTTGTATCGCCCCGCTTAGCGAAAAAAGAGCGGTTTTAGACCTTGCTATAAATGATGATGATTTTTGGGCTAAATTTGAGCCATTTGCTAGCTTTTGCAAAAGGGCTGATAAAGAGCTTTACGCTAGTTTTAAGCCATATTTTTACGCTGATTTTGTGAGAGAGTATGAGCCAAATTTTATAGGAGCTGCTGCGATAATGTTAGCTCATCATCTTTACAAAAACGAGAAAAATGATGAAATTTTAAAGCTTGTTAGCGCTAAAAACGGTGTTTTGATAGCCTGCGAGCTTGATGATCTACTCTTTGAAGGTAGCGAAAAATACACCGAAGCGATTGATTTTTTTAAAGAAATTTTAGGAATAAAAGCTGCACAAAAGCACAAAAACGAGCTTGAAAAAATAGAAAAACTTAGCAAATTTAATGATTTTAAGATAGCCATAAAAGATAAACTGCCAGCAAACTTAAGCGATTTGAGAGCAAATTTTATCGAGCTAGATCTAAAAATTCCTTGTGGATTCGATCTTTTAAAGGTCGATGAAGAGCTAGCTTGCAAGCTTGCTAGCAAGATCATTTTTGCTGCATTTGATGGTGGGGCTGATTTTTTACTAGCTAGCAACGAGGCCGAGTTTCATATCTTTGACACGCTAGCAAAAAAGCTTGAGAAGTCTGCTAATAGAAGCTTGCAAGAGTTTTACGTCCTAAGAGCGAGCGAGCTAATGGTGCTTGAAAATGGCGAGATACCAAGCGGCCTAAAAGAGCATGTTTTAAAGGTTGGTTTGGTAAATTTGTAAGCTGCGTCAAAAAAACAAGATATAAAAGACGCCGTAAATGCTAGGCTAGTAGCAAAACGGACGACCGCGCGAGCCTAAAACAACCTAAAAACACATTTAAAAAATTAAATAGCCAAGTTGCGACCTAAGATTTTTAAATTTAAGAGTTTTAAGACAAGCCGCAAGGCTACAAAATTTAATTTTTTTTTAAAGCTAGCAAAACTTGTAAATTTAGATTTATACCAAGGCTATAACGCCCAAAAAACAAGACGTCGGTAGCTAGAGGTAAATTTTCAAGCCACACTTGTCAAATTTATGATCCATTTTTACTAGCCACTTCTAAAATTTATGCTTACATTTTGCCTTGCAGCACCAAAATGGCAAATTTTACTCAAACTAACAAACCATCATTTAAAACTTAATCTAGTAAAATTAATGGCTACATCTAAATTTATAACACCGCTACCTATCGATACAAAAATAGCACAAGCCAAAACAACCAAGCAGATCGCTACCTAATGGCGTCATCTAGCAAATTTATAGCCCAAATTTACTGGCTTTATTTTAAATTTTGTCAGATTTTCTTATAAATTTGTCCTCTTGCACCAAACTTATTTTAAAGCAAAAGACCAGCAGGCAAGATTTTATATTTCAACCAAAAACCACCAAAAACAAGCACACAGCCTAACTTAAAATACTATAAATTCCACAAGCTCACTATTTTAAATTTGACCCAATACGCTAACTTCAACTATTTAAAAACTTTAAAAATGTTAGCAAAAATCAGCCAGGCAAGCTTTATATTTACATGCAAATTTACCCAAAACAGGCACAACACAGCTTTTAAAAACGCACCTGTAACCTGCTAACTTTATTAAATTTAAAAGTTTTCACATCGCTGGTTTTTTAAATTTAAATGTTTTACGACCATCGCAATAGATCAAATTTAAATTTTACTAGCTCACAACTCTAAATTTTACCTCTCATAATGCAAAATCATATTATTTTGCATAATTTTATACATATTATTTTTAGTATTTGAAGAAATTTGAGGTGCTAAATTTAAAAATTTGTGTTTGCTGATGTAAATTTGGTAGTTTTCAAGCCAACCAAGCCAACCAAATTTAACTAGAAATTTTCACAAAAATAGCAAAAAATTTATGTCGAAGTATAAAAATGGCCTTAAACTAAGCCATTTTTAAGTACAAAAACCAATCTTTTAAATTTAAAAGCAATTTTATCAAGCCAAAATGCTAAATCAAATTTAAAGCTTAACAACCAAGAGCTTTGCCTATACGGCCAAGAGCGAGCTTGAGCGATCACACTGACTTTTATACATGGGTTGAGCCATTTTTAGCGATGGAGACAACCAACAAACAGAGGCCAGCATTTTACACGACTACGACCGACAAGTCGCCACTTAGATATAAGTGTATGGTTGGGCGGCTGAGCGCATTTTCTTGCCACTTTTGCGCATGAGCATGTCAAAGCCACTAGGCTACAACCCTACCCAAATATCTCAAATTTATGAAAAAGCTTTGGCTCATCTTTCACCACACCACGCTTTACAAGCTCAGCCACCACTTCGCGCTCGCAGTCAGTTTGCATAGGCCAGCCACGAGTATAGTCCTCTAGCTCGTCTTTGCTCGTCGCATCCACGCAGAAATTTTCACTATCAATATAGATATCACGCAAGGCATCTATGTTATTTGTCACACGCCAAAGCAGCATATATGGGTTTTCTAGGTAGTTTTGTATATCCACTACGACTAGAAGCTTAAAAAACTCCCTAAACGTCAAAAGCTTTTCAAATAGCTCTTTTACAGGGCGATCTTTTTCAAATTTCACCACACAAATAGGCGTTTTACTCTGCTTTTTAAACTGCCTAAGCTCCTTAACATTTGGCACAACGCTTTGAAATTTAGCCAAAAGCTCGTCATCATTTAAAACCGCAGGGCTAAATTTACAAAAGTCCTGCGTCGCGTCGATGCCTAGCTTGCCACCAAAGCATGAGTTTGGGCTCGCATGATCGAGCTGATCACACACACCTTGGCTTATCAGCACACTCTCACTACCAAATCTATCAAGCACAAAGTCCGCAAATTTGTCGTATTCTGCTAGCTCTGGTGCATCGTTACCCACAAAGATCGCATGCTTTACAAAGCTCATCTGCCCAACTCCCCAAAACGCATGCATCGCCTGCTTTGCGTGCGCTGGATAAAGGGCGTTGATCTTGGCTAGGATAAGGTTGTGAAAGACGCCATTTTCAGGCATATTGTAGTCTAGTAGCTCTGGCACGGTCGTTCGCAAAAGCGGTAAGAAAATGCGCTCCGTCGCCCAGCCCATGTACTTATCCTCAAGCGGCGGCTTGCCAACCACGGTCGCATGAAATACGGGCTCGCGCTTGCTCGTTATCGCCGTGACCTCCATCACTGGAAACGGCTCAACCGGCGTGTAAAAGCCAGTGTGATCGCCAAATGGCCCCTCAAGCTCGCTCTTAGTCGTATCGACAAAGCCCTCGATCACGTAGTCTGCGTCTTGCGGGACGTAAATTTCATTAGTGAGCGACTTTACGAGCTTTGCTGGCTCTTTGCGTATAAAGCCGTAAAGCAGCAGTTCAAAGACACCCTTTGGCAGCGGCGCTTGAGCGCACCAGATGTAGAGTGGATCGCCACCGATCGCCACCGAAACTGGCATTTTACGACCTGCACGCTTGTACTCGTGAAAGAAATTTGCGCCGTCTTTGTGGATCTGCCAGTGCATACCAAGGCGATTTTTGTCATAAATTTGCAGTCTATACATGCCTAAATTTTGCAGCGCGCCGTCAAGACTTTGCGTATAAACCTGCCCCATCGTAATAAAAGCACCTCCGTCATGTGGCCAAGTCTTTAGCGCAGGTAAGCTCAAAAGATCAGCCGCCTCGCCTATAAATTTGACCTGCTGGCACTCGCCCTCACCCTTTAGCCTTTTGGTAAAAATCTTTCTCATGCTAAAAAGATAGGCCAAAAAGTCAAGCTTTTCTTTGAAATTTTCAGGTTTTTTGGGCTTTAAAAGCTTTTCTATCTCAGCTGTGATCTCGTCGGGATCACGACCAAATATCAGCTCAAGTGCCCTTTTTGAGCCGTAGATATTTGTAAGCACTGGGGCAAATTTACGCCCAGTTTTTTTGCAGACTGGATTTGTAAAAAGTAGCGCTTGCGAGCCCGCGCGTTTGACCTCGATGTAGCTAGCGTGCGCGATCTCTAGGTCGATATCTACTGGCTCCTCGATCACTCTAAGTAGGCCATTATCTTTTAAAAGCTTGATGTAGTCCATATTTTTCCCTTAAATTTTTAAGGATGATAGCTAAAATTTGATAAAAAAGGCGATGCTAATATTTTGTTATTGCACGCAAAGTCAGTTTGTGCGTTTTTATTTTTTATCGCAAAGATAATAAATTTATGAACTATCATCGTGGGTAAAAAAGTAGCGTAACAGCAGGCAAATTATTAAATTTACGACTACTCTAGCAGCTCGCCAAAGATCTCTTTGCTATATTTCATAAAGCGCTCATTAAGCTTAACATCCTCGGTATCTACGCAAATGAGACTATCTTGCACCTCAAAAATGATGCTCTTATCAGTGATCTTCACCCTTTTGCAAGCGTTGTAGCAAACATCGCCGTTACACTCGGCGTATAGGCCGTTTATCTCGGCGTTTTCGTCATCGCCCTTTTTTAGTTTGATCGGTCTTTGAAAGATTATGTAGTTTTTGTAGTTATATTTATCGTCTGCAAGACCGATCATGTAGTAGTTGTCTTTGCTATTTTTGGTAGCGCTTAGGGCTTTTGCTTTAAATTTTAGCTCAAACACGCTTACGCCATCTCCTCGGCGCGTTTTAAAAGCTCTTTCGCCCCTTTTTCTATAAATTTATACGCTAGCTCCTTGCCGACACTTTGAAATTTATCCTTGCTAGTCTTTAAGCTATCTTTTATAAACTCGCTTCCATCAGGCAGGCCAACGATCGCATTGATAGAAATTTCATCCCCTTGTAGCCTTGCGCTGATGCCTATTGGCACTTGGCAGCCGCCCTCTAAAACGCTTACGAAGTCACGCTCTATGGTCGTTTCTATAACCGCATTTTCGTCATTTAGAAAGTCAATCTGCTCTAAAATTTGCTTCTCGTCTCTAGCCTCGACGCCAAGAGCACCCTGACCCATCGCAGGTATCATCTCGTCAAAGCCAAATGTGTAGATGTGTGCCACTTCAGCCTTGATATTTAGGCGGTTTATGCCAGCCATCGCCAAAATGATCGCGTCAAATTCGCCCTCTTTTAGCTTGCGTAGGCGAGTTTGCACGTTTCCACGAAGCGAGATGATCTCAAGATCAGGCCTCATGATAAGTAGCTGCATCTTACGGCGTAGGCTCGTTGTGCCAACCTTTGCGCCGTGCGGTAGGTCGCTAAATTTAGCAAATTTCTCACTTATCATCGCATCTCTCGTGTCCTCGCGTGAGCAAATGGCAGCTAGCTTAAGCCCTTCTGGAAAGACTACTGGCACGTCTTTTAGGCTATGCACCGCGATATCGGTCTCGCCTTTTAGCATGCTATCTTCAAGCTCTTTTGTAAAAAGCCCTTTGCCACCGATCTTTGCAAGTGGCGTGTCAAGTATCACGTCGCCCTTTGTCTTCATGCCCTCAAGCACGACCTTCACGCCCTTGTGCTGCGCCTCGATCCTAGCCTTGATATGCTCGCTTTGCCAAAGCGCTAAGATGCTCTTTCTAGTTGCTATTTTTATCTCTTTCATCATCTCTCCTAATTTACTCTTTTTGGCTCTTCGATGACCTCAACGTCGATGATCTCGCCTTCATTTTCTCTTGGGGTGCGCTCGCTAAAATTTTGAAATTTAAACTCCTGATAGCTCTCATTTTTCGCTGCATTTTTCTTAAATATCAAAGAAAAAACGATCACAGCGATACCAAAAACATCTGTCAAAATCCCTGGTAAAAATAGCAGCGCTCCGCCAAAACTAAGCCCTAGCTGGCTGAATAAATTTCCGCCAAGAAAGCTTTTAAATGCCACTTGAGGCGAATTCAAACTAGAAAATCCAGCATTAAAAAGAAGTGCGATGCCAACAAATCCAGAGACCAACACTTCAAGAAAGTAGTTCAAAAAGCCAAATTTATCAACAAAAAGATAGATAAAGACCGCTTCTATCAAAAAAAACAAAAATGCGAAAAATCTCATAAGCTATCTTTTATCTTTCTAAAGGCGTCGTCTGCGCCTATGGCCTCTTTGCTTAGCCCATCTCTTGTGATAAACTCGACCTTGCCATTTGCAAATTCTTTACCCACAAGCAGCGCATAAGGAAAGCCGATAAGTTCAAAATCATTCATCTTAACGCCAAATCTCTCGTTTCTATCATCGATGATGACGCTAACGCCAGCTTTTTTAAGGCTCTCATAAAGCTCAAATGCAAATTTCACGCCCGCTTCATCTTTTAAATTTGAGATGATGATCTCCACATCAAACGGCGCGCACTCTTTTTTCCAGATGCAGCCCTTCTCATCGTGGCTAGCCTCTATCATCACAGCGATCAGCCTGCTTATGCCAATGCCATAGCAGCCCATCAAAAATGGCTTTGCCTTGCCATTTTCGTCAAGATATGTCGCATTCATCGCAGCTGAATATTTATCGCCTAGCTGAAAGATATGACCGACTTCTATGCCTTTGCTAAGTTTTAAATTTCCACCACAAACTGGGCATTTATCGCCCTCTTTTACCTTTACAAGGTCTTTAAATCTCTCCTCGTTAAATCCACTAACACTAACGCCAACAAAGTGATAGTCCTTCTCGTTAGCGCCGCATATCATGTTATTTGCGCCCCTTAGCTCGTTATCTATAAAAAATTTCACATCTTTTAGCCCAACTGGCCCACAAAATCCAGCCACAAGCCCAGCTTTGGCCACGTCGGCCTCGCTAGCATCGACAAGCTCTAGCGCCTTGCAAGCGTTTTGCGCCTTTGTCTCTTGAAGCTCGTCATCGCCCCTTACAAAAAAGACCACAACCTCCTCTTTCTCCTCATAAATCGCCTTTTTCATAACAGCTTTTATGCAGTAAAACTCGCTAACTTTGAAAAACTCAGCGACATCTTTTATAGTTTTTGCATTTGGCGTTAGAAATTTAGCCGCGTCCGCCTCTGGCGCTTCAGCCTCACTAACTCTTGGCTCGCGTCTTGCCGCCTCGACGTTTGCAGCGTATCTGCAAGCTTCACAGCAAAGTATGTCGTCCTCTCCGTTACTTGCAAGCACCATAAATTCTTTACTGCCACTTCCTCCTATGGCTCCGCTATCAGCCTCAACAGCTCTAAAATTTAGCCCTAGACGGGTAAAAATTTTGCTGTAAGTTGCCTCCATAAGGTCAAACTCACGCTTAAGATCCTCTTTGCTAGAGTGAAAACTATAACCATCTTTCATCGTAAATTCTCGCCCTCTTAGCAAGCCAAAGCGTGGTCTTGCCTCGTCACGAAATTTAGTGTTTATCTGGTATAAATTTAGTGGTAGCTGCTTGTAGCTAGTCACCTTGCCACGCACCAAAGCAACGGCCGCCTCTTCGTTTGTCGGGCTTATGACAAAGTCATTTTCTTTTCTATCTTTAAAGCGCAAAAGCTCCTTGCCAAAGACGTTGTAGCGGCCACTTTGCTTCCAAAGCTCGCCTGAAGTGACCACGCTAAAGCTCACCTCTAGCGCTCCAGCCTCGTTCATCTCCTCTTTTACCACGCGTGAAATTTTATCATGCATGATCTTTCCAAGCGGCAGATAGTTGTAAAGCCCAGAGCCGATCTGCTCGACAAAGCCGCCCCTTATCAAAAACTGATGACTTGGTAAAGATGCATCTTTTGGCGCTTCTTTGGTAGTTGGGGCGTAAAATTTACTAAATTTCATCTATATCTCCTGCTTGAAAATTTTGTTCATCTTTTATATCAAATAAAAATTTAACTCCGTTTGAAAGCTCGCTCGCTCTCTCCTCGTCTGCAAGCCCTTTTAGCTTCATCGTTGGCTGGTGCAAAAAGGCTTTAAAGACTTGATGAATGAGCTTTCGCGCCTCATCATAATCGCTATGTTTTAAATAGCCTTTTTTCATCGCCTTTTCTAGCTCATTTTTCGCGCAAATTTCAGCCTGCTTGCGGATTGATTTTATAAGAGGCACGCTCATATCTTCTTTTAAAGTCTTTAAAAACTCGCTCGTGTCTTGACCGACGATCGAGTAGGCCTTTTGTGCCTGCTCCTCTCTTAGGGCTAAATTTTTACGCACGATCTCCTCTAAGCTATCAACCGTATAGACGCTGATAAGCTCTGTGTTTAAAAGATCGATGTCTCTTGGCACGGCGATATCAAAAAAGTATCTGTGAAATTCTCTTGGCTCGATGATCTCTCCTGTGATGATGGCGTGCGGGGCTGCGGTGCTTGAGAAGATGAGATCGTAGTTATTTACATACTCTTTTAGCTTTAATATGCTATCCCAGCTCGCGCTATCTCCTAAGCTATCAACTAACTGCTCAACGCGCTCGGAGCTTCTGTTTATAATGATCACCTCTGCGCCGCTTGATATGAGGTGCTTTGCTGCTAGCTCGCCCATCTCGCCAGCGCCCACGACGATAGCCGTTTTGCCCTCAAGCGTGCCAAAAATTTCTTTTGCTTTTGCCACGGCGACGCTTGAAACTGAGATCGGGTTTTTAGAAATTTGAGTTTCGTTTCTAACCTTGGCAGCGCACTTACATGCGTAGTGGATGATCTTACTGATATCTTCGCCACACGAGTTGTTGTCATAAGCAAATTTAAAGGCATTTTTTAGCTGGCCAACTATCTGCGTTTCGCCAACGACTAGGCTATCAAGCGAGCTTGCCACAGCAAATAGGTGGTGGGCGGCACCGCTATTTTCATAGATGTCAGCTCTCTCATAAAGCTCATCTTCAAAAACACCTGAAAATATCGACATACACCTGATGATATGAGCAGTGGCAGCCTTTACATCCTCCACGCTAGCTATGATCTCGACGCGGTTGCAGGTGTTTAGCACCATGCTCTCTTTTATGTTTTTGTTTGAGTTTATCAGCTTTAAAATTTGCTCTTTTTTCTCGTCACTATCAAATGCAAGCTTTTCTCTGACCGAAATATCAGTATTTTTATATGTAAAACTTATGTCTAAATAGTGCATCAAAATTCCCTATCTATCATGCTTTTTATGATCCCTTCAAGCTCGGCGTTTTTATACTCTTTTATCGCTTCTATCGCCTCACTTCCAAGCCTTTTGGCTTCATTTATAGCTTTACTAAGCGAGCTAGTTTTATCAAAATTTTCTTTTAGCCATGAAATTTCGTCCGAATTTAACTTCTTTGCCCAAAGCGATCTAAGCTTTGCCCTGCCAGCCTCGTCCAGGCTCTTATAAAGATAAATGTATGGGAGTGTCGTTTTGCCCTCGACAAAGTCGTTAAGCGCTGGTTTGCCAAGCGTTTTTTCATCTTGAGTGATGTCTAAGATATCATCAACGATCTGAAATGCAAGACCTAAATTTTTGCCATAAAGGCCAAATTTCTCACTATCTTTGCCAGCTAGCTTTGCCCCGCAAATAGCCGTAGCTTCTATCAAAACAGCTGTTTTATAATAGATCATTTTTAAGTATTCTTGCTCATTTTCATTAAAATTTTCAGCCATTTTCACATCCATCATCTCGCCGATGCTTAGCTTACTGACCGCATCTGAGATGACAGCTGCGATGCTTGGATCAAATTTTGTAAGCTCAAAATAAGCCTTTGAGTAGAGGATGTCGCCTAGCATGACTGAGTTTTTACTGCCAAAAAGTGCGTTTATGCTTGGTTTGCCGCGTCTTATATTTGCCTCGTCTATTACGTCGTCGTGTAATAAGCTTGCAAGGTGGATGAGCTCGATGATAGCGCAAAGCTTAAGAGAAATTTCACTCTCGCCTGCGATCTTTAAAAGAAGTTTTGAGCGTAGCTTCTTGCCTGAGCTTATCTTTAAAAACATCTCAAACGCCTCTTTGTAGCCAAGCTCGCTTATAAATTTGCTCATTATTTCATCGATTTTATCCATTTTTATCCTTCTATTTATCCTCGTGCGGATCTCTAAAACCCACATCCACACGCTTGCTCTCATCTAGCAGCGCCACCCTAAAATGCGCCTTTTTGTCCCTAAAATCAATAAATGATATATAAAGGCTCACGCTCTCGTTTGGCGGCATAGTAAAGTCAGGCAAAACTCGCTGCATGTAGGTGTTTTGTCCTTGTCTTAGCGAAAAGACCATCTGCCTTGGATAGCGCCTAAAAAAGCTTTGCACAGTGATATTTGTGCTGTCAAATAGCGTCCAACGAAAGTCAAATGTTTCAACTTTTTGAGTTTTTTTCTCGGTTATAAAGACCCTCGCCCACTCATCTTTTTTAAGCTCAAATGTATGCACCGAATTTGGGTCAAAATTTGGCTCTTTTGCAAAAAGAAGAGCGGCTAGCAAGGCCACAAGCGCAAAAATTCTACTCATTTTGGCTTAAAATTTCTCCGCTAAGCTCGATATATAGGTCATTTACTCCGTTATAAATTTTATCTTGCTCTGAGAGTATAAAATTTCTGATCTCATCTTCGCTAATGCCATGCTTTTCGCAAAGCTCGTTCATAGCTACAAATTTCTCAAAAATTTTATCTATCTCGTTTTTAACCAAAACGGCATTTGCGTTAAACAAAATGTCATAAAATTTATCCCTCGCACTGCCCTCAAATATATCTATCATCGCTGTTTCTTTGAAAATTTCTTAAGATTATAGCCAATTAAAACTAAGTTAAAAATTTAATATTATCTCCCACGCCTCGCTAACATTTTTAGCGTTATACGTGGCAGTTTTGCTCTCCTCGCCAAATCCCCAGCAAACTTGCACGTAAGGCATATTTGCATTTTTAGCCGCCAGCTCGTCTTTTAGGCTATCTCCTACAAATATCGCCTTGTTAGCTTTAGTTCTACTAACAGCTAGATGAAGCATCGCAGGATCTGGCTTTTGCGGTATCTCCTTGCTAGCGCCGATGACCTCGTCAAATAGCTCATAAATTTCATTTTTCTTTAAAATTTTCTCTAGCGTATCGTGCGGTGCATTGCTTGCCAAAACGATCTTAAATTTAGCCTCTTTGCACTTTTGCAAAAGCTCTTTTACGCCATCATAGGTAGTCGCACACTCATCGTAAAATTTCTTAAATTTCTCTTCAAACCCCTCTTTTAAGCTCCTGCTTGGCGTGTCGATGCCGTAAAACTCAAGGGCCAAATTTCTACCTGGCTCGTTGATCGCTTTTATGATAAATTCTTTTTCAAGTGGCGGCAAATTTAGCTCATCTCTTACTTCATTCACCGTTTTATATATTGCCTCGCCGCTATCGATCACGGTGCCATCCATATCAAAAATAACTACTTTCAATCCTCATCCTTAAATTTATTTTTATGTTTTTCTTTCTTATATGTCTTTTGATTTTTTAGCTTATCAAGTAGATTTGCCGCCTTTAAAAGCTCCTCTTTTGGGGCATTTTTGATAAGCAAATTTATAAAATTTTCTAGCGCCTTTGAGTATGGCTGATCAAGATAAACAGCCTCTACTTTTTCGATGACTTTCGCATTTTTCTCTACTCTTTGGCGAAATTCAGTCTCGTCAAAATTATCTCTTTTTAGCCCGTTTATCGCTGATTTTGCAAATTTTTCTAGCGCACGAAGATATTTTACACGCTTAAATTTGTCCGTGACTTGGTTCAAATTTTTCCTTTTTTTTGGCAAATTATATCAAAATTTGATTTTATCCCCTAAATTTTGGCTTTGCTAATGTATAATTTACGCCAAAATTACTTAAACAAGGAGCAAAAATGAGGCAAGAAACCGCTGCGATCCACGTAGGCTACGACACAAACGAGGGCTTTGGCACGATGGCTGTGCCTATTTTTCAAAGCACAGCTTATGACTTTGGAAGTGCCGAGACAGCAGCTGCTAGGTTTGATCTAAAAGATAGTGGCTACATCTACACAAGACTTAGCAACCCAACGACAGATATCTTTGAAAAAAGGGTCGCCGCACTTGAGGGCGGAGCCGCTGCGATAGCGACTGCAAGCGGTCAGTCAGCTTTGTTTTACAGCATAATAAATTTAGCCCAAGCAGGCGATAATATCATCATCGCTAAGAAAATTTATGGCGGCACGACGGTGCTTTTTACGCACACACTAAAAAGATTTGGCATAGAGGCTAGAGTCTTTGACAGCGACAGCGCTGATGATCTAGAGAGTTTGATAGACGAAAAAACTAGGGCTATATTTTTTGAAACGCTTTCAAATCCGCAAATTTCTATCCCAAATATTGAAAAAATCGTAGAAATCGCAAACAAATATGGCATCATCAGCATCACTGATAATACCGTGCCAACGCCTATTATCTTTCAGCCACTTCGCCACGGAGTCGATGTTTGCGTGCATAGCGCTAGCAAATATATGAGCGGTCAGGGTCTTAGCCTAGCAGGCGTGGTTGTCAGCGCAAATCACCTAAACGAGAAGCTAAAAGGCAACAAGAGATATGAGCACTTTAACGTGCCAGATGCGAGCTATCACGACATCGTATATGCTGATATGACGGATCGTTTTGACATCTACACGCTAAGAATGAGGCTTGCCATCGTGCGCGACATCGGCGCTGTGATCTCTCCGTTTAACTCTTGGCAGCTCATACAAGGGCTTGAAACGCTCGCTGTTAGAGTTGAGAGACACTCGCAAAACGCCCTAAAAGTGGCTAAATTTCTAAACTCTCACAAGCATATAAAAAGTGTGGCATACCCAGGGCTTGCCGACAACGTAGATCACGCAAAGGCGCAAAAATACTTTAAAGATGGCATGGCAAATGGACTATTTTGCTTTGAGACTGATAGCTTTGAGCGCGCAAAAAAGATGCTTGAGCGCGTAAAACTCTTTAAGATCGTGGTAAATATCGGCGATACAAAGTCGCTCATCACACACCCAGCATCGACAACTCACCAGCAGCTAAGTAGCGAAGAGCTTGTAAAAGCTGGCATCACAAAAGAGCTCATAAGAGTTAGCATAGGCCTTGAAAATGCCGAGGATCTGATAGCTGATCTTGCTCAAGCTTTGGAATAAACAAGTCAAATTTCTAGCTCATTTTGGGCTAGAAATTTAAAATTTACTCAAACTTGCCGCATGTCCTCTCGCACTCTTTTGCTTGCCTTAGAAATTTTATAACGATATAGATAACAAGTAGCGGCACGCTTATATACCAAAATGCAAAAAAGGCGAGTATAAAAAGCATAAATAAAAATATTGCAAAATATACTAAGACCGCAAGGATGATAATATCAAGCATTTTGCCTCCCATTTTGCTAGTGTTTTGGTGATTTTATAAAAAGCAAAATAAAATGAGACTGGACGGATTTGTTTTCGGCTCTAAATTTGAGCCAAGCTGTAAGCTAAGTCAAATTTTAATAACCAACTCTTGAGAGTGAATGGAATTTTAAAATTTGTAAAATAGCTTGATTAAATTTGTAAATTTCTTTTTATTCAAATTATTCAAAAGGGAGACAAGGGGACTTGAATTACGAAGTCGCTCCCTTCCCCCTTAACAATCCCTTAACCTCGACAACGTTAGAGGTGGCATACAATAGTGCTTCACACTGCATGCGTTTTATAAAATTTAATACAGCTCTGGCAAATTTTAAAATTTTATGGACGAGTAATTTCGGCTCTAAAATTTGAGCTAAGCGGTAAGCGAGGCCAAATTTTAGTAGCCAATTCTTAGGGGTGAATGGAATTTTAAAATTTGCAAAGCAATATAAACAAATTTAAATGTTTGCTTCTTTGTTAAGAGAGAATAGGTTTAAATTAAAAATACTCTTAGCTAATATAACGTTAGAAGTGCAGATAGTGCTAACACTACCTGCTTTTTATTGGATTTTCTAATAAATTATTTTATTAAATTTATCTCAAACGATATCTTCGAAAACTTCAAATTTATCGTTATTTACTAGCATTTCTAGTAAAACTCCGTAGTTGTCCTTGATCTCGTCTTGTAGCTTGACAGTAAGCTCTTTAGCATCTTTGCCGTCTCTTGGATAGCTCACTACAAGATCGACTGGCTCAGCGTTTAAAAACTCTTGTATGCCAGTTAGTAGCTCGCTAGCACCTCTCTCGTTTGTGCCGTGAAGCACGACTACATAGTGCTCATTTTCTCTTATAACGACGTCAGTTTGTCTTAAAATTTTCTCAAAAATTTCGCCGTACTCTTTGCTGTTTGGTAAAGAAAAATATATCAAAGATAAATTTTTCGCATAGTCCTTTACGTTTTTGTAGCGTTTGATTATTGCTATCTCAAGATCGATTATTGATAAAAGATCAACTGCTGAGAAGATTTTTGCCGCCATTTTTCACTCCATTATTATTTTTTAAGTTGCTATTATATCTTGTAAATTCTCAAAAGCAAAGACATTCATTCCATTTTTGTATTCATAGCCAAATTTTAGTCCATGAGCCTCAAGGATGTTGCTAACTATATATAAACCTAGACCAAAGCTCTTTTGCGCATCCTCGCCCTTGATAAATGGCTGGATGTAAAAGTCAAGATCGTTTTTTAGCTTCTCGCCTTGAGTTATAAATTTCATATGATCCTTGCTAACCATGATATTTACGTGTTTATCGGTTGAGTACTTTATGCCATTATCTATCATATTTTTTATAGCGACTGAAAATAGCTTAAAATCAACCATCACCCTAACCTCATCAAGTTCGCTGATACCAACGTGCTCTTTTTCGATCATCGCTATATCTATCGCCTCATCGATGAGATCTCTCATAAGACAAGGCGTTTTGTTTGTAAGCCCTATCTTTGAAGTGATCTGCTCGATCGCAGCAAGCTCATTTATCAAATTTTCAAGCTTGTGAAAGACAGAGATGAGCCTCTCTTGATTTTTACTTTTTTCTATCATTTGAGCGGCGATCAGCCCTTTTGTGATAGGCGTTTTTAGCTCGTGCATGATATTTCTTAAGAAAAGATGTCTTGAGTCATTTAGCGCCTTGATCTGGCAAACCGCACCGTAAAATGCCTCTGAAACTTCAGAAATTTCATCCTTGCCGTTGCCGACATTTTGCACGCCGTCAAGCTCACCATTTGCAAATTTAACGATCTGACGCTTTAGCTTTCTAAGCGGCTTTATCTTATAGATGACAAAGATATAAGCAGCCAGCAAAATGACTGCAACCACCAAAAACACAGCCTTTATCACCTCGTATCTATAAGGCTGAAATTCTTTATCCATCAAAAGCTTTAGCTCGTCTAAATGCTCGATCTTTAGGTAGTGATGCTTATCATAAAGCAAGATAGCACTAGATCCTAGATCACTTGAAATTTCTTCTAAAACGGCTGCATTTTTTAAAATTTCTTCTTTTTCATTTTTGGTGGTGATCTCTGGCATGTCGATGTTTGAGAGCTGACGGTCATACTGGGCTTTGTTTATGATGCCACCCATGTAGAGCAAATTTGTCCTAGCGACGTTTGAGTATTTGTTATTTAGCTCTCTTGTGTAGTTTTGCTTGTCAAAGCCCATGAGCCACAAAAAGGCTAGAAATATCGAAACGAGCGCAAGTCCAAAGATAAACGTTATCGTGATAAATATAGAAGATCTTGGCATCAAAGAACCAACTTGTAGCCGATGCCGCGGATCGCGTGGATGTATTTTGGCTCTTTTGGATTTTCATTTAGTTTTTGGCGAATTCTACCGATGATGACGTCGATACTTTTGTTTGAGCTATCTTCATTTATGCTCTCGCAGTTGTAGATGAGCTCCTCTCTAGTGACCGCCCCACCCTCTTTTTGAAGCAGGTATTTTAAGATGTCATACTCCGCTGCGGTTAAATTTAAGACGCTGCCTTTAAATAAAATTTCTCTCTCAAATTCTTTCAATACCAAGTCTTTGTTTAAATTTCTTGCCTCATTTGCAGGAGCGATACTCTGCCTTCTTAGATGACTTTTGATGCGAGCAAGAAGCTCTTGTGGGTCATAAGGCTTTGGTAGATAGTCGTCAGCACCGTTATCCAGGGCATTTACTTTGTCCGTTATATCGTGCCTTGCGCTTGAGATGATGATAGGGATGTTGTGCTTTTTTCTTATCTCTTTGCAAACCTCTAGTCCATCCATGCCAGGGAGAGTGAGGTCAAGTATCACTAGGTCAAATTCGCTCGTATTTAAGGTAGATAGTCCGATATATGGCTCTTCAGCCGTCGTTACTTTGATATCGTAGTTTTCTAGGTATTCGGTTAAAATTTCAGCAAGCTCCATATCATCTTCTATCATTAAAATTCTAGTCATGATCTTTCCTGTTGTAAATTTATTTTTAAGGATTATAGCAGATTAAGATTTTAAAAATTTAAAAGAGTTAAGAGCTGAAATTTCAGCTCTTAAGTGGTTATTTTATAACAAGGCCTTGCATGATGCCACCGCGGTTTACCCACACTAGCGTCTTTTTGCCTTTTGCATTTTTAACAGTGCTTGCAAATGTTTGAAGATCTTTTATGCTCTCTTCGCCAACTTGAACGATCACATCGCCTCTTTCAAAGCCAAAGTCTTCAGCTTTTGAGCCAGATTTTACGTCAGTTACAAGCACGCCTTGAGTGTCTGGGCTGATCTTATACTTAAATCTTATCTCATCGCTTAGATTACTAACGCTAAGACCTTCGATGATGACGCTTTTTGTCGCATCTTTTGCGTTGTGATCCATATTTACAAGCTTGATTTTTGTATTCATCACCTTATTTGATCGCTCGTAAGTTATATCAACGCTGCTATTTGGAGTTAGTGAGCCGATGAAATTTTTAAGATCATTTGCGTTTTTGATGGCTTTGCCGTTTGCTGAAATAACCAAGTCGCCTCTTTTTAGCCCTGCCTCATCTGCTGGCATGCCCTGCTCTACGCCACTTATTAAAGCACCTTCTTTATTTGTATAAAGCTCTTTTTGCTCATCGGTTAAATTTGCAATCGTAACGCCGATAAAACCACGCTCGATCTTACCGTCAGTTATCAGCTTTTTAGCGATATCTTTTACCATATTTGATGGTATGGCAAAGCCAATGCCGTTGTTGCCACCACTTCTTGAAAGTATGGCTGAGTTTATACCAACTAAATAGCCCCTGCTATCAACCAAAGCGCCACCTGAATTGCCAGGGTTTATCGAAGCGTCTGTTTGGATGAAATTTTCATATTGATTAAGCCCGATATCATCTTTATTTAGCCCTGAGACGATACCTTGAGTGATGCTCTCGCCCACGCCAAATGGATTGCCTATGGCAAAGACGACATCCGCGTCAAGTAGCTTTGATGAATCAGCAAATGTTATCGCATTTAACCCATTTGCCTCTATCTTTATGACGGCTAGATCAGTCTTTGGATCGCTGCCTATTAGCTTTGCTTTATACTCTTTGCCACCCTTTGCCAAGGTCACAACGATCTGGTCGCTATCTTCGATGACGTGATTGTTTGTAACGATGTAGCCGTCATTTGAGATGATGACACCAGAGCCAAGAGAGGTTGTCTTTTCTTTCTCTTTTGGTTTTGCAAAGTTAAATCCAAAAAATTCATTCAAAAACGGATCATTAAACATCTGCTCGATACCCGCATTACTTACTGTTTTTGTAGTCGAGATATTTACAACTGAAAGTTTTGCCTGCGCGACAGAGTCGTAGTATGAGAGCACGCTATTTTTATCGCTTAAGGGCGAAACTCTAGTTACATCTTGGTTTGCTTCGTTAAATTTAATATCAGCTCCCATTAGCAAAGAAGCCGCTGCTAATGAAATTAGCATAAATTTTTTCATTTTTTTCCTTTAAATTGAAAATGTCTTGAAATTATAAATAGAGCTTAAAAATAAAATCTTAACGCTTTTTTCTCCTTTGTAAATAAAAATAAACTTGACTTGCATAGACTAAAGTTTTGTGATATAATCCGTGTCAAAAAACATAAGGAGAATATATGAGCGAAAGCTTATATGAAACTTTAGGAGTTTCAAAAGGCGCATCAAGCGACGAGATAAAAAAAGCTTATAGAAAACTTGCTAGAAAGTACCACCCAGACATCAACAAAGACCCTGGAGCAGAGGATAAATTTAAAGAGATAAACGCTGCTTATGAAATTTTAAGTGACGAGAAAAAACGTGCCCAGTATGATCAATATGGCGACAATATGTTTGGCGGTCAAAATTTCCACGACTTTGCCAGAGGCTCGGCCGATATGGGCGATCTAAACGATATCTTGAAAAATATCTTTTCAGGTGGATTTGGCGGAGGCGGCGCTAAATTTAGCGGTGGCTTTGGCGGAGGTTTTGAAGGATTTGAAGGCTTTGGCGGAGGCGGATTTGGCTTTGGAGGAGCTGATCTAGATGTAAATGCCAAAATTTCTATACCATTTGACGTGGCTGTAACTGGCGGCGAACACAAGATAAATTTTAATGGCGAAAGCATCAAGATAAAGATCCCAAGCGGCATAGAAGGCGGCGAAAAACTTCGCATAAAAGGCAAAGGCAAGAGTACTGGCGGTCAAACTGGCGATCTTATACTTGCTATTAGCGTTGAGCCAAGCGACGAGTATGAAAGAGTTGGCGACGATCTATACAAAGATATAGAAATTCCGCTAAAAACTATGCTCTTTGGCGGTAAGATAAATGTGCATACATATAAAAAAGATGTAACCATTAAAATCGCTGAGAACTCAAAAACAGGCACGAAGATCCGTCTAAAAGGATACGGCGTGCAAAATAGAAAGAGCGGAATTTATGGCGATCTTTACTTAAAAGCCAGAGTAAAACTTCCAAACATTAGTGAGCTTGACGAGGGCTTAGTAAAAGAGTTAAAAGAAAAATTACCGGAGTAAAAAATGCAAAATTATGAAGAACCACTTTTTTTAATAAGCGTTGTAGCAAAGGTTTTAAGCATACATCCACAAACTTTAAGACAATACGAAAGAGAGGGACTAGTTGAACCCTCAAGAACAGACGGCAAGATGAGGCTCTACTCGCAAAAAGACGTTGATCGCGTCAAAACGATACTAAATTTAACCAGAGAACTTGGTGTAAATTTAGCAGGCGTTGATGTGATACTTCAGCTAAAAGAGAAAATTGACGATTTAGAATCGACTATTGATGAGTTAAATAAAAAATTACACGAAGCTACCAGTCAAACTAGCACCAAAAGATCGCTTGTGAAGAGAAAAAGTAGCTTTGATCTTGTATTTTACGAAGGCAAAAAATAATTTATGGAACAAATTTTAGAAGGCTTCTTGCTTGTCGCTGCGATCTCAGTCGCACTAAACGTCATATTTAAGAAATTTCAAATACCAACCATCATCGGCTACATCGTAACCGGTACGCTTATATCAGAATTTTTCAACCTCAAAAGCAACGATGAAATTTCTCATATAGCCGAATTTGGTATTGCATTTTTGATGTTTACGATCGGACTTGAATTTAGCTTTAAGCACCTAATGGGTATGAAAAAAGAGGTCTTTCTAAATGGCGGTCTGCAAGTTTGCTTAAGCGGCTTTATAATGGGCGTGATGCTTTACTACGCGCTTCATCTAAAGGACGAGACAGCGCTTATCGCTGGTCTTGCCTTTGCTCTATCTTCAACTGCGATCGTGCTAAAAACGCTAAATGACAACGGCGATGTGAGTAAAATTTATGGCAGAAAGGCGCTTGGAATTTTGCTATTTCAAGACATAGCCGTCATCCCTATTTTGCTTATGATAGATATGTTTAGCTCACAAGATGCCTCGATAAATGAGCTTTTACTAAAGACTTTTACGAGTGCGGTTATCCTTATCGTTGTGCTATTTTTGCTCGGCAAATACGTCATCAACTGGATATTTTACAAAGTCGTTCAGACAAACTCTCAAGAGGTCTTTATAGCTACGATCCTCTTTTTAGTAGTTGGCGCCAGCACGCTAGCTCACTTCTTTGGCTTTTCATACTCTCTTGGTGCATTTTTAGCTGGTATGATGATGGCAGAGACGCAGTATAAGCACCAGATCGAGGTCGATCTCATACCTTTTAGAGATCTACTTCTTGGACTATTTTTCATAACCGTTGGCATGCAGATAAATTTTGTAGTCGTGCTCTCAAATATCTGGCTAGTTCTAGGGCTAGTCTTTAGCATAATGGTCGTAAAAGCCATCGTCGTTTTTGCCGTTTTAAATATCTACTTAAAACGCAGGGTCGCTGCTAAAACCGCACTTAGCGTCTGTCAGATCGGCGAATTTGCACTGGCTGTCTTTGGGCTGATGACTACTAGAAATTTACTAGATGTCCAAACTGCTCAAATTTTCATAGCAGCCTCTGTTATATCGATGTTTGCGACACCTTTTATACTTAAAAAGCTTGACGTCTTAGCTGATCTCGTCGAGCGCGAAATAGTAATCGAGTCAAACGAGACCTTAAAACCACAAAAACTAAAAAATCACATCGTAGTCTTTGGCTATGATAGGCTCGGTCAAGAGGTGGTTTTGAGACTAAAAGAGACAAAGCTTTTATACATCGTACTTGATAACGACATCAGCCTAGTTGAGCTTGGCAGAAGCCGCGGGGAAAATGTATTTTTAGGAAACGTGCTTCAAAGCAACACTCTTGAAAATGCCTGCCTAAGCGACGCAGCGGCCGTTATCATAACATTTAGCAACGAGCAAAGAGTTGAGCTCATCGCGCAAAAGATCAAAGACTACGGCGCAAATATCCAAACGATCATCAAGGCAAACGGCGAGGGCAACAAAGAGATCTTTGGCGAGCTAGGTGCAAATTTCCACCTAATAAGCGAAGAGCGCGTCATGGCAAAAACTCTTGTTCACGAAGCCCTTCAATACAAGATCGACCACGACGTAAGAGCGTAGCAAATTTAACTTCTTAAAACACGCTTTTTTGTTAAGTTCGTTTAAATAAATTGATAAAACTATTAGCAATATTTTTGATTATATAAGAAACAATAAGAAGCTAAAAATTTGTCTGATCAAAACATCAACGCTAGTCTTAATGAGAAAGAAGTAAAAATTAAAGAGCTATCAAAAGATAAAAAATAGAATTTATTACATTTGCATACAAATCAAAAAGCATATTAGCCAATAATATGCTTTTAAAATTAAATTTAAAGCCTAGCTTTGCCAGGCTTTACTCATTCCTTAAAGTTTGAAGGACATTTACCTCTGTGGCTTTTTTTGCTGGATAGTAGGACGAGATAGCCACGATAAATACAGCTCCAACGATGATAAGCACAAGATCGATGGTTGAGAGTTCAAGTGGTAGTTTGCTTGAGCCATAGACGTCAGCTGGCAGGTCTATGATGTTGAAATTTCCAAGTAAAAATAGCCCCAAAAAGCCAAGCACTAAGCCAAATATAATGCCACCTCCGCCGATAACTAGCCCTTGATAAAAGAAGCTTCTTTTTATCTCGCCTTTGCTAGCTCCAAGCGCTAAAAGTAAGGCGATCTCCTGCCTGCGGTTCATCACGGTCATTAGTAGCGAGCTTATGATATTTAGCGACGCCACAAGGATAATTAACATCAAAACGATAAAAAGTGCTCTTTTTTCAAGTGCGAGCGCTGAGAAAAAGTTGCCATTTTGCTCCCACCAGCCAATAGCAACCGTGCCAGCTGGAAGCCCCTCGCGCACCCTTTTTATATCATCAAATGGCTTACTTGAAAAGATATGAATTCCATCATAAACGCCCTTTGGATAGTCTAAAATTTTCCTCAATGCATCAACTGAAGTATATGAAAATGCCTTGTCGTAGGCGATTAGCCCAGATGTAAATGAGCCACCGATATCAAAGCGCTTCATCTTTGGCGTTAGTGAAAAGCCAGCTGGATCAGCCTTTGTAAAGATAAGCGTTAGTTTTTCATCGTTTCTTAGCCTAAACTCACTCGTTATGCCACTTCCCACAAGTATCTCAAAACCCTCTAGCTCTTTATCTTTTAAAGCATCATTTACAACCGAGTTTATCTGCTTTTCGTCTTTAAAATTTACGCCATAAATTAGCCCGCCTTCAAGCGCATTTGCCGAGCGGTAGATGACCTGCGTACTGATATATGGACTAAATTTAAGGTCGCTAAATTTAGCCTTTAGCTCATCTACAAAGCCATCATCGATGGATCCTTTAAAAGCGCTTTGAACAGTTATAGGATAGTTCATCGTAAAAAGTTTGCGCTCAAATTCTTTATCAAATCCATTCATAATAGCCATCGCAACTATCAAAACCATAAGACCAATGCTCACACCAAGAAATGCGAGCAAGGCGCTTAGAGCGATAAATGGCTGGGTTTTATCAAATCTTAAATATTTAAAAAGTAGATACTTTGGTAAGCTTGTCATCAAATAGCCTTTAAAAGATTAAGGCGCTTTGGCGCCTTAAAAGTAGAAATTTTAAGCAAATATGCCTTTTTTAGGGCCACTTTTGCCGTGGCAATCTTTATATTTTTTACCGCTTCCGCAAGGGCATGGAGCGTTTCTTGGTATCTTTTTTTCAGGCATGAAATTTTCATCTTCACCTTGGTTGTTGTAGCTTAAATTTTCATTTTCAGCATTTTGGCTAGCTTCAAGCATCATCCTAGCTTGCTCTTCTTGCTCCTCACGGCTCTTAAATCTAACGATTTGAAGCGTTTTAACGCTCTCAGTTTTTAGTCTGCCAACTAGCTCCATAAAGAGGTTGTAGCTCTCTTTTTTATACTCCACTAGCGGATCTTTTTGATTATATCCTCTTAGACCGATACCAGTTTTTAGGATATCCATCTGATAGAGGTGCTCTCTCCACGCATTATCAAGCACTTGAAGATATAAAATTTTCTCTATATCTCTTCTCTGCTCTTCATTTAGCACGCTCATTTTTTCGTTATATCTAACCTCTAAAATTTGCGCTATTTTTTCTACTAGTTCGTTATATTCTAGCCCTTTTAGCTCGCTCTCGTCGATCTCTTCGCCGCAGTCCGCAAGGATGATAGAGCATAAATTTTTAATGTCATAGTCATCTTTCAAGCCGCCATGGAAAATTTCAGCCGTATCAAGTAAATTTGTAGCGTATTCAACTCTATTTTGAGCTATCTTTTCGCTCATATCGTAGTTTTTATCAAGTAGCTCGTCGCGGTATTTATAGATAGTCTTTCTTTGCTCATTTGCCACGTCGTCATACTCAAGCAAGTGTTTTCTAGCCTCAAAGTGCAAACTCTCGACTTTCTTTTGAGCATTTTCAACAGCCCTTGTCACCATGCGGCTCTCGATACTCTCGCCCTCGTCGATACCAAGCCTATCCATGATCGCCTTTATGCGGTCGCTACCAAAAATTCTTAAAAGATTGTCCTCTAAGCTTAGGTAAAATCTACTCATACCAGGGTCGCCCTGACGTCCAGCACGGCCACGAAGCTGATTATCTATCCTTCTACTTTCGTGCCTTTCGGTGCCTATGATATATAGACCGCCAAGGTCTCTCACCTCGTCGTTTATCCTGATATCAACACCACGTCCAGCCATGTTTGTAGCGATAGTTACAGCACCTTTTACGCCAGCTTGCGCGATGATCTCAGCCTCTTTTTCGTGGTTTTTAGCATTTAGCACAGAGTGTGGGATGCCTACCTTTTTAAGCATCTCGTGAAGCACCTCACTACGCTCGATACTTGCAGTTCCTACTAGCACTGGCTGACCTTTTTCATGAGCTTTTTTGATCTCGTCGATGACTGCTTTAAATTTCTCATTTTGAGTTTTATAGATAAGGTCGTTTGAGTCGATCCTCTTAACTGGCACGTTTGTAGGTATCGAGATAACTTCAAGGTTGTAAATTTGAGAAAACTCAGTAGCTTCTGTCTGAGCCGTACCAGTCATACCTGCAAGCTTTTTATACATCCTAAAGTAGTTTTGATATGTTGTATCGGCAAGAGTTTGGCTCTCTTCTTGAATTTTCACGCCCTCTTTTGCCTCAAGCGCTTGATGAAGTCCCTCGCTAAAGCGCCTACCCTCGCTTAGACGTCCTGTAAATTCATCAACGATGACAACCTCACCATCTTTTACAACGTAATGAACGTCTTTTTCAAAGAGATTGTGAGCTTTTAGAGCTTGATCTAGGTGGTGGCTTAGCACGGCATTTTCAAGGTTGTATAAATTTTCAACGCCAAAGAGCTTTTCAGCCTTGCTTATGCCAGCTTCTGTGATCATTATCGTTCTATTTTTTTCATCTACTATAAAGTCGCCAGTTGGCTTTGAGCCTGGCACGTTTGGATCAGCTGGAGTGCCTCTGGTAAGCTGTTTTGCGACTTGATCGGCTCTTATATAGCCATCAAGCGTGCGGTTTGTTGGGCCAGAGATGATAAGTGGCGTTCTAGCCTCATCTATCAAGATACTATCGACCTCGTCCACGATGACGAAGTTATGGCCTCTTTGCACCTTTTGGCTAGCTTCAAATTTCATATTATCACGCAGATAGTCAAAGCCAAATTCTGAGTTTGTACCGTATGTTATGTCGGCGTTATAGGCAGCTTGTCTTACTTCATCGTCGTATCCGCCGCTTAGTATCACATCTACGCTTAAGCCTAAAAAGTTATAAAGCTCGCCCATTTGCGTCGCGTCACGCTTTGCAAGGTAGTCATTTACGGTAACTACATGCACGCCCTTGCCGCTCATCGCGTTTAATATAACTGGCAAAGTCGCAACTAAGGTCTTACCCTCGCCTGTCTTCATCTCAGCGATCCTGCCCTCGTTTAGCACCATGCCGCCGATTAGCTGCACGTCAAAATGGCGCATCTTAAGCACCCTTTTGCTAGCCTCTCTAACGATCGCAAAAACATCATTTAAAATTTCACCCAAAGTGACTTTCTCTTCGACGACTTGGGCTTTAAGCTCGTTAAATTTGATCTTAAGCTCATCATCGCTCATCTTCTCATAAGTAGGTTCTAGCGCGTTTATCTGCGCCACGCGTTTTATATATTTTTTGACTTCTCTATCGTTTTTCGTGCCAAAAATCTTTCTAAATACCGATGAAATCATTATTTTACCTTCCTAAATTTTTAAACTTTGGATCTTAGCATAGTTTAACTATTTATTTAATTAAACTGGGCTAGAATACGCCAAAAAAGGATAAAAAATGAGAAAAATTTTGATAGCTTCTCTCGTTGCAGTTTGCTCATTTGGAGCTGGCTTAAATTTTAAAAGCCTGCAAAGTGACTTTACGCAAACCGTCTTTAGCGAGGGCAAAAGTGTAAATTATAAGGGTAGATTTTACGCTAAAAACGACAACACAGCGCTTTGGATATATGAAAGTCCAACACCAAAGAGAATTTACTTTGACAAAGACAAAGTGGTCGTGATCGAAGATGAGCTTGAGCAAGCCATCATTTCAAGACTAGATGACACGCCAAATTTGACGCAGGTTTTGGCTCATGCAGAGCAAATTCAGCCGACTCTTTATAAGGCGATATATGACGGAGTTGAGTACTTTATAACGATCAAAAATACGCTTCCAACGACGATTGACTATAAAGACAAGCTTTCAAATAAGATAAAAATCACTCTAAACAACCCTGTAAAAGACGCGCTCATCCCAAAAGAGACGCTAACTCCAGTCATTCCACAAGGTTACGACATCGTAAATCAATAAATTTGGCTAGCTTTTAGCCAAATTTACTCACCTCTCTCCGAAGTCTTTTCCAAATTCTTGCACATTATTTAGATCAATAGGCTTTTGCACCACATCATTTGGGTCAGGTGCGACGATGATCTCGTTGCCTTTTTTCTTCTTTTCTGGCTTTGTCATCACATCTTCATTTACGCTTGGATCAGAGCATAAATTTTGGCTCTTTATCGCTTTTATGATCTCGCTTAGTTCTAAATTATTTATCACTTTGATATTTAAAATAAGCACGTCGTCGATGTCAAGCGAGTGTTTTTTGGCTGCATATTTCATAAAGAGCTCTTTAAATTTCTCTTTTCCCATCGAGGTTAGGATATCCTCCACGTAAAAGCTACCAACAACGACGTTTAGCGCATCAAGCACGTATGCTTCGTTCTCCTCCACGTCACGTCCGACAACTTCAAGGTTCATGCTTATCTTTTTTGTTAAATTTTGTCCAGCTTTTGAGTAGATATCTGTTTGAAAGTCACTCACTTTTAGCACGTCTGCAAATGCAAAAACGCCAAAAATAAGGCTTAAAAGTAGCTTTTTCATAAACTCTCCTTAATATGCAAAAATACGTTTTCTTGGTAAAATTTCTTAACTTCGTCGTCAATTTTAACCACTTTTCTTAAATGCTGCCTAAAATCACTTTTCTTATCATAAAAAAGTTTTAAATTTTTAGGATTTACCGCGCGAGAAAGTGCGACGTAGAGCTGTCCTTTGGCAAAGATGTGGTTGATGTTGCAAATGAGTGAGTTTATGCTCATGCCTTGAGACTTGTGGATAGTTAGCGCATAGGCTAGCTTAAATGGAAACTGATAAAGCGAAGCTTGCACGTTCTCCTCAATCTCGTCTTCGTTTAAATTTAGCGCGCAAAAGTTATAAGCGCACTTTTCTATCTCGCAGATCTCGCCGCTATCTTTTTGCACGATCACACTTGATATGGCGCCATTTTCTTTTAAAATTTGCATGATCTTGCCCTGCTCGCCGTTGTAGTACTCGCCCCATTTATTTGAAGTAAAGATGATTTTTGCACCTATCTTCATCTCCAAATTTCGCGAGATATTTAGCGTGTTTGCCCACTTTTCAAACTCTTTTTTATCTAAATTTTCATCCATAACAAGCACCTCCGAATTTGAAATTTCAAGAGGCGCATTAAGCGCAAAAAGTCTTTTTTGATTTAGCATCTCAGCCTCTGCGTTTCTACCAAAAAGCACGCTAGTCTCGCTATCTAGCTCTATGACATCCACTCGCAGACCCTCTATATAAGCCATCATCTCATCATCTAGCTCGCCAACTCTAAGACGAGAGAGAATTTCATAAAATTTAAGATCATTTGTGCGTTTTGAGACGAGCAGCTCAACATTTGTAAATTTCATATCCTCCCACGCACTGGAGTTAAAAGCGTATAAAAAGTTAAAAAGTTTGCTCTCATTTTGCTCTTTTTGCACGGGTGGAAGCTGATAAAAGTCGCCCACTATAAGCACCCTGCCCTTAAATTTAGAGGTAAGCAAGCGGTATCTTATCATCTCCATCACATTTGAGCTAACCATCGAAATTTCATCGATCACCAGCAGGTCGCAGGCATCTAGCATATTTCGTAGTTTGCTTAGCTTATCTTTTTGGCGGTAGTCAAGCCGTCTTAGCTCCTCGTAGTCCTTGCAGTAGCCAAATTTAAAAAAGCTATGCAAGCTCACACCCCCAAGGCTAACAGCACTTATGCCAGTTGAGCCAAGGATGACGACGTTTTTGAAATTTTCTTTGTAGTGTCTGATGATGGAGGCGGTTAGATAGCTCTTACCTACACCGCCGCCGCCTGTTAAAAAGACATTTGAGCGAGATAAAATTTCTAAAATTTGATCTTTCATCTACTCAAACATCTCTGGGCGATACTCAAAATGCATCGTATCAAAGTGCTTCCAGCGTCCGCCCCAGATAAATTTATGCTTTTCAAATACTCGCACGATCTTTTCAGGGATCAAGTTCTCATAGCCCTTGCTCCACTGCCAGTAGTGGCTCTTTTTTACATTTATATCGATCGCGATGCCGTAGCTGTGCGCGCTTAGGCGGTTTGTGCCAGCGATGATGCGCCACTTAAATGTCCCGCCTGGATCTTTTAGGTACTCAAGTAAATTTGGATCGCTCTTTACCATCTCGTTTAGCTCATTGCTCACATCCTGCAAGGCAGCTGCGGCGCCATTTTTAGAGTTAAATTTCAAAGGCAAATTTAAAAAATCCTTTAGCCAGATGACATCTACTAAATTTGCCCTTACTGCGCTCTCGCTTGAGCCATAAATTTTGCCTAGAAGCTCGTAGTTTCTGCATCTGCCAGCATCACTTAGAGCCGCGCTAAGTGGCGAAAATGCAGCGTAATCAAGCGCATTCATATCCTCTATGTCAGCCCCAGTGCTGCACTCTTCATCTTTTTGTCTAAAATCATCATAGACTAAACTCGTGCCATCGCTAAATTTAACCAAATTTTCTTCTATCTTTACGCCGTAAGCTCGCTGCAAAGCTGAGATCTTTCTAGCCTTATCTAGCATCCCTTGCTCAGGTCTCATCACATTTATAGAATCAACCTTAGAAATTAGCAAATTTGCACTTTGTATGTCGCTTCTGTTTTGTCCGATATTTAGCGTAGTTATCGCGGTCGCTCCGATTAGCGCTCTGCCATTATTTGTAGTCTTTAGCCCCCAAGCATCATGCACGACGTAGATATCATCGCCCTTGTATCCAGCATAGAGCATGATATGGCCTGGCAGATGCACGAGCGTGAGATATGGCACGCCCTTTTCTTTTATCTCTTTGCTCTTTGCAGCGTTACTAAGACCTTTTAGATTGATCTTTTCGCCCATATTTGCCTGCGCCCTTGAGTTCCTAGGTAACCACACGCCAAAGCTTGCTAGCAAGTCTTTTGTAAAAAGCGAGCAGTCTCTTAGCTTATCCACCCCGCCCCAGCCATAAGGCTGAGTAAGAAGCGAGCTAAGAAGTGTTTTTAAATTTGAGTCGTTAAATTTAAGTGGAAAAAGGGCGCTAAAAGACTTTGGGAGGACAAACTCCCTAAGCATATTTCTTACATAAATTTTGCCGTAGTAGTTTTTATCATCTTGCGCTAAAACTGGCAGTATCGCGCCGACACGTGAGTAAAATAAAAAGTTTCCGCCCTTGTCATAAACTGGCATCTTATCGGTTTTTATCGTTACAAAGCTTGATTTTTGATAGGCAAGCGCCTCTTCATCGCTTATAAATTTGATATCTTCAACCTTCACCCAGCCCCAAACCGCATCATCACTCACAAACGCCCACGCCCTGTCTTTTGAGAGGTGCGATACAAAGAGCGGATGAGCGATGCTTAGGGTTGATTCTTGCAAATAATCAAACGGATAGCCCTCACCTGGAGTTTGCGGATTTAAAAATATCGGCTCGTCGGTTGGGAAATTTCTTACAGCTGTGTTTGCTGAAGTTAGAGCGTAAGCTGAAATTTGCAAAAAGCCAGCAAAATTTGCATTGTCCTTTTGTGCGTCAAACCAGCTTTGCGGTATCTGCCTAAAATTTGAGCCGAAATACTTTCTTTTCTCGCTTGGTTTATATACATTAAACGCCCAAAAAGCGTCATTTGGGTTAAATTTCACGCCTCTTAGAGTAAAAACTTTAAACCTTCTTTTTAAAATTTCATCCTGAGCAAAACTTGCGCTTTGCATATTTTGAGGTAGCGACGAGGCGTCTTGTTTTACTTCAAATTCAAGCAAGCTGATGCGCTCATTTGGCTTATAGACATTTTCGTCTGGCAGGGCATTTTGCTGCTTGTTTGGCTCTGGCTTTGTTGTCTGCGAACAACCCAAAAACAAAGCAACACTCAGTGCTAAAAATATACCTTTTTTCAAATTTCTTCCTTATCCTTAAATATAGCTTCGACGATCAAAACAAAGATATAAAACATCTTTTCATCGTTGTTTTTGCAAATTTGCCTCATCGTCTCGTTTTGATTCTTGACCTTTATATCGTTTGATCTTAAAATTTCTGCAATGTCTGAGCCAAATTTCTTTGAAAGCTCGCCAACTTTGACATCATTTAGCGCGTTTAAAAACCTTGTCATGTTGCAGTCCATCTGAACTGGCTTATGCTTTAAGATATTTTTAAACTCAAGGCTTAGCTTTTTTAGTTTTTTCTTCTTGACGTAGCTGTGGATTATGGTGAGGACAACCAAGCTAAAGCCAAAGAAAATGTGCAAATTTAGCGAATTTTCGCTCATCTCTCCCTTTAAAAAGAGCACGCCACTTGCAAAAAGTCCCACCACGCAGGCAAAAAGTAGCAGCAAGATGATGTATTTAAAGATCACCTCGAGCCAGACGTTATCTTTTAGCTTCTCAAACATCAAGCCGCCCTATCTCATCTTCGCTAAAAACTAAAATTTCATTTTCTTTTAGCAGCTTTGCCGCTACGCCGTCGCCAAAGATTAGCTTTTTAGTGAAGCTTCCATCATAAATTTGCCCGCTCCCACAGCTTGGGCTTCTAGCTTTTAAAACAGCCTTTTTGCAGCCATTTAGCTTAGCTATCTTTAGGCAAATTTCAGCTCCATTGATGAAATTTTCGCTCACATCTTTGGCGGTTTTTGTGACAACAAGCCCATCTTTCATCTCAGCTGGCTCTCTTGGCGTGCTAAGTCCGCCAAAAATCTCTGGACAGACGAAAAGCAGATGATATCTCTTTGAAATTTCATCTAAAACGCCACTATCTAAAAGGTTATTTTCGCCGTTAAATTTGCAGTTTATACCAGCAAGACAAGCGCTTATTAAGAGCTTTTCTCTCAAAGTCCAGCTTCTTTTAAAAGCTCGCTAGCATAAATTTCACGAAGTTTGCTCGAGATTTCGCCCACTTTTGCGCCGTTTATCGCCTTGCCGTCAGCATAAACCACTGGCAAAAGGATGAGCGTAGCAGCCGAGATAAAGACCTCATCAGCGCTATAAACCTCGTCCATGCTAAATTTACGCTCCTCTATCTTTAGGCCGATATCTTTAGCGATCCTTAAAAGCCTCATACGGCGTATCCCTGGTAAAATTTCATTTGAAAGTGGCTTGGTGATGAGGGTTTTATCCTTGATGATAAAAGCGCTTGAGCTACAGCCCTCCGTGACAAAGCCGTTTTCGACCATAAAGCCCTCGTCCGCGCCCTTTTTGTGAGCCTCGTTTTTAGCGTAGCACTGAGCTAGAAGAGAGATTGATTTGATATCGCGCCTCTTCCACCTGATGTCCTCGACGCTTACCACTTTTATGCCAGTTTTTGCAGCTGGGTTGTTTAAAATTTCACTCTCGTAGCAAAAGATAAATACGCTTGGGGTTAAATTTTCCATAAAATAGAAATTTCTAAACGCCACGCCTCTTGTTACTTGCATGTAAATTCCGCCCTCTTTTAAGGCGTTTTTGGCGATCATCTCATTTAAGATCGCTTCAAATTTATCTTTTTCGTAAGTCAGGCTTATATCTATCTCGTTTAAGCTTCTCTCAAACCTCGCCCAAAAGCCCTCTTTATCGACCATTTTTGAATTTATCACAGGCACTACTTCATAAATTCCATCACCAAATATAAATCCTCTATCAAATGCACTAACTTTTGCCTCATCTTTTGGCAAAAACTCGCCATTTAAAAAGACCGTTTCTAAAGCTTTATCTGCCATTTTTAGCTCCTTAAATTTTAGGCAAATTGTATCTAATTTTGTTTGAATTTATAGATTTTTAGATACAATGAGCTGAAATTTTTAAGGTAAAAAGTCTATAAAAAATGAAAGAAAATCTAAGAAACACTATCATTAAAAATATTTTTTTCGTCTCAAAACAGCCTGTTTTATTTAGAGATTTACTTGAAGCAAATGCCCTTTTTAACGAAGGTATGCTAGTTGATGGCGCAAAGCTAAATTTTAGATTTAACCACATGAAGCTCTATCAAATTTACGCACTTATCTGCTTTGTAGTCTTGTTTCCGCTTCTCATCATCACGCACCACTTTTTAGCAAAGGCCGACGCTCACATCTCGATAATAGCAACCACCATCGTCACTTCAGCTGTTTTTATCGGCTTTGATATGTTTAAGGTTTGGGCAAGAAGAGAGATAAGCTTGGATCTTATAAAAAAGGCTTGGAGCGTGCATTTTCCATATTTTGGATATGAAAAGTATTCAAGCAAGGTTGAAGAAATTTACAACACCGCTCTTAAAAATGACGTTTCAAAAAAAGATTTAGAACAATATATATATGAAAAGCTAATCTCTCAAAAAGAGAGCGCTGAGTAAATTTCATTTTGTTTTAAAGCAATACGTAAAATTAGCTTTTTAACGTTTTCGTCTTTGCAAAGTAGCTTCGCTTCTATCTCGCTTATGAAATAATATGGAAGCTTCCTCATCTTTTTATCTAGCATTAAAAACCTATCTGAGATGATTTTTACATCATTTTGCAAGGCGTTTTTCTCCTTTAGCTCATCTAAATTCAGATAATTTCTAAGCTTAATCAGATCGCTATTTATATCATCAAGCTTGCTAGCTATAAATTTTGCATTTTTTATATTATCATCGTCTAAATTTTTACTAACTTTTATAGCGTAGTTTAGCTCATTTAGCGAGCCTAAAATTTCTTTTTCATCCGTGCTAAAAGCATCTTTGTTTGACTCATTTAGAGAAATTTGCACTAAATTTCTAAAACCTATCAAGACATCACTTAAGCTATCTTTTACCTTAGTATAGTCATTTTTTCTAGTTAGCAAATATGCAGCAAAAACTATCACAAAGCCAGCTGCCACGTCAAGCAGTCTATCGACCATAAGGGCTAAAAAGTCTCTTTTTATAAGCGAAAAAA
The DNA here is from genome assembly GCF_902460535.1 of Campylobacter concisus. GTDB lineage: Bacteria > Campylobacterota > Campylobacteria > Campylobacterales > Campylobacteraceae > Campylobacter_A > Campylobacter_A concisus_AS. The sequence goes on along the minus strand of NZ_CABPTV010000001.1, from coordinate 227,537 downwards.
TAGATGTAAATTCAAACATAAAAGCCGTTGCAAAGACGATTTGTTTGTAGGCTTTAAGATAATAAACCAAAAACATACCGATAAAGACAACCACGTAAAATGCGTATGATTCACCCATAAATTTCACAAAAACAAGCGCGATAAAAAAGCCGACAACTCCGCCAAGAAGGCTATCTCTACCTGCATTTTTTAAAGCATCTTCGTCGCTTTTGTTTAGACTCATCACTGCTATGGCGATCCAAATTCCATGATTTATATGAAAAGCTTGCGCTATAAAAATGGCTAGCGACATACAAATGGCAAGCCTTAACGACTCTTTTAATACTTCATTTTTTAAATTTATCTTTTTAAACGCCTCTTTTAGCGTGATCTTTTTTGTGTTATTAAACGAGAGCTTATCCTCGCCGCCCTCTTTTATAAGTAAAAATTTATCGTAAAGCACACCAAGTGAGCTTGCAAAAATTTTAAAATTTGAGTTTTTGGCTAAATTTAGCGCTTCAAATTTTAGCTTTGGAGTTTGATTTTTGAAAATTTTTTTAAGCTCAAAAAGGTTGTAAGTGATCTCATTTTTTACCTCATTTAAAAGCGCTTTGTCCTCGATCCTTTCAAACGAAGCACCTAATGTTCGAAGCAAAAGAGCGATCTCTTCAACTTTATAAAAATAAAATAGCGCCTTGGCTTGATTTCTAACTAGCTTAACATCTTTTATCTTTAGGCTTTTGTTTGCAAAAATTTCTTTTGATTTGTCAATCAAACTCATCAAATCTGCGATACTTGCGTAAAAATGGCTCGTGCCAAGCGCCTTACTCGACAAGATGGCGTTATCTAACAAGAAGCTGATGCTCTTTTTAGTAAATTTGCCGTATTTGCCAAAGTTTTCAAATTTTATGATGATGCTTAGCACGCCAGCAAGCACCAGACCGCCGATGCTTTCAATCACATTTAGCCCAACTGCGGCCTTTGTCACAAAAGCAACTAGCCCTGTTGCATTTACGGCAAGCAAAATTTTGTTTAAATTTGAGCTATAAATTTGGCTAATACCTACCACAAATATCCAGACAAATACGATAAGCGAGAGCCAAACGCCAAGGCTAATAAATGGATCAACAAAGGGCATAAAAGCGCAAGAAAGCACGATGTAAAGAAGCAAAAAGGCAAATTTGCTCCTATCTTTGCACTCAAGCTCGCCAAGAAAGAAGATGCCCATCGTGATATTTACAGCCATGATGGCGCCACTTAGATGAAAGAAGTGAAAGCACAAAAAGCAGTTAAAAGCGATGGTCGTGGCAGCTTTTAGCGAGTAGATGAGCTGGAAATTTGCAGGGTCGTAGTAGTGGATGAAGCTTTTAAATTTCTTAATTATTTCCATTGACGCTCTTGCATATTGTTTAAAATTTGATTTTTATAGCGCAAATTTTCAAGCTTTATGCTAAGAGCTCTGTTTTCCTCAAGGAGCATATCTCGTTTGCCGCTGATATCGGCGATATCTCTACTTATATAATAAATTTGATTTGCTATATAAATTTTTGGCAAAAATAGAGCTAGTGCTATAAAAACCGCCAGATAGACCATCACTAGCGTCTTAAAGCTTAAATTTACCTCACGTTTTTGTTCCTCGTCGTGAAGTGTTAGTAGCTCTTCTTTTTCTTGCATCTTTATCCTTTTATCTTAAAAACACGCAGTTTTGCGCTCTTGCTTCGTGAGTTTTGCGCTAGCTCACTTTGGCTCGCTGTTAGTGGCTTTTTGGTTAAAATTTCGCCCAGTTCGTGGTTATTTCCACACTCACATCGGTAGATGCCAGGCAGGCAGATACAGCTGTTTGCCCACTTTTTGAAGCGCTCTTTTACGATCCTATCTTCAAGCGAGTGAAATGTAATAATCGCCACCAAGCAATCCTTAAAACCGCCCTTTTCTATACTATCAAGCAAATTTGTTAGCTCGTCTAGCTCGCCATTTACCTCTATCCTGATCGCCTGAAACGCCAGTATCGCAGGGCTAACACCTCGCCCTTTTATCTGAGCTGTGCCTATTATATTTGCAAGCTCTTTTGCGCTCGTTATCTTGCCTAAATTTCTAGCATTTATGATTTTGTTTGCAATGCTGGCGGAATTTTTTAGCTCGCCGTAGTCCCTAAAAATCCTAACTAACTCATCAAAAGAGTAGTCATTTACAACATCATAGGCGCTAAATTCTCGCTCTTTATCCATACGCATATCAAGCGTGCTTGAGCCGATACTAAAGCCCCTATCATCTTTATCTATCTGCAGCGAACTAACGCCAATGTCAGCTAAAATTCCTCTAACATTTGAAATTTCATCGCTGCTAAGTTTGCTAATAAGCTCAGAAAAATTGCTCTTATAAATTTTAACTCTATTACCAAATTGCTCAAGTTTTTTGAGCGAAAAATTTATAGCTTCGATGTCTTTGTCGCAAGCGATCAAATTTAAATTTTCATTTTGAGACAAAATAGCACTAGAATGTCCAGCATATCCAAGCGTGCAATCTATAAAATTTCCACGCAGATCTTTAAAAAAAGATAAAACTTCGTCAAGTAAAACGCTAATATGCGGACTTTGCAACACTGCCTCTTTAATGAAATTAGTGTGAAAATTTATCGAAATTTTACTTAAAAAGCTATCATTACATAAAATTTTACACAAATTTTAAGATAGCTTAAATATAATCACCCAAACATAGGAGAAAAAATGGACTTAATGCACTCAACAAATGAGATAAAAAAGATATCTCTTTCGATGTTTAGAAAGAATTTTTTTGGTGTTTTTCATGGTTCTATCTCTGCAAGAGTAGAAAAAAATCAATTTATCATCAACAAGCAAAGTGCTATTTTTGACGACTTGCAAGATAGCGATCTAACGCTTCTTTCATCAAAAAAAGACTACCGCTGGAATGATGCGAGTTTGGATGCTGATATACACTTAAATATCTACAAAAACATAAATGAAGCAAAATTTGTCTGCTACGCCATGCCTCCATATGCGACAGCTTATGCAATGAAACATGAGAAAATAGCGCCAAAAGACTATTTTGGGTGCATTAGATTTAATGAAATTTTAGTCTATGATCCAAAGCAGTTTGACGACTGGTATGAGCGTGCTGAGACAGAAATTTATAGAGCTATGATAGAGAAAAATACTAACGTCGTCGTGATCAAAGGATACGGTGTTTACGCGTATAGCAGGAGTCCTCAGCTACTTGCAAAAGATATAGCTTTGTTAGAAAATAGCTGCAAACTGCTTCATATTACTGGTGGTTACAGCGATTTTAGCATTTAAATTTTTGCTAACAAAGATAAAAAATGTTAGTAAAAATTTAGCAAGAAACGTTTTTATAAAGCCCCATTTTAAGCTTATTTAAGCCAAATTTCTATAAAATATCACATAAGCTTTGTTAGTATTTTATAAGGAAGAACTTAATGTTATCTTGGATGCAAAAACATAAAAAATACCTAGTCGTGACAATTTGGGTAAGCACGATAGCTTTTGTCGGTGCTGGTTTTGTCGGCTGGGGCGCATACGATCTAAACAGCAACAGAGCTACTTCAGTAGCTAAAGTAGGACACAGAAACATAAGCGTTCAAGAGTTGCAACAAAAATATGATAGACTTTATCAGTACTACAATAACGTATTTGAAGGCAAACTAACTCAAGAAAAAGCTGAAGAGTTAGGTTTGGAAAATGCTGCACTTCAGGCTGCTATCCAAGAAAATTTATTGCTAAATTTTGCAGACGATATCGGTCTAAGCGTAAATAAAGACGATGTTTTAAAATACATAATCGTCGATCCAACATTTCAAAAAGACGGCGTTTTTGACAAAAATTTATACTACGATGTGCTAAGAAGAGCTAGGATAAACCCAACTGATTTTGAAGATAATCTAAAGCTAACTATTCTACTAGACAAACTTAGAACTATTTTAAATTTGCCTGCTAGCAAAGAAGATATTGCAATGATGGAAGCTAGCTTTTTCATGCAAGATAAATTAGCTGTACAAGTAGTAAATGCTGATCAAAGCGAGATCAAAGTAGATGAGAAAGAGCTAAAAGATCTTTGGGAGATAAATAAAAATAACTATATGACAAAGACACTTTATGGCATAGATACATACTTTGTCGAATCAGAAAAAAGCGACGCAAACGAAAGCGTTTTAAAATCTTACTATAACGAGAACCAAGATAAATACAAGGGATCTGATGACAAGATAAAACCTTTTAGTGAGGTAAAAGCTGAGGTTAATAAAGACTATAACATAGAGCAAAGCAAAACTAACGCTTTAGAAAAGTATGTCGCTGTTAAAAAAGCTGAAATTGCAACCAATGGTTTTATAAGCGTAAATGAAGACAATGCTACTTTTTCACTTGATGAGATCAAGGGTGCAAAAGTTGGCGAAGTTATAAAACCATTTATCTACAAAGATGGCTATTTAATAGCTAGAGTAAAAAGTATAACTCCTCCACAACCTATGAGCTTTGAACAAGCAAGAGCTAATGTGCTTGAAATTTATAAAAGCAAAAAAGAAAAAGAAATTTTAACAGCAAAAGCAAAAGAGACTCTACAAAACTTTAAAGGCACAGATGTTGGCTTTGTTAGCAGAGAGGTAAATGGCTCTATTGCGGGCTTAAATGAGAGCGATACAAGAGCTTTTGTATCTCAACTTTTTGATACTAACAATACAAAAGGTTATGTTATATTAGATGACAAAGCCGTAGTGTACGATATTTTGGAACAAAGATTGCTTACTAACAATATAAATAACAACTATAAGCAAATAACACAACAAAATGTTGCAATGCTTAAAAACAACGAGTTGATAAAAGATTTAACAAACAAACTTCTAAAATATTATGAAGTTAAAGAATATGTCAAAAGGTAAAAATTTTGAGTACTAGAATTTTAGGCATAGATGTCGGATCATTTCAAATTTGTGCTGTTATAGCAGAACAAAATGATGATGGCATAAAAATAATAGGAATAGGTACAGAAAAAGCACAAGGTATAAAAAAGGGCGCTATAAACAACATTGAACTAGCTGCAAAATCTATAAAAAATGCACTCATAGAAGCGCAAAAAGTTGCGGGCACACACTACGAAAGAGTAGTGGTTTCGATATCCGGAAAATATACTAAAAGCGTAAATAGTAGTGGCGTAGTAAATATACCAAATCATGAAATAGGCATAAAAGAGATTGAGCGTGCTATGCAGATGGCAGATCACAATGCCGAGACTTCACCAGAATATGAAAAACTTCATGTCTTACCATATAACTTTAAAGTGGATGGACAAGAATTTATAGAAGATCCTATTGGCATGAATGGCACCAGACTTGAAGTGCAAACACATATCATAAGCATTCAAAAATCACAACTTAGCAACCTAAGAAAAGCTGTAAATTTAGCAGGCGTGCAAGTTGATAATGTAGTTCTTTCTGGTTACGCTTCAGCCATAGCAACACTAACAAAAGACGAAAAAGAACTTGGTGTTGCGCTTATAGATATGGGCGGCGAGACATGTAATATGGTAGTGCATGCTGGAAATTCACTAAGATACAACTCATATCTACATGTTGGCTCGGCAAATATAACCATAGATCTTTCAATGGCACTTCATACTCCTTTACCAAAAGCTGAAGAGATAAAACTAGAATATGGCAAGCTAGTAAATAAATCAGTCGATCTTATCGAGCTTCCAAGACTTGGTGATGAGCAAAAAACTCACGAAGTTTCACTTGATGTTATATCAAATGTCATCTCAGCTAGAGCAGAAGAGACTGTGATGGTACTTGCAAATATGCTTGAAGATAGTGGATACAAAGATCTTGTTGGTGCTGGCATAGTACTAACTGGTGGCATGACAAAACTTGATGGACTAAAAGACTTAGCTTCTGCGATATTTGACAACATGCCAGTTAGGATCGCTAGACCAAAAGAGATGGATGGTTTATATGAAATTTTAAGAGATCCGGCAAATTCTTGTGCCATAGGACTTTGTATGTATGGCGCTGGAGAATTTACGCCTTATGAGATAGACTCAGAAAAAAAGATGAGATATAAAGGTGAATTAAGATCAAAGCCAAAAACAAATTTCAACATTTTTGAAGAAGAGAAAAAAGAGAAATTTGAAGCAAAAAAACAAGAAAAAGATGATTTTGAAGAGGGCATTGAGCTTGTAAATATGGATATAAATTTAGAGCAAACAAACAACAAAAACGAGCTTGCAAATATTGCTGATATAAGTAAGCAAGAAAAAAAACCAAGTGCTTTAAAGAAATTTTGGCACAGCATGACACAACTATTTTGAGGAGAATTTTTACTATGAGCAACAGTTTCACAATCGAAGAGAACAAGAGCCTATATAGCGCAAAGATAAAGGTAGTAGGCGTAGGTGGTGGTGGTGGTAATATGATAAACCACATCATCAGAGAGAATCCAAATTTAGACATCGATCTAATGATAGCAAACACAGATGCTAAGGCACTTGACAATTCTCCTGCACACACAAAGATACAGCTTGGTGAAAAAAAGACAAAAGGTCTTGGCGCTGGTATGAGACCAGAGATTGGCAAAGAAGCTGCACAAGAGAGCTACGAAGAGATAAAAAGCGCTCTTGAAACTTCTGATGTTGTGTTTATCGCTTCAGGTCTTGGTGGTGGTACAGGCACAGGTGCTGCTCCAGTTGTTGCACAAGCTGCAAAAGAGATAGGTGCGCTAACAGTTGCAGTTGTTACTATGCCTTTTTCATTTGAGGGTAAAAAACGTAGCAAGCTAGCAGATATCGGTCTAAGCGAGCTTAGAAAAGAGAGCGACTCTATCGTTATCATACCAAACGACAGACTTTTAACTTTGATAGATAAAAAATCAGGCATCAAAGAGAGCTTTAAAATGGTTGATGAAGTGCTTGCAAGAGCAGTAAATGGTATGTGCTCTATCGTGCTTGACTCTGGTGTTAGCGATATCAACCTTGACTTTGCTGACGTAAAAACAGTTATGAGCCACAGAGGTCATGCTTTGATGGGCGTTGGCGAGGCTTATGGCGAGGGTGCAGCTCAAGAAGCCATCAAAAATGCTATCCAGTCTCCACTGCTTGACAACATGAACATAAACGGAGCGCTTGGTGTTTTAGTTCATTTCAAAATGCATCCAAACTGCTCACTTGATGACCTTCATAGCGCGATGTCAATGATCGAAGAGGCATCTGATGATGATGCTGATGTGATCTTTGGTACAACAACTGATGAAAACATAGAGGATAATAAAGTCGAAGTTACTATCATCGCAACAGGTTTTAAAGGTACTGAAAAAGAAAGCGAAGAAAAAAAAATAGCCCAAGAGCCTGAAAACGATCTTTTAAATAAAAATATCGTTTTAAAAAGAAGAGTAAGTGGCGGATATAACAGCGACGAGTATATCTCTCAGCTAGATATCCCATCATATCTTCGCCACCAAATGGACTAAGTCTTAACTAAAAATTCTCCTGTTAAATTGCAAGTTTATCTTGCAATTTACCTTTTAATATATTCAAAATTTTAACCATAATCTAGCAAACACTTAAACTTGCATTATATTTTTTAGCTTTTACTTGCATAAATTTGTTAAAGAGCTTAAGCATTACCAAAAAAAAATTTAACTACGCTTTTATGATATTTTTAAAATTTAAAGTAGAAGTTCGAGAAGAAAAGCTAGAAATTTGCTGACTAAGCTAAATTTCTAGCCAATAAATTTTAATTCACTCCAAGTTGTGCTTTTACAAAATCGCTTGCCATTTGGATATTCCACTCTGGCTCCCAAACTAGGTCGATCTCACACTCTTTCACACCCTCCACACCAAGCACAGCCGTTTCAACCCAGCCAAGTATCATCTCATGAAGCGGGCATGACTTAGTTGAAAGTGTCATAGTCACCTTTGCTTTGCCATTTTCATCGCAGCTTGCATCATATATGAGCCCAAGCGAAACAATGTCAAAGCCAACCTCTGGATCGACAATATTTGACAGAGCATCATAAATTTTTTCTTTCATTTTTTATCCTTTAAAACCAGTAAATTTAAAAACGTTTATCATATTTACAGCAAGCAAAATGATGCTTAAAGCCATAAAAATCATACTTGCATAGACCAAATTTCTCATCTCAAAGCTAACCGCCAAAGGATAGCACACAAGCGAAATGACATTAAAAGCTATGGCGTAATAAGCCGCCTTTTTTAATATCATCGCATCAAGCAGCGGTACTTTTGCCTTGCCAACAAATGGCGCCACATAGTGATACCAGATGAGAAATGGCGCGATCTTATAAAGATGAGCCACGATAAAGGCAAACAAAAAGCCATATATCATAAAAAATGCAGCCAAATTTAGCTTTTCAAAAACCATAAATGTAGCAGCACAAAGCAAGGCAAGCAGTGAAAGAGCGATATTTACATTCCAGTAGTCATACGCCTTTCTCACGCGTTTTTTTAAGATATAAAATGCCTGAGCTATAAAAAGCAAAGCTGCCACAGCCACCGCAAAAATAGCTAAATTTTCATCGATTGCCAACAAAACTCCAGCTAAAATATAGCAGGTAAGCGAAGCCTTACTAAGTGTAAATTTAAGATCATGCGCCAGCGCAAACATCGGTAAAAGCACGCTTGCGGCCCCAAGTATGACAAAAAATACAAAGCCCAGCACAAAATATACGTGAAATTTTAATGTCATCATAAAATCAAGCATAAGTGTGCCGCCAAGTATCATCACTAGGCAAAATCCAAGCGTTATGCCAACTAGCAAAAATATCGCCGAGACAAAGAGCGCAAAGGCAGCAAAGCTTCTTTTTTGATTATTTAAAAAGCTTAGAGCATAGGTCGAGCTAAAAAATACGAGCGAGAAAAATAGCAAAACTGCGCTGATTTGCAAAATTTGACCCTCGCCAAATATCATCGCATAGCTCATAGCAAGCAGTGAAAAGCAAAAAACGGCTAAATTTAAAATAGCCCCTTTGACCGTAAAAAACGGCTTTTCTAGTATGACCGAGGTTAGCTGATAGAGCGCTCCGATGATGATGCTCATCACAAAGCCCACGAAAAATATATGCAAAAAGCCAGCTGTATTTAGCGAGCTGATCCCCTCAAAATCAGCGCAGAAAAAGGCCGGGACGCTTAGCGCTAAAAAGAAAATTCCAGCGATAAAGTAGCCACCAACTAGCTTAAATGGCGGTGCATAAGTGTTTAAAAGCATTTTAGTGGCAAAGGCTAGCGTCTATGTTTTCTATGCTCGCACCCTCTTTTAGGCTAAAAGTCATCTTCACAGCCCCGCCCTCAAGGTCCTCTCGCTCCACGTCAAAGCTCTTTTCTATCTTTGGTATGAGCCCAGCTGGAAATTTGTGATTTACCATCACGATTTTAGTATCTTTATCAGCAAATTTTATCGCCAAAAGCGCGTTCATCATGGGCTCTGGCGGCACGCAAGGACGTGAGTCAAAGCCCACAAAGCTTACTCCATTTTCACTAAATTTATAAAACGGCACCGTCGCACCCTCTACGTTAAACTGCTCTGCATTTTTGAAAAATTCACTCATTTTTTCTCCTTTTGATTTTGGAAAATTATACTCTGATTAAACTTTTCAAACCATTGATTTGCTTCAACAAAAGCTACTTTACGTAGGGGATAAACTCCTCGTATCCAAGCCTAGCCATATCCTCAAGCGGTATAAATTTAAGGCTAGCTCCGTTTATGCAGTATCTTAGTCCGCCCTTATCGCTTGGCCCATCGTCAAAGACATGCCCAAGGTGCGCATCGCTGTTTTGTGACTTCACCTCGACCCTTTTCATCATAAAAGAGTTGTCTTCTTTATACGTAAGCGCAGTTGTCGTGATAGGCTTTGTAAAGCTTGGCCAGCCGCACCCTGCGTCAAATTTATCAGCGCTTGAAAAGAGCGGCTTGCCACTTGTGATATCGACATAGATGCCCTTTTTGTCAAATTTATCATACTCGCTGCTAAATGGCCTCTCAGTCGCCGCCTCCTGTGTCACAGCATACTGCTCGCTGCTTAAATTTCTCTTTAGTTCCTCTTTGCTAAGCGGCTTAAATTTAGCCTCATCATAGAGCGGTTTGCCGGCTAAATTTAGGTCGATATGGCAGTATCCAAAAGGGTTTTTATCAAGATAGTCTTGGTGATACTCCTCGGCAATGATAAAATTTTTAAGTGGTGCGACCTCAACCACGATCTTATCTTTAAATTTCTTTTGCTCGATCTTCATAAAGCTCTCAATGACTGGCAGATCGTCCTTGCTAACATAGTAAATCCCGCTTCTATACTGCCTGCCAACGTCATTACCCTGTTTATTTAGCGAGGTCGGGTCGATCACCCTAAAAAAATGAGCCAAAATTTCAGCCAAAGCGACCCTGTTTTCGTCAAATTTCACATAAAGTGTCTCGGCGTGATCACTCTCATGAAGCTCGCGGTAGCTCGTGTTCTCACTCTTGCCATTTGCGTAGCCCACCTTTGTATCCACCACGCCAAATATCTTTTTAAAATATCCCTGCATGCCCCAAAAGCAGCCACCTGCTAAATAAATTTCTTTCAAATTTTGCCCTGCCATCGTCCGCTCCTTTAAAAACTCATCTTTCGCCGTCAAATTTATACCCAAAAATACAATAAAAACCAAGAGAAAATTTAATATCTTTTTCATGTGAGCTCCTTTTTTGAAGGATTATATAGAATTTAAAGTTATAAAGTGTGAAGTAAGGGGCAAAGCGCCCCTAAAATTTAGTGTAAGAAGTGTCTAACGCCAGTAAAATATAGCGACATGCCGTGCTCATCGGCAGCCTCTATCACCTCATCATCTCTGATGCTGCCGCCTGGCTCGATGACGCATTTTACGCCCACTTTGCTAGCGATGTCGATGCTGTCTCTAAATGGGAAGAACGCCTCGCTTGCAAGCACGCAGCCATTTAGGTCGATCTTTAGCTCTTTTGCCTTTGCCACGGCCGCACGAGCAGCATCCACGCGGCTAGTCATACCCATGCCAATAGCCACCATCGCGCCATCTTTTACATAAACTACGCAGTTGCTCTTTGTTAGCGCAGCCACTTTCCACGCGATCTGAGCGTCTTTTAGCTCGCTGCCAGTTGCAAATTTCTTGCTCATTTGCTTCATATTTTCAAACTCTTCGTCTTTTACGAAGTCTCTTTCTTGAAATACAAATCCACCATCGATGTGCTTAAAGTCAAATTTATCATTTGCACGCACTAAAAATTTATTATCCTGAGTGAAAATTTTGATGCGTTTTTTACTCTCAAATACCTTAAGAGCGGCATCATCGACATTTGCAGCGATGATTACTTCAACGTAAATTTCATTTATCTTTTTAGCAAGCTCCTCATCAAGCGTGCCATTTATCGCGACCACGCCACCGTATGCTGAGATCGGATCGCACTTAAGCGCTGCTACGTAGCTCTCTAGCAATGTATCTTTTACCGCAAAGCCGCAAGGGTTAGCGTGTTTGATGATAGCCACTGCTGGTGCATCCTCAAAGCTAGTTGCAAGCATCAATGCGCCATTTATATCAGTCATATTATTGAAACTTGCCTCGCCTTTTAGGGCTCTAAAGTTGTTTGTGAAGAAATAATCAAACTCATAAAGCGCGCCTTTTTGGTGTGGATTTTCGCCGTATCTAGTGTCAAAAACCTTGCTTCCCACGATAAATCTAGCATCGCCAAAACCGCCATTAAATCTATCATTCATATAGTTTGCGATCATGCTATCATATGCCGCTGTATGCTCGAATGCCTTTATCATCAGCGATCTTCTAAACTCAAAATCATCGCTTTTTTCTTTTAGGCGCTTTAAAATTTCATCGTAGTCAAGCACGCTTGTGACGATGAGCACATCTTTAAAATTTTTAGCCGCACTCCTTACCATAGCTGGGCCGCCGATGTCGATATTTTCGATGATCTCGGCAAAGTCATCAGTCCTGATGGTTGTCTCTTTGAATGGATATAAATTTACGCAAACTAGATCGATGCCCTCGATGCCATGCTCTTTTGCCTGAGCCACATGCGTAGCGTCGTCACGTTTATGCAAGATGCCGCCATGTATCTTTGGATGAAGGGTCTTTACCCTGCCCTCAAACATCTCAGGCGACGCCGTAAATTCGCTAACTTCAGTGGCTTTGACGCCCTCAGCCTTTAAAAGTTTGTAGGTGCCACCAGTTGAAAGTATCTGCCAGCCAAGCTCTTCTAGCCCCTTTGCAAACTCTACAATGCCCTCTTTATCGCTAACGCTAAGCAACGCTCTCATTTTTTCTCCTTTATTAAATTTTTTATCTTTTTGTTAAACACATACCTTTTACAAGTAGAAGCTGCCCCATTTTTATATCCTTTGCGATATTCTTTATCGATAAAGCTTCTAGCGTAATCATAACATTTGCAGCTGCATCTATATAATAGTCTTTTCTATCTACAAAGTTTTCACGCTTTTGACCAACAATATCAACGCTAAAGGCATAGCTTGAAATTTGGTTGCCATCAAAGTAACTCGCATCTAATACGCTTAAATTTACAGGTTCCTCTTTCTCAAGCGCCTCGCATATCGGCTTTTTCGAGCTAAATTTCATCACCTTTATACCGCGATCATACGAAAAGATATACTCACTAATTTCATTTAATTTTTTTGCTTGAACCGACATAATGTCACTCTTGTTGCCATCTTTATCGACAAATATTATGCTCACATTGCTATCTTTAACATCGTAGTTGCTGATAATCAACCTTTGATCTTGATAAAGCTCGCTTTGCGTAAGCTTAAATTTTATCTCTTTTCCATCGACATTTACCACTTTAAAATCATTACAAAAGCCAGCCACCGCTAGCAGCAAAATAATAAATTTCTTCATCTAAACTCCAAATTTCTCTTTCAATCGCCCATAAGCCTCATTTATCTCCTGAAGCTTCTTAGTCGAGCGCTCTATCACCTCTTTACTCTCGCCTCTGCCCATCAAAATGTCAGGATGATACTGCCTCACAAGCTCTTTGTAGCGAGCCTTTACCTCATCAAGGCTTGCATTTTTACTAAGTCCTAAAACCTCAAACGCATCGTTTTCTCGGCTCACCTCATCGCGGTCTGCCCCAAATCTCGAGCCATAAAAGCTATCAAATTTAAAGATTATCTCATCAAGCGTCTCTTTGTCGATGCCAAATCCATAAGCGATATTTCTTATAACATCTTGCTCGCTCTTGTTAAATTCTCCGTCTATATAGGCTAAATTTAGAAAAAAAGTGAGCCTAGCCACGCAGGTATCGTAGTTTAGATTAAACGCGCGCTTATAGTTTCTAGCGGTTTCATAGGCGTTATCTACATTTTCTTTTTGGCTGTTATAGACCTCTTTTAGATACTCACGCACGCCGCTAACGCCGCTAACTTTCTGGCTTAGATCATCTAGCACTTGAGTGATCAGCCTAGCCTCTAGCTCGCTAACTCTGCCGTCACTTTTAGCGACTTTTGCAAGCAGTGAGACTAGAAATTTAGCCTCATCTACATTTGCTTGTTTCTTGCGGTTGCTACTTTGGACATTCATAAATAAAAATATCGCACCGCCTAATATGAGTAAAAACAAGACTCCAGACATATTACCACAAGTGATAGATTGTATTTTTTATCTTGCCATTTACTAGCTCATTTTTGCGCCATGAGCTCTCGTCGTTCATCACGTTCCAGCGGCGCTCCTCAGGGCGATAAAACCAGTCTTTATCGATCTGATAGTAAATTTGCTTGCCATTTGTCTCGATGATGTTTGCGATGTTGTTATCGTGATAGCTGTTCTCATCGTAGTCGGTAAAGGCACGCTGTCCCATCTCTGAGTAAAGTAGCGTTAGCTCCTGAAGCATCTCGTTTAGATCATCGTCCATCTTTTTGACATGCAGACCGATCTCCTGTGCCTCACGAAAAAGTATCGGATACTCGTGCGCTGGGTAGTCTGCGTTTAGACGCTCTGAAATTTCAACGATCTTTTTGTCATCATCTATGTGATATCTAAGTAGCTCAGAGCAAATTTTAAGTGAGAGCGAACTAGCACGATCAACCGCACCAAAAACTAGCGGATGGATATACTCATATAGCGAGTTATAGGGGTTTGTGTCGTTTGGTCTATTTTTGTCCTGCTCTTTCCAAAGCTTGACTACACGGCTAAGCTCGTCCATAGAGACACTAACAAGCTCGTTGCCCTTGTTTGTAGGGCTAAGTTCATGTTTGAGCGATGTATCAACTGGCGTTAGATAGGCGAGTGGTCCCATCACGATCTCATTTGCGCCAAGCGCCATCATAGTAGCAGCTGAAGCGCAGTTTGACGGGATCAGTGCTATTAAATTTTTGCAGTAGTTTCTAAGGGTGCTAATGATCCTAAGTGCGGCTATACCGCTTCCACCATCACTTTTTATGAAAAGATAGGCCGTATCTATCTTTTTACCCTTTAAAATTTCATACATTGCGCTTGCATCGTTACCGCAGACATTACCAGCGTTTGAGTTGTAGTAGGTTATCAAAGGGGCATTTAGCCTTTTTTCTATCGTACTTATCAAATTTTGAGTATCGCTAAAGAGCACTGGCGGTTTTGCCACGCCCTTTTTCTCATTTTGCTCTACTTCCTTTTCTCCGCTTACTTTTTCCTTTTTAGAAAACATCTCTTAGTCCTCCTTTTTTACGATTTTCGCAAACTCATTTAGATAAATTTCTCTTATGTCCTCTAAGCTCTCATCTATCTCATTTAGCTTAAATCTCTTGCCACCGCTAACGCCGATTTTTTTAAATTTCACACCAAAATTAGTCGCAAGTGCTTCAAATTTAGCCTCGTCTTTCACGCCCACAACCGCTCTTGAAAAGCTCTCGTCAAAGATGAAATTTGGCTCTTTAAATTTCACTTCACAATTTACGCCGATGTTTGAGATGCTAGCCATTTTTGCTAGCGTGATAGCAAGACCGCCTACGCCTACACTATTTGCAAACTCTAAAATTTGCTCTTTATTTGCCTCTATCACTAAGTCCCAAAGGGCTCGCTCAGCTTTATAATCAACCTCTTTTAGCTTGCCGCCAACCACGTTAAATAGCGACTTTGCGTAAAGCGAAGCTGCAAATTCTCCGCTTGTTTCGCCAAGTAGATATATCGCCCTGCCTTCGCTTAAAAATGTGCTCTTTAGGTTTAAATTTGCATATTCATTTACACCAACCGTGACGATGGCTGGCGTTGGATAGACGCTAACGCCGTCAGTGTCGTTATAAAGGCTCACGTTGCCACTAACAACTGGTGTATTTAGCTCACGGCAAGCCTCTTTTATGCCTTCGCAGCCCTCTTTAAACTGCCACATAACCTCTGGATTTTGCGGGTTGCCGTAGTTTAGGCAGTCAGTTATCGCAAGTGGCACAGCGCCGCTCATCGCGACCTTTCTACCAGCTGCAGCGACAGCTCTTGCAGCGCCTATTTTTGGATCAACGAAATTTGCTCTTGGATCGCACTGAGCGGCCATAGAGACGGCCTTTTTAGTGCCTTTTACTCTGATACTTGCAGTACCCAAGCAACCAGGCTGTTTTATCGTATTTGTCTGGATATTTGCGTCGTATTGATCGTAGATGAAGCTTTTATTTAGCACTTCTGGCTCTTTTAAAAGCTTGAAAAATGCGCTTTTGTTATCAACATTGTTTGGAATTTTTAAATTTGCTATCTCATCAAGGTATTTTGGACGTGCGACTGGGCGGTCAAGAACCGGAGCTGCCTCGCTAAGCGGGCCGATAGGGATTTCGCCTGCAAGCTCATCATGCCAGTAAAGCTGCATCACGCCGCTACTTGTGACCTCGCCGATGATCTCAGCGTCAAGGTCCCACTTTCTAAAAATTTCAAGCACTTTTTGCTCATAGCCTTTTTTAGCGCATATTAGCATACGCTCTTGAGACTCGCTTAGCATTAGCTCATAAGGCGTCATGCCAACTTCGCGCATCGGCACGCGGTCTAGATACATCTTCATACCGCTGCCACTTCTGCCAGCCATCTCAAAACTAGAGCTTGTAAGCCCTGCTGCACCCATATCTTGGATGCCGATGATATAGTCTTTTTTAAAGAGCTCTAGGCACGCCTCCATGAGTAGTTTCTCGGCAAATGGGTCGCCTACTTGCACCGTTGGACGAAGTGATTTATTTTCGTCGTTAAAGCTATCGCTCGCCATAACAGCGCCGCCAAGTCCGTCTCTACCGGTCTTTGAGCCCACGTAAATGACTGGGTTGCCCACTCCTTCAGCCTTGCCGTAGAAGATTTCATCACTTTTGCAAAGTCCAAGCGCGAAAGCGTTGATTAAGATATTGCCATTAAAGCTAGGATCAAAGGTAGTTTCGCCGCCGATCGTTGGGATACCCATGCAGTTGCCGTAGTGTCCTATGCCAGCCACACTTCCTTTTAGCAAATATCTATGCTTTTTGGCTAGCTCGCCCTCGCCTCTTATCTCGCCAAAACGAAGTGAGTTCATGTTCGCAACGACTCTTGCGCCCATCGTAAAGACGTCTCTTAAAATTCCACCAACGCCAGTTGCAGCGCCCTGAAACGGCTCGATAAAGCTTGGATGGTTGTGACTCTCCATCTTAAACACAGCTGCAACCCCGTCGCCAACGTCGATGACGCCAGCATTTTCGCCAGGTCCTTGAATGACCCAAGGTGCCTTTGTCGGAAAGCCGTTTAGGTATTTTTTGCTTGATTTGTAGCTGCAGTGCTCGCTCCACATCGCCGAAAATATGCCAAGCTCTAGTAAATTTGGCTCACGGCCTAAAATTTTTAAGATCTCTTCATACTCTTCGTCGCTGATTTTATGTGCTTGTATGGTAGCTTTATCCATTGATGTAACCTTTTAAGAATTTTAAGCTATTTTACAACCTTGCTTATAAAAAGTTACTAAAAAGCCTTTTGGAATTTACTAAAACAAAGCACATTTGAGAGAATTTCGCCTTGTTTTACGAGGTCGCTTTCGATAAATGTTTTATAAAAATTTTGCGTTAGCGTATCAGCCTTAATCTTCTCTTCATCTTCGCTTGAAAGGTTGAAATAATAGCTCGTCTCTCTTAGAAAAAAGCCTTGATCATTAGATATATCTGAGTTTAAGATCACCGCAAAAAAGCCATTTTTCAAAGGGTGATTTGTCACACTTTTTACTTTTATCGCCTCTTTGCCACTCGCAAAAGCTTCACAAACTGGCATGCTCTTTGTGCTATAAACTACGCTTTTGATAGCTCCATTTGAAATTTCATAAAATTTGATATTTTTTGCATTTACTAGCTCCTCTATGTCACTAGAATTTGACAAGATGAGCTCATGGTTAGTGCTTAAATTTTTTACAAGCACCATTTTGTCTGCTTCGCTGCCTTGCATGAGACCACCAAGAGCGCTAAATTCTACATTTACTCCGGCCGCTTTTATCTCAGCCTTGCCGACAATGTTTGCAAATTTATTAAAGTCATTTAGACTATTTTGAAGCTTATAAAATTTCATCTCGTGCAAGGTTTCGTTATTTTCAAGGTAGAGTAAATTTGCCTCATCGCTTGGCTTTAGAATTTGCTTGCTAGCACACCCAGCAAAAAATATAACAGCAGCTAAAAATAGAAATTTTGCCCTCATTTTCCCCAACCAAAAGATATAAATTTAGATGCCCCCTAGCGCAAATGGCTAGAGAGCGGTAGAAATTTGTTTTTACGCTTTGAAAACTTTTTCAAGATGTGCCTCATACTCTTTTAGATATCTTGGCACGTCTGGCATCTTGATAACATCACAGCAGATAAAGTGCGGAAGCGACTTCATGCCCAAAAACTCATTTGCCTTTCTAAAATGAAAATAAACCCCATCAACGCCGCGCGCCTCAAAAAACTCGTTTGGATCGCTAAATGCCTCAGCTGGGGCATTCCAAGTAAGACTTAGCATAAAATTTTTGCCATTTAGTAAGCCGCCTTTGCCGTAGTTTTTAGTTGGATCAACCCTATGCCTGCCATCACTCGTATAAAGCTTGCCGTGTCCTGCAGTAAAGACCTCGTCGATATACTTTTTCACTATCCAAGGCTCGCCCATCCACCAAGCTGGCATCTGCCAAACTACCGCGTCCATCCAGAGAAATTTCTCAACTTCAGTCTCGATATCATAGCCTTGATCTATCACGGTTTGTTTTACCTCGTGACCCATTTTTGCTAGTTTTTCGCATGCAAGATCGTGAAGTGTTTGATTGAGCCTGCCATCTGAATGGCCAAATTTTTTACCACCATTTAAAAGTAAAATTTTCATTTTTTCTCCTTTAAAAAGCGCAAATTTTAACCAAAAAAAGTATCATTTTCCTAAACAAAAATGACTAAACATTTCGTCTAAAATTTCACTTCTCTCAAATGGCTTTGTGATGCTTGCAAGTGCCTTTATAGCGGCATTTAGCTCGTAAGCAAAAATTTCTAGTTCCTCTTCATTTAGCCTTAAAAACGCTCTTTTTAAAGCCTCGCTCGCCTCTTTGCAACTTAAAATTTGGCGGTTTGAGCTTAGCATGATCTCGTCAGTATCTTGCGTCTTGAGGTAGCCCTCAAGCTCTTTTAAAACTACGCTCGTATCGTTTTTTGCTGAAATTTTGATAGCGCCCTCTAACTCTATGTCAAATTTAAACGCCAGATCGCTTTTGTTTAGGATAAAAAAGGCTTTTTTGTTTGAGTTAGAAACGAGCTTTATTATCTCTTTGTCTTGCTCGTCGCTTGCAGATGAGCCATCAAAGACAGCTAGGATGATGTCGGCCTCGTTTATGGCAGAGATTGAGTAGTTTATGCCAATTTGCTCGATCTTTCCAGCATCTTTTCTAATGCCTGCGGTGTCTATTATGCGAACTAGATGCGAGCCGATCTTAAAATTTTCTTCTATCCTATCTCTAGTTGTGCCCGCTTCGTCACTAACGATCGCTCTTTCATATGCCAAAAATGAATTTAAAATAGAGCTTTTGCCAACATTTGGCTTGCCAACGATAGCTATTTTAAAGCCATCTATTAGCCCTCTTCTTTGCTCGCTAAGAGTGGCTATGCGCTCTAGCTTCTCACTATTTTTTAAAAGCATATCTTTTGTCTGCTCTAGCAAATTTGAAGGCAGATCATCATCAGCATAGTCAATCATCGTCTCAACAAAAGCAAGAGTTTTGACCACTTCGCCCCTGATCTCGCCTACAAATTTACTAAGATCACCTTGCATCTGGCGGGTCAAAATTTTAGCTGCGATCTCACTTTTTGAAGTGATAAGCCCTTGCATCGCCTCGGCCTTGGCTAGATCCATCTTGCCATTTAAAAATGCTCGCTTGCTAAACTCGCCAGGCATAGCAAGCCTAGCGCCAGCTCTTATTAGCTCATTTAAAATTCTCTCACTCACCATCACGCCACCATGAGTTTGAAACTCGACGATATCCTCGCCAGTAAAGCTTGCTGGAGCTTTAAAATATATAACGATGCCCTCGTCTAAAATTTCATCATCAAGGGAGTAAATTTTGGCTAGTTTTGCGTATCTTGGCTCTAAATTTGAAAGTTTAAGTAGTTTTAAAGAGGTAGCCAGGGCGTCCTTGCCGCTAAGCCTTACGATAGAAACTGAGCCGATGCCATAAGCTGTAGCAAGGGCTGCGATAGTTTCACTCATTTTTTAAAAAAGTCATTTACGACGACAAATTTGCCGTCATTGCCGCTTTTTATGCCGACATATTTATCTGGGAATTTCTCGCGAAGTTTCTCAAGCGCGATCTTGACTAAAACTCCGTCAAGTGGCTTTGTCTGGGCTCTACCGCTATTTTGCACACGCTCGATCACACCATTTAGATATTGATCCATCATCGCTTCTTGATTTTGCAAAAATTGCGCGATCTCAAGGCGGATAGCGAGGTTATATTTTGAATTTAGCCAGTTATAGAGCATATAAGAGATCGCTTTATATCTATAACCCTCTTTGCCGATAAGTAGTGCCGCATCAGCACCGTCTAGCTCGATAAGCACGGTTTCATCGTTAAATTTACTAACTTCTACCTTATCTATCTCAAAGCAGCTTGCTTTAAAAAGACGCGTCATGCCCTCTTTTATCTCAGGTAAAATTTTATCAAAGTCGATTACAACCTTCTCTTTTTTCTCTTTTGGTAAAGCTTGAGGTGCACTCTCTTCATCAGTTTGGTTGAAATTTTCGATGATTGAAGTATCTAGGATGTTTTTAGGAGCACTTTTGCTAGCTTGTGGCTCTTTTGCCACTTTAGTCTCTTTTTGCTCTTTTGGCTCATCAAGTCTTTTTATGACATATCCTGGCTCTTCAGCCTCTTTTTCACCCTTTTCAGCAAAGGCATCTTTTGCAAGAGCTGAGTTTTTTTCACTCAAATTTGGCTTTTCATTTTTATGCTCTTTTTGCTCAGACTTAGCCTCATTTTTCTCATCTTTATGCTTTTTAGGATTTCGCTTTTTATCATTATGATCGTGTTTTTTGCTCTGTTTTTTCTCTTCTTTTGCAGGCTTGTTTTCATCACTTTTTTTAGCAAAATTTCTATCATTTTTTGGTTTATATTGTGGTTTTGACTGATTTTCTAAATTTGCCTCAATGATCGCTGTCTTTTTAAAAAATCCAAAAATTCCGCCACTTGGATGTTGCAAGACCTTTATATCAAGCTCTGTGACTGAACAGTTAAGCTGCTCGGCTGCCTTTTGAAATGCCTCTTGGAGGGTATTTGCTTCTATTTTCATTGAGCTTTTACCTCCGCAGCTTTTTTATGTTTTTCAAAAAGTTTATTTACAAAGACTTGTTGAACGACTGAACAAACGTTATTTACAAACCAGTAAAGCGTAAGACCTGCTGGGAATGTCACAAAGAAAAATGTGAAGATCAAAGGCAAGAATTTCATAACCTTTTCTTGCATAGGATCGGTAAATGTCGTTGGTGTAAGTTTTTGTTGTAAAAACATCGTTAGACCCATTAAAATAGGTAGCACAAAGTATGGATCCATCACTGAAAGATCGTGTATCCAAAGTATCCAAGGAGCGCCTTTTAGCTCGATCGCATTTAGTAAAACGCGGTAGATCGCAAAAAATACCGGAATTTGAAGCAAGATCGGCAAACAGCCACCCATCGGGTTTGCACCATGTTTTTTGTATAGCTCCATCATATGGACTTGCATCTTTTGCTTATCGTCTTTATATTTTGTTTGGATCTCTTTTACCTTTGGAGCAAGCTCTTTTAGCTTATTCATCGATAGCATACCCTTATATGTAAGTGGGAATAAAACTATCCTTATGACAAGCGTTAGCACAACTATCGCCCAACCCCAGTTGCCGATGTAGTTATGCAAGAAATTTAAGAATGCAAACATCGGCTTTGCTATAAATGTAAACCAACCATACTCGATAACGTCATTTAACCTCTCATCCATCGAGCTTAAAATTTTATGCTCTTTTGGTCCGATGTAAGCGCCTAGTTTTAAGTTATCATTTGCCTTTACAAAGACGATAGGATTGTTATTTGCATCTTTATCCACAACAGCTTCAAATGGCTTGTTAAATGAGTAAAATAGCGCTGTGTAGTATCTATCAGATGCAGCTGCTATAGTTGTGTTTGCATAGTTTTTAACCTCTTTTGCATCGCCATCTTCTATGATATTTAGGCTATCGTCTGTATTTCTAAGCATGACACCATGGACTGTGTAGCTATCTATCGCGATATTTGGTCTAAAGCCAGGAGTGATGAAATAATCAACGCTTTTACTTAAATTTACTTCAACCTCGTAACGACCATTTGGGTAAAATTTGATATTTTTTGTGACTGTAATACCATCTAAATTTTGAGTGAGTTTTATAGTTTTAGGCTCGCTACTAGCATCTACCTCGCTAGCGTCACTACTATATGCAACCTTAAAAGCATCAGTATTTAAAGTGCTATCGTTAAATCTAAGCTCAAGCGGCAGTGGATTTTGTGAAACAAGCTCGATTTTGTTGCCATCTTCTGTTTTGTATTTATCTTCAGTGAGATAAAATTTCGCGATCCTGCCTAACTTATCTATCTTTACTTCGTAACTTTGACCTTTGATGGTAGCGATTATCTCGTTTGAAGCTAAATTTTCATTTGATTTTGGAGTATCATTAGTAGAGGCTGGGGCCTTGCTTTGATCTATTGTTTGAGAGATCGTTGTCTGGTTTTGCTCTAGTAAAGCTCTTTTTGGCATAAAAAAATCATATACTATGAAAAATACGATTGACAAAAGTGCTGCAAGAAGCAACCTTTTTTGCATAGACATCTGTTCCATTTATTTTTTTTCCTTTAATTTATCTAATACTTTTACGACATAAAATTTACTATTTTGGCAAGGGATAAACCAGAAATTTACATTTTTGGTATCTCTTTTTTGAAATATAAAACATGAGTTAAATTTTTTGCGGATGATTGGGTAGTTGATACCGCCTTTGAAAAGTTGATTACATCTTAAAATTCGCATGAATGTTGCAAAAAAAGCAGAGAAAAAGCTATTTGTTTGAAATTCCCAAATAGCGTATTGTGAGCAAGTCGGATAGTAGCGACAGCTTTTTGGCAGAAGTATGGAAATATATTTTTGATAAAAAGCGATAAATTTAATCGCAAATTTTTTCATTTTAGACATCCCATTTTTTTTGTAGACCAGCTCAAATTTTTACAAATTTTGTCAAATGAAATTTCTGTAATTCCATTTTTTGCGACCATAATGTAAGTGCCATCTTTTAGCTCATTAGAAATAGAAAAAAAAGCAGCTCTTAAAAGTCTCTTTGCTCTATTTCTAACTACTGCTTTTCCCACTTTTTTGCTAGCAACAACTGCTAATTTTTTTTCAATTGTAGGTTTATAAAAAACTACGCAAGCGTCGCAGTGCCATTTACTGGCCTCTTTATAAACCTGAGAAAATTCTCTCGAGTCACTTAGTGACTCAAAACCAGCTAAGCAGCCAATCTTTTTCTACCTTTAGCACGTCTAGCGTTGATAACCTTACGGCCATTTTTAGTTTTCATTCTTAAACGAAAGCCGTGAGTGCGTTTTTTAGGGGTTTTATGAGGTTGATAAGTCCTTTTCATTTCTATCCTTAAAGTTAATATAAAAAGTGGGATTTTATCAAAGCAATACTTAAATTCCTTTGAATAAATCAGCCCGAAAAAACTATAATTTAAACTTTAAGTAAATCAAGTTATAATCCGAAAATGAAATTTCATAAAAATAAAGATCTCTTAGAAAAATTACTTTTTTTAAAAGCGATCGGTTACAATTTTATAGATGAAAATTTTCTTAATTTAAGTAAATATCAAGATTATAACAGCATAGACGAGCTAAATTGCGAGATAAAAAAGTGCTCTCTTTGCTTTTTAAGAAATAGCTCAAAGTGCGTCTTTACTGGCTTTGGCGATAAAAATAGCAAGATAATGTTCGTATCGCTTTGCAAAAAAGATGATTATTTTGAAGGCGCAAGTGGCAAAATTTTAGAAAATGCTATAAATAATGGCTTAAATTTAGAAAAAGATAGTGTCTATATAAGCTTGCTTTTACGCTGTGAAATTTCAAATAGTGACGCGAAAAATCCAGCGTTAAAGAGCTCGTTTGAGCTTTGTAGGCCATATCTTTTAGAAGAGATAAGGCTTATTAAGCCAAAAATTATCATCACTTTAGGAGAGGAAGCTTTCATGCATCTTTATCCAAATTTGCTCTCAAAGGGCGGATTTTCAAGCATAAGAGGGAGCATTTTAAAAGATGATGATAGGTTTATAATGCCAACTTTTTCACCAGAGTGGATCAGCAAAAATCCAAGTTTTGAAGAAAATTTTATAGATGATTTGAAAAAAATCAAGGGAGTGATATGAAAAGATTTTTTCTTTTTTTAGTTATATTTGTAAGCCTTTTTGCAGCGCAAAATGAAGCCTTAAGCCAGATGCAAGACGAGATCACTGAGGCAAAATTTGAAAGCAACATCACTAAAAATCAAAGCCTCTCAAGCATACCGCCAGCAAAGATCACTTACATAAATTTAGAGCCAGAATTTTGTGATAGCTCTTGCTTAAATGAGCTTATTAAGAGCGATATGTTAGCTAGTTTTATGGCGAGATTTGAGCCAGCAAAGATAGATGATAAGGCACTTTTAGACCTTTATACTTCACTTGGTGGAGAGATGGTTTTAAAACTAGCTGCAAGTGATAAGATAGCAGTCATCATCCCTCAAAAGGTTATAAAATCATACGCAAATGTCGTATCAAACGCGATTCTAAGCTATATCTTAAAGCAAGATGCAAATGTCGAAGTGAAATTTATAAATAGCAGCGACGAGAGTTTGCCTAGCCTTCAAAACGCACTTCAAAACGCTAGAAATGAGGGCTTTATCTACTTCATAGCGGCCCTTACTCAAAATGGCGCAAACACGGTAAATTCTCTCATCTTGCCAAACGAACTCATCTACATCCCTAGCGTTCATAGCTCTTTTGTGACAGCTCCAAAGCCAAATTTGATCTTTGGCGGAGTTGATTACAAAGCGCAAATCTCAGCCCTGTTAGCTTTTGCCAACGAAAAAATAGTCGCCTTTGACGATGGCAGCGCGCTAGCACAAAAGCTAAATGAGTATGTGCGCATGCAAAGTAGCGACTACTACGAAAGTTCGATCACTGGCAAAGATATAAATTTAAACAACACTTTAAGCAAAAAGTCTAAATTTGATAATGCAAGCGTCTTTTTAAACATCCCTATAGTTAAAGCTTCTCTTGTGGCAACGCAGATGAGAGGCTTCGAGATAAAGCCTTACGCGCTTTTAAGCACGCAGATAAATTTCTTGCCAAATATCTTTAGTACCATCACGCAAAGAGATAGGCAAAACCTCTTTGTGGCAAATTCGCTAAATTTACTTGATGAGAGCTTTTTAGGGCTTGGAGATCTTTTTGGAGTTGATTTTAGATACTCACAGATCGGCTACTCAAGTGCCTTGGGAGTGGAGTATATCTATACAAATTTCATAAACAAAAGTGCTAGCAAAATTTTTGCTGAGAGGGTTGAGGGCTCGCAAGTTTTATATGATGTGAAAATTTATGATACAAAAAGCGATCACTTTAATGAGGTAAATTCGCAGGAGCAAAACAGCACAAGTGGAATTTAGCAGTTTTTCTTGCTAAAATTTAACCTCATTTATAAAAGTTTTCATGCTCTCATCTATCTTTGCTAGCCTACCATCTTTCATAAAAGCTAGCGTGATAGTCGCTTTAAAGAGCACTTTTTCGGCATCTTTTTCTTCAAATTTATAAATTTCTTGCTCTAAAACAAGGCTTGCCTTTTTAAGCTCTACGAGCTTTGTTCTCACAAAAACCTCGTCGCCAAGCACGGCTGAAGCGAGAAATTTAGCCTCAAGAGCTGAAACGACAAAGTATCCGCCCTCTTTTGTGAAATTTAGCCCAGCCTCAAAAAACGCCTCGCTTCTGGCTCGCTCGCAAAATTTAATATAATTTGTATGATAGACGATGCCGCCTGCATCGGTATCTTCGTAGTAGATTCGTATTTTCACGGTATTTCCTTTAAATTTAAAATCCAGCTATTTTTTCATTATTTCATAGTGACTGTTCCCTAAAAAGAAGCACTTCATCGTCTTGTATTTCGGCATCAAGAGCATTTAAGACATCTTGATTAACAATATTGCTTCTATTTTCTAAAATTCTTATATTATTAGGATATAGCCATTTATTATTCCATAATTTTATAGACTCACCGCCGACTAGTTTACATAATGGTTCGCACAAATCTTTTTGTGTAATTTGTAATTTTATAATTGCCCTCTGTAGCCATATTTGCATATATCCAGTATTTGGGATATTATTAAATTTATTTACAATTTTACCAACCATCAACTCAATCAATTTTTCATCAATCAATCCAAATAGTATACTTAGTATTGCCATTGATATAGAATAAGTTCTTGGATTTAAAAGAGCAATATCAACCACAATACTTATTAAAACCTCTATGTTTTCTTTATTTTTAATTTTATCCTTTTTCTTTCTTATTTTTTTTGAAATTGCTTGCAGCTCTTTTACTAAAGTTCCAGAATTTGGGTTTTTAAGCGCAAATTGATGGATCAGTAAAAGACGTTTTTGTATTGTTTTTAAATCTTTATCAACAACTAGCCAATCTAACTTATCTGGTTTTATTGAACTTTGAATAACGTTGTTAGAAAAAGTTGTTTTACTTGAATTTAATTTTAACCCTAAATCAATTAAAACTTCTGTAAGAATTTTAATTATCTCATCTGCGATTTGTGGGCTATTAACAAAAATTCTATAATCATCTCTATATCTTAAAATATAAAAATCTTTTTTATCAATGTGTTTTAATTTGGCACTTAAACACAAATCAGCATAAGATAGAACAATCTCTGCAATAAGATCCATCAAAACACTACCTTGCGGTATCCCATTCGTTTGTCCATTCGACATACTTTGTATATGAAAATCGATCATGCCACCAATATATTTTTTTTTAAATTTTTTATCTTTTCTGTTATCTTTTGATGCTTTTTTGGAATGTAATGCCCAGGATATAGAATGAGTATAAATCGAACCATAACAATCTACAATATCTGTATGGTAAATATAACTATAATCTAAACTTAAAATTATAGATTTTTGTTCTATCTGCTCCCACCAGTTTGAGATTTGCTCAGCCTTATCTGACTTGTTTGACTCAGAAACTACAGGTAAACTCATACATTCAACAATGCTTTTCGCTCTATTTTTTCCAAATCTTTTTTTGATTAATTTCCAATTGTTGTATTTCGTTATTTCATTAACAAGCGAAACATAAAGAAAAGGATGGATTAATTCGAATTTCCGCCAATCATATTTGCTATTTTTATTATGAAATAATTTGTAGTTTACATCTTCAAAAATATCAGGATCGCTTTCTTTAATACTCATAAAATTTTTCCGACCTAGAATCTTTGAAATTTGATCAAGCAAATCGCCAAATTTAATATATGGCGGCAAATCAATATTTACATAGCTTTCATGCTTCAATAAAAACAATCTAGCTTCTTCAAAATTTAAAGAAAGTATGTTTTTCATACATATCCTTTTATATATTATTTTTTACTTGATGGCACACTTTGCAGATTTTATTTTATCCTTTACATATACGTTTTATCTTCCTTCCTTGTCGCCAGATCGCACTTAGCGCCTCTAGTTATCGTAAGTGATTGATCATAAAACAAGATAAGCACCACCGAAACGCCCACACCTAGGGCTAGTGAGACCGTCGTAGTCGTGATGGCGTTATCAAAAAATATGATCAAATACTCATTTTTCTTAGCGATGCTTGTCTCATTTAAAAATGAAAAAAGTGCCAAGATCCCTTTATACGCAAAAACTCCTGGCACCATCGGCAAAAGCGCTGGAAATGCGATGATCTCAGCTGGCACCTTTAGCCGTTTGGCAAAGAGCATGCCTAAAATCCCGCTCATAAAAGAGACGATGAGAGTAGCGACACTGATGTTAAAAAATCCCATCTGCATGATCCAAAAGCGGCTAGCATGCGCAAATGCAGCTAGCAAAGCACAAAAGATGAGAGTTCTTTTTGGAGGTGAGCTAGCATAGGCAAAGCCCAGCCCAGCTACCGCAGCAAAGCCAGCATCTACAAGCGTTTCACTTAAAAGCTCAAACATTTAGTATCTCCGCGCTGCTAAGCGTTAGCGTGATATAGACGCCAACAGCCATGCAAAGTATGAGGATGCCCGTGCTTATGGCTCTGCTGATGCCAACAAGGGTGTTGTCATTTAGGATATCAAAGACTGAATTTATGAGAAAAACGCCCGGCATCATAAAGAGCACAGACGAGCCTATCGCCACGTCGCTTGTATGCGTAAGCCCGTAAGATACGCCAAGATAGGCGATAAATGAGACGACAAAGGATGTTAGGACGTATTGAACCTTTAAATTTACGCCCATTTTCGCAAGGGCAAATTTAAGAGTGTAGCCAACAAGCGTTGCAAAAAATATGCAAACAACTGAGCCAGCATCGCCTCCAAAAAGTCTGCAAAATGCCGCATTTGCAAGGCTTATCAAGATAAGCGAGCTAGCAAATTTATTTGCACTGACGCTCATCACGCTATCAAAGCTCTCTTTAGCTTCATCTAAACTTAAGCTCTCGTCTAAAATTTGCCAGCTAAGTGAGGATAGCTCGGAAATTCTATTAAAGCTAACCTGCCCTAGAGGGATCTTTCTCACATAAGTTCGGCGCAATGAGTTATCCTGCGAGTCCATCACGCTAATGGTAAAATACTTCACAAAAATGGTCACGCTAACGTCGTAGCCGTAGTGCTTAGCTATGCGGTCGACGCACTTTTCTACGCGCGCAGTGTATGTGCCAGCGCTCACCATCGCTGTCGTGTATTCGGCTAAAAAATTCGTTAAAATTTGGATATCAGGCTTGGCGTTCATCTTGGCTGATCTTAAATTTCACAAAAAACAAAATGAGTTGCAAAACAAGCATCACTTTCATCACATATTCGCTTGCGCTATGCATCTTGGCAAACTCCGCTGTCTGCGTCGCATCGGCACCTAGACTTTGAGCCTGCACGATAAAAGGCGTAAAGATAAAGACAAAGCTTAGCGCTAGGGCTAAGTTTAAAAATGAGAGCATAAATGTGCTAAATTTTAGTGAAAATGCAAGCTTTTTTCTTAGATCAAAGAGTTCGCCAACTGCTACAAATACGCTTACAAATAGCAAAACATAGTTAAATTTTAAAAATATCTTTGTCATCATCTGTCCGCTCATAAAATGCGTAAGCACCCCCTCGCCTATGATGCTTTGTGGGAAAAATATGACTGGCGCGACCAAAATTCCAAGCGTCAGCTCAGTGCCGATCACCGCTGCTAATAGTAAAAAATAGATACTTCTCAATCTCTCTCCTTTATAGTTTTAAACTCGCGCAAAAGCCCCTGTCAAAGCCCGCTAAGTCCTTATAAAACATGCTTTTGAAGCCATTAAATTTTAGCGCCATCTCCATGCTCGCTCTTTGATCATAGCCTATCTCGCAGGCGATATTTTTTATGCCGCGGTTTCTAGCGATAAGGATGATATTTTTTAAAATTTCATCTCCGACCTCGCCGCCAAATAGCGCCTCATGCGGCTCGTTTATCACAAATTTATCAAGCTTATAGTCTCGCGCAATATATGGCGGGTTTGAGACCAAGATGTCGATATCCCCTGAAATTTCATCGATATATGAGCATTTTACAAAGTCGATCTTCTCGCTTACATTAAATTTAAGCGCATTTTTTTTAGCCAAATTTAGAGCCTTTTCGTTTATATCGGTGGCTACTATTTTGGCGTTTGTTTTTAGAGCTAGCATGACGCTTATTATCCCGCTGCCAGTACCGATCTCAGCGATCTTTGGCGCTTTGTAGCTGCTTGCTATCTCAAGCACTTTATCAACTAAAATTTCAGTCTCAGGGCGCGGTATCAAAACGCCACTTTCTACCTCAAACTCCAGCCCATAAAAGCCAGCCTTGCCGGTAATGTACTCAAGCGGCTCGTAGTTTTCAAAGCGCTTTACAAGATCAAAGTAGCCGACATCGTCAAATTCGCTCTTTTGGTTTAAAAATATCCACTCGATGCTCACATCAAGGTAGCTCATAAGAAAAATTTTAGCCACTCTGCTTGGGTTCTCACAAAGCGGCTTTAGCCTTAAATTTGCCTCTTTTAGAGCCTCTTCAACTCTCATTTTCTAGCTCATTTATCCGCTCAAAAAGGCTTGGGTGCGAGTGATAGACAAATGAGTAAAGCCAGTGCGACTTTGGAAATGCTTTGTTTTCGCTGCCAAGCTTGGTTAGGGCGTTTATCATGTCAGTTTTGTTTGAAATTTCTTTTGAAAACTTGTCTGCGCCAAATTCATTTTTACGGCTAAAGTGCGAGATGATCGGCGAGAAAAGAAAGCTAAAAATAGGCGAGAAAAGCACCAAAAAGATGATAATGCTAGCGCTATTTTGCCCTAGTCCTATCGCCTCGTATGCGCTTACGCTAACGTTTCCAAAGATAAAAAATAGACAAAATAGCATGACCGCACTTAGCGCTATCATTTTTAGGATATCTTTATGTTTAAAGTGCCCAAGCTCGTGCCCCAAAACTGCCACGATCTCTGCGGTGCTTAGCTTTTTTATCAGCGTGTCAAAAAGCACCACTCGCTTTGTCGCTCCAAGCCCGCCAAAATAGGCATTTAAGCGGTTGTCGCGCTTGCTAGCATCTATCGTAAAAACGCCGCTACTTTTAAAGCCACATTTTGTAAGCAAACCCTCTATCTTGCCCTTTAGCTCGCCATCTTCAAGCGGCGACATCTTATTAAAGATAGGCGCGATGAGCGTTGGATATATTAAATTTATAATTATTGCGATGCCAAAACTTAGTAAAAATGCCCAAAACCACCAAAACTCTCCAAGAAAATTTATGCAAAGAAGCACGAGCCAAACGAATGCCGAGCCAAAAATGAGCATTAGCGCTAGCGACTTTATAGTATCAATTAAAAATATCTTTGCACTCATATTTGAAAAGCCAAGCTTTTTGTCTTTTACAAAGCTCTCGTAGATATTTAGCGGCAGATCAAGCAGCGATGAGATCAGCAAAAAGCTCATCACAAAGAGGATATTTTCAAACGTAGTGCCATCTTTTAGGCAAGCGTTTGAGAGCATTTTTAGTCCAAAGCTTATCCACGCAAAGAAGATAACGGCGTGATAGATGAGGCTAAAAATTTCAAATTTTAGGTTTGTCACGGCGGCAATTGCGGCGTTTTTGTATTCGCTCGCTTCAAGCACGACTGGCTCTTTTTTGGCCTCAGCTCTTACAAAGCCGATCTGTAAATTCGCCAAAAAAAGCTTAAAAATCACATAAAAAATATAGATAAATAAAAGTGTATAAAACATATTCTCCCTTAAATTTCATAAAGACTAAAGCAGCCATAGTCCGTTCTAACTGCAAGCTTGCCATCTATAAATTTAGCCTCGCAGCTTTTCACAACGTGATCTAGCCTAAATTCCGCCATTACATCGCCACTTTTTAGATCGATAGCGTAGGCTCTACTTTGATCTACCACTACAAGCTTGCCAGCCTCCACGCAAAACTCGCTCGCTCTTAGGTACTCATCCTTTATCCAAGGCTGCTTTGTCACCTTTGCACTCTTGATATCAAGGCAAAATAGCTTGTTTTCAAGATACTGCCTAAGCAAAAGCGTCTTTTCGTCCAAAAAGTAAATTTTATCAAGCACGCCAAATTCTGCTCTTAGCTCGCTTAAAATTTCGCCATTTTTTGCATTTAAAATTTGCAGCTCATTTTCTTTGGTGCAAAGTGCAAGCATGCTAGCATCCGCACTAAGAGCCGCGCAAAGTATCGGCACGTGGTTTTTTGTAGCACATTTATACTCGCCAAACTTAGAAATTTTACCCTCGCAAAAGGTAAAAATCTGCCCAAACATACCAAAGACGGCTACATCATTTGAAGCGCAGATAAAACTCGCTATCTCACTACTTTTCTTAACATTTTGCTCGGCTAAAATTTTACTAAATTTAGCCTCTTTTGGCTCAAAAATGTAAATTTCATGATCAAGGTCTAAAAGTAAATTTTCGCCTGCGCGCTCGGTATGCCACGCAAGCGGCTTTGGCAAGTCGATCTGCTCTTTTATAGTGCCGATTTTATCAAGTCTCACCAAAAGATCGCTAGGCTTGCCGCCATCTTTTTGACCGCCACTTTTATAAACATAAATTTCATCTCTTAAGCCTGCAAACGAGAGCGCCCCAGTGTATCCGCCACCGATATAAACGTACAGGCTAGCTTCACCGGCTTTTGCCTCGCTATCTTGCAATATAAAGCCCTTTTTTAGGCTCTCCCACTCCTTTTTGATGCAGGCTTTTTTAGCCTCATCATTGCTTGCAAATTCTTTTTTACTCTGCTTTGTTTTGCCACCTTTTTGGCTCACACTCACTAAAGCATTACCCTCTACGCCAAGTCTTAGGCGCTCACCACTATCAAAATTTACAAGCTCACGCATTTTTCACTTCAAAAAGTTGTCGTAAAAACTACTGATAAATAGCACCAAAATGACAAAAGGCACGATAAATTTGATATAGAAAAACCAAATATTTATAAGCTTTGCGTATTTTTCGCTGCCTTGCAAGATCTCTTTTTTCGCTTCATCTTTTAGCACCCAGCCCACAAATATCGCACATCCAAGTGATGTCAGCACGAAAAATATCGTTGCACTTATCGCGTCGTATGCATCAAAGATATTTTTACCAAAAATACTCACATGGCTTAGTAAATTTGTAGCCATAAGTGAGGGCAAATTCCCAAGCACAAAGATGACGCTAAGCACTAAAAATATCGCTTTTTTGCGTTTTATCTTAAATTTCTCTTGCAGTGTGGTAATGATCACTTCATATATCGGTAGCGACGTCGTAAGCGCAGCGATCATAAGAAGCGCGAAAAACGCAACCGCGAAAAATCCGCCAAAAGGCATGTGCGAAAAGACGATAGGAAGCGACTTGAAAACTAGGCTAGGACCGCTATCTGGCGAGACGCCGTAGCTAAAGAGCGACGGAAATATCATAAAGCCAGCAAGCACGGCTATGACGGTGTTTAAGATGCCTGTAATGATAGAAATTTTAACTAAGCCTTCGTCTTTTTTCACAAAGCTTGAGAGCGTTATCATCACGCCAAATCCAAGCGAAAGCGCAAAGAAAACCTGTCCTAAAACCTCGACAAAAAGCTTTAAGTTTATCTTTGAAAAATCAGGCGTTAAGTAAAATTTCACACCGCTCATCGCACCCCCAAGCGTGATGTTTTTAGCGATCATTACTAGCATCAAGATAAAAAGCAGTGGCATTAGATATTTTGCTGAGCGCTCGATGCCGCCAACTGCGCCTTGCACCAAGATAGCGTAATTAACCAGAACAAAAACAAGAGTCGCAAAGCTGATGGCTAGCGGGTTGCTAACGATATTTTGCTCATAAAATGCGCTAGTTTGCTCAAAGCTCACGATGTGCGAGAGATCAAGCAGGCAAAATGAAATTTGAGCGATATAGTTTAAAACCCAGCCTCCGATAACCATATAATAAGCCATAATGCCAAATGCGCCAACAAGCCCCATCCAGCCGACTATCTGCCACTTTTTGCTGATCTTTTTGCCATTTATCGTGCCACCAAATGCATCAACGGCATTGCACTTTAGTCGCCTGCCGATGGCGTTTTCAACCAAAATCATAGGAATACCAATGACTATCATCGCTATGCAAAACACGAGAACATAGGCCCCGCCACCGTTTTGACCGACCAAGTAAGGAAACCGCCACGTCGCGCCAAAGCCGACCGTAGCCCCTGCAACAGCTAAAATATATGTAAGTCTTGAACTCCACGATTTTCTATCCATCTATCTACCTTTGTGAAAAATAGGGATTATATAAAAAAATTGATTAAATTTTGCTAGCGACAGGCGATACTTGCGTGTAAATTTGGCTTTTTTGATAAATTTTAGGACTTTTATGGACGGAATTTATTTTTACTTTTGTGGGTAAATTTATTCAAAAAGCCTATTTATCTAAAACACCAAATTCCACATACCCCTCCATCGCAATGAGCAATATCCAACCCTCTTTGGGACTGCAAAAATAGTGATGTTGCGCGATATTTTCAACCATAAATTTTAAAAAATCATAAAAATAATCAGGCGTAAATTTAAGCTCTGCGCTTGTCAGGCCATCGCCGACGTAGCCTATCTCGCTGCTTAAAATTTTGCTTTGGATACTTGGATATGAGCTTAGAAAATTTTTAATATCAGCAAAATTTTCATAATCAGCCGTTTTATAATCTTTTAAATTTTGCAAAAGAGGTTTTGAGCCGACAAAGGTAAAATTTCGCTCTATAAAATTTGCTACATCATCGCTTTTACGCCATTTTTGACCCAAATTTGACAAAAAAGAAAGCATCTCATCATCGGCTGAAGTAAAATTTGAAACTGAATTTTTCTCGCTCATTTGCCTCCTTTTTGTAAAGTCGCTACGCCTTTGTAAAAGAGGGATTATATAAAATTTATGGTGGTTTTATAATTTTACGTGGCAGTTAGCTAGCAAATTTTAAAATTCCATGAACGAGTAATTTCGGCTCTAAAATTTGAACTAAGCTATAAGCGAAGTCAAATTTTAGTAGTCAATTCTTAGAGGTGAATGGAATTTTAAAATTTGAAAAGAAAGCTTGATTAAATTTATAGATTTCTTTTTATCCAAAAGGGAGACAAGGGGACTCAAGTTACGAAGCCGTCCCCTTATCCCCCTTTTTAAATCCCCCAAACCCCTCGCACGTTAGAGGTGGCATGCGATAGTGCTAGCGCACTGCATGCGTTTTGTTGAAAATCAATCAAATTTCACTCAAATTTACTCTCTTACAACATGCAAGAACTGCATGTGTTTGCGGTATTGTTCGATGACGTCGTTTATCAGCGTAGCTTCGCTCCAGCCAAGCACGTCGTAGTCCTGACCGCCCTCTTTTAGATAGACCTCAGCCCTATAGTAAAGATCGTCGCCGTCAAGCTCCCTCGTATAGTCTGGGCTCTGGCTCTTGGTGAGATAGACGCCATATCTAAAGTCCATCTCGTCGCCAAGTCCGACATTTAAATTTACAAAATTTTCGCCATTTGTGACCTTTGCTTCAAGGCCGTTTTTGGCAAATTCCTCTTTTAGCTCGTTAAAAGCTTTTAGCACGACTTCGTTTAAAAATTTCTTGCCATCTTTTTTGCCTGGCAGCGTGATGATCGCACTTAGACGTTCTTGCCACGGCTTTGAAAGATCACTAATAGGCATGTTGTTAAAGTTATTTGTCTCTTTTTTGGTTATATCCACACGTAACGCCTTAAATAGCCCGTAAGTAGCGCCAAGTAGCACTATGGCAAATGGTAGCGCGGTCGTGATCGTAAGTGCTTGAAGTGAGGCAAGACCGCCTGCTAGCATCAAAAATGCCGCCACGACGCCAACTGTAACGCCCCAAAAGACCTTTTGCCAAACTGGTGTATCGTCCTTGCCGTTTGAGCAAAGCATGTTCATAACAAGCGCCGCAGAGTCGGCAGAAGTCACGAAAAATATGACGATCATAAAGACCGCAATCGTGCTTAGCAAGCCTGAGAAGCTAAATTTTTCTAAAAACATAAAAAGTGCTGAGGCTGAGTCGGAATTTACCGTGGTCGCTAGCTCGCTAAAGCCACTTTGAACAAGCGCAATCGCCGAGTTACCAAAAAAGCTCATCCAAGCAAAAGTAAAGCCAGTTGGCACGAGAAGCACGCCTATGACAAATTCTCTGATCGTTCTGCCTTTTGAAATTTTAGCTATAAAAAGCCCCACAAACGGCGACCAAGATAGCCACCAAGCCCAGTATAGCAGCGTCCAACCGCCAAGCCAGCTCTCGTTTTGCCTCTCATAGGCGTAGAGGTTAAAAGTGTTTGAGATGAGCGTAGAGATGTAGTCGCCGCTGTTTTGCACAAACGACTTTAGAAGCTGCGTCGTATCGCCCAAAAATAGTATCAAAAACATAAAACATATAGCTAGCGCAATATTTGAGTTTGATAAGATCTTGATGCCCTTATCCACGCCGCTTGCCGCTGAGATGGTAGCTGCAAAACAAAGCACTATTAGAAGCGTGATGTGCATGGTTGGCAGGCCAAAAACGTGCGTAAGGCCAGCATTTACCTGAAGCACGCCGTATCCTAGCGATGTCGCCACGCCAAAAAGGGTCGCTACGACGGCAAATGTATCGATGGCACTACCTATCTTGCCGTAAATTTTATCTCCGATGATCGGATAAAATGCCGATCTAAGCGTTAGTGGCAAGCCGTGTCTATACGAGAAAAAGGCTAGAATTAGCGCTACGATAGCATAAACTGACCATGCGCTCATGCCCCAGTGAAAAAATGTGATATTCAACGCAAGCTTTTGCGCTGCGATAGTTTGCGCGTTGCCAACTGGTGGGTTTAGATAGTGCATGAGCGGCTCAGCCACACCAAAAAATACTAGCCCGATGCCCATGCCAGCGGCAAATAGCATAGAAAACCACGAGATATTTTTGTGCTCTGGCTTTACATGGTCAGCTCCTAGCTTGATCTCACCGAGCTTACTAAAGCCAAGGATAATGACGCTTAGCAGTATGACGGCAACGACTAGGATATAAAACCAGCCAAATTTGGCCGCGATGTAGTTTTGCATACCCTTAAAAAACTCATTTGAGAAATTTGGAAATATCGCTGCAAATGCCGCTATTAAAAATATGATAACAAGCGATGGGATAAATACTGAATTATTAAATTTTGACCTTTGAAATTTAAACATTTTTCTCCTTTTTATAAATTTCAGTTTTGTCTTAAAATAACAAAAAAGAGTAAATAGGTCAAATTTTCTCTTTAAATTTTTATGAAATTTTAAGCTTTAACCACCAAAAATAGCCACTTTGAAATTTATCTCAAGTCTCTTTCATCTCTCTTTGGTTTTGCAAGAGTTGTTAGCACTATGACGAAAAAAGCGATGCCAAATGTGATATACAAGATGATCTTTGGCGAGTCAAACTCTATCCTAGATCTAGCGACCTCTTCGCCGCTTGCCTCCACTAGCTCGCCGCGCTTTATCATCTCGCTGATATCTTTTGCGCTAAGCTCTTTAGACGGCCTTGTTAAAATTTCTATGACGCTAAGATCTGCCACCTCATAAACGCTATGTCTAATGCCATAAAATGGCTTTATACTGCTAAAAAAATAGACCTTATCGCCGTTTGCATAGACCGCGCCATACTCGCCATCTTTTACCAGTCCTATCTCACGCCAAGATGAGCTTGGGGTAAATTTATATAAAGAGACAGTTTGTGCCACTAAATGCCTGCCGTGCTTTGAGCGCTGCCACTCTTCGCCTTGCTGTAAAAAATAGGCTGAAATTTCATCTACAAAAACGTCAGCATAGAGCCTTTTTAGCTCGCCTTTTAGCTGGTAGTCTGAAATTTTAGCCTGTTCGTTTTTACTGCCATCCCAAAAGTAAATTCCATCTTTGCTGGCAAAAAGAGGCCAAAAAGAGTGCACGTTATCCACGCTATAAATGGCACTATAAGGCATATTTTGAGCGTTAAATTTATGCTCATTTGCAAACACCGCCCCACTTTTTGGCTCAAAAAGATATTCTATGTCGTGCTTAGCATCGTAGCATATCCGGCGCGTCTCATCTGAGTAGCCAGCATCGAGCCTATAAAAGCCCATAAACAAGCTTTTGCCATCTGTGTAATATCCGCTAGCAGCGCCGTTTTCTGTCGTGATGTATCTTAGCTCACTAGGATCTGCGTCAAGCTTTTCGCCCTTGTAGTAAAGCGTGGCTCCGTCTCTTGCAAAGCCAGCGTCAAAGATAGGCTCCAAATTTGTGCTTTCGACCCTTTTTGTCCTGTAAAAATAAGGGCTATCATCGTAGCTTTTTATAAAAACGTGAACAAGGTTTTTCATAATGGCACTAAATTCGCTAAATCCTGGCTCTTTCTCGCTTCTAGTAGCGCAATAATAGCTTATCTTGCCATCACTTAGATAGCCATTGCCAAGCACTTTGGTGCTGTTTGGATCAATACCTGGTAAAATTTCTCTAGCGCAATAGACATGATTTTTATCAGCTGCTACGTTTGAGTAGTCGTATGCGTGTTTTAGCTTTAAGACCCTAAAACTAGCCTCATCGACGCCTTTTAGCTCATACTTGCCGCTGCCTGAAATTTGAACGTAAATTTTACCCTCTGGCGAGCGGTAAAACTCGCTATTATCAATGTTTGCAAAGCTTCTTTGATACTCGCCCTCATGCCATAGATAAAGCATCGCCAAAACATAAAATAGCGTCAAGGTGACTAAAAAATAAACAAATCTAATAGTAATTTTTCTCATTATCTATAGTCATCCACCCTTTTTTTAAGCTCGCTTTTTTGCTTTTTGTTTTTAAAAATAGCGCCAACTACCGAGAGCACAAATGCGATGGCTAAAAATATCCAGTAGGCATATTTTTGCGAGTAATCATCAAAGTCGCTTATCGCATCGATCACCACCTCGCCCTCAGCTGGCACCATAGCGCCTTGATCTACCATTTTTACTATCTCATCAAGTTTTAAATTCTCAACATTTGAGTCATAAGGACGAGTGAGGATTTCAACCACGCCAAGGTCGTTTATATCATAAACGCTGCTGTTAAAACGCCAGCCGTAGCCGACATTATCAAAATAATATGTCTTATCGCCGTTTGCATAGACCGCTCCGTAGCCATCGTTTCTTACAAAGCCGATCTTTCGCCACTGTTCTTTTGTATCAAGCCTAACGATACAAGTGTGGCGTGAGCTTAGGCTGTGGTTCTGTTTTGTGTTGTGCCAAATTTCATAGGTTTTTAAAAAATATGTCTTGCCATCGCTTATCACCACGTCGCCATATAGCGGCGTTATCTCGCCTTTAAACGGATCATCGCCGTCTCTTACAAACTCGCCCTCATCTATGCTGTTATACCACTGCCACTTTCGCTCCCAGTGATAGATCCCGCCTTTACCGCGAAAAAGAGCGTGATAGGAGTGCTCGTCTTTTAGGTTAAAAAGTGGCTCGTATGGGGCAAATTTTGGGTCAAATTCATGGTCGTTTGCATAGACCATTCCAGAATTTGGCTCATAAAGATAGTGAATGCGCCATATCTCGCCGATATCACGCATTTGCGGGCTAAATTTGATCCTTAGCTTTGTGCTGTCATAATAGACATTTTCCCCATCAGTCGTAAAATGTATGCTCTTTCTGCCAGATGCCTGCTCGATGTAGCGCATTTTGCTGGCATTTGCGCCCTCTAGCTCTTTGCCCTCATGATAGACCTTCACGCCGTCACTTGCGTAGCCAAAGCCCAAGATCGCTGCTAAATTTACGTTATCAACCTGTCTAAATTTATAGATATGAGTTTGTGCTTTTGGGGTTTTAAACATTTTATGTGAGAGGATATCCCAAAACTCTTTAAGTGCGGATATTTCGAGGTTTGTCTCGCTTTCGCTATCGCAAAAGTATGTGATCTTGCCATCGCCAAAGTAGCCATTGCCAAGCGGTCTAACGCCATTTGGATCAAGCCCACTCATCACGAGGTTACCGCAATATACCGCCTTATCGCTAGCGCCAACATTTCTGTTGTCGTATTTGCCGGTGTCAATGTATCTAAATTTACTGGCTTTCACGCCTATTAACTCAAATTTACCGCCACTTGGCACCAAGGCATAGACCTTGTCATCTTTGACGTAAAAATAGCTATTATTTAACTCTTTACTATCACCAATGTCGTCATCTAAAACAGAAACTAACCCAAAGACAAAAAAGTAGGTAGCAAAAAATATCACAACAATGGCGATTATTACTGAGATTAGCGGATGTTTTTTTAGCATTTTAGCCTCGTTTCAAACAAATTTAGCGACCTCATCATGGCGCAAAAACCTTTCATAAATTTAAATTTCAAAGTTCTATCCAAATATAAAATATCTAAATATCAAAAACTGATAATATACTACTCTAACTACTGTATTTAATAGCCAAACAGCACATAACGCTAAAATAGCTCCAATAATACTAAAATTCTTTAAAACCCCATAATAAATCACCATCAATAAAAAAAGAGAAAAATATAAAAACATAATCATATAAAATAAATTTTTCAACCTTTCATATAAGTCCGAATTTTCTCTATTTGTCGCGATTAGCCTAATGCTCTCTATCTTATTTAAAAACCCAACCCTCTTATATTTTATCTTGACTAGATCGCCTACTTCATATTTTTCTATCTCTGGTGAAAACACCCCGCTAAATCTCTCTTTACCTATCAAAAGGCTCATGCTTGTGGCTAAATTTTGCCTAACAACTCTCGTATTTAGCGCACTTATCCTACCGATCTTTTTCAAGCTACTCTAGCTCCTCGGCGATCTCAAGCACTTCAAAATACTCATTTTCTAGGTTTTCAAGCTGGGCTTTTGCACTTTCAAGCTCTTCATAAAGCTTGGTTAGCCCCACTTCTTGATAAATTTTAGGATCACTAAGCCCCTCGTTTAGCTCAGCCACTCTTGCTTCAAGGGTTGAAATTTTATCTGGATATGTGTTTAAAATTTGCGTTTGTTTGTAGCTTAGCTTTGCGCCAGATTTACTCTTTTGTTTGGCTTCATTTTGGCTATTTGTTAGCTCTTTTTCAAATTTATCAAGCTCTTTCATCTCATCTTCAAGCTCCAAATAGACGCTATACTCTTCATGCAAGACATTTATCTTTGTCCCCTCAAACGCCCAGAGCTTATTTGCCATCTTATCGACAAAATATCTATCGTGGCTTACTAGCAAGATAGCCCCCTCAAAGCTTTGCAAGTAGTCTTCTAGGATGTTGATAGTTGCGATATCAAGGTCATTTGTCGGCTCGTCAAGCACCAGCACATCGTAAGTTTTGGTAAAAAGCATCGCAAGTGCGACGCGGTTTTTCTCGCCGCCACTTAAAACGCCTATCTTTTTATCTAAAAATTCCTTTGGAAAGAGGAAATTTTTAAGATAGCCATAAACGTGCATATTTCGCCCACGAACCAGCACGTGATCGCCGCCATTTGGGCAAAATGTCTCTATAAGGCTCTTGTCATCATCAAGGACATTTCTAGCTTGATCAAAGTAGCCGATGCTCACCTCGCCTCTTTTTATCTCGCCGCTACTTGACTTTTCAAGCCCTAGCAAAATTTTAAGCAGCGTGCTTTTGCCGCTGCCGTTACGCCCCACAATGGCGATCCTCTCGCCCTGCAAGACCCTTGCGTCAAATTTCTCAAAAAGCACCTTGCCGTCTATACTTTTACTTAAATTTTTAAACTCAAAGAGCATTTTTTTGCGGTTTTGGCTCTGCGTTTGGTTGAAATTTTTGCTCGCACGCTCTAGCTCAAGCCTCACTCGCCTTATCACGCCTGGGTTTTTCTTAGCCTCCTCGCGCATGGCTAGCACCCGCTCTTTTCTGCCCTCATTTCGCTTTAGCCTAGCTTTTACTCCGCGCCTTAGCCACTCCTCTTCAGCCTTTAGCTGTTTTAGCAGCGTCTCATGCGACTTTGCAAGGCTTGCTAAAATCTCCTCTTTTTTGGTTAGATAGTTTGCATATCCGCCCTCGAAATTTTTTAAGCTTGCATCCTCGACCTCAACGCACCTAGTTGCCAGAGCATCGATAAAATACCTATCGTGGCTTATAAAAACTATGCTTTGATTTGAGCTTTTCAGCATATCTTCAAGAAATTTGACCATATAGACATCAAGGTGGTTTGTAGGCTCATCAAGCAGCAGCACATCTGGCTTTTTAAGGATGAGAGCGCCCAGTGCCACGCGGCGTATCTCGCCACCGCTTAGCGAGCAAATGGGTCTGTTTTCATGCTCTTTTAGCTTAAATTCTTGCAAAATTCGCTCGATCTTGTGCTCGATATTCCAGCCGTCTTTTGCATCTATAAATTTTAAAAGCCTCTCCTGCTCTTTTAAAATTTCTTTGTTTTCAGGCTCGTTTGCTAGCAAGACGCCACTTTTTTCATACTCGCTT
This sequence comes from Campylobacter concisus, assembly GCF_902460535.1. Lineage (GTDB taxonomy): Bacteria > Campylobacterota > Campylobacteria > Campylobacterales > Campylobacteraceae > Campylobacter_A > Campylobacter_A concisus_AS. The sequence continues at coordinate 185,922 of NZ_CABPTV010000001.1, read as the reverse complement.
ATCGCGTCAAATATCTCTTTTAGCTCGTTATTTAGCGCATCTCTTACGCTAAAAGTGGCGTTAAAATTTGGATTTTGCGCTAGCATCTCGACGCTTATTAAGCTCTGCACTATGCGTCTGCCGCTATCAGCTGCCACCTCGCCAGAGATGATCTTCATAAGCGTGCTCTTGCCGCTGCCGTTTTTACCGATGATCGCTATCTTTTCATTTTCATTTACGCTAAGACTTACGCTGTTTAAAATTTCATTTGCGCCAAATTTTTTACTTACGTCTATTAGGTCGATTAATGCCATTTTTCTCTCAAATTTTAAATTTTTTGGATTATATCAAAAGGGAGCTAAAACATAATTTGGCTATAATCGCCCCAAAATTTAAAAAGGGAGAAATTTATGAATCTTTCTATGAAAAAACTGGTCGTCCCTATATTTTTAGATATGTTTTTGCACTTTATAACGCTCATCATAAACACCTACATGGTGACAAAAGTGAGTGTGCATCTAGTTGGCGCCATGGGTGCGGGCAATCAAGTGATGGATCTTTTTATGACCATTTTTAACTTTTTAAGCATGGGCTGCTCAGTCGTCGTCGCACAAGCTCTTGGAGCAAAGCAAAATGAGCTAGCTTCAAACGTCATACACGCAAGCATCACGTCAAATACGATCTTTGGCATCTTCTCAGCCATCATCATCTACGTCTTTGGCTACAACATCTTAAATTTACTAAACGTTCCAAACGATCTCATAAACGATAGCTTCTCATACCTTCACATCCTTGGCTTTGCCCTGCTATTTGATGGCATCGGCATGGTGCTAGCTGCGGTGCTTCGCGTCTATAACCTAGCAACTGCTGTAATGCTAACTTCAGTTTTAATGAACATCATCACCATTTTTGGCAACGCCATCGCTCTTTTTGGTTGGTTTGACCTGCCAAATTTAGGCCTTCAAGGTGTTGCTATCTCGACATTTGTAGGTAGGCTTATTGGCGTTTTTGTCCTACTTTATATGCTCATACGCGTGGCAAAAGTTAAAATTTATCTTAGCAAACTGCTTGTCGTGCCGTTTGGAATTTTAAAGAAAATACTCTCAGTTGGCTTGCCAAGCGCGGGCGAAAATTTACTCTGGATGGCGCAATACATGGTCGCATTTGGCTTTATCGCGAGCATGGGCGAGGCAACTCTTAGCGTGCAGACTATCTACTTTCAGATAACTCTTCTCATCTTGCTTTGCGGCGCAAGTATCAGCGTGGCAAACGAGGTCATCGTGGGGCATTTAGTGGGAGCAAGCGAGTTTAACGAGGCTTACACAAGGACTTTTAAAGCCTTATGGCTTGGAATTTCTATCACGCTCATCGTCGTTTTGATCGCCTACGCCTTAAAGTATAAGATCATGAACGCACTAAATTTAGATGAGAACTTGCGCAAGATAATGCTACCGCTCTTTACGCTCTCGATCGTGCTAGAGGCTGGCAGAACCTTTAACATCGTCATCGTAAATGCTCTTCGCGCAAGTGGCGACGCGAAATTCCCACTTGCAACTGGGCTTATCTTTATGTGGGGGCTTTCGCTACCGCTTGGATATTTCTTAGGCATACACCTTGGCTGGGGCATTGTTGGCGTTTGGATAGGATTTTGCGCTGATGAGTGGCTAAGAGGCCTTGCAAATACCTGGCGCTGGAGAAGCAAAAAATGGCAAGAAAAACGCCTAGTTTGAGGCAAAAGAGCCTAAATTTAGACTTTTATGGTCTAAGCGTTTTAGTAAATTTTAAAACAAACGTAAAGGCTATGCGATTAAGAGTTGGCAAGGACGCTAAGATCACGCTCTCTATGCCATTTTACAGCACGCAAAAGATGGCTCTTAGCTTTCTTGAGACACATAAAATTTGGCTTGAAAATTCCTATAAAAAAGCTCTTTTAAATTTGCCAAAAGATGATGAGATGAAATTTCTTGGGCAAATTTATAAGATCAAATTTGATGAGAGCGCAAAGGTGCCATTTTTTGAAGATAAATTTATAATAACGCCAAATTTAAAGGCGCTTGAGCGCTTTAAAAAAGCAAGAGCAAAAGAGCTATTTTTAGAGCTTGTAAGCTACTATCAACCTCATATCAATAAGCCAGTTAGTCGCATCGTCATAAGAGATAGCAAAACTCGCTGGGGCAGCTGCAACCACAAAAAAGGCTATATAAACTTAAGCCTAAGGCTTATAGAAAAACCACTCTCAGCCGTGCGATATGTCGTGCTTCACGAGCTTACTCACCTACTCTATCCGCATCATCAAAGCAGTTTTTATAAATTTATAGAAGCCATCATGCCTGATTACAAAGAGCAAGAGCAAATTTTAAAATCGTAATTATTTTTTATCAAGTAAGTGTAAATTTAATATGTTAAAATTACATATTACTTTACAAAAGGAAAATTTAATGAAAAAAATGATTTTTATCTCGCTTCTTACAGCTTGCGCTCTAGCAGGCGACTTTGAAGATGGCTTGAAAGCTTATGCTGACTCAAATTTCACTGAGGCTTTGTCTAAATTTGAAGCAGGTTGCGCGGCAAATGACGCAAGATCATGCGTAATAGCAGGTGCGATATACCAGGTTGGCAAAACTGACGTGCCAGATAGCAACAAAGCGTTAGATTTTTACAACAAAGCTTGCCAAGGTGGTGAAAAAGAGGGTTGCTCAGCAGCCGGTGGAATTTATCTAGATAACGATCCACAAAAGGCAAGAGAGCTTTTTAACAAAGCTTGCGAGCAAAATGACGGCTACTCTTGTGGCATGATAGGCTCGATACTAATAGAAGCTAAGAAATTTAAAGAGGCTTACACATTTTTAGAAAAAGGTTGCAAGCTAAATGATAAGATGTCTTGCGAGTTTGCAGGCGATCTAAAACGCTCAAAACTACTTTGATCTTTAGGCTTTAAAAGCCTAAATTCTCACTTTTTACAAAATCACTAGAAATAAATAAATTTAAAAGTTTAGGCAAGAGAGCTCTTGCCTAATGTTAAATCGCTCTTATTTGATCAAGCGGTTTATCTTTTATGCCCCACTGAGTCATAAAGACAAAGCCATAAAGAACAGCTGCCACGATGTAGGCTGTGTATTCGTTTGGCATCAGACCAAATTTCACGCAGATATTTGGCACAAGAGCTAGGGGCACGACTGGTATAAGTAGCAACCTCTCCCAAATCCTAAGCTTTGTGACGTAGTAGCCTTGCAGCAAGCTAGAAAAGGCAAACATTCCCACGATCGCCATGCCAAAGACGAGTAAAATTTCAAGCGGATTGCTCATCCAGACTATCCCTTTTGAATCAAGCGGATCGCCAGTATTTATGCTCTCAATAAGCATAAGTTTGTTGTTAAAGAAAAAGGCAAATGGCAAGATCGCTGTTCTTAGATCGTAAAAAAATCCTTGCACGCCAACGGTTATTGGATTTGCCTTGGCAATGCCCGCTGCTGCGTAGGCTGCGATACCAACTGGCGGCGTATCATCAGCTAAAATTCCAAAGTAAAAGACAAAAAGATGCACGGCGATGGCTGGGATTAAGAAGCCATTTTTGTGCGCTAAAAACAAGATAACTGGCGCAACAAGGCTTGAGACGACGATGTAGTTTGCTGTCGTTGGAAGACCCATGCCAAGGATGAGCGACATAAGAGCTGTGAGAAGCAGGATCATCATGATATTATCGCCCGCTAGAAGCTCGACTAGATCAGAAAGTACTTGACCAAGGCCAGTTAGCGAGATAGAGCCCACAATGATGCCTGCAAGTGCAGTTGCGATGGCTATTGTAGTCATGCTCTTTGCAGCTGCGACCATCGCCCAAAATATATCCTCAAAGCCAAGAAGCACATCGTTTAGCCCCACTTTTTCGCCTGAAGCAAGCTTTTTAGTTGGCTCTTGAAAGATCATTATCAAAAATAAAAATCCAATAGCATTAAAAGCTGCGGCTATGGCTGACTCTTTTGCGATTAAAAGCGTATAAAGCAGGATCAAAATAGGCGTTATATAGTGAAGGCCACTTACAAAAATTTTAAATCTTGAGTGAAATTCGCTCTGATTTATGCCCTTTAGTCCAAGCTTGACGCTCTCTAAATGCACGATAAAAAATAGTGACAAATAACAAGCAAATGCTGGGATAACCGCTGCCATCATGACATTTGTATATGTCATACCCAAAAACTCAGCGATGATAAAAGCAGCCGCACCCATGATCGGAGGCATGAGCTGTCCATTTACACCAGCTGCAACCTCGATAGCTCCAGCTTTTGTGCGTGAAAGTCCAGCCTTTTTCATAAGCGGTATGGTAAATGTACCAACGGTTACGACGTTTGCTGTGGAGCTTCCTGAAACCATGCCAGTTAAGCCACTTGCGATGACTGAAGCCTTAGCTGGGCCACCTCTATATTTGCCAAGAAGTGAGAAGGCTAAATTTATGAAGTATTGTCCAGCGCCTGCTCGCTCTAACAATGAACCAAAAAGAACAAAAAGGTAGATAAAACTAACACTAACACCGATAGGCACGCCAAAGACGCCCTCAGTCGTTAAAAACATGTGTCCTGCGATCTTTTCAAAGCTAGCGCCTTGGTGAGCGATGATGTCTGGCATATAAGGGCCAAAGTGATCATATATCAAAAATAATATACAAATGATAGGAAGCGCTGGTCCCATGACACGCCTGCCAGCCTCAAGCAAGACAATGATCGCTAAAAACGATATGACGATATCTTGAGTGATGTAGTCCCCTGTCCTATCAGCTAGCTCGTAAAAATAGACCGCTGGATAAAGCACGGCAACAACGCCTACCACGCAAAAAACTAGGTCGTAAAACGGCAAACTTGAGTGAGCCTTTTTATGAAAAGTGACTGGATAGAGCAAAAATACAAGCCCAACCGCAAAAGCTAGGTGAATTGAGCGTGAAATGTTAGTGTTTAGTGGGAAATACGCTATATAAAGCTGAAAAACTGACCAAGAGAAACACGCAAATGCGATGAAATAGTTGTAAAAATTGCTATTTATCTCTCTTGTCTTTACCTCGACAAATTGTTCTTCGTTGTCATTAACTTCGTTCATCTTTCTCCTTTAAAATTTAAATATATAAATTTAGAAGAAATTTGCATATTTAAATTTTATCCAGAGGCAAAAGCCCCTGGAAATGGATTATTTTAAGATGCCAGCCTCTTTAAATGCAGCCTCTGCAGCTGGGTGAAGCGGAGCTGAAAGACCTTGAACAAGATCTTCTTTATTTACTGATTTTAGCGCTGGGTGAAGAGTTTTATACTCATCAAAGTTATCTAAGATAGCTTTTATCACAGCTTTTACAGCCTCATCTTTTGTATCTTTGCTAGTTACTAAAACAGCTTTTACACCAATAGTATTTACATCGTGATCGACGCCATCATATGAGCCTTTTGGGATCACACCTTTTGCAAAGTATGGCTTCTCTGCAAGAAGTTTATCGATCTCACTGCCTTCGATGTTTAGGATATCAATAGGCAAAGATGTCGCAGCATCAGTGATGTTTGCAGTTGGGTGACCAACGACAAAGCTATATCCGTCTATCTTTTTATCTTTTAGTGCGTGTGGGCATTCGCCAACTGTTAAAACGCCGCGGTATCCTAGTTTTGAAACGTCAAAGCCTTTTGCTTTAAAGACTTCAAGTGTGCTCACTTCGTTGCCACTACCTGGGTTGCCTACGTTGTATTTTTTGCCTGCAAATGAAGAGAGATCGCTTGTAAGACCACTATCTTTTGCCACGACAAATGCAAGAAGCTCAGGATAGATAGCCACTACTGAGCGTAAATTTTCATCTTTTGCTCCGTCAAATTTGCCGGTGCCGTTATATTTATCATAGACGACGTCGCTTTGAACAAAGCCAAATGTAAGCTCTTTTTTAAGGACGTTATTTACGTTATAAACTGAGCCGCCAGTTGATTGAACAGAACATTTTACATCGGTGTTTTTGTTTGCCAAACGGCAGATCGCTCCACCTATCGGATAGTATGTACCTGTCATGCCGCCAGTGCCGATACTGATAAATTCTTTTGCTGAAAGTGTTGTTGCCAAAAGCAATCCAGCAAGTGCCAAAGAAGTAGTTTTCATCTAAAATCCTTTCAAAAAATTTAAGGCTATTTTATTCTATAAATTTAGCTTTGTATCTTTTTGATATGATATTTTTATGCCATTTTGGTAAAGTTGCAACTATTCTACACAATCAAGGCTTAAAAAAATATTTTCTTAAGAATAAATTTATATTTCTTTTACGAGCAATCTAAATTTTAAGAGCTAGAAATTCTAGCTCTAAATTTAGTCGATAAATCTCTTTGTGATATTTGCGTAGGCATCGATCCTGCGGTCTCTTAAAAATGGCCAAATTCTGCGCACTTCTTCACTTCTTTTCATATCTATCTCAACGATCTTACAAAGCTCATCTGTGCTATTTGCGCGGAAAAGCTGCTCGCCTTGTGGCCCAAAAACAAAGCTATTTCCCCAAAACTTAATCCCATCCATCACGCCGCTATCATCTTTTTCAAAGCCCACGCGATTTACTGCGACCACTGGCAGACCATTTGCCACGCTGTGGCCTCTTTGCACCGCCACCCACGCCTCAAGCTGTCTTGACTTTTCACCCTCGCTATCGCCCTCAAACCAGCCAATAGCCGTTGGATAGATGAGAATTTTCGCCCCTTTTAGCGCCATCAGCCTTGCTGCCTCTGGATACCACTGATCCCAACACACCAAAACGCCAAGCTTACCAAGGCTAGTTTCAATAGGCTCAAAGCCAATGTCGCCAGGCGTGAAGTAAAATTTCTCGTAAAATCCAGGATCATCAGGGATGTGCATTTTTCGGTATTTGCCAGCTACGCTGCCGTCACGCTCGAAGACAAAAGCGGTGTTGTGATAAAGTCCGTCAGCCCTTTTTTCAAAGAGCGAAGTGACTAAAACTACGCCATTTTCTTTTGCCACCCTGCCCCAAAAAGCGACATCTTCTTGCCAGTCGTTTGCGTGATCAAAGAAATTTGTATCCTCGCTTTGGCAAAAGTACTGCGTCTGGTGCAGCTCTTGGCACACAACTAGATCAGCACCTCCCTTTTTCGCCTCAGCGATTAGCTCAAGCGTCTTTGCAATGGTCGCTTCTTTTGTGCCTTTAAATTCTTGTTGAAGTAGTGCTACTTTCATCTCTTTTCCCTTCTTTGTCGTTATATGGGTCTAAATGTGTGGTTATCTGCCACGAAAATTCCTTAAATTTCTCTCTTATCTCAGCTTCAAGCGATTCGGCCACTTCGTGCGCGTCGTAAAGCGAGATATCTTTGTCAAAAACTAAATGCATCGTTAAAAATATGGTATTTGCGCTCTGTCTTGTGTTTAGGTAGTGAAAGTCTGAAATTCTATTCTTTGCCTTTATCATCTTGATGATCTCAGCTGTGACCTCAGGGCTTGCTGCATGATCTAGCAAGACACCAAGGGCGTCTTTGCCAAGACTTATCGCGCTTTGAGCGATGTAGCCACTTATCACGATACCAAAGATCGCATCTATCATCACAAATCCGCTAAATTTAATGATAAGCAGCGAGATGATGACTGCTAGGTTGCTAAAAAGGTCGATCTTATAGTGCAGTGCGTCTGCTTTTATGATAAGGTTGCCACTTTTTTTAGAAATTTGGTTTAAAAATAGCACCAAAGCTAGCGTCACAACGACTGAAAACACCATCACACCAAGGCTTAAGCCAAGGTCTATCTCTAAATTTGGCTCACTAAATTTCTTAACGCTCTCATAAAATATATATCCAGCAGCCAGCACGATGATGACACACTCAAATAGCGCTGCCAAGGCCTCTAGCTTTGTGTAGCCAAAGTTAAATCTCTCATCGGCTTGCTTTCTTGACTTTCTAAGCGCAAATAAATTTAAAAGCGAAACGATAAAATCAAGCATTGAATCAATCGCCGAGCCAAGCACAGCGACTGAGCCACTAAAAAGCCCCGCTGTAAATTTCACAAGTGCAAGCAAAAAGGCGCATGCTCCAGCTGCGATAACGGCCTTATTTTCGCCTTGCGTGCACTCTTGCTTATTTATGCTGTTAAACTCATAATCAAACGGACTTGACAAGGCTAAGACCTTTTGTATCTATTTTGGCTTGAGCAGTGAAGTGAGCCATTTTGACGGACAAAAACTAGCGAATTTACACCGATGATCTTTCTATCTGGCAGTGCCTTGGCTAGTGAATTTAGCACCTTTTCATCGTTTTCGTCGTTATATGTTGGCACGATTAAGGCGCCATTTATAAAGATAAAGTTTGCATAGGTGCAGCCAAGCCTTTTGCCATCATAAAATTTAGGCTTAGGTAGCGGCAGAGCAAGTAGCTTAAAGCCAGTTTTTTTAAGCTCATCCTCCATCCTTTTTAGCTCATCAAAGTGCTCATCACTTTTGTCATCGCAAGCTGCGTAAGCAATAGTATCAGGCGTGATAAAGCGCGCTAAAGTGTCAATGTGACTATCTGTGTCATCGCCTTTTATAAAGCCATTTTCAAGCCAGATGATACGCTTTAAGCCAAATAAATTTTTTAGCTTCTCCTCGATCTGCTCTTTGCTAAGCGCTTTGTTTCTATTTTCATTTAGCAGGCATTTTGAGGTGGTTAAAAGCACGCCATCTCCGTTAAATTCGACGCTTCCGCCCTCTAGTATCATATCAACTGGCTCAAGCTTAGTTTTGTAAATTTTAGCTAGCTCTAAATTTATCGCATCATCTTTTGAGCTCTTAAATTTACCGCCCCAAGCGTTAAATTTAAAGTCGTAACTTTTTACGCCGTCTTTGGTGCAAACGTCGATCATACCGTAATCTCTAATCCAAGTATCGTCAGTATCAAGCTTAACAAACTCTACATTTTTAAATTTCTTAAACCTAGCGAAATTTGCCTCATCAGGGCAGATGAGCACCACCTTTTCAAAGGGCGTAACAGCAGCCACAAGCTCCTCATAGCCCGCCAAAATCTCCTCTAAATAAGGCTCCCAGTCGCTCTTACTATGTGGCAGCGATAAAAACAAAAGCTCCTGCTCTTCCCACTCTGCATACGCTCTCACGCTCTCTCCTTGTAAATTTTATAAATTCCATATATCGTAATGATTATCCAAAAGACCTCTATCAAAAACGAGCCGAGGTTAAAGTGCACAAAAAGCGAGATGATGAGCAGCACCGCACCTGCTAAATTTATTATCTGGTAGGCTAGATCGTGGCTATTTAGGCGGCCGATCTGAAGTAAAAAGTAGCCCATCACGATGCAAATCATCCCTAAAAAGCCGATGATCTGAAAAAGATCGATCAAATTTTATCCTTTTTGTAAGCTTAAATTTAAAGTGCGATAATACCTAATTAGTTTTAAATTTATGATTATGGGATAAAATAACTCCATTTTTCAGATTGGATTAAAGTTTATGGATTTTGAGTTTATTGAGAAATTTTACCCCCTTTTTGTAAAGGCTGGGATTCTCACCTGCCAGATCGCCTTTTTAGGGATCGTTTTTTCTATTTTGATAGGCATTTTTTGCATGGCTGTGAAATTTTACAAGCTAAAATTTCTCTCAAAGCTCGTTGATTGCTACGTTGAGCTTTCAAGAAACACGCCGCTTCTTATCCAGCTCTTCTTTTTATACTACGGCTTGCCAAAGCTTGGAGTGTCGATGAGTGGCTTTACCTGTGCGGTCGCTGGACTTAGCTTTCTTGGAGGCAGCTACATGAGCGAGAGCTTTAGGCTTGGCTTTGAGGCGGTTAGAAGGTCGCAGATAGAAGCAGGACTTAGCATCGCACTTAGTAAAAACCAGCTCCTAAGATATGTCATCTTGCCACAAGCCTTTAGCGTGGCATTGCCAAGTATCAGCGCAAACGTCATATTTTTACTAAAAGAAACCAGCATCGTTAGTATCGTAGCGCTTGCTGATCTAGTCTACGTCGCAAAAGATCTCATCGGGCTTTACTACAAGACAGACGAGGCGCTTTTTATGCTGGTTATTAGCTATCTTGTTATCATCTTGCCAGTCTCGCTGGCGCTTAGCTACGTCGAAAAAAGGGTGAGAAATGCAAGGAGTTAGTATATTATTTGACACGCAAAATTTACTAAGACTACTTGAAGGTCTTGTGGTAAGCACTGAAATTTCATTTATCTCGATCATCATCTCCGTCATAGGTGGCCTCATACTTGGCGTTTTGATGAGTATGAAAAACAAATTTGTCTATCTTGTTTTAAAAATTTGCCTCGAGATCGTGCGTATCATGCCTCAGATCGTCTGGCTATTTTTATTTTACTTTGGTGTTAGCAAGGCTTTTGGGCTGCATATCTCGGCATTTACCGCCTCGCTCATCGTCTTTAGCCTTTGGGGCGTTTTTGAGATGATGGATATCGTGCGCGGCGCTATCACCTCGATACCAAAGCACCAGTTTGAGTCAGCCGCCTCGCTAGGACTTAGTAAATTTCAAATTTACTTTTATGTCATCATCCCGCTTGCTACTAGAAGGCTGGTGCCTGGAGCTGTAAATTTACTAAGCCGTATGATAAAAACGACCTCTATCGTCGTGCTAATCGGCGTTGTAGAGGTGGTAAAAGTCGGCCAGCAGATCATCGAGCGAAATGTATTTACAAATCCTATGGCGCCATTTTGGATATACACGCTCATATTCTTTTTATATTTTGCGATCTGCTATCCAGTCTCAAAACTATCGAAAAAACTAGAAGAAAAATGGAGCTAAAATGAGCGAAAATATCTTAGAACTTAAAAATTTAAATAAATTTTATGGAGAGCTTCACGCTTTAAAGGATATAAATTTAGATGTTAAAAGCGGCGAAGTGGTCGTGCTTCTTGGGCCATCGGGATGCGGCAAGAGCACAACTCTTAGGTGTATAAACGGCCTTGAGAGCATAGCAAGCGGCGAGATCATCATAGACGGCGAAGTGATAGACGCTAAATTTAAAGAGTGGCAAAGGATCCGCCAAAAGGTAGGCATGGTCTTTCAAAGCTACGAGCTGTTTGATCATATGAACGTCATCGATAACGTCCTTCTTGGGCCTTTAAAGGTGCAAAAAAGAGATAGGGCCGAGGCTGAAAAGACGGCTAATATGTGGCTAAGCAAGGTTGGGCTACTTGATAAGAAATTTGCCTATCCAAAGGAGCTAAGCGGCGGTCAAAAGCAGCGCATAGCAATCGTTAGAAGCCTTTGTCTAAACCCTGAGATCATGCTATTTGACGAGGTTACGGCTGCACTTGATCCAGAGATCGTTAGAGAAGTACTTGATGTGATACTAAATTTAGCCAAAGACGGCATGACGATGCTAATAGTCACCCACGAGATGAGCTTTGCAAGGGCGGTTGCGAATAAGATAGTATTTATGGACGCTGGAGCGATCGTGGAGATCAGCGAGCCAGAGGAGTTTTTTACTAATCCAAAGAGCGAGCGAGCAAAGAAATTTCTAAATTTATTCTCGTTTTAGAAAAAATAAGAGATAATTTGCCGTTTTTTCAAAATGCGTTTAGAGCGAGCTTAGTCGCTCTTATTTACTAAAATTTCTAAAGGAGAAAGAGTGAGAAAATTTAAATTTTTCTTATTAGCATTAGTCGCTACCGTCTTTCTAACGGGTTGTGGTGATGACAAAGGTGCGGACAAAGCGGCCGCTTCAAACCAAGCTGATACGATCGCAAAGATCAAAGAGCGTGGATATATAAGGATAGGCGTTTTTAGCGACAAACCGCCATTTGGCTACGTCGATAAAGACGGCAAAAACCAAGGCTATGACATCTACTTTGCAAAACGCATCGCAAAAGACCTGCTTGGCGATGAGAGCAAGGTTAAATTTGAGCTAGTCGAGGCTGCTGGCAGGGTCGAAGTGCTCACAGCTGACAAGGTCGATATCACGCTTGCAAATTTTACAAAGACGCCTGAGCGCGCGCAAGTTGTTGATTTTGCGCTTCCATATATGAAAGTTTCACTTGGCATCGTTAGCCCAGAGGGCGCTGTGATAAAGAGCGTTGATGAGCTAAAAGACAAGACATTAATCGTCAATAAAGGCACAACCGCAGACGCATTTTTTACAAAAAATTATCCTGATATCAAGCTTTTAAAGTATGATCAAAACACTGAAACTTTCGCAGCTTTGGTTGATAAAAGGGGTGCGGCTCTAGCGCATGATAACGCCCTACTTTTTGCCTGGGCGAAAGAGACTCCTGGCTTTGTCGTTGGCGTTGAGGCGCTTGGCGACGTGGACGTGATAGCTCCAGCTGTCAAAAAAGGCAACAAAGCCTTGCTTGAGTGGCTAAATAACGAGATCATCGAGCTTGGAAAAGAAAATTTCTTCCACAAAGACTATGACGCTACACTAAAACCGATCTATGGCGATAGCGTCAATCCTGAATCTCTAGTCGTAGAAGGCGGCAAACTCTAAATTCAAAGTGAGTGATCATAGTGAATGAATTTAATGAATATGTTCGCGATAGATTTTCTAAATTCGGCGATATTGTCATAAAATCCATGATGGGTGGATACCTTGTATATTTTAACGGTAAACTGATAGGTGACATTTGTAATAATGAACTGTTTTTAAAGAGAACGCCGACATCGGACAGACTTCTTGCAGACTCAGAACTACGTTATCCTTATAATGGCTCAAAGACGTTAATGCATGTATTCGAGAAATTTGAGGATGCGAATTTGATTGGAGAATTGTTGCGCGGCATGTATGCGGAACTGCCCGAAAAGAAACCAGCAAAAGCCAGATAAGTTGGATGTTTAAATAAAAATTTGAAAAGCATTTTGGAGTAAATTTAACCCAAAATGCTCTTTACAGGTTACATTAAGCTCTTTAGCAAATTTGTCACTTTTTGCTCGATCTCTTTTAGAAATTCCTTACTCTTTGCTTCAAATCTAGTAACGATAACTGGCGTTGTATTTGACGCACGCACCAGCGCCCAGCCATTTTCAAACTGAATTCTTATGCCATCAATGTCGATGATATTTTTTATCTTCGGCAGGTCGCAACTCTCGTTTTTCACGCACTCTTTTAGCTTGGCTACTATCTTAAATTTAGCCTCGTCAGTCGTCTTTATCTTGATCTCATCGGTACTAAAGACAAGTGGCATCTTATCAAGCTCGCCGTCAAGATCAAAGCCCTTATGAACTAGCTCAAGCACCCTCATCATCGCATAAAGTGCATCGTCAAAGCCAAAATATCGCTCTTTAAAGAAGATATGACCGCTCACTTCAGCCGCAAGATCAACATTTAGCTCTTTCATCATCTTTTTTATATTGCTATGTCCAGTTTTTCCCATAAAAACTTCGCCGATTTTTGCGATCTCATCATACATATTTTGTGAGCATTTTACCTCGCCAAGCACCTTTGGATGTTTCATATTTAGCGCATAAAGATATGCTAGCTCATCGCCTTTTATATCTCTTTTTGGCGTTATCACGGCGATCCTGTCGCCATCTCCGTCAAAGCCAAATCCAAGGTCAAATTCCTTCTTTTCGATGAGCGAAAATATCTCTTTTAAATTCTCTTTTTCGCTTGGGTCTGGATGGTGATTTGGGAAATTTCCATCTGGATCTTCATATAAAATTTTCGCATTTAGCCCAAGTGCCTTGACGATAGGCACTAAGCTCACGCCTACAGCACCATTTGCGCAGTCTATGACAAAAGGCTTTTTGAAATTTTTAAGCTCGCTAAATTCTTTTACAAAAAACTCAACATATTTTTCTAAGATATTAAATTTCTCACAGCTCTCATCGTCTGCTATTTGCTCACCAGATGCGATTATCTCGTTCACTTTATCTTTTAAAATTTGCAGGTCTTTGCCAAAAAAACTATCTTTTTTAATGGTGATCTTAAAGCCGTTATAATCTTTTGGGTTGTGAGAGCCCGTGATCATAATGTTTGCGTCGAAATAATCAGCATAAACACTAAAGTAGCCAACAGGAGTTGGTAGCAAGCCGATGTTATAAATTTTAAAGCCACCAGCCTTGTTTAGACCGCTTAGCAGGTACCTAAAAAGTGTGCTAGCACTTAGCCTTGCGTCAAAGCCAACGCTTAAAGTTTTCACGCCAAATTCGTTAAATTTCTTACCCAAAGCAAGCCCTATAGCCTTGACGCTGTCCTCTGTCAAGTCTTTTTCAAAAATACCACGGATGTCGTATTCTCTAAAAATTTCATCATATTTCATTGTAAATTCTCCCTAAAAGAATGCAAAAATGATACAAGAATAAATTTAAAAAGGAGTAAATAATTTTATAAATTTAGTGAGGTTAAATTTAAATATAAATTCGAGCTAGAAAAGGCTCTAGCTCGAAAGGGGCTGCTACATCATGCCGCCCATGCCACCCATTCCGCCCATATCAGGCATTGCAGGCATTGCTTTTTCTTCTTTTATCTCGCTGATAGTTGCCTCAGTTGTTAGTAGCAAGCTAGCCACGCTAACAGCGTTTTGTAGAGCAACTCTCTCAACTTTAACTGGATCGATGATGCCAGCTTCAAACATATTTACATATTCGCCAGTTGCAGCGTTAAAGCCAAAATCTGCATCTTTGCTTGTCTCAACTGCGTTTGCTACTACGCCAGCATCAAAGCCAGCGTTCTCAGCGATTTGGCGAAGTGGAGCACGAAGCGCTCTTCTAACGATCTCAGCACCGATTGCCTCGTCACCTTGTAAATTTAAATTTACACTCTTTGAAGCAAGGATAAGAGCCGAACCGCCACCTACTACGATGCCCTCTTCAACAGCTGCACGAGTAGCGCTTAGAGCATCATCTACGCGGTCTTTTTTCTCTTTCATCTCAGTCTCAGTCGCAGCACCTACTTTGATAACTGCCACGCCTCCACTTAGTTTTGCAAGGCGCTCTTGAAGTTTTTCTTTGTCATAGTCGCTTGTAGTCTCTGCGATTTGAGCTTTTATTTGAGTGATTCTAGCGTCGATCGCTGACTTCTCGCCTGCACCATTTACGATAGTTGTGTTATCTTTGTCGATAACTACGCTTGAAGCTTGTCCAAGGTCGTTTATAGTGGCACTCTCTAGTGTTCTGCCTAGCTCTTCGCTGATAACTTCGCCACCTGTTAAGATAGCGATATCTTCAAGCATCGCTTTTCTTCTGTCGCCAAAGCCAGGAGCTTTAACAGCTGAGATGTTTAGAACGCCGCGAAGTTTATTTACAACAAGCGTTGCAAGTGCCTCACCCTCGATATCTTCAGCGATGATTAGAAGTGGTTTGCCACTCTTTTGTACTTGCTCAAGCACTGGAAGCAGGTCTTTTAGATTTGTGATCTTCTTGTCAAATAGCAATATGAATGGATTGCTTAGCTCAACTTGCATCTTTTCAGGGTTTGTGATGAAGTATGGGCTTAGGTATCCGCGGTCAAACTGCATACCCTCAACAACGCTTAGCTCGTCTTGGATAGACTTTGCCTCTTCTACTGTTATGACGCCGTCTTTGCCGACTTTCTCCATCGCATCAGCGATAAGCTTGCCGATGCTCTCGTCTGAATTTGCAGAGATAGTAGCGATCTGAGCGATCTCTTTTGAGCCAGAAACTTTTTTAGAGATGTTTTTTAGTGCATCTATAAGAGCTGCTACTTCTTTATCCATACCACGTTTTACTTCGATAGGATTTGCACCAGCAGTTACGTTTCTAAGACCCTCTTTAAATATCGCGTGAGCTAGCACAGTCGCTGTTGTAGTGCCGTCACCTGCTTGGTCGTTTGTCTTGCTTGCTACTTCTCTAACTAGGCTTGCACCCATGTTTTCGATAGTATCTTTTAGCTCAACCTCTTTAGCCACGCTAACGCCGTCTTTTGTGATGTTTGGCGCGCCAAAGCTCTTTTGGATAAGGACATTTCTGCCTCTTGGTCCCATTGTCACTTTTACAGCGTCATTTAGTTTTTTTACGCCCTCGTATAGGCGGTTTCTTGCATCATCAGAGTAAAAAATTTCTTTTGCCATTGTCTTTCCTTTTTAAATTATTTAATCACGCCTAAAATGTCGTCGATGTTTAAAACAAGATATGTTTTATCATCTAAATTTACCTCAGTGCCAGCGTATTTAGCAAATACTACTTTTTCGCCAACTTTTACGCCCTCAGCTTCAGCGCCAACTGCTTTTACCTCGCCGCTTAAAGGTTTTTCTTTTGCGTTATCAGGTATAATTATGCCCGAAGCTGTCGTCTTTGTCTCTTCTACGCGTTCGACTAGGACACGCTTGCCTAATGGTTGAAAGTTCATTGTTCATCCTTTTAGTTTAATTGTCTTTTTTAGCACTCTTTATTTTTGAGTGATGAAATCCTAGCATTTTTTTCTGAAAAAGTCAATAATTTATAGTGAATTTTATTAAAAACTTTAGTCTAAGTGACTAAAGTTTTATGATATATAAAACTAATATAAAGGAATTTTATGAAAAAAGTAGCTTACATAGTTGGCACGCTTGTGCTCATAATAGCTTGCATCTTTGGCCTTTTATTTAGCCCATTTGGGAGTAAATTTATCGCTGGCAAGATCGAAAAAGAGGCCCTCGCTCGTGGTATTGATCTTAAATTTAAATATTTTAGCCTAGGATTTAGCACGCTAAATTTAGATGCGACCGTGATGAACGCCATAAATTTAAAGGCAAATGGCGAGCTTTCGCTACTTGCTCAAAGTATGAATTTAAATATAGATATAGATGCCGACAAGGCAAAGGCTAGCGAGCTTGGGCTAAAAAAAGATGTAGCCCTTAAAGCAAACGTGGCTGGTAAATTTAGCGACTTTAAGCTAGCGGCAACTGGCACGGCACTTGGCTCAAACATAAATTTAAACGCAAATTTAAAAGACTACCTGCCAAAAGCGCTAAATCTTGATGCTAAGAACATCGAGCTTTCTGAGATCTCAGCTCTTGCGCAAAAGCCAAATTTAGCTAGCGGCAAGCTTGATCTAACGAGCAATATGCAAGGGGTTGATGAGAAAAATGAGCCCATCATAAACGCTCAAATTTTAGCAAGCGATGCAGCGATAAACAAAGAAATTCTTAAAAATGAATTTGGGCTAAATTTAGCAAAAGATATAAACTTTAAAGGCGGTGTAAATGCTAAATTTGCAAATGAAAAAGTGAGTGCAAAAACCCTTATCATCGCGCCAGAAGCCACTTTAAAAGCAAATGAGACTACTTATGATCTAGCTAGCAAAAATTTAAAGAGCGACTTTTCGCTAAATGTGCCTGATCTTGCCCTTTTTGGCAAGCTCTTGGGAGAGCAGCTAAGTGGTGCAGTGGATGCAAATGGCGAAATTACGATGCAAGAAAATGCTCTTAAAAACCTAAAAGCTGAGATAAATGGCCTTGGTGGCAAGATAAATGCAAATTTTGATAGTAAAAATTTAATCCTAAATGCCACAAATATCAAACTAAAAGAGCTTCTAGCACTTGCCTTGCAGCCAAACTACGCAGACGGGCAGATAAATTTAAACGCAAATTTTAGCGGCTTTGACGAGCTAAAAAAGCTTGCAGGCGAGGCTAAATTTGAGATAAAAAACGGCCTTATAAATAATGGTCTTACAAAGCTTAAAAATGCGGCTAAATTTGAGCTAAAAGGCGGCGCCACTGCAAAAAATGAACTTGTAAATTTTGAAGCAAACGTGCTTAGTGATCTTGGCGAGCTAAAGGATATAAAGGGCGTTTTTGACCTAAAAAACAGCCAAATTTTTAGCAAATTTGCCATGCTCATTAACGACCCTGAGAAATTTAAAGCGGTTAGCGGCTTTGAGGTGGGCTCAAAGATGGCGCTTGCTGGCGATATAAAGGTCAAAGCAAGCAAGATAGATGAGCTAAATTTAGGCGGTGATGCCTTTGCTGGCAAGCTAAACGCCACCATAAAAAATGAAAATCTTGATCTTAACCTAAAAGAGGCGCAGCTAGGAGAAATTTTAGCACTTAGCGGCAACGACAGACTAGCAAACGCCAAGGCAAATGTCCAGGCAAAAGGACAAAATATCTTTAGTAAAAGCCCAAGCGTCACCGCAAAGATCGCCCTAAATGATGGCAAATTTAACGCCGCAGCGCTTAGCAAAATGCTTGATAAAAAATTCCCTGAAAATGAGAAATTTAGCTCAAATTTAAGCCTAAGTTGCAAAGGTGATGTAGCGAAATTTAGTGGCGACTTTCTTAGCTCACTAGCTGATATAAAGGGGATAGATGGCAGCTTTGATGTGGGCAAAAGCACGCTAAACTTAAAGCTTCAAGCGGTGGTTTCAGAGCTAAATAAGCTTGCATTTTTAGCTGGTCGTGAACTTCACGGTAAATTTGTAGCGCTCGTAACGGCAGAGGGCAAAGTGGATGATCTAAGCGTAAAAGCCACTTCAGATGATCTATTTAAGGGCAAACTCGAGGCAAACTACAAAGGTGGCGTGCTTGATGCGGTGCTAAAAAACTTCGAGGTAAAGGGGCTAACGCAGACCCTAGCGCTTGATCATCTCTATGACGGCAACGGCGATGCTAAATTTGACTATGAGACAACGCAAAGGGTGGGTAAATTTGACATCTTGCTAAAAGAGGGCCACCTAGCCAGCACAAATCTCACGAACAACATAAAAACCTTCACCGGCAAGGACATCACAAAAGAAATTTACAAAGACGGCAAAATTTATGGCGATATAAAGGGCGACAACGTCATCTTTAACGTAAATTTAAGCTCGCCAAAGAGCGATATAAAGGTTACAGGCGGCACTTATAATACCGCCACAAAAATGCTTAACGTGCCGCTTGTTTGCAGGCTAGAAAAGACCGATCTAAACGTGCAAATTTCAGGCACGACAGACAAGCTAAAATACGACGTCAGATCGCAATATCTTGAAAATAAGGTCAAAAAAGAGATAGGTAGATTTTTAGATAAAAAGCTTGGCAAAGATGATGAAAGTACAAACGGCGACAAGCAAAATTTAAAGGGGCTTTTAAAAGGGCTATTTTAGATGAAAAAGGCGGAAAATTTAAAGTATCTAATGGGGCTTGGGCACTTTTGTAGCGACATAAACCAAAGTGCCCTTGGCGCGATGCTGCCATTTTTCATCGCGAGCTACCACTACGACTACGCAACAGCCGCTTCGCTCGTGACCGCCACAAATTTAGCAAGCTCGCTCATCCAACCGCTGATAGGCCGCTTAAGCGACAAAAAAGAGCTGCCCTACGTCATCCCGCTTGGGCTACTGCTTGCAGGCGGGGGCATGAGCCTAACTGGCTTTGTCACAAACTACTACCTCATTTTACTCTGCGTGATGATAAGCGGTATCGGCGCTGCGCTCTTTCACCCAAGTGCCGCAAGGATCGTAAACTACGCCTCAAACGCCAAAAATAGAGCCAAAAGCATAAGCATATTTTCATTTGGTGGCAACGTAGGCTTTGCCGTTGGGCCTATTTTGGTCGCTGTTTTTGTGGGAAATTTTGGTCTAAAAGGGACGCTAGTTTTCATCATCCCTCAAATTTTTCTAACGCTTTTATACCTTAAAAAAGGCAAATTTATAAAAGCGCTAGAAGGCAGTCATAAAAAGCAAATTTCACAAAAAACAAGCGCTCTAAAAGACGATCTGGGTGCATTTTTGAGGCTTTGTCTATGTATATTTTCACGCTCTATCGTCGCATTTGGCTTTGCGGCATTTTTTAGCATCTACCTCATCAAAATTTTTGGTCTTAGCAAAGAGGCTGCAAATGTAAATTTAAGTATGTTTTTTGCTGCTGGTGCGATCTCTACGCTATTTGGCGGGGCTCTAGCTGATAGATACGGCTTAGTTAAGCTCATCAAAATAAGCCTAAGCATCGCCGCGCCGCTAGTCGTGCTAATGCTCTTTATCGACAGCTACGCACTATTTCTCGTGGCCTCCATGTGCGTAAGCGCCTGCATCAGCCTATCTTTTAGCCCCTCAATCGCCCTTGCGCAGCTTTATCTGCCAAATCAAATCGGCCTAGCCTCTGGCGTAACTCTTGGACTTAGCATAACAATCGGCGGTATATTCGCGACGGTCATCGGCAAGATCGCTGACATCTTTAGCCTAACGCACTCATTTTACTTTATCGCCGCAGTTTCGCTTATCTGCGCGGTGTAGAGCTATTTTTTAAAGTCAGTTAGTAGAACTTAAATTTTTAGTATAATTCAAATAAATTTTTTGGAACTTTTAATGATAAACGACATAAATTTAAATGACTGGAAAAACTGCGACATAAATACTGATAGTCTATGGATTATTGCTGAGCGTGACAAAAGCGGTAAACATAAAAACATCTATCACGGTAATTTTATCCCGCAGATCCCAAATCAACTCGTGCGCAGATATACCAAAAGGGGAGAATTTGTGTTTGAGCCTTTCATGGGTAGTGGTACGACGCTGTTTGAGTGCGAAAATTTGAATCGAAAATATATCGGTTTTGATATAAATCCATTGATGTTGGATTATGTGCGCCAAAGTATGCAAAGCTCTAATTTTAGTGATTTTTTTATAGCCGAATGTGATTCGATGAACACCCAAAGTGTTGATAAAAATTTTGATAATATTGGAATTAAAAGTGTACAATTCGTCCTTATGCATCCACCTTATATGGATATCGTTAAATTTACGGATGACAAAAACGACCTATCTAAATGTAACAACATAAATGAATTTATAACAAAATTTAAGCTTGTCTGTGAAAATTCTTTAAATTTTTTGGACAAAAACCGCTATTTTGCCGTAGTGATCGGCGACATTTATAAAAATAGCGAAATTTTGCCGCTTAGTTTTTACTGTATGGATATGATAAAGAGAAATTTTAAAGTCAAGTTAAAAGGCATAGTCGTAAAAAATATCGAAGGTAATCGTGGCAAACTCGGAGCAGGTGGCATATGGCGATTTAGAGCTTTAAAAAATGACTATTATATTTTTAAACACGAATATATATTAATTTTTAAAAAGGAGTTTTGATGAGTAAAAAAAGCAAATGTGATCTATTTTTGGAACTTGCAATACCAGATAAAAATGGATTTTCTCGCTGGGTAAATGTTGGAGAATTTGTCGGAAAATACAAGGAGCTTCAGCTTGGCAATGGCGGTAGTTGGTGTAGGGGCAGTTCTGCTTTGGCTAAAAAATATATAGTAGAATTTGACAAAAAACAAACTAGAGGTAATTCTATAGATAGAATTATGTTAAACGGTTTGAATACAGTCCAAATTTTTAATCAAACCATAAAAAAAGATATAAAAGATTTTTATAAAGACAAAAACTGTGTAATGCTTGGCGTAAATGGAAATTCGGAAAATACTAAAATTGAAATAGATCATAAAGACGGCAGAAAAAATGACCTAAGAGTAAGTGATGTTACTACTCAAAAACTTGAAGATTTTCAACCCCTTTGTAAGGCAGCAAATGATATAAAACGTCAAATTTGTAAAAAATGCAAAGAAACAAATAAACGCTGGAATGCCAAAAACATACTCGGCAATCCATATGAATTTTATCAAGGTGATGAGAATTATACGGAAGAACTTGGTTGT
Source organism: Campylobacter concisus (assembly GCF_902460535.1). Taxonomy (GTDB): domain Bacteria; phylum Campylobacterota; class Campylobacteria; order Campylobacterales; family Campylobacteraceae; genus Campylobacter_A; species Campylobacter_A concisus_AS. The sequence continues at coordinate 164,426 of NZ_CABPTV010000001.1, read as the reverse complement.
ATAGGCTGTTATCAATACGATCCAGTTGAATACCGCAAAACATGCGTAAAGAAAATTTCAGATGAAGCCTCAAAACATACTAGCGAATTTATATTTAAAAAACTTTATCCGAGCGATCAGCAATGAACTATATAGGCTCTAAATTTAAACTTTCAAACTGGATAAGAGACGAGATTTGCAAAGTTGTTGGCAACGATTTATCGCAAAAAATCTTCTGCGATATCTTTGCGGGTACTGGCATAGTAGGGCGGACTTTTAAAACTTACGTTAAAAAGGTTATCGCAAACGATATAGAGCCATATAGCTATGTCTTAAATAAAAATTACATCGGTAATCATATAATTTTAAGTCAAACGGACGATTTGATAAATGAATTAAATGATCTTATACCAGTTGAAGACGGGTTTATTTACAGGAACTACTGCTTTGGCAGCGGTTCAGGTCGTCAATACTTTAGTGATGAAAATGGTCAAAAAATAGATACTGTCAGGCAGGAAATAGAAAGCTGGCATAAAATCGGAAAAATAACCGATGAAATTTACTATTTTTTGTTGGCTTCGCTTATAGAAAGCGCAGATAAAGTCGCTAATACTGCATCTGTTTATGGAGCGTTTTTAAAAAATATCAAAACTTCTGCCTTAAAGCCATTGGTTTTAGAAGCAGCCAAATTTGAAATAAGCGATAATGTTCATGATGTTTATCAACTGGATGCAAATGAATTGATAAGAAAAATTGATGGTGATATTTTGTACCTGGATCCACCATACAATGCTCGCCAATATGGCGCAAACTATCACTTATTAAATACCATAGCACTTTATGATAAATTTACGCCAAATGGCAAGACTGGATTACGAAACTATTTACGCTCAAAATATTGTTCAAAAAATGATGTTGCAACTGAATTTGAAAATTTAATAAAAAATGCAAAATTTAAATATATTTTTTTGAGTTACAACAATGAAGGGCTTATGGATAAGCAAAAAATTAAAGAAATTTTACTTAGATATGGCAAATATGATTTAGTAAAAAAAGAATATCAAAGGTTTAAAGCTGATAAAAGCGAAAATCGTAAACACAAGGCCAACTCTACATTCGAATATCTACATTTTATAGAAAAACAATAATTGTTTATCTATATAAAACCGAACGACATTTTTATATAGTTCATCAAGGGAGAAAATTTCTAGTTCATTTAAAAGCGCACAAGAGACGAGCCTTTTTACAACTTTCTCATCTTTGCTATCTCATCACGTAACGCCGCCGCCTTCTCAAACTCTAGCTGCGCCGCCGCTTCAAGCATCTGCTTTCTTAGCTCTTTTACGATCGCAGCCCGCTCGCTAGCTGGCATCTTTTCTAAATTTTTACCACACTTGTAAATTTCGCCGTCATCCTCGACGTGCAAGCTCTCTTCGATATTTCTGCTGGCAGAGTGCGGCGTTATGCCGTGAGCTTTGTTGTATTCATCTTGAAATTTACGCCTAGCAGTCGTCGTATCGATCGCCTCTTTCATCGATTTTGTTATATTTTTGGCAAACATCAGCACCTTGCCATTTACATTTCTGGCCGCGCGCCCCATCGTCTGTATAAGGCTCGTTGTCGAGCGCAAAAAGCCCTCTTTATCGGCGTCCATTATCGCTATCAGGCTCACTTCAGGCAGGTCCAGCCCCTCACGGAGCAAATTTATGCCTATTAGCATGTCAAATTCGCCACTTCTAAGCCCTCTAATGATCTCATTTCGCTCGATCGCATCGATGTCTGAGTGCATATACTTGACCTTGACGCCAAGCTCGATGTAGTAGCGGCTTAGCTCTTCGGCCATCTTTTTAGTTAGCACCGTAACTAGCACACGCTCACCTCTAGCGATCACCGCCTTTGCCTCGTCAAATAGCGCCTCGACTTGATTGTCGCTATCTTTTATCTCGATGATCGGATCAAGCAGTCCCGTAGGACGCAAAATTTGCTCATAGACGTGGCCCTGGCTGATACCAAGCTCATACTCGTTTGGCGTGGCTGAGACAAAGAGAAATTTCGCCTTTTTGCTTATAAACTCATCAAATTTAAGCGGCCTGTTGTCAAGCGCTGAAGGCAAGCGAAATCCATACTCCACAAGCACCTCTTTACGGCTCCTGTCACCCGCATACATACCCCTAAACTGCGGCAAACTCACGTGGCTCTCATCGACGATAACCAGATAGTCCTCGCCACTTATCTCAAAGTAGTCAAACATCGAGTACGGCGTCTCTCCAGCCTTTTGACCAGTCAGATGTCGCGCGTAGTTTTCGATGCCTTTACACATGCCAGTGCTCGCCATCATCTCAAGGTCAAACTCCACTCTTTGCTTTAGCCTCTGAGCCTCAACTAGCTTGCCCTGCTCGTTAAATTCTTTTAAGCGCGCATCAAGCTCCTCTTCGATCTCTTTCATAGCGATCTTTAGCCTATCAGCACCCACGATGAACTGACTGGTGGCGTAAAGTGTAAATTTAGAGATGTCCTTTAGCCTTTTGTTATCAAGCACGTCAAAATGATACATCGCATCGATCTCATCGCCGAAAAACTCGACCCTTAGGGCTTCATCGTTGTAGTATGCTGGATAAATATCCACCACATCGCCATTTACACGAAAGTCGCCCCTGTCAAAGTAGTTGTCATTGCGCTTGTAGCCCATATCGACAAGCTGTTCTAAAAGCTTTCTTTGGCTTATCTTCTCGCCCACGCTAAGATATGCCACCATCCCTTTATACTCGCTTGGATTACCAAGGCCGTAGTTTGCAGAGACTGAGGCAACGCAGACGACGTCATCAAAGCTTAGCAAGCTAGCCGTCGCAGAGAGGCGCAGGCGCTCAAGCTCCTCATTTACCGAGCTATCCTTTTCTATATATAGGTCACTTCTTGGGATGTAGGCCTCTGGCTGGTAGTAGTCGTAGTAGCTTATGAAGTACTCGACATGGTTTTTTGGGAAAAAGCCCTTAAATTCGCTGTAAAGTTGCGCGGCAAGGGATTTGTTATGTGTCATGATGAGCGTTGGCATATTTAGCTCACGTATGACATTTGCCATGGTAAAGGTCTTGCCAGATCCTGTCACGCCTAGAAGTGTTTGGTATTTATTGCCTGATTTTATGCTTTTTACTATCTCTTTTATCGCTCTTGCTTGGTCACTGCTTGGGCTAAATTTAGATGAAATTTCAAATTTACTCATTGATCGCCTTTAAATTTGGGCGAATTTTATAGCAAAGATAGTGCTTTGTCAAATGAGAATTTTAAAAAGAATTTAGCCTCTGCGTGTTAGAATACGGCATTAATTATTATTTTAAAGGAACCTTTATGTTTGAAGATAATGCGATCTTAACCACACTAAGCGATAAAGTAAATGACCTCATCACAAAATACGATGAAGTTTGCAGAGTAAATGAAGAGCTACGTAACGAGATCGTAACATTAAAAGCACAAAATGAGGCAAAAACCAACCAGATCATGCGCCTAGAAGAGGATCTAGATAAGAAAAATAGCGAAGCCGATGATGTAATGAAGAAGATCGAAGCCGTCCTTGGTAGATAAGCTAGGCATTTTTGGCATAAAAAATGAAACAGATCACGCTCACCGTATCATCTCGCGACTACACGATAACGCTTGATGATGATTTTGCTGAAATTTTTGAGCGCGACTGGCAGAAATTTATGGGGGGAAAGAAATTTATCGAGCCTCGTGAGCTTATAAACGCCTTTGTCGAAAAAAGCTACGAGAGCTACACAAATTTGCGCGTCGTAAAGGACGTCACAAAAGAGATAGAAGAGATACTAAAACCGGAAAATAAATGAAAAAAAGAGCTTTTACCCTAATAGAAATTATATTTGTCATCGTCATACTTGGCATTTTAAGTGCTGTTGCGATACCAAAGCTTTTCTTTACTAGAGGCGACGCCATAGTCGCAAACGCAAGAACACAAATAGCCGCCATAAAAAGTGGCATCTCACTAAAATACAATGATAGCGTCCTAAAAGGCACTCCAAAGTATCCTGATACGCTTGAGAGCCCAGGAAGTAACCTTTTTCAAAACGTTGTGAGCGTGCCTGTAAAAGACAACGGCACAAAAAACGGCTGGCACAAAACTGGAGCAACAACTTATACCTTCAAACTAGACGGACAGATAGCAAATTTCACTTACAAAAACGCAACTGGCGAATTTGACTGCACGAGCAGCGACGGACTTTGCAGCGCTCTTGAGTGATGAGATACTACGAGGTCGTATTTAGCGGGGTAAATTTAGCTACACTCACATATAAAAGCGAGCTAGATATTACGCCGTTTCGCGCCATCACTGCAAAACTTAGAGGCAAAAGCCTAGTTGGCTTTATACTGCGCGAAGTGGATGAGCCAAGCTTTAAAACAAGCTTTATTGATGAAATTTTACCTATTAAACTAAACGACATCCAAGCAACTTTGGCTAAATTTATCGCCTACTACTACACCTGCGAGCTTGGCGTTGCTATAAATTTATTTGAGCCACAAAGCCTTGTGGATGATGAAATTTATAGTGGCACAACCGACTTTAAAGCGCCAAATTTAAGCCAAAAGCAGCTTGAAGCGCTAAATTTTATAAACGCACGAAAAAGCTCGCTCATCTTTGGCGACACTGGAAGTGGCAAAAGCGAAATTTATATAGCAAAGATAAGAGAAATTTTAAACGCGGGTGGCCAAGCGCTATTTTTGATGCCTGAAATTTCACTAACACCGCAGATGCAAAAGCGCTTAGAGAGCTTCTTTGGCGAGGCTGTGGCTGTGTGGCACTCAAAGATCACGCCAAAGAAAAAAGAGCAAATTTTAAAGGATATTAAAAGCGGCAAGGCAAGGCTCATCGCAGGAGCTAGGTCTGCCCTATTTTTGCCACTTGAGCGGCTAAAACTTATCATCATCGACGAAGAGCACGACGATAGCTACAAAAACACAGGCTCAAAGCCCCACTACAACGCAAGAGACCTAGCCCTCTTTTTAACTAGCAAATTTGACCTACAAGTGGTACTTGGAAGCGCCACGCCAAGCCTTACTAGCTTTTACAAGCAGGAGCATTTTCGCCTAAAAGGGACATATTTTGCGTCGCAAAAGAGCTATATATTTGACGAGAGCGAGACTGGCATAAGTGAAATTTTAAAAGAGCAGATCGCAAAAACACTTGAAAATAAAAAACAAGCCGTCATCTGCCTGCCAACAAGGGCAAATTTCAAATATCTAGTCTGCAAAAACTGCGGCGAGACGGTGAAGTGTCCATTTTGTAGCATCGGCATGAGCTACTACAAAAAACAAAACGTGCTAAAGTGCCAATACTGCGAGCACAAAATGGCCGTGCCAAAGAGCTGCCACCAGTGCGGCAGCGAGATGATAGAGGCTAAAAAGATCGGCACGAGTGAGCTACTTGAGAGGCTGCAAGCCGAGTTTGCAAACGCTAGGATCGCTAAATTTGACAGGGACGAGATCACGACGCAAAACAAGCTCGTAAAGGCCTTGAAGGAATTTAACGACGGTAAGATAGACATCCTGCTTGGCACGCAGATGCTAAGCAAGGGGCATGACTATCACAACGTCGAGTTAGCCGTCATCATGGGCTTTGACGAACTTTTAAATTTTCCTGATTACAGAGCTAGAGAGCGCACACTTGCCCTTGCTATGCAAGTAGCTGGAAGGGCTGGTAGAAACGGAGCTGGCAGGGTCATCATCCAAAGCAAGCAAAGGGAGTTTTTCGAAAGCTTCATTAGCGACTACGACGCGTTTTTAAAGGATGAGATCGGCTACCGAGAGGGACTGTATCCGCCATTTACTAGGCTTCTTCGCGTGGTCGTTTCGCACAAAGATGAGAGCACTGCAAAGGGTGCAATGAACGAATTTACAAAAAGGCTAGAGCCACTAAAAGGCGATGAACTAGAGATCGTGGGATATGGCAAATGCCAGATCGAATATCTTGGGGGCAAATTTAGATATGAAATTCTGCTTCGCTCAAACTCGCACACCATACTTTTAAAAGCGGCAAACCTCTGCAAAAGCGAACTTAGCGATATCGATATAGATCCGGTAAATTTTAGTTAAAGGCAAGTGAATAAATTTTTAAAATTTGCAAATTTGTTTCGTAGCTTATAAATATCAAACAAATTTTAAAATTTCATGAACGACTAATTTCGGCTCTAAAATTTGAGCTAAGCTGCTAGCGAAGCCAAATTTTAGTAGCTAACTCTTAGAGGTGAATGAAAGTTTAAAATTTGCATTTACGATACATGAGCCTTAATTGCAAACTGCCTGTATTTAAAAACTTTATTAATTTTTCAAGCCTTTTAAAAGCCATTTTTTTTTATAATCCCCAATAAAATTTAAAGGCAAAATTTTGCAACGATACCCGACAAAACAGATAAAAATTCGCGATGTTTTAATAGGCGGTGACGCACCGATCTCCGTGCAGTCGATGACATTTTCAAAGACAAAGGACGTAAAAGGCACGCTAGAGCAGATACAAAGGCTATATTTTGCAGGCTGTGACATCGTGCGTTGCGCAGTTTTTGACAAAGAGGACGCCAGCGCGCTAAAGCAGATCGTCGCAAGCTCCCCAATCCCAGTCGTTGCAGACATACATTTTAACCACACCTATGCGCTCATCGTTAGCGAATTTGTCGATGCTATCCGCATAAATCCAGGCAATATCGGCTCAGCTAAAAACATAAAAGCAGTCGTTGATGCCTGCAAGCAGCGAAATTTACCTATTCGCATAGGCGTAAATTCTGGCTCGCTTGAAAAGCAGTTTGAAGACCGCTACGGCCGCACGGTGGAGGCCATGGTCGAAAGCGCCATGTATAACATCAAGCTTCTTGAGGATTTTGACTTTACAGACATTAAAATTTCGCTCAAATCAAGCGACGTCGAGCGCACTATGCAAGCTTACAGAGCGCTTCGCCCAAAGACAAACTACCCATTTCATCTAGGTGTAACGGAGGCTGGCACTACTTTTCACGCTACCATAAAATCAGCCATCGCACTTGGCGGGCTTTTGCTTGAAGGCATCGGCGATACGATGAGAGTTAGCATCACGGGCGAGCTTGAAGAGGAGATCAAAGTCGCAAAGGCGATCTTAAAAGATAGTGGCCGCCAAAAAGAGGGGCTAAACATCATCTCATGCCCAACTTGTGGGCGTTTGCAAGCTGACCTCATGGCAGCAGTAAAGCTCGTAGAAGAAAAGACAAAAGGGATAAAAGAGCCGCTAAACGTCTCAGTAATGGGCTGCGTGGTAAATGCGATCGGCGAGGCAAAAGGCGCAGACGTAGCCATAGCATTTGGCAAGGGAAATGGCATGATCATGCGCCACGGCGAAGTGGTCGCAAGGCTGCCTGAGAGCGAGCTTGTGGATAGATTTTTACAAGAGATCGACGACGAGATAAAGAGCAGAGGATAAAGAAGTGGCAAAAGAGAGACTTAACGAGATAGAATTTAGCAACCTTTACGACCTTGATATGGAGCGAGCCATACTAAGCTCGATCATCGCAAACAACGACGCTTTGGGCGAAATTTTTGACACGATAAAGGCTGGAGACTTTTACCTAAAAGCTCACGCACAAATTTACAAAGCGATGGTTGATTGTCTAAACGGTGACGTGCCTATCGCATCGACGTTTATCAAAAACAAGCTTGGCGAAAACTACGATGACAACGTCATGGCGAGTATTTTAGCCACAAACTCGATCATCGATATCCAAAGATATGCAAACGAACTTAAAGAAAAGTCGATAAAACGAAGCCTTGTTAAGATCGCCCACGACATCCCAAGCAAGGTAAATGAAGACAAAGCCAGCCGCGATATGGTCGATGAGCTAAGTCAGGAGTTTTACTCGCTAGTCGACGGCAGCGGCACTGGCAGTATCAGAGATAGCGAAGATATCATAAAAAGCTTGATAGTGCATATGCAAAAGCAAGCTGCCCTAAACGAGCGTGACATCATCGGACTAAACACCGGCTTTAAAAAGCTAAATGAGATGATAAAGGGCTTTAAAAATGGCGACCTCATCATCATCGCAGCGCGCCCTGGCATGGGTAAAACGACGCTTTGTCTAAATTTCATGGGGCACGTTTTAAAAAGTGGCGCAGGCGTCGTCTTTTTCTCACTTGAGATGCCAGCAGAGCAGATCATGATGAGGATGCTAGCAGACAAGACCTCGATCCCACTTCAAGAGATAATGACAGCGAGCCTTGACGATGAGAAGCTCGCTCACTTTAGCCACGCATGCAGCGAATTTTCGCACGCTAAACTCTTTGTGCATGATAGCGGCTACGTAAATATCCACCAAGTAAGGACGCAGCTTCGCAAGCTAAAGTCAGCTCACCCTGAAATTTCACTCTGCGTCATCGACTACATCGGCCTTATGATGAGTACAAACAACTTCGCCGACCGCCACATACAAATAGCTGAAATTTCTCGTGGCTTAAAGCTTCTAGCGCGCGAGCTGGATATGCCTATCATCGCACTTTCGCAGCTAAACCGTGGCCTTGAAGCACGCGCGAACAAGCGCCCTATGCTAAGCGATCTAAGAGAGTCAGGCGCGATCGAGCAAGACGCCGACATCATCCTTTTTGTCTATAGGCACGAGGTCTATCTGGAGCAAGAAGAGAACGAGAAAAAGAGCAAGGCAGCAGCCGAGGGCAAACCTTATCAAAGCGAGCACGTTTTTAACAAGCTTCAAGAAAACGCAGAGATCATTGTTGGCAAAAACAGAAACGGCGAAGTGGGATCCATCGACGTGCTCTTTCAAAAGCAATACTCTCGCTTTTGCGATATCGCCACCACACCGGTGCAATCAACTGAATTTAAAGAGTAAATTTGCCAAAAAGCAGGCGTATATTTTATTTTCTCCTGCTTTGCCTATTTATTTTTGGCCTAAATTTAGCGCTTAAATTTCATGAATACAGCGCTTTTATGGAGCTTGGCGAGCAAGATATCGTTGGCAAAGTAAGCGTAAATTTCACCAAAGAAAAAAATGGCAAAAAGCGCCAGATAATAAGGATCGACACCTCAAATTTTAGCTTTTACACAACCGCCTCTAAAAAAGATGAGATCAGCCTTTATGACGTCGTAGCGCTTAGTGTTCAGCCAATAGACGTGAGCTTTACGGACTATCTTAGCGGCACATTTTATATGCCAAGCTACGATAGAGCCGTCATCAAAAAGGATGATAGCCTAAGGCAAAGGGCTATAAATTTCATCTCCGCCCAACACCAAAACGCTAAAATTTCGCAGCTCTACACGGCGCTCTTTCTTGGCACAAACGTTTTTGGCGAGCTAAGAGATGACGTCTCAAACTGGGGCGTGGCGCACCTCATCGCCATTAGCGGCTATCACCTTGGCGTTATAAGCGCAGTTTGCTTTTTTGTTTTAAGGCTCGTTTTAAGACCTTTTTACGCAAGGTTTTTGCCATATCGCTCATATATCTTCGACATCTCTATCGCCGTATTTTTAGTGCTTTGTTTCTACTTTTATATGATTGGCTTTATCGCAAGCTTTTTGCGGGCATTTTTGATGAGCGTGGCTGGCTTTTACATGATCTGCAAAAAGATAAAGATCTTAAATTTCTACACGCTCTTTGGCGTTATTTTATTTAGCGTCGCCCTATTTCCGCAGCTTCTTTTTAGCGTTGGCTTTTATTTTTCATGCCTTGGCGTCTTTTATATATTCGTCTATCTTTTCTATTTTGCGCCCAAATTTAGCCTGCTAGCGAACTCGCTACTTTTAAATTTATATGTCTTTTTTGCGATGGAGGTTGCGGTGCTTTACTTTTTCCCGCTCATTAGCCTCTTGCAGCTTAGCGTGCTAGCTTTAAACTACATATTTAGCATATTTTATCCGCTAAGCTTTTTACTTCACCTCTTTGGATATGGCGGCATTTTTGATGAAATTTTAAGCAAGATGTTAGCCTTTAGACTAAATCCTAGCAGCTTAGAGATTAGCACATTTGTATTTTTGCTTTATAACGCTTGTGCGCTTTTATCCCTTAAATTTAAAGTCTTGTCTTTGCTGCCACCTCTTTTTGGCATAACCTCATTTTTACTCTATCTACTAAAAAATTTTATTTAAATTTGCCGATATGCTTTTAAATTTAAAGGTGTGGCGATGCAGATAAACTCAAATTTTATAAATTTAAACAAAAGCGGCTCTACGGCTACTGCCGATGAAAATTTAAAAAGCAAAAATTTGCCAAAACCAGATAAGAGTGAAATTTTACACGACGCTTCAAATTTAGCTAGCGAGGTAAATAATGAGAGCGAGAGTAGCGCCGATGTCATAAAAAAGCAGTTAGAAAAACTGCAAAAACAGCTAAAAGAGATTGATAGCGCGATAAAACAGGCAAGTGCTAGCAAAAATCCATACGCAAAAGAGCTGGTTGCTTCGCTTCAGAGCAAAAAGGGAGCTATCTTTGCTCAGATAATGCAGCTAAACGCCCAGCTTGTAAAGATGCAAGGCGCTTAAGTAGATCAAATTTGATACTTTTAAAATTCTCTACTTAACTTAAATAACTCAAATTTGATCTTAAATTTTACCTCACACAGCCTTTACGCCGTAAAATTTCATGATTTTATTGTGAATTAGTAGCGAGATGTACATTATCACAGCTCCTAAAATGAGCCTAGTTAGGTTGGCGTCCTTTTGCCAAAAGAGTAAATTTACGATGATAGCAGCTGGTATGAGAGCGTTGTTCATGATGGCAAGCACGCCGCTATCGACCTCGCAAGCCCCTTTGTTCCACATAAAATATCCCAGCCCGCTAGCGACTACGCCAAGCCACAAAAGCACCAAAGTTTGGGTTAGATCTACATGAAATTTAGCTGGATTGCCAAGGGTTATGAGCGCTATGACAGCCACAAAAAACGCCCCAAAGTGAAAGTAGCCAAAGACCTTTTTTTGATCAACTTCAAACTTCTCCAAAAGCGCCTTATAGGCGCTTTGCCCTGCTCCAAAGCATATATTTGCCCCTTGCACCAGCAAAAAGCCCTTTAGCACGCCCTCATTTATCGCGCCATACTTTATGACAAGCGCGCCAAAGACCGCAACGCCCACGCTAAAAAGATAAAGCGGCCTAAATTTAAAGCTAAACGCATCATATATGAGCGTCACATAAAATGGCGTAAAAATGGTGAAAAGTGCTACTTCTGGCACGCTTAGATACAAAAACGAGTTGTAGTAGCAAAGATACATTAGCCCTATTTGCACCGCTCCGATTGCCATGATGCCAAGGGCGAGCTTTGGATTTATCCCGCGAAATTTCGTAAATGGCAAAAAAACTAGGCTTGCAAGTGTCACGCGCACAAAAACGGCTAGATAGCTATCCACCTTGCCCGCTAAAAACTCGCCTATCAAGCTAAAGCTAAATGCCCATAAAATGGTCACGAAGATCAGTTTATTCATTCTATCACCACCTCATTTATATTTCTTGCGCATTCAAAAAAGTATTCAAGCTTGTTTAGCTCGAGCAGATCGCCATTTAAGATGAAATTTGCCCTGTCGCTAAAATTTTTCTCGCTCACAAATAAAAACTGCTCAAATTTTACCTTGCCGCTAAGATAGCCATTTAGCAGGTCATTAAAGTCGTTATCAAGGTTATCTTGCTTTAGCGAGTCTAAATTTAGCCTAGCACTTAAGCCCTCTATCACGCCTCTTAGATCCTTTAGCCTAGCCATTATCCTGTTTTCTTCATCGCTTAAATTTAGAGCCGCGCGCTGCTGCTCGATACGCTTTGTCTGAGCTTGTTTGCTAAGACTTAGGCTATCTGGTAACTTCCACTCAAACTCCACTCTAGGCTTGTTCGCATCAGCGTATGCCTCAGCCATCTGCGTAGCCGTCCTCTCGCCTTTTTTAAAGCTGTTATTATTCACACTTTGCGTATCTTTTAAGTAAATTTTTGGAGCAAATTTACTCTTTTGCTTCTCATTTTCTTGCTCTTTTATATATTTTTCTTGCTCCATCGCCCCAAGCTTGGCGCTTAGATCATCCTTGCTAAAATCAGGCATCACTATCTTTGAGCCAGCATTAAAGCCGATCTCGCCGTTTGAGAGCAAATTTATCCTTGAGTTTAGCTCAGCTAGCTTAAGCCCAAGCTCGTCTAGCTCGGCTCTTTTTTTATTAAGAGTGAAATTTATCGCATCAAACTCGCTCTTATCTATCCAGCCAAACTCAAACCAAAACTCATTTTCAGCCGCAGCCTTGGCAAAGCTATCAACAAATTTAGTCTCTAAATTTATAAGAGAATTTAGTGCAACAGCGTTAAAATAGACCTTTGCGACCTGAAAAGCAGTGAGATTCATAAGCTCTTCATCTTTGTAAATTTTCTCCACGCCCTTATGGTCTAAAATTTTATCCGCAGCCTCACTCGCACCGCCGTCAAAGATGAGATACTCAACCTTTGCCGTGATCGATCCAGTCTTTGTCATATACCCGCCCTTTAGCTCGTCAGGCACAAAGGTATATCTGCCATCAAGGGATAAATTTAGCTTGTTGCTCTTATTTTTATTTATATATTCGTTTTTATTAAATTCTTTCAAACTCTCAAGCTTCGCACTTTGCGCCAGAGCGATGATCTCTAGTAAATTTCCAGCCCAAAGAGGCAAAGCAAAGAGCAAAACCGCCAAAATCTTCTTCAAATTCTCTCCCTTTCATAAAATTTTCTTATAAATTTATCAAGATTATAGACCCAAGCAAAAAGCACTGGCACGACAAGCAAGCTTAGCAAGGTCGAGCTAATGAGCCCAAAGATGATACTTATAGCCATAGGCGAGTTGGCTTCAAAGCCAGCGGCTCTGCCAAGCGCAAGTGGCAGCATGGCAAATATCATCGCAAAAGTGGTCATCAAAACGGCTCTTAAGCGCTTTTTAGCAGCCATTTTCACAGCTTCATTTGCCTCTATGCCGCTATTTGCAAAGTGATTTGCAAAATCAACCACCAAAATGGCGTTTTTACCGACCATGCCAAAGAGCAAGATGACGCCAACCATGACAAATAGGCTAAATGGATTGCCGCTTATAAAAAGTCCAATCACCACGCCACAAAAGGCAAGCGGCATGGCTAGCATGATGAGAAATGGCAGCAAAAAGCTCTCATAAAGCGCAGCAAGCACCATGTAAATAAGCACCGCACTAGCGCTCACTGTAAAGATAAAAGAAGCGTTCGTATCGTCCATCAGCTCGACAAAACCAAGAAATTTATACTTGAAATTTGCTGGCAAAATTTCATCAAGCTTCTTTGAAATTTCATTTGCCACGTTATTTAGCGGAGCGTTGTTTTTTGTATTTGCTAGAAATTTGATCTCATCGGCTCTATTAAACCTTGAAATGCTAGCTGGCTTTTGCTCAAAACTAATCGTCGCCACATCGCCAAGTGTCACGAAAAAGCCATCATTGCTTCTTATCTTGGTCTTTAAGATATCATTTGTATCGCTTCTAAATTTATCATCAAGACGCATGTAAAGCTCATACTCTTTGCCATTTTCGTTTTCAAAAACAGAGACCTCGTTCTGGCTAAATGCGCTATAAACGGCGCTTGCAATGCTAGCTTTATCTAAATTTAGCCTCTTAGCCTTATCTTCATCGATAGAAATTTGCACACGCTTTAGCAGATCTTCTTCAGGCGAATTTACATCCGTTGCGTCATTTATCTCCTTTAGCATCTTGCTGATCTTTGGTACAAATTTCTCTAGATCTTTGCCATTTTCAGATGTGATAGTAAGCTTAACTGGCTGCACATCGCCACCTTCAACTACCGGAAGATCAGCCACGATGACGCTCATATCGTCACTTTTTAGCTTGTCGCGAAACCTCTGCATGATAGCGTTTTGCCGCTCGTGATTAGCTCTATCTTTTAGCTCCTTTAGCCTAACGTAAGCTTTTACAAGATAAGGCTGCTTGGCGTCTGTGTAGCCAAGGATGAAGTAGACGTAAGCGACCTGAGGATCGGCGTTTATGAGTGAAATTTTATCTTTTAGCCTCTCTTTGCTAGCTTGCAGGCTAAGTGGAGGATCAAGCTTAAAGTAGATGTTAAACTCCGAGTTATCCTCGCTTGGCATGAAGTCGCCACCTACAAATTTAGCCAGTCCAAACGAGCAAACAACGGCCACAAGCGTTATGGCTAAAAATATGAGCTTAAATTTAAGCGCTAAAGTTAAAAGCTTTTCATAGAAATTTTCAAGCGCTTCAAAAAATGGCTCGCTCTTTATATAAAATTTGCTCTCCTTAGCATCTACAAACCTAGCGCTAAGCGTTGGCACAAGAAATATACTCACAAAAAACGATATGACGATGCCAGCTGCTACGCTCATCGCAAATGAGTTAAAGTACTTGCCAACGATGCCACTCATAAAGGCTATTGGCACAAAGACGCAAAGCAGCACGAGTGAGATCGCAAAGACGCTAAATGCTATCTCTCTTATACCTGCAAAGCTTGCCTTGAGGGCATTTGGCTCATCTTTTAGCCGGCTAGCGATGTTTTCAGTGACGACTATCGCATCATCGATAAAAATTCCAATACCAAGCGTAAGCGCTATAAGGCTTAAGCGGTTGATGTCGTAACCTAGGGCATTTATGATGAAAAATGTCGCCACGATGCTAGTTGGTATCGCCACGACCGAGATGATGGTGATCGAGAAATTTCTTAAAAACAGATATACGATCACGATGGTTAGCAAGACGCCAAGGATCATATCAAAGGCGGTTTGATCGATGTGCTTTTGTATCACTTCGCTCTTATCGTAGGCTATTTTTACGTCGTATTCGCTGCCAAGCAGGCTTTTAAACTGATCTAGTTTTGACTTAGCTAGAGCGATAACCGTTAGAGCGTTTGCGTCTGGAGCTAGCTCAAGACCCAGCAAGACGCCACTTTTTTTATCCATTATCGCTGCTTCGTTTGCATCTTTGTAAGCAAGATCAACACTTGCGATATCTTTTAAAAAGACCCCTTGCTTGATCGTTAAATTTCTTATCTCATCTATGCTTTTGGCGCTGAAATTTGACTTGATCGCCATTTGAATCTGCTCATTTTCTATCTTGCCAAGTGGCGCTTTTAAATTTTCAACCTTTATCAAATTTGCCACTTCGTTTGCACTAAGGGCGTTTTTATCAAGCTTAAATCTATCAAGTAAAATTTTCACCGCTGGCTCTAAAAAGCCATTTGTCTTGACCTTCGAAACGCCGCTTATGCGCTCCAAAAATGGCTTTGCCACGTCATCGATCTCTTGCATGAGCCTAGTTTCATTGCCATCAAGCCTTGTGATAAAAAGGCTAAATACAGAAGAAGAGAGCCCGTTTAGCTTTTCTATCTCGTAGTTTGCGCCAACTCTCGCCTTTTGCATCTTGTCACGGACGTCGTTTGTAGCGCTCTCTAGGTCTTTGTTTAGCTCAAATTCGATGCTTACCACACTTAGGTTGTCAAAGCTAGTTGAGTAAAGCTTTTTTATCCCCTCGATGCTTGAGACCTCGTCCTCGATCTTTTGCGTGATCTTTGTCTTGATGTAGTTCATATCGCCATTTGCGTAGGTCGTGATCTTTACTATCGGGATATTTACTTGCGGATATAAATTTACATTCATCGTCTTTAGCGAGTAGACGCCAAAGACAACAAGGCTTAAGAATATCATAAGCGTAGTTATGGGGCGGTTTATAGCTGTTTTTATCATTTATTTTCGCCGATTATCACTTTTCCTTGACCAAACATGCCTGGCTTCATCCCCACATCGTAAGCTTCGGCGTAAAATTTTCTAGTTTCTCTTTTTATCTCTGGATGAATGAGCGCGATTTTAACCTCTTTTTCTTCACTTGTTGCGTCAAGCTTAAATTTAAACATGTCGCCTATTTTTACTAAATTTGCATATTTTTCGTCGATAGCTATTAAAATTTTAACTTCCTGTGAATTTAGCACAAATGCTGGCTGAAGCGGCGAAGCGCTCTCGCCAAGCTCGACATTTTTACTAGCTATGACGCCATCAAAAGGAGCTTTTAAAACGGCCTTTTTAAGATGATCATCTGCGTTTAAAATGGCGATCTGGGCACTCTCTACCCTAAGAGCTGCCTCGTCAAATTTATACTTCATCTCATCAAATTCTTGCTTTGAGGTGACGTCCTTTACTTGGCTAAATTTATTAAAGGTGTTTTTAGCAAATTCTTTGGCATTTTTGGCAAGCGCTAGGTCGTTTTTTGCCTTTTTTAGAGCGATATCTAGGCTCGTTTGATCAAGACTGGCTAGCATGTCGCCCTTTTTAACGTGACTTGAGACATCTACAAAAATTTTATCTACCTTGCCGCTGCTCTCAAATGCAAGCTTTGAGCTTTGCTTGGCATAGACTTCAAAATCAGCAAAAATTTCCTCCCCTGCAAATGAAAAAATGCAAAATATCATTAAAATTATCAGCTTTTTCAATCCCTAATCCTCTCTAAAATACTCTCCCCACTCTCAAAAAAATACTCCGCCTTTTTTATCTCCAGCTCATCTTTCGCCCCTTCAAAAAGGCTAATGGCGTCAAATTTTTGTGAGAGCGCCTCAAGCAGGTCGCTATATCCTAAAAGCCCAGAGTTATACTTCTCAAAACTCGCTCTTAGCGCAAGCTCGCTCGCCTTTACATACTCATTTAGCGAGGTGATCTTTGAGTTAAGTGTGGCGATCTCGTTTTGTAAATTTTTAAGTTTTGTCTCGTTTTCACGCTTTTTATACTCTAAATTTAGTCTCGCTTCATCAAGCGCGATCTTGCTAGCTTGGCTCATCTTGCTAGTGGCAAAAAAGTCAAAAATTTTCCACCTAAAGCTAACGCCAAATTTATTGCCGTGCGTATCTTCTTTTAGATATTTATCAAGATATGGGCGGTAAGCGCTATACTTGCCAAGGTCGATGTCATAGTTGTTTTTGTAAAATCCATAGGTGTCATAGAGCATTATTTGGGGTAAAAAGCCAGCTCTTGTCTCGCTAAGCTTAGCTTCGCTTATAAAAATATCTTGATTTAGCCTGTCAAGCTCGGCGTTTTTTGAAGCTAAATTTAAGCCAGTCTCAGCCATTTTTGCCCCGCTAAGTGGCGAAATTTGCTCACCTGTTAGCAAATTTATCTCGTTTAAAATTTGCTCCATTTTGTTTTTGTATTCAAGCTGCGTGCTATTTGCCAAGTGATATTTTGCCCGCACATTTTCTAGTTCGTCTTTTGCGGCAAGCCCTGCTTTATTTGCCTTTTCAAGCTTGTCTAAAACGCCTTTTAAGAAATTTGCCTGAGCATTTTTGGCAGCTATTATATTTTCAAGCGCGCAGGCGTTAAAGTATAAATTTACAGCCTTAAAGGCAAGGTAATTTTTAGCCTCATCACTTGCGATGGCGGCTTTATTTTTTAAAAGCTGGTTCATCTTTAACCTAGCCTCTCTCGCCCCGCCGTCGTATAGTAAAAAATCGATCCTTGCTAGCACTCCAGCTGACTCTTTAGCGACTATGCTTGGGAAGGTGCTTGCGTTTTTGCCGTATGAGCCCTCCAAACTAAGACTTGGCAAGTAGGCACTAGTGGTAGCCTCGCTATTTAAATTTGCTCTTTTTAGCTCAAGCTCTTTGATCTTTGAAATTTCGTTTTGAGTAGCCTTGTTCGCTATCTCGCTCAAATTTGATCCAAGCAGTGCCAAAGGCAAAAGTGCTAATAAAATTTTTTTCATCAGTGAAAGCTCTTTACTAAATTTCCTATTAGCAAATTCCAGCCATCAACTAGCACGAAGATGAGTAGTTTAAATGGCAGCGAGATCATGACAGGAGGTAACATCATCATACCCATCGCCATCAAAACGGAGCTTACAACCATGTCGATGACAAGAAATGGCAGATAAAGCAAAAAGGCTATCTCAAAAGATGTCTTTAGCTCGCTTATCATAAAGGCTGACATCGCGATGCTTAGCGGGATATCCTCGATATTTGCTGGATTTTGTAAATTTCTTATCCTAAAAAATAGCGCAAGATCTTTTTCTCTAGTGTTTTTAACCATAAATTCTTTAAACGGCTTTAAACTCTTATCAAGCATCTCCTCATAGCCTATCTGCTCGGCTATATAAGGCTTTATGCCCTCATCGTAGCTTCTTTGGCCAACTGGCTCCATGATAAAAAATGTAAGCACCATCGCAAGCGAGATGAGCACCGTTGAAGGCGGCACTTGCTGTGTGCCCATCGCTTGACGCAAAAATGAAAAGACAATGACAAGGCGCAAAAAGCTAGTCATCATAAAGATGAGTGAAGGAGCGAGTGCAAGTGCGGTGAGGATTAGTAAAACATTTAGAGAATTTACAAGCTGCTCGGCATTTTGCGGTGAATTTAGGCTTAAATTTATAGTTGGTAGCGCAGGATCAGCGCCAAAAACTACACAAAACAAAACCGCTAAACTAAGCAGTGCTTTCACGACTAATTCCTCGTATCAAGGATACTTTTCTTAGTAGCCTCTTTATTTTTTGGCTCGAGCGAAACGAAGTGAATTTCCACCCTATTGTTTTTAGCTCTGCCCTCGTCTGTGCTGTTGCTAGCGATCGGATCAAAAGAGGCTCTGCCAGAAGTGATAAGCCTCTCTTGTGGTACGCCATCGCTAACTAGCTCTTCAAGCACGCTTAGCGCCCTTGCAGTAGAGAGCTGCCAGTTATTTTTATATATAGAGTCTTTACTTGGATTTGTATTATCAGTGTATCCGATGATATCTGTTTTTACCTCATTTGGCATTTTGGCTATGATCATGCCTATTCGCTTTAAAAAGAGCTTTGCATCCTCGCCAGAAATTTCAGCGCTATCTTTGTCAAAGAGCATCGCAGCTGGAAGCCTAACGATAAAGCCATCCTCGCTCTCCTCCATCGTGATCTCAGGTGCTCCACTAGCCGTTAGTAGCTCATTTATCTTTTTAACAGTCGAAGTGACCTCATTTTGAGCGCCTTTTTGAGCTTTTGGTTTTGGAGTGCGTCTGCTTTCAGGATCTGTCTCTTTTTCTACCTGACTATCTGGTCTTGCGCCACCCTCTAGCACACTTAGCGCACCAGCTAGCGAGCCAACAGCAGCCTCCATCTTTTTAGCATCCATCGTCGCCATAGAAAGGAGCAAAACAAAGAAGCAAAGTAGGAGCGACATAAGGTCGCCAAAGGCAGCCAGCCACTCAGGCATGCACTTTGGGCACTCTTCTGGTTTTATTAACTTACCCATTATTCAAACTGACTTTTTCTATCTTTTGGAGGTAAAAATGCTAAGAGCTTAGCTTCAAGCGTTCTTGGGTTATCCCCTGCTTGTATCGCCATGATCCCCTCTAAAATGACTTGCTTCTCAAGTGCCTCATCAGCATCGCGGATCGAGAGGATGTTTGCAACAGGCGAGCCGATGATGTTACCTATCATCGCACCATAAAGTGTCGTAAGCAAGGCAACCGCCATAGATGGACCGATCGCACTAGGATCTGACATGTTAAGAAGCATCGCAACAAGGCCAATGAGCGTTCCGATCATACCCATCGCACCTGCAAAACCGCCTACTTGCTCGAAAATTTTGATGTTATTTGCATGCCTTGTGCTAGTTTGATCGATGTCAATCTCTAAAAGCGCCCTTATCGCATCTGGCTCATTGCCATCGACTGCCATTGAAAGGCCTTTTTTTAAAAACTGATTTGTCTCATTATTTACTTCGCTCTCAAGTGCTAAGATGCCATCTCGCCTAGCTTTGGTTGAGTAATCAACTACTTTTTTTATAGTCTCAGGTAAATTTACAACAACTGATGGCTTAACAGCGACTCCGTAAAATTTACCGATACCTTTAAGCGTCTCCATCTTGAAGCCAACCATCATAACGCCGATAGTACCACCAAAAACGATCATCACAGAAGGGATATCGATGTATGGTCCTATACCAACGCCTATCGCCATTGATCCAAACAAAAGCACTAGGGTCAAAACCCAGCCGACGACGGTTCCTAAATCCATTTAAACTCGCTTTATTTATAAATTCTTAAGAATTGCTATTTTATTAGCTTTTTGTTGAAACAATCGTTAAATTAAAAAAAATGTTTGCCATTTTTTGCTACAATCTGCGAAATTTTTAACGTTAAAAGGCTTAAAAATGAACAATAATACTTCAATCATAATCCTAGCTGCTGGTCTTGGCACCAGGATGAAATCAAAACGTCCAAAAGTCCTATTTGAGCTATGCGGCGAGCCGATGATCATTCACATCTTAAAGCAAGCTTATGCGATCACAAATGACGTTAGCGTCGTGCTTCACTACGAAAAAGAGTTAATTAGCAAAAAGATAAAAGAAATTTTTCCTCAAACTAAAATTTTCGAGCAAGATCTAGCAAATTTCCCAGGCACAGCTGGCGCGATAAAAGGCGTAAATTTAAGTGGCGAAAAGGTGCTTGTCACTTGCGGCGACATGCCACTTGTTAGATCAACTGATCTTATGCGTCTAGCAAATGCCGAAGCAGACGTAGTTATGAGCTCATTTGAAGCGGCAAATCCTTTTGGCTACGGCAGAGTCATCATAAAAAACGGCAAAGTTGAGGCCATCGTTGAGCAAAAAGATGCGAGTGAAGCGCAGCTTGCCATAAAGAGCGTAAATGCTGGCTGCTACTGCTTTAAACGCGAGGCGTTAGAGCAAATTTTACCGCTCATAAGCAACCAAAACGCACAAAAAGAGTACTATCTAACTGACGCCATCAAAATAGCAAATGAAAAGGGTTTAAAGTGCGTTGCAGTAAATGTTAATGAGCAAAATTTCATGGGTATAAATGATAAATTTCAGCTAAGCATTGCTGAGAAAATAATGCAAGATGAGATCAAGCAAAATTTGATGAAAGCTGGCGTTTTGATGCGCATGCCTGAGAGCATTTTCATAGACAGCAGGGCTAAATTTGAAGGCGAGTGCGTGCTCGAAGAAAACGTAAGCATCCTTGGCGAGTGCGTCATAACTGAGAGCATCATCAAAAGCTCGTCGGTGATAGAAAGCAGCGTCATCAAAAATTCAGACATCGGCCCACTAGCCCATATAAGGCCAAATTCTGAAATTTCTGACACACACATAGGAAATTTCGTCGAGGTTAAAAAAGGCGTTCTTAGCGGCGTAAAAGCTGGACATCTAAGCTATCTTGGCGACTGCGAGATAGAAAGTGGCACAAACATCGGTTGTGGCACGATCACATGCAACTACGACGGCAAGGCAAAATACAAAACCAAAATCGGCAAAAACGTCTTTGTTGGCTCAGATACACAGCTAGTTGCCCCTGTAAATATCGCCGATAACGTCATCATCGCAGCTGGCAGCACCATAACAAAAGACGTTGAGAGCGGCGCTCTAGCTATCAGCAGAGGTCGTCAAGAGAACAAAAGCGGCTTTTTTGAGAAATTCTTTGGCAAAGACGATGTTAAAAAATAAGAAAATTTTACTTGCTGTTTGCGGCAGTATCGCCTTTTATAAGGCATTCGAAATTTTATCGTTGCTTAAAAAGCAAGGCGCTGATGTTTATGTGGCTTTAAGTGACGGAGCGCTTGAGTTTTGCAGTGTAAGCGGCTTTGAAGCGCTAAGCGAGCATAAAATTTTAAGCTCACAAACGCAAAACTGGCAAGACGGCGTAAATCACATAGCCTACTCTAAAATGGATCTAGTCATCATCGCACCTGCCTCGGTAAATACGATAAATAAACTAACAGCTGGCATCTGCGACAATGTCTTCATGCAAACGCTAATCGCCGCCTCGCACGTACCTTTAGTCGTTGCCCCTGCTGCAAATAACAATATGATCGAGCACTTAGCGACGCAAAATTCACTTGAAATTTTAAAGAAGAACGGCGCTTTAGTGGTTGAGCCAGTCCTTAAAACTCTAGCTTGTGGCGACGTTGGCAAAGGTGCTTTAGCAAGCCCTGAAGTGATAGCAGAAGCTGCCATTAAAAGGCTTAGCAAGCCACTTTTTGCAGGCAAAAAAGTGGTGATAACTGGTGGTGCGACAACTGAAAAGATAGATGATGTTAGAGCCATTACAAATTTTTCAAGCGGCAAGATGGCAAGAGCCTTGGCTAGGGCCTTTTACTACGCAGGTGCAGAGGTAAAACTGCTTGCTAGTTTTGAAACTAGTAACGAGCCGTTTCTTAGCCTTAAATTTAGCTCAAGTAGCGAGCTTTTAGAGCTTTGCAAGAGTGAGTGCGAGGGGGCAAATTTACTTGTAATGTGTGCTGCGGTGAGTGATTTCGTACCGACAAAGATAGATGGCAAGATAAAAAAAGAGGACGTTGGAGAAAGCTTAAATTTAAGCCTAAACAAAAATATAGATATTTTGCAAAGTTTAAGTAAATTTAGCTGTAAAAAGATCGGCTTTAAACTTGAAATTTCAAGCAAAAACGCTCTTAAAAGCGCTAGATCAATGCTAGAAAAAAAATCGCTTGATGCAGTTTGTCTAAATATTTTGGGTGAGAAAAATGGATTTGCAAGCGAGCAAAACGAGGTAAATTTCATCACAAGGGGTGGCGAAACCCTAATGCCGCTTGCTTCAAAAGATGAGATCGCAGGGCGCATAGTGGAGCTAGCAGCAAATTTATGATAGAGCAGATCTCACGCGTCCAAAAGATAGCAAAAAACAGCCAAGCCCCGCTAGTAGCGATAAATTCGTCCTTGCCGCTTAGCATTTTGGTGAGCCAAAAGGTCGGCTTTAATAGATATATCTTAAATTTTGCTAATAGAAATTTAAACACAAAAAGCGTAAAAGAGCTAAACGTGGGCTCAAGATACTGGGGCGAGGTGCATAGTCAGGGCGAAAACATCGTCATAAAAAATTTATACGAAAAGACAAAAATTTTAGATGAAGACGTTTTGTCCGATGGGCTAAATTTGATAGAAAATTTGGTAAAAAACGAGAATTTATCGTGGCTTTACAGCTATTTATTTAAAAACTTAAGCGAAGTTAAAACAAAAGATGAGATGAGAGTGCTGGCAAAAATGCTCTTTGCTCTGCAAGAAAACGTCGTGCATATACCCTTTGCATATAGCGGTATAAACGGCATTTTCCAGCTCAAAAAAGAGGCAAATGAGATGAGAATTTTTCTAGTATTTTCAAATTTTGCGCCGCTTATTTTTAAATTTAAAGATGAAAATTTATATGAGATCGCAACTCCATTTAGCAACGTCGCAAGCTTGCTAAAAAGCGAATTTGACACGCCAGTTTTGGTGCAAAACGTAAGCGCTCTTTGGAGTAAAAAAGAGCAGATAATTGACTTTAAAGGCTAGATATTGAACAAACTTAACCACCTCGCTATCATCATGGACGGCAACGGACGCTGGGCGAAAAAGCGTGGATTTTTGCGGATAAATGGGCACGAGGCCGGAGCAAATGTGGTGAGCGATATGTGCGAATTTTGCATCGACAATGGAGTGAAAATTTTAAGCCTTTACGCATTTAGCACCGAAAACTGGAAAAGACCGCAAAAAGAGGTTGATTTTTTGATGAATTTGCTTAAAAAATTTCTTCTTTTAAAGCGTGATGATTTTATAAAAAATGGGATCAAATTTAACACGATCGGCGACATCTCGCCATTTAGTGATGAGCTAAAAAATGAGATAGAGATCACCAAAGACGCAACAAGGGAAAATACAAATTTGCTTTTAAATTTAGCGATAAACTACGGCTCAAAAGATGAGATCATAAGAGCCATAAAAAAGCTAAATTTAGAGGGTGCTGATATAAATGAAGCGAGCCTAAATGCGGCACTTGATGAGAGTGAGCCAGTCGATCTTCTCATTAGAACTGGGGGCGAGAGTAGGCTTTCAAATTTCATGCTTTGGCAGGCTAGCTATGCGGAGCTCTTTTTCACGCCGACACTTTGGCCAGACTTTGGCAAGGATGAGCTTGCAAGCATCGTTGCCAAATTTAAAGATATAGAGCGAAGATTTGGCGGAGTTTAGTGAGATAATGGATATTTTAGTCATCTTTTTTGCCGTTTTTGCTTTTGTTTTTGGCATCTGCGTGGGATCATTTTCAAATGTGCTAATCTACCGCTTGCCACGAAGTGAAAGTATAAATTTCCCAGCCTCATACTGCCCAAAGTGCTCTCACAAGCTAAATTTTTATCACAACGTTCCACTTTTTTCATGGCTATTTTTAGGTGGAAAATGCGCCTTTTGCAAGCAAAAGATAAGCCTTGTCTATCCACTAGTTGAGCTAGCCTCTGGCCTGCTTTTTCTGATCTGCTTTTTTAAAGAGTGCGGCGAAGCTTTAAGCATAGAAACCTTGCTTTATGCGCTATTTTTAGGACTTTGCTTTATCATGCTACTAGCCCTTAGCGTCATAGATATAAGATATAAAGCCGTGCCAGATCCGCTTCTTTTTGCAGCGCTATTTTTTGCATTTGCCTATGCATTGCTACTTTTTATCTTTAAAGGAAATTTTGCTCAAATTTTAAATTTAATCCTCTTTGGATTTATATTTTGGGCGCTTAGATTTGTCGTGAGCTATGCGATGAAGCGCGAAGCCATGGGCAGTGCTGACATATTTATCGCAGCGATCATCGGAGCCATTTTACCAGCCAAGCTAGCCCTTGTGGCGATCTATCTGGCCGCACTTCTTACGCTTCCAGTCTATGCGCTCGTTCGCAAAAGGGGCTACGAGCTAGCCTTTGTGCCGTTTTTAAGCCTGGGGCTGCTTGTCACCTACGCTTTTGACGCACAAATTTTAGAAATTTTAAGGTTCATTTATGAGTAGAGTAAATAAATATCTTTTGTTTAACTTTTTAGGCACGTTTGCATCGCTATTTAGTACGCTTTTTTTGATCATGTCGATCGTCTTTTTCATCCAGATCGCGCGTATCACCTCATATATCGAGATCAGCTTTGGCGAGCTCTTTAAACTCTACTCATTTATGCTCCCACGCGTGCTGCTCTTTGTCGTACCTATCGCGTTTTTCGTCTCACTTGCGATGACACTTTTTAGGCTATCAAAAGAGAATGAAAGTATCGTCATCTTTACACTTGGTGGCTCGCCAAATAAAATAGCAAGGTTTTTCCTTGCATTTTCAGCCCTTTTAAGCGCTGCCTTGCTGGTAGTTGCCATCGTCATGATACCAATAGCCGCCCAGCTAAATGCAAATTTCATCGACTATAAAAAGACAGTTGCTAAGCTAAATTTAAAGCCAACCCAGTTTGGACAAAAATTCTCCGACTGGATGGTCTATGTGGGCAGCGAAAGTGAAGACAAAAATGGCACGACCTACAAAGATATCGTCATGTTTAACCCCTTTGTCAAAGACTCACAGCGCCTAATAACCGCCAAAAACGCAAAGATAACAAATGTCAACCAAAGCATCGAACTTTCCTTAAATGAAGGAAAAATGTACGACATCAGAGATGAAATTTATCATCAAAGCAACTTCAAATCGATGAAGATAAGAACCGCCCAAAGTGAGGAGATAAGCGACGTTGGCAGCATCAAAGAGTACTGGATGGAGGCAGCTAGCAGCGATAAACGCAGAAAAGACCTTAGCACTTACGTCCTAGTGGCCCTCTTCCCGCTTGCTAGCACGCTTTTTGCGATCAGCCTTGGCATCGTCACATATAGATACGAAAAGGGCATGGTCTATGTGGGCACTTTTAGCGTATTGTTTGGATATTTTACGCTCATCATGCTCTTTTCATCAAAGCCATCGCTTGCAATACCGCTCATATTTTTCGTCTTTTTGATAGCTGGCGCCTTGCTTTATAAAGCCAAGATCACACGCAGATACTAATGAAAATTCAGCTAATCTACAGCTACGATGGCTCGAAATTTCAAGGCTCACAGACCCAGCCACACGAAAATGGCGTAGAGGATGAGCTTGCGCGCGCCTTAGCTCACGTTGGCATTTTCGAAAGAGTAGTCTCTAGCTCGCGCACTGATAAAAGCGTGCACGCAAATAACCAAAGCTCAAGCGTCGTTTGCGGCGATCACTTTAAAGACTTAAATCGCCTAAAAGATATTATAAACCGTCACGCACATCCAAGCATTCACATAAAACGCATAAATTTGGTGGATGAAAGTTTTCAAGCAAGATTTGATGCGGTCGCAAGGTCTTATAGATACGTGATAGATCACGGTAAATTTGATGTTTTTAGCTCAAACTACAAGGTGTTTTTGCCTAAATTTGACATCAAAAAAGCAAATGAAATTTTGCGAAATTTTATCGGCGAGCATGATTTTAGCGCATATATGAAAACTGGAAGCGACACAAAAAGCCCAGTGCGCGAAATTTATAAAGCGTTTTGCTACGCACGCAAAGAGCAAACTATCATAGTTTTTAAGGCAAATGGCTTTTTACGCGGACAGGTGCGGCTCATGATTGCAAATTTACTAAAAGCGCTGAAGCAAAAAAATGGCGACAAGCTCATCAGAGCTTCGCTAAATGGACGTCCTGCCCTAACTCGCATACCTGCACCTGCTGAAGGGCTATATCTAAATAGAGTTTTTTATAAATTCAACTAATCTCAAAAGTGGTCTGAAATAAAATGTGGGAGAAAAAGGATGGTGCGCCCGAGAGAATTCGAATCTCTGACCTTTTGAACCGCAATCAAATGCTCTATCCAGCTGAGCTACGAGCGCACATGAAAAATTAAGTTGTGATATTAACCAAACTTTCCTTAAAAAGAGATTGTATTCATTTTAAATTTATAACCTTTTTAGTAAAATCCTTTGTACAAAAGGAGCAAAAATGAACGATTTTTTCGATAGTCTAAAAGAGATCAAAAAAGAGCTTGCAAAAGAGCAAGGCTTGACTAAAAAGCCTCAAAAAGAGGCAGTTTCACACACAAAAGAAGAGGCAATCTTGCACAAAGAACAAAAGTTAAGAGATGAGTTTTTGGCATATACAAAAGATAGCAATATCAGGAAAATTTAACTTTGGAACACTAGTTGCTTTAAATGGGGATATTTTGAATGGAGAAACCCATGAATATAACCCAAACTTTAGAATCTTTAAGCATTTTAACCGATAGCGACGCTCTTTTTTGCGAGCTTCGCGCACTGATAAGTAAAAATTTCACAAAAACCCTAGCAAACAAAGACAAGATCATCTCTTTTTACGAAGAGAGCGAGATCCCGCAACGAAAATGCTTCTTAAAATTTATAAAAAAACTCTACGAAAAACAGGGCAACGAGCTTGACGTGACCTTTGCAAAATACAAAACCATAAAACTATCTTTAGTGCAAAGAAATGCCCTAACAAATATCTACAACATCGACATTGAGTTTTTATATGGCGAGATGATCTTTATGCTAAACAACACTCCAAAAGCTTTTGCTAGCTACATTTTGCAAAATTTCAAGAGCAATGAGTCTAAATTTGACGAGAAAAATCATAAATTTAGCCTAAAAATAAAAAAAGATAGCGATTTTGACTTAATAGAAGAGATCATTTCAAGACGCGAGCATCTAAAATTTATAGTAAATTTTAACTACAATGAAGTCAAATTTAAAGAGTTCAAAAGAAACTACAAGGTTCAAAACTCAGCCAAATTTAAAAGTCGCTTCAGTGCTTTAGCAAATTTACTAGAAGAAAATTTTGAAATTTTAGGTTGCTCAAATAGCGATAGCTTCGAAATCGTAAGAGATAGCTACCTGACCCTTGCTAAAATTTACCACCCAGACAGACACTCAAGCAAAAGCGAAAGCATAAAAAGTGAGTATAACGCTAAATTTAAAAAGATCCAAGCAGCTTATGAGGCGCTAAAACCGTTCTTTAAAAACCAAGAGAATTTTATAAAAGTTGGTTAAATAAGATAACACTTAATATAAATTTGCTTAGCGGTTTTTGCCTAAGAGCATTTATCGTTCTTGGAGCAATTTATATATTTTAATAAACTTTCTCCCTTTAAAAACTAGGCCGGATATAATCCGACCTAGCTATCTAATCATTTCTCGCCAAGTGGCCAGTAAACAACTGGTTTAGCTCCTAGTCTTGCCTCACCATGATACATACCAAGTTTATCTTTAGTCCAAGCAAAGCCAGTCTTACCAGACTTATCAATAGAGATGATACCACCACTACCGCCTAGTGCTACTACCTCTTTTACAGCCTCCTCAGTTGCTTTTTGTACATCTGAAGTTTTGTATTTATAAAGAGCTGAGACCTCATGAGCAGCATTTACACGCATGTAGATATCACCTGTACCTGTGCAAGAGACTGCCACTGAGCCATTATCTGCATAGGTCCCAGAGCCAATTATCGGACTATCGCCTATACGGCCAGTCATTTTATTTGTCATACCACCAGTGCTGGTTGCTGCAGCTAGATTGCCATTTTTATCAAGCGCAATCGCTCCAACAGTGCCAAGATATGGACGCTCATATAAATTTAGCGAAGTTTTCTTTGTCTTTTCACTATCAAGCATGAGCTTTTGTTTCTCTTTAGCCCTTTGGAGTGCGTCATATCTAAACTGTGTGAAAAAGTACTTTTGATCAACCATCTCTAGGCCGTTTTCTTTGGCTAGTTTGCAGTCTATACATTTTTTATGCTTGAAAAATTTAACATCATCATAAGTATTTTTTTACAAAGACCTATTTCATACTATTAACCTATATTATCATAGACCGAGAGCATCATACCTTAACACCATCTCGTCATAATTTGCAATTTTTCATTAATAAAAATAAACATATTAACTAAATAAAAAATTTTAAAAAAACAAGAAAATAAATTTTAAAAAGGCAAACAACTCAATAATATAAAAAACATAAAAAATTAATTAATCAATTAAACATATAAGAATTAAAGCAGATTAACAACAAAGCCCGCAACGACCTACTTTCCCAACATCCCAGTAAGGGAGAGTATCATCAGCCAGGACGAGCTTAGCTTCTTGGTTCGAGATGGAGCAAGGCGTTTCCTCGTCTGTATAGTCACGGGCAGTGTTAAATAAAAGATATATTAGATAAATCTCTTATTTAACACTACTAGATAAAGTTAAAAGTCATAAACAAAGTTTTGTAAAAACATATCTTATTAAGTTTTTATCCTTAACAAGGAAGTGATGCTTATTAAAAGATAAGCAGACGAGCTATTAGTACTGGTCAGCTAAAGGACTTTCATCCATTACACACCCAGCCTATCAAACACATAGTCTATATGAGCTCTTAAAAGAAGATTCATCTTGGAGTTGGCTTCCTGCTTAGATGCTTTCAGCAGTTATCACATCCCAACATAGCTACCGAGCGGTGCCCTTGGCAGGACAACTCGTACACCAGTGGTTGGTTCGACCCGGTCCTCTCGTACTAGGGTCAACNCCTAAGAGCATTTATCGTTCTTGGAGCAATTTATATATTTTAATAAACTTTCTCCCTTTAAAAACTAGGCCGGATATAATCCGACCTAGCTATCTAATCATTTCTCGCCAAGTGGCCAGTAAACAACTGGTTTAGCTCCTAGTCTTGCCTCACCATGATACATACCAAGTTTATCTTTAGTCCAAGCAAAGCCAGTCTTACCAGACTTATCAATAGAGATGATACCACCACTACCGCCTAGTGCTACTACCTCTTTTACAGCCTCCTCAGTTGCTTTTTGTACATCTGAAGTTTTGTATTTATAAAGAGCTGAGACCTCATGAGCAGCATTTACACGCATGTAGATATCACCTGTACCTGTGCAAGAGACTGCCACTGAGCCATTATCTGCATAGGTCCCAGAGCCAATTATCGGACTATCGCCTATACGGCCAGTCATTTTATTTGTCATACCACCAGTGCTGGTTGCTGCAGCTAGATTGCCATTTTTATCAAGCGCAATCGCTCCAACAGTGCCAAGATATGGACGCTCATATAAATTTAGCGAAGTTTTCTTTGTCTTTTCACTATCAAGCATGAGCTTTTGTTTCTCTTTAGCCCTTTGGAGTGCGTCATATCTAAACTGTGTGAAAAAGTACTTTTGATCAACCATCTCTAGGCCGTTTTCTTTGGCTAGTTTGCAGTCTATACATTTTTTATGCTTGAAAAATTTAACATCATCATAAGTATTTTTTTACAAAGACCTATTTCATACTATTAACCTATATTATCATAGACCGAGAGCATCATACCTTAACACCATCTCGTCATAATTTGCAATTTTTCATTAATAAAAATAAACATATTAACTAAATAAAAAATTTTAAAAAAACAAGAAAATAAATTTTAAAAAGGCAAACAACTCAATAATATAAAAAACATAAAAAATTAATTAATCAATTAAACATATAAGAATTAAAGCAGATTAACAACAAAGCCCGCAACGACCTACTTTCCCAACATCCCAGTAAGGGAGAGTATCATCAGCCAGGACGAGCTTAGCTTCTTGGTTCGAGATGGAGCAAGGCGTTTCCTCGTCTGTATAGTCACGGGCAGTGTTAAATAAAAGATATATTAGATAAATCTCTTATTTAACACTACTAGATAAAGTTAAAAGTCATAAACAAAGTTTTGTAAAAACATATCTTATTAAGTTTTTATCCTTAACAAGGAAGTGATGCTTATTAAAAGATAAGCAGACGAGCTATTAGTACTGGTCAGCTAAAGGACTTTCATCCATTACACACCCAGCCTATCAAACACATAGTCTATATGAGCTCTTAAAAGAAGATTCATCTTGGAGTTGGCTTCCTGCTTAGATGCTTTCAGCAGTTATCACATCCCAACATAGCTACCGAGCGGTGCCCTTGGCAGGACAACTCGTACACCAGTGGTTGGTTCGACCCGGTCCTCTCGTACTAGGGTCAACTCTCCTCAATCTTCTTGCGCCCACGGCAGATAGGGACCGAACTGTCTCACGACGTTCTGAACCCAGCTCGCGTACCGCTTTAAATGGCGAACAGCCATACCCTTGGGACCTGCTCCAGCCCCAGGATGCGATGAGCCGACATCGAGGTGCCAAACCTCCCCGTCGATGTGAGCTCTTGGGGGAGATCAGCCTGTTATCCCCGGGGTACCTTTTATCCTTTGAGCGATGGCCCTTCCACACAGAACCACCGGATCACTAAGACCGACTTTCGTCTCTGCTTGACGTGTATGTCTCGCAGTTAAGCTGGCTTATGCCTTTATACTCTACGAACGATTTCCAACCGTTCTGAGCCAACCTTTGTAAGCCTCCGTTACATTTTGGGAGGCGACCGCCCCAGTCAAACTACCCACCAGACATTGTCCTACTTGAGGATAACTCAAGCTAGTTAGCTATCAGAATAAAAAAGAGCGGTATCTCAACAATGGCTCACCATAAACTGGCGTCTATGGATCAAAGCCTCCCGCCTATCCTGCACATTTTTATCCCAATAGCAGTGTCAAGCTGTAGTAAAGGTCCACGGGGTCTTTCCGTCTTGCCGCGGGTAGGAGGAATTTTCACCTCCACTACAATTTCACTGGATCCCTCTTCGAGACAGCTCCCATCTCGTTACGCCATTCATGCAGGTCGATATTTAATCGACAAGGAATTTCGCTACCTTAGGACCGTTATAGTTACGGCCGCCGTTTACTCGGGCTTCGATCAAACGCTTCGCAGAGCTAACGTCATCAATTAACCTTCGAGCACCGGGCAGGCGTCACACCCTATACATCCTCTTACGAGTTAGCA
Organism: Campylobacter concisus; assembly: GCF_902460535.1. Classification (GTDB taxonomy): domain Bacteria; phylum Campylobacterota; class Campylobacteria; order Campylobacterales; family Campylobacteraceae; genus Campylobacter_A; species Campylobacter_A concisus_AS. The sequence goes on along the minus strand of NZ_CABPTV010000001.1, from coordinate 132,839 downwards.
GAGTGCTGTGTTTTTGGTAAACAGTCGGGAGGGACTCTTTGTTGTAACCTTCAATGCTTACGGAGTAAATCCTTCACAAAGTTAGGCACACCTTATACCGAAGATACGGTGCTATTTTGCAGAGTTCCTTGAAGAGAGTTCTTCCACGCGCCTTAGAATACTCATCCCACCCACCTGTGTCGGTTTACGGTACGGGCAACTATAACTAAACTTAGAAACTTTTCTTGGCTCGACAGTATCAAGGATTTACGATTCATTCCGAAGAACTTCACGCACCTGTAAGGCCTCGGCTTAAAGGAGCTCGGATTTGCCTGAACTCCAACCTGCACCTTTCGACCAGCACTACCATCCGCTGGCTCCTCTAACTCTAAGCGTCCTTCCATCGCACATTATAGTTGGCATTGGAATATTAACCAATTTTCCATCGCATACCCCTTTCGGACTTTGCTTAGGACCCGGCTAACCCTACGATGACGAGCATCGCGTAGGAAACCTTGGGTTTACGGCGTTGGGGATTCTCACCCCAATTATCGCTACTCATGCCTGCATGCTCACTTGTATTCGCTCCAGCACTCCTTACCGGTATACCTTCAACACAAATACAACGCTCTCCTACCACTTAGTAAAACTAAGTCTAAAGCTTCGGTACTCATTTTAGCCCCGTTATATTTTCCGCGCAGAATCACTAGACCAGTGAGCTATTACGCTTTCTTTAAAGGATGGCTGCTTCTAAGCCAACCTCCTGGTTGTTTAAGTAACTCCACATCGTTTTCCACTTAAATGAGATTTAGGGACCTTAGCTGTTAGTCTGGGTTGTTCCCCTCTCGACGACGGATTTTATCACTCGCCGCCTGACTGCCATGATTACACACTAGGTATTCGGAGTTTGATAGGGTTTGGTACATTGGTGTATGCCCTAGCCCATTCAGTGCTCTACCCCCTAGTGTTACTACATGACGCTATACCTAAATATATTTCGGAGAGAACCAGCTATCACGATGTTTGATTGGCCTTTCACCCCTATCCACAAGTCATCCCATAGCTTTTCAACGCTAGCGGGTTCGGTCCTCCACCGGCTCTTACACCGGTTTCAACCTGCTCATGGATAGATCACATCGTTTCGGGTCTGCAACGTCTGACTAAACGCCCTATTAAGACTCGCTTTCGCTACGGCTCCGGGTTTCCTTAACCTCGCCAGACATCACAACTCGCAGGCTCATTATGCAAAAGGCAGTCCATCACCCTGATAAATCATAGGGCTCTGAATGATTGTAAGCAAATGGTTTCAGGTTCTATTTCACTCTGATCACCTCAGTTCTTTTCACCTTTCCCTCACGGTACTTGTGCACTATCGGTCTAGTAGTAGTATTTAGGGTTGGATAGTGGTCTACCCAGCTTCAGACAGAATATCACGTGTTCCGCCCTACTCAGGATACTGCTAAGTAAAATAAAGCTTTCATATACGGGGGTATCACCCTCTGTGCCTAACCTTTCCAGGTTGTTCTATTAGCTAAGTTTAGTCTATATTGCAGTCCTACAACCCCACTAGTAAACTAGTGGTTTGCCCTCTTACGCGTTCGCTCGCCGCTACTAGCGTAATCTCTTTTGATTTCTTTTCCTGAGGGTACTAAGATGTTTCAATTCCCCTCGTTCGCTCCGTTATACGGTAACTAATATCTCTATTAGTTGGGTTGCCCCATTCAGAAATTCCCGGATCAAAGCCCCTTGACGGCTCCCCGAGACTTATCGCAGCCTGGCACGTCTTTCATCGCCTCTACTAGCCAAGGCATCCACCACTTGCTCTTTGTAGCTTACCTTTTCTATATTAGATTATTCTAATTCGCATCACTTCCTTGTTAAAGATAACTTTATGTTACTACATTTAAATTCTAACTCTCAAGACGGAAAGCATTGACTACTATTTAGATAAGTTTTAAATCCTAAATAGATTGTGATGTCAAACTTTTGCATTAAATGCAAAGAGAATAGAAATTTAAATCTTTAACAAGTCCTGTAAAATTGTTTTTAAAACTTGCTTGTGACTATTAACAATATTAATTAAAAGAACATTTAGACTTCGCAGACTAGCAAGCTAGTCTTTACGACCAAAGAGTTACACCCTTTGGAAACCCCTAAAGCACAAAGTTACTTTCGGCAACTTCGTCATCAATAAAGATTAAGTACGCTTAAAAGTCTAAAGTAAATGTTTCTAAAAACACTTAATATAGACTTTTACTGTTAAACTATTTTATGGTGGAGAATAGCGGGATCGAACCGCTGACCTCCTGCGTGCAAAGCAGGCGCTCTCCCAGCTGAGCTAATTCCCCAATTAAATTCTCTGGTGGGCCTAACAAGACTTGAACTTGTGACCTCACCCTTATCAGGGGTGCACTCTAACCAGCTGAGCTATAGGCCCCTATAGGTCTATCAATCTTTCAAAACTAAACAAGGATGATTGAGAATATCTTTCTTATAGATATCTTGTGAGAGAATATCTATATGTACTCTAGAAAGGAGGTGATCCAACCGCAGGTTCTCCTACGGTTACCTTGTTACGACTTCACCCCAGTCGCTGATTCCACTGTGGACGGTAACTAATTTAGTATTCCGGCTTCGAGTGAAATCAACTCCCATGGTGTGACGGGCGGTGAGTACAAGACCCGGGAACGTATTCACCGTAGCATGGCTGATCTACGATTACTAGCGATTCCGGCTTCATGGAGTCGAGTTGCAGACTCCAATCCGAACTGGGACATATTTTATAGATTTGCTCCATCTCGCGATATTGCTTCTCATTGTATATGCCATTGTAGCACGTGTGTCGCCCCGGACATAAGGGCCATGATGACTTGACGTCGTCCACACCTTCCTCCTCCTTACGAAGGCAGTCTCATTAGAGTGCTCAGCCGAACTGTTAGCAACTAATGACGTGGGTTGCGCTCGTTGCGGGACTTAACCCAACATCTCACGACACGAGCTGACGACAGCCGTGCAGCACCTGTCTTAACATTTCTGCAAGCAGACACTCTTCTATCTCTAGATGATTTGTTAGATATCAAGTCCGGGTAAGGTTCTTCGCGTATCTTCGAATTAAACCACATGCTCCACCGCTTGTGCGGGTCCCCGTCTATTCCTTTGAGTTTTAATCTTGCGACCGTACTCCCCAGGCGGTATACTTAATCCGTTAGGTGCATTACTGCCAAGACTAGCTTAGCAACAACTAGTATACATCGTTTAGGGCGTGGACTACCAGGGTATCTAATCCTGTTTGCTCCCCACGCTTTCACGCATTAGCGTCAGTTGAGTTCCAGCAGATCGCCTTCGCAATGGGTATTCCTGGTGATCTCTACGGATTTTACCCCTACACCACCAATTCCATCTGCCTCTCCCTCACTCTAGATTATCAGTTTCCCAAGCAGTTCTATGGTTAAGCCATAGGATTTCACAAGAGACTTGATAATCCGCCTACGCGTCCTTTACGCCCAGTGATTCCGAGTAACGCTTGCACCCTCCGTATTACCGCGGCTGCTGGCACGGAGTTAGCCGGTGCTTATTCGTTAGGTACCGTCATTGTTCTTCCCTAACAAAAGGAGTTTACGCTCCGAAAAGTGTCATCCTCCACGCGGCGTTGCTGCTTCAGGGTTTCCCCCATTGAGCAATATTCCCTACTGCTGCCTCCCGTAGGAGTCTGGACCGTGTCTCAGTTCCAGTGTGACTGATCATCCTCTCAGACCAGTTATGCGTCATAGCCTTGGTGAGCCATTACCTCACCAACTAGCTGATACAATATAGCCTCATCCTACACCGAAAAACTTTCCCTATCTAACTTATGTCAGACAGGAGTATAGAGTATTAGCAGTCGTTTCCAACTGTTGTCCTCTAGTGTAGGGCAGATTAGCTATACATTACTCACCCGTGCGCCACTAACTCATAAGAGCAAGCTCTTACTTGTCCGTTCGACTTGCATGTATTAGGCACGCCGCCAGCGTTCACTCTGAGCCAGGATCAAACTCTCCATATTAACCTTCTTTAGCGTAAAGCAAAGCTTTACTAAGAAGCAACACTAAAGACTAAGATTGCTAATGCAATCTAGTAATAATGTTTTTACTAAAATTGCTTTTAGTATTTATTATGAAGTTTTTAATCAAAAAAACTTTTAGTTTTTATATTAGTTTGTCTAATCTATTATTTAATCATAATAGACTGGCTCAATCGATCACTTGTTTAGATTTCAAAGATTGACTAATAGTTTAACAATTGTAAGTTAAAAGAACAACGATAAGAAAAAGGCTTTATTAACGTTGAAGTTAAAGGTGGTTTCTCGTTTCGTGAGCTGGAATTATATATGAGGGATGCTTAAAGGGAGATTAAAAAATGGCAACTTTTTTAAAAAATAAAAACTATAAATTTTTAATCAAATTTAACTATTTTCTTTTATAGATGCAAAGCCACTTTCTTTTTCTATAATAATGGTTGTTTGATTACCACGTTTGTCAGTTATTGTTATACTGCAATCTTTTTTAACAAGTCTATCGTATGGTCGCTTTATACCACCACCAACAGTGCTTATTGTCCACATCGGTCGTCCCATCTCATCAAAGGCTACTTTTTTATTTGCCTTACCTTTTACACATCCACCAGATAGAGTTACATCTATTATGCCAAATCTTTTTTCTATATTTAGCTCTTTGTTTATCTTTTTGCAGTCACCACCTGGCATACCACTCCAGCCAGCTGTTAATAACTTTCCAGTCTTATAAATATCACTTGCAAACTCATCTTGTGAATTCGGGTTTCCAGTCATACTTTTATCATAATAAACACTATATTTCCAAGTTAGCTCATTATTTTTATCAACCGAACAGCCATCTACTTTATCTTTCGCAAAGGCTATCGTCCAGCGCTGTTTTGCCCATCCTTTTTCGGTGATAGAATACTTATCATCCTGCATAGCAAGGTGTTGTGTGTATCTTATGTGAGTTAAAATTTGAGTTGCAGCTTCTCTTGAGGCATTTCTATTTAGTTTTGGGATCATAATGGCAGCTAAAATTCCAACAACAACAATAACAAAAACAAGCTCTATCATCGTAAAAGCTCTTTTTTTCATAGCTTATCGTTCCTTGATATTGAAATTTGCAACTACTTTTCCCATTTTTTCTATACTAAATTTTGACTTCTCATCTAAATCGGCACTTGCTAATAAATTTTTAGAGTAGCTTTTTGTTTTTATCCCATAAAATTTAAGCCTTAGTGCAAGCCTTGTGTCATCAGTCGCTATATCTTGCACTCCAGCCTCTTTTAGCTTATCTGCTAGCTCTTTTGCTACATCAAATTTATAAGTGAGATGCTTTGTAGGATCGTTTAAAAAGAGGTAAAAAATTTGATTAAAGATGATCGCTGACCAGTTAAATACCAAAAAAAGCATCACTAAGCTAGTGCAAATTTTGTGTCCTTTTCTAAATTTTGGCAGTCTCACGCGATACGAGTTGAAAAAAACTCTTACCATAAGTGGCGTTGCGATCACGCAAAATGGCAAAAACTGCTCAAGCTCCAGCCTTTGGCGCACAGAGACTATCATACAAAAGCAAAATGAGCAAATGGCGATAAACCACAAAAGATCCTTCTTCTCCTTAACCCAAATTCTATAAATCGTATATACAAAAAAGATAAAGACAAATGGCGAAAATACAGCAGCAAATATGCCAAAAGTATCGATAAAGTGCCCACTTGGTCTGCCATTTGTTTCAAAGCCAAAAAAGTAAAGTGTCAGCAAAAATAAAATGGCACTTAGCCAAGCAAGAGGCGGCTTTCTTTTATAAAGCGCAAATATAAAAAATCCTGCATAAAATATCAAAAAATCGCCATCTATGAAAAAGGCTAGGCAGAAAAAGAGACTAAATAAAATTTTCTTTTTAATATGGAAAAGATATATGCACAAAAGCGCTAAAGTGATGCAAATTCCAGCGTTATTTATGATAAGGGCTGAAGCTAGCGTGCCAGGAAGTAGCACAAAAAGTAGGACCGCTACGATCCTGTCAAACTCAAGCTTGATGTAAAATTTGCTCACCTTATACATCAAAACTACGCTTGCGATGTGAAAAAAGATCATCACGCCTCGCACAGCAAGGTCATTTTGACCAAAAAAATGGGCGCTTAGTTTTAAGATATAGCCAAGAAGGCTGTGCTTTTGAAAGAAAATTTCAGCCTCGTTGTAGCTTATGCTAAGAGAATTTGCCGCATAAAGTAGAAATACAAAATCAATCAAACATATCAAAAATACGCTAAAAGCAATGTGCCTACTAGCAAATTCTCTAACTCTTTCTAACAAATCGCACCCTTAAATATGTATATCCCAGAAAAACTCAACCCAGTCATGAGCCTCTTTTACTTTAAATTCAGGCAAAAGCAGAGCCTTCTCTTTATAAAATACAGTAGCTATCTTTATATCTAAATTTGGATAGCGTTTAAGCAGCTCTCTTTTTATCTCGACCATGCTCTCGCCGCTATCGATGATATCATCAACAAGCAAAATTTTAGTGTATCTGCTAAGATCTGGCACATTAAAAATTTGTATCGTATCAAGCTTGTTTGTATCCTCGTAGTGGATAGAATTTAAAGTAAATAAATTTCTATTTTCAAGTGCAACGGCTAGCGAGTGGCCAAGCGTTAGACCGCCTCTTGCCACAGCTAGTATCACTTCTGGATCAAACTCATCTTTTATCTGTTTTGCCATCCTTTTGGCATCAACGGCAAATTCATCGTAGCTATAAAATATCATCTTTCATCCTTATCAATGCACTAAAAATACGATAAAACTAATGAGTGCTAGCACGACTACGCCTAAATTTATATCGCTAAATTCTCTCTTTATGAGCTTAACTATGACGTATGACATAAAGCCAAATGCAAGGCCATTTGTGATCGAGTAAGTAAGCGGGATGAGCACAACTATGAAAAATGTCGCAACGGCGATGGCTGGATCTTTGAAATTTATACTAGCAAGCTCAGCAAACATAAGCACGCCAACCATTACAAGGATCGGATAGATGGCGTTACCAGGGATCGCTTTAAAAAGTGGCAACATAAATAATGTAAGTATAAATAAAAGTCCGCAAAATACAGCCGTTAGACCAGTCCTACCGCCCTCTTCTACGCCACTAGCGCTTTCTACAAACGATGTGGTCGTACTTACACCTACAAGCGAGCCAGCTGCGGTAGCAACAGCGTCAGCTTCAAGAGTTTTTTCAAGTTTTACGACGCCATCTTTTTTGTTTTCGTCAAATATCCCAGCCCTCGTGCCAACTCCAGCTAGCGTGCCTATCGAGTCAAAAAGATCGGTCACAAAAAATGTGATAACAACTGGAAGCAATGCTAGACTAAACGCACCTTTTATATCAAGCTCTAAAAATATCGGTGAGATAGAGGCTGGAGTTGAGAAAATTTCTGTTGGATGAGGAGCGATGCCAAGCACCCAAGCTATCACTGAAGTGACAAGCACAGCTAGGATAAATGCGCCCTTTATCTTCCATGCCCAAAAGCAGATAACCAAAAATAGCCCCAAAACGCCAAGAAGCACGTTTGGATCTTTGAATTTTCCTATGCCAACTAAAACCGCATCGTTATTTACGATAAAGCCCATTTGCTGAAATGCCACAAAGCTGATAAATGTGCCTATACCAGCGCTTATCGCTCTTCTTAGATCAAGTGGGATGGATCTTATTATCCACATCCTAAAATTTGTAAAAGATAAGACGACAAATATCACGCCACTTAAGAAAACAACGCCAAGAGCCGTTTGCCAAGGCACTTTCATGCCGATGCAAAGACCAAATGTAAAATAAGCGTTAAGCCCCATACCAACGCTCATCGCAACTGGCGTGTTCGCCCAAAGACCATTTAATATCGTAGAAAATATGGTAATTAGCGCTGTTGCAGTGATTAGTGCCTCATAAGGCATGCCAGTTTTGCTCATAATGATCGCATTTACTGGCACAATATACATCATCGCTAAAAATGTCGTAAGTCCCGCTCCAAATTCCTGCTTCACACTCGTTTTGTTTTGTGCTAAGTCAAAAAACTTCACCCCAAGCTCCTTTAGTAAATTTTAAGTTCGTTATATAAGCTATCACGCTCAACCGGCGTAAAACCAGATGTTTTTATGAGATCGCAAAATGTCTTTAGTGTAACGCCATTTGCGCTATTTGCACCAGCTGCACTTTGTATGCTCTCTTTTTCTATCGTGCCATCAAGATCATCAGCGCCAAATTCCTGAGCGATCATCGCTAAATTTAAGGTCGATGTAGCCCAGTATGCCTTTATGTGTGGGACATTATCAAGGACCAAGCGAGATATCGCCATAGTCTTTAAAATTTCAGCCGATCCTAAAAATTTCACATCTTTTAAGTAGTTATTTTCTCTTTGATAAACTAGCGGGATAAATGCGTTAAATCCGCCAGTTTCATCTTGCAAGTCCCTTATCCTTAGCATATGATCGATCCTATTTTCACGACTTTCTATGTGGCCAAAAAGCATTGTTGCGTTGCTTTGTTTGCCGTGATCGTGCCACATTTTGTGGATCTTTAGCCAGTTCTCGCTACTTACTTTGCCTTTGCAAATTTTAGCCCTGATCTCTTCATCAAAAATTTCAGCCCCGCCGCCTGGCATGCTATCGACGCCATATTCGAGCATCTTTTCTATCACCTCATCGTAGCTTAAGCCGTAATGCCTTGACAAAAAATCAATCTCAGCCGCCGTCATCGCCTTTACATGAAGCTCTGGATGGGCTGCTTTTATCTTTTTAAAAATTTCTAAGTACCACTGCCAGCCGCTAGTTGCGTTGTGGGCGGAGACGATGTGTATCTCTTTTGCGCCGTGGCTAACGCTCTCATCAACGATCTTTAAAATTTCTTCGTGGCTCATTAGGTATGGATTTGGATTTTTTCTGTGGGCTGAAAATGCACAAAATTTACAGATATCAGCACAGATATTTGTTGGATTGATATGGCGATTTACATTAAAAAAGACCTTGTTGCCGTGCAGTTTTCTGCGCTTTTTATCGGCAAATTTAGCCAAGGTAAAAAGATCAAGCTCATAAAGCGAAAAAGCCTCTTGCTTGCTTAATCTCTCGCCACTTTCTAGTTTTTGTAATAGATTCATTATTTATATCGTCCTAAAGCTGAACTTAAGGCTTCATTATAAGCAAATAAAGCTTTGTTTTTGCAAAAATTATGTAACATTTGCCAAGATATTTTTAACAATGGAAACACTAAATGCTAGCTGATAAAAGTGCCAAAAATAGCGATAATTATTCAAAGATCAAAGAGAAATTTCTTGATTTTAAGGCAAATTTGCCAAAACATTTTCAAAAAAACCAAGGCAGAAATTTCACAAATTTCTTAGCCAAAGAGTATGATGATTTTATAAAATCTTATTTAAATGAAACTATGCGAGAATTTTTTGATGAGTTTGTACCACAAAACGACAGCTTTGCCTTTAGCGTTCTAGCCACTGGCAAATACGCCCAAACGCTACTTAGCGCAAATAGCGAGCTTGAAATTTTGCTAGTTTATAAAAATTTAAAGGGCTACAATATAAAAAATTTCTTAAAAGAATTTTCTGAAATTTTAGATAGCTCTGGCATGAAATTTGTGATAAAAAGCGCCGAAGTGGATGAAATTTTCATAAATTTCAAAGATGACCTTAAATTTAAAAGCGAAACCTCGCAACTTCGCTATATCTGCGGCTCAAAAAGCCTTTACCGCTTAGTAAAAAGCGAGATCGTAAAGATAAAAGAATTTGATAAAAAAGCCTTTTTAAACTACCATTTAAAGGCATTTTTGCCATTTTCTAGCATAAGCTACTTAGCACAAGAGCCAAATTTAAAAAGTGGCTTTGGCGGGATCGATGAAATTTATCATCTAAACTGCATACTAAACTGCCTAGATAGCGACGTTTCGGTTAGATCGCAAGCCCTTAAAGTGATGAATGAAAAAGAGATAGCAAGTTTTAATCTAAATGTGGATTTTTTACTAAGCTTGCTAAGTGCTTTAAATTTAACTCAAAACACCGATACTTTCAGCGCTTCAAGTGTCGAGATCACGACAAATTTCATGCAGACAAAGTCCAAAAAGCTGCAAGACAACGAGAGCGTCATCAGCCAAAAGATGCTAAGCTCGATGAATAACGTAGCCATTTATTCAAGATTTATCGCAGCTTCGCTTTGTAGGCCATTTTTCAAAAGCGAGTTAAGCTTCGAGCAAAGAAAATTTGCTAGGCTAAAAAATGGCTTTTACGAGATAAATGGCGTCATCTACGTGCCACTTCACAAAAAGCCAGCCCTTATCGAGGATCTCATAAATGAGCTTTTAGAGCTAAAAGATGTGGATTATAAATTTGATATAAGCGCTATCTTTTATATCAAGCGAGCCATCATCACAAAAGATGGCTTAGAGCGCGCTATAAGCGAGTTTAAGAAGATATTTTTAAGAGAAAATTCCTACGCTATCTTAAAATCCTTGCTCGATGCACAGATGATACAAATTTTGATAAAACCGATGGAGCATATCTCCCAGCTAGCAGAATATGACGGCTATCACGAATTTACGGTTGATGAGCATAGCATTTTAAGTGTCAAATTTCTTGAAAATATAAAAGATAAATTCATAAAAAATCTCTACGCTGAGCTTTGCTTGGAGGGCAAAACGATGCTAAAGATCGTGACGCTTATGCATGACGTTGGTAAAGGACTTGGCGGCAAAGATCACGCAAACATCGGCGCAAACATCTTTAGAGCCTACGCGAACAAGCTAAATTTGAGTCAAAAAGCTATCAACGTCGGCGTCATCTTGATAAAATACCACACCCTAATGAGCAACGTCTCAAACAGAGAGGACATCTACTCGCAGCGCGTCATCTTTGCCTTTATCTCAAAGCTTGGCGACAAACAGGTTTTAAAGCTACTTTACATCCTTAGCTACTGCGTGATAAACGCCACAAATGAGAGGCTTTACAACGCCTACACAGCAAAGCTTTTAAGGGAGCTTTATGAAATTTCTCTTAGCGCATTTAGCGATGAAAATTTACTTGATGAAGCGACAAGGCGAGTAAAAAAAGAGCAGTCTATAAAACGAAATAGCGAGTTTTTGGCGCTTGAGCCAAAGCTACAAGAGAAAATTTTCAAGATCACATCAAATTTGGTCTTTACAAAATATAGCGCGAGCGAGATCATAAATTTAAGCAAAGTGGCTGATAGCTTAAACGAAACAGAAATTTTCATAAACAATAGTAAAAATTTAAGCATTCAAATTTATACAAACAAGAGCCTAAATTTAAGCGCCCTGCTCTATGAATTTGCCAAATTTGACCTTGCATATATGGAGATATTTGAGCTTTTTGAGAAGAAATTTTATATCAGGCTTGACTTTAATCAAAATGTAAAAAATCACGAGCTTGAAAACACTAAAATTTTAGCCATAAAATCCCTAAATAGCGAGGTTTTAAGAGAGCCTTTGAAACCAAATATTAACAAAGATGAGATAAACTTCGAGCTAAATCACTCAAAAGATTACGCCAAACTTAGCATCAACGCAAAAGATCAGCGCGGGCTAATGGCTTATGTGATGAGTGTTTTTGACAGGCTTCATTTTCAAGTAACGAGTGCGAGAATTCAGACGGTTAAAAATAGAACGAGAAATCTCTTTTTGATCGAGAAAAACGAGCGACTTGAGAGTAAAGGCGAAGAGATATTAAATTTATTAATAAGCGAGTAAAACATGTGTGGAATCGTAGGATACATCGGAGATAAAGAGAAAAAAGAGGTCATTTTAAGCGGGCTAAAAGAGCTTGAGTATCGCGGATACGACAGCGCTGGCATGGCTGTGATGAGTGATGGCAAGATCGACTTTTTCAAAGCGGTCGGCAAGCTTGAAAATTTAGTCCTAAAGACAAAGGACTTTACATCAGAAGGTTTTGGCGTGGCGATAGGTCACACACGCTGGGCGACTCACGGCAAACCAACCGAGATAAACGCTCACCCGCACCTTGGCGAGCACTCATTTGTCGTTCACAACGGCATCATCGAAAACTACAAAGAGCTTAAAGATGAGCTTGAGGCAAAGGGCGTGAAATTTATGAGCCAAACCGACACCGAAGTGATCGTGCATCTTTTTGAAGAAATTTTAAAAGAGAAAAAAGACCCATTTAAAGCTTATGAGGCGACTATCGCAAAGCTAAGAGGCGCTTATGCGACGCTGCTTATCACCAAAACTGCACCTGATAAGATATTTTTCGCAAAAGATGCCGCTCCTATGGCGATAGGCAAAAGCGACAAAAAAGAGCTATATTTTGCCTCATCAGATGCCCCACTTATCGGCAACGCAACAGAAGTGGCATATCTTGATGATAACAACTACGGCTACGTGAGCTTAGACGAGATAGCTGTTTTTAAACACGGCAAAAAGGCTAGCATAACATTTAACGCTTTGCCAAAGGATAAGAGCTATGCCCAAAAAGAGGGTTATACATTTTTTATGGAGAAAGAAATTTACGAGCAAGGCGCAGTCGTATCTGAAACCATCATGGGCAGAGTTAAAAACCACAAAGTCACCCTTGAAAATTTAGACGATGAATACCTAAAAGGTATCGATGATATCGTGCTTTGTGCGTGCGGTACGAGCTACCATGCAGCGCTTGTTGCAAGCTATCTTTTTGAAAGGCTTGCTAAAGTTAGAACAAAGGTCGAAGTGGCAAGCGAATTTAGATATAGAAAGCCTTATCTAAACAAAAACTCGCTCTTCATCGTCATCTCTCAAAGTGGCGAGACAGCTGACACTCTTGAAGCACTTAGGATAGCAAAAGAGGCTGGGCTAAAGACGCTTGCGATTTGCAACGTCGATAACTCATCTATCGTTAGACTAGCTGACAATACGCTTCTAACTCGCGCTGGCATCGAAAAAGGCGTGGCAAGCACAAAGGCCTTTGCAACGCAGATCATCGTGCTTTGGATGCTTGTACTTCAAATGGCATCAGCAAAGGGATCTATCAGCAAAAAAGAGCTTGATCACGAGATCAAAACGCTTCTTCACATCCCACAAATTTTAAATATAGATAACTCTTTGCAAGAGAAGCTTCACCGCCTAAGCAAGCACTATTTGCACGGTCATGGCTTCTTCTTTATCGGTAGAGATATCTTCTATCCGCTAGCACTTGAAGGTGCGTTAAAACTTAAAGAAATTTCATATCTTCACGCCGAGGGCTATCCATCAGGCGAGATGAAGCACGGCCCTATTGCGCTTGCAGATGAGAAGCTATTTACGATCGCTTTAATGCCTCAAAATTTACTTTATGAAAAGACAAAGAGCAATGTCGAAGAGCTCGCTGCAAGAGATGCATATATCCTAGCGATAAGTCCGCTTGAGCTTGAACTAAGCGATGACTACGTAAAAACAAGTGTTCAAGATCACTATATGAGCGAATTTTTCGAGATGATGCTTGTGCTTCAGCTACTTGCACTTGAAATTTCTGTTAGACTTGGCAACAATGTCGATATGCCAAGAAACCTCGCAAAAAGCGTAACTGTCGAATAATTTATGTGACTGGCATCTTGCTGGCCGCTTAAATTTTTGTGAAAAATAATTTTGCATTATGTTATTAAACATAAATTTTATATTAATATTTTTATAATATTTACTCATATATAATGCTAAAACTAACTTAAACATTAAGGATAAAAATGAAGTTAAGTTCATCTTTACTAAGCGTAGGTCTTGGAGTTTTACTTTTAAGTGGTTGTGCAACTGGCAATAGCAATGGCGTAACTGGTAGTGCTGCTGGCAGTAATAACAATAATGCTAATACTAAAATAGAAAAATGTAGTAGCACTCTTGGAACACTTGCGTTTTATGAGGACCAAAATTCTGATTGGTATTCATATTTGACACGCAACTACAAGCTAACATCAACTATTCCTGTTCTGCGCCTTCTTGCACAACAAACTGGTTGCTTTGTTATAGTCGAGCGTGGTGCTATGATGGATAATATGATGCAAGAGCGTGCGCTTGATAGATCAGGCGAACTACGTAGCGGTTCTGGCTTTGGCAAAGGCAAAATGGTGGCAGCTGATTATACTATTCGCCCTGAAATATTCTTTAGTAATGAAGATACAGGTGGTGCAGGTGGTCTTGTTGGAGCACTTTTTGGTAGTGTAGCGGGTGCTATAGCTGGTGGTTTTTCAACAAAAGAGACACAGACTACATTGGTTCTTATAGAAAACCGTTCAGGCGTTCAATTAGCAGCGGCCATTGGCTCAGCTTCTAGCACTGACTTCTTTGGCATGGGCGGCGGTGCTGGCGCTTCTCTTGGTGCTGGACTTGGCGCATATTCAAGAACACCTGAGGGAAAAACACTTGTAAATGCTTTCCTTGATTCGATGAATCAATTAGTTATCGCCCTAAAAGACTACAAAGCACAAACCGTAAAGGGTGGTCTTGGCAAAGGTGGAAGCCTAAAAGTAGGAGATTAATATGAAATTTATAGCCATTTTATTTTGTTCATTAACTTTTTTGTTTTCTATGAGTTACGAAAAAAAAGTTGAAGCTAGGCTTTGTGGTCTTATAAATCAAAGAGAAATGGCTAAAATTTATGGCGACATAAGAAGTATTGATAGCTTTGATAAAAAAATAGAAAGCTATAAATTTCGCAACGGAATAGAAAAATTTGACGAGGATAGTTGTCGTGCAAATGGCTACTATCCTGTTGATCCAAACTATGCACCATATCCTCCTAACTACCGTCCATACTATCAAAATGGATATGATAGATTCCAGCGTGATTATCGCGGAGGCTACTATAATGATGACGACGACTATGATGATGGTTTTGATCGTGGTTATAGACGTGGTTATAAGGATGCCAGAAGAGATTATAGGCTAGGTAGATAATCTTATCTAGCCTTAACTTTCCTTGGCTCTATTTTCTAACAAAAAATTATTTTTACAAAATAACAAATCAAAATATTGATTAAAAAAATACTCTACTTTTAGGAAAATAATGCAAAACCTTTGGATATGGCAACATCCTAACTATCCAAATTTCTCTTTCGATAAAAGAGAGATAGACACCATCATAAAAAAGCTAGAGCAAAATCACGAAATCTTAAAAGAGCTAACAAGCAAGATCAACAGAAACGATCTTTTAAAGGCGCAAATTAGCACACTTGAAGATGAAATAATAAGCTCATCTCTCATAGAGGGCGAGAGACTTAATATATCAAGCATTCGCTCGTCGGTAAAAAAGAGACTAGATGAAAATTTTGACTGGCTAGCTGACACTCATGCGACTAGACATAGCGATAATCTAGTCTCGCTAATGCTTGATGCAAATTTAAACAAAGCTCCTATGAACTTCAAACGGCTATATGGCTGGCACAATGCCTTGTTTGAATATAGCCAAAGCAAAAACCACAAGATAAAAAGAGCTAAATTTAGAGATGATGAGACGAACGTAGTCTCAGCTCCTTCAAAAAATGTGCAAATCCACTACGAAGCCTTGCCAGCAGAGCACGTAGAGGATGAAATTTTTTAAATTTTATCAATAAAAGCTCCGAAAACGCCTATATAAAAAGCGCCTTAGCGCACCTTTGGTTTGTGATCATCCATCCTTATGATGACGGCAACGGACGCATGGCAAGGGCTTTGGCACACTACTGCTTAGCTAGTGAAAGCATTAAGCCGTTTTCTATCTCGAGCATTATTTACGCAAATAAAAAAGTTTATTATGAAATTTTAGAGCAGACAACAAAGCTTGAAAATAATTCAAATTTTGACTTTACGGCATGGATAAAGTGGCATTTAGAAGCGGTAAATAGAGCCATAAGTCAAGCCATAAGCTCATTAAAAAGATAAAATTTCTATCAAATTTAAGAGCCAAAGCCCTTAAATTTTATCTTTAGTTAGGATTTTTGCGAGCTGCTCTTTGATCTCGTCATCAAATTCACTAACACTTATGACGCCCCTACTCTCACACATCTTGGCGTCATTTACCTCGCAGTAGCCACTTAGCGCGTTTTTGTATCCACCCCTTATGCAAGCCTCTCTATCCTCTAAAAATCCAGCCCCACCAAGTATGAGCACGCCAAGGTCAAAGCCGATCTTAAATTTCGCACTCGCTGAGCTTTTTATCCAGCTTAAAAATATCTCATCATATCTTAGCCCAAGCGCTCCGACGCCATCTGGTACGACCAAGATATCCACGCCATAAAGGCTTTCAGCGTAAATTTCAGGATGAAGTCTAATGCCAAATTCATCGACTATTTCAGGCTTTAGCGCATATGTTTTGATGTTAAAACCTTCAAATTTATGCAAAAAATCATAAATTTTGGCAAAGCTTAACAAATTTAACTTATCAAACATCAAAATGCCAACTTTCATGTTAGCTCCTTTTAATGAAGTGCCTCATTTAGCTTGATAGCCCTTTTGCTCGCACTCGCGGCGATCTGTCCTGTTTGGCTATTTTGCCTAAAATGAAGTCCGTTTAGTCCGCCAAGCTCAAGCGCTTTGTAAATTTCAGCCTCAAATTTAAACTCTGGATTTATCTTAGCTAGCTTTTCGCGCTCGCTTGCCGAGATATAGACCTTTGTGCCCTCAAGCACCGCTATGCCAGCATCCACGATGCAGTTATCACCAAGTGGCACGCCAGTGACTGAGTTTGCGCCGAGCAAGCAATGTTTGCCGATGCTTACAGGGTTGCCGTTTGTGCCGCTTAGCACGCCAAGTATGCTAGCTCCGCCGCCAACGTCACTGCCCTCGCCCACGACGACAGAGCTGCTAACCCTGCCTTCAACCATGACGCCGCCAGTCGTACCTGCGTTAAAGTTGATGTAAGCAGCCCCTGGCATGACCACCGTGCCAGGATGCACAGCTGCACCCATGCGAACCTTGGCAGCGTCTAAAATTCTCGTGTTATCAGCTGGGATGATGTGACTTAAAAATCTTGGGAATTTATCCACGCTCACGATCGCTGGATACTCGCCAAACATCTTTAGAGAAATTTCATTTTCTCTTAGCCACTCAAGCTCGATCGGGATGTTTTGACTAGTCCATGCGACATTTGGTAGCACTCCAAAGGCTCCGTCAAGCACGATCGTCCTAGGTGCGACCTTGCCAAGTGAGATCAAGTAGAGCTTGAGATAGACGGCCTCCACGCTAAGTGGCTTTGCGTCATCGAACAAAAATACAAGCTTAAATTTATTCTCATTTAGCTCAAGATCATCCTCAAATGCCATCTTCACAGCGTGTAAATTCTCTACGTTTTTATGCGATTTTATATCTTTTTCAAAGACGCTAAAGAGCTTGCTAGCCTTTTTTGCTACCTTTGGTGTGAGATCAGTCACGAACTCGGATGCACCAAAATCAACCTCAACATCACACTTTTGCAAGGCGTAGATAAAAGCAGCTGCGCTTAAAAAGCTCTCTTTATAATTTACAACGGCGTAACTTGCTTGCAAAATTTTGTCGCTATTTTTTTGTCCGCGATCGACTCTTGCGATGCCAAAAACAACTGGATCTTTGTAACCATCTTTTTTTCTAAATTCTTCAAAAAATTCCTTAAATTCGTTTGCGTCTTTGAACTCTTTAGACATCTATTCTCCTTTAAATTTTTTCTTAGTCTAGCCAAAAATGGCTAAAAATTTTATGATTTTAAAGCATTTGAGTTTTTTGATAAATTTATAAATTATAATAATGATTAACCTTATCATAAAGAAAATAGAAATAAAATGTCGCAAATTTTACAAGGAGACAAAATGTCAAATCTAGCTACCAAACCAAAATTTGCCTTAGCTGCGTTGATCGGCCTCGTCGCTGGCGTAGTTTCAGCTTTTGTCAAATGGGGTGCAGAAGTACCGCTTCCGCCAAGAAGCCCTATGGATATGTTTAACGCAGCTTGCGGACCAGAAAGTGCCATCAGAGCGGCTGATGCGATCGACTGCTCGAGAAATTTCTTAAACCCGCCTTATGTATTTTTAAGAGATTATGTCGGTATCGCCGATCCAAACGCTGCTATCTACGAGTTTGCAAGACATGCCTTTAACTACGTGATGCTAACGCACATCATATTTTCAGTAGTCTTTGCCGTTGGCTACTGCGTCGTGGCTGAGAAATTTCCAAAGATCACGATGTGGCAAGGCGTGATGGCGGGCATTTTAGCAACTATCGCAGTTTATGGTATCTCACTGCCGCTTCTTGGCCTCACTCCTCCACTTTGGACACTTCCTTGGTATGAGTACGTCTCTGAGCTTGTAGGTCACATGATCTGGTTTTGGTCAATTGAAATCATCCGCCACGACCTAAGAGCTAGGATCACAAAAGAAAAAGATCCAAGCGACTGCTGCAACGCTTAGCTTATAAATTTGCTGTTTTGGGCGCAAAACCTAAGACAGCAAAATTTAATCATTTAAAAACTCTAGTGCCTCTTAGATCGCAGCCAATACCTAAAGACAAAATTTTCATCATTTTTGCAAAGCTTGAAAAACTTAAATTTATATAGCTTTTAATTTAAAAATTTAAGCACTTAGCACTCACTACTAAGCTCTAAATTTTCTAAACTAAGCGGCTTTTCGCCCTCAAAGATCACCCCAATACCAAATGGCTCACAGATATCTAGCGCACCCTCGGCAAAGCTCATCAACCACTGCTTATCACGCGCATAAAAGGTGCATTGCGGCGAGCTAAAGGGCAGGTCACAAACTGGCACGTCAAGCAAGCTAAGCTCGTCCTCACTCAATTGATACTTTTGCTTAAGCTCATCTTTTAAAAAGACAAGCGCCTCTTTTATGTGTTGGTCGATATCACTGGCAATTCGCTCTGCTAGCAAAGTAGTCTCATCGTCTGCGACAGTCTCGTCTTTACAGACAAGGCAAAACGGCACTTCTCCAAAGCTCTCGCTTTTTAGCTTCAGCTGCGCGTACCAAATAAAACCATCATCTACCGCGACTTTTTCAAGCTCGCCAAATTTCAAAGTCATTTTTTATTCTCATTTTTGTGATTTTGCTACTCTTATGAAAAAGAGCCAATTTTAAGCAAATTTATCGTGATTTAAAATAGAGACAGCTTGTAAATTTGCCCTTTTAACATAAAGCAAAAGCTAAATTTACAAGCAAATTTTCAGTTTTTCTGACTATTTAAAAGCAAAATTTATCGTCAGTGCCATTTTGCTTGCGCATAGCTTTAAAGTTAGCAAGATTGTCTTTGTCTAAAAAGTAATCTTTCTCCTTTTTATTGCGGGCTTCAAGCTTTTCTATGCCTTTTGCAAGGGCTGCTTTTCTATCTTCGTGAGGCGAGCTAAATTCTGGCGAAAACATCGCTTCATAGGCATTTTTCTTAGTCCATTCAAGCGCTTTGTCAGCGATCTCTTGTTGCTTTTTGATATCGCAAAATGCATAAGGATTGACCACGTCGCCAACAAGCTTCATAAACGCCCCTATCGCAGCCACCACATCAGCGAATTTCTCGCCCTCCATGTCTATAACGCCTCTTAGCAAGATCGCGCGATTTTTTGCCGCATAAAACCAAAATACCGCATCATCGCGAAGTCCAAGATCATAAGCGCGAGCTGAGAGGACAAAAAGAGTTATCGGACTAACTAACTGCGAAGCGTCCTGCACGATCTTTTCTGCCTTTTTAAAATCCTCTACTTTGCCACTTTTTAGTAGCTCATCTATCTTGTCATAGACCTTGACATATTCCACCTTGCCAGCATTTGCTGAGTAGTATGGCGTGACGTAGATGTCGATACTTCTTACTTTGCCATCATTTGCAAAGCCAAATACCGCTCCAAAAAGTAGCGCCGTAAGCAGTGATAAAATTTTCATTTTAGCTCCTTGATTTAAATTTTTTATTATTTTAACTAAAAGCAGTTGAAAAGATTAGGATAAATTTAAGAAAAAGTCCGCAAATTTAAAGCGGACTTTGAATTAATTTTTAAAACTATGGATAGGTGCTGGAATTTGTCCGCCACGAGCGATGAAGTCTGCGCTCGAAGCCTTATTTATCTTCATCACAGGCGCTCTTCCTAAAAGGCCGCCAAACTCGATCATATCGCCCTCACGTCCAAGAGGTATGATACGAACGGCCGTTGTTTTTTGATTTATCACGCCGATAGCCGCCTCATCAGCGATCATCGCAGCTATACTCTGGCTTGGCGTATCCGCAGGTATGGCGATCATATCAAGCCCCACCGAGCATATCGCCGTCATCGCTTCAAGTTTTTCTAAATTTAGCGATCCTGCGCGCACCGCAGCTATCATGCCCTCGTCTTCTGAAACCGGGATAAAGGCACCACTTAAGCCGCCCACTTGATTGCACGCCATGACGCCACCTTTTTTGACCGCGTCATTTAGCAGAGCAAGTGCCGCAGTCGTGCCGTGCGTACCAACAGCCTCAAGCCCCATTTCCTCAAGCACTCTAGCCACTGAGTCGCCAACAGCTGGCGTTGGGGCAAGAGAGAGATCAACGATACCAAATTTCACCCCAAGGTGCTCGCTCGCCATTTGACCGACTAACTGACCGATACGAGTGATCTTAAACGCCGTTTTTTTCACAGTCTCAGCCACCACGTCAAAGCTCTCGCCACGCACCTTTTCAAGCGCTCTTTTTACTACACCTGGGCCTGAAACGCCGACGTTTATCACCACATCAGCCTCGCCCACGCCGTGAAATGCACCAGCCATAAAAGGATTGTCCTCGACTGCGTTTGCAAAGACAACGAGCTTTGCACAGCCCATCTCTGAAGCTGCCGCCGTCTCTTTTATGATGCGCCCCATGTCACGCACCGCGCTCATATTTATGCCACTTTTTGTTGAGCCGACATTGACACTTGAGCACACTTTTGCAGTTTGAGCGAGCGCTTGTGGGATAGAATTTATCAAAATTTCATCGCCCTTTTGATAGCCCTTTTGCACTAGAGCCGAAAAACCACCTATAAAATCAATACCAACTTCAATAGCCGCCCTATCAAGCATCTTTGCGATCATCACGTAGTCTTTTGCATCCGTTGCGGCGCCGATTATCGAGATAGGCGTCACGCTCACTCTTTTATTGACGATTGGTATGCCTAGTTCAGCGGAAATTTCGTTGCCCACTCTAACTAGGTCTTTGGCTTTAGTGGTGATTTTTGCGTAAATTTTATCGCAGGCTTTGTTGATGTCAGGGTCGATGCAATCAAGCAAACTAATGCCCATCGTGATCGTTCTGATGTCAAAATTTTGCTCCTCGATCATCGAGATCGTTTCGGTTACATTTTTGATATCCATCTTTTGTCCTTAAATTTTGTGCATCGCATCAAAAATGGCTGAGCTTTGGATATTTATCTTTACTTTTAGGTTCTCTCCAAGCTTATCTAGCTCCGCTCTTAAGGCTGTAAAGTCCTTATTTTCATCGCTTGAAACCACCGCCATCATCGTGAAAAAGTCGCTCAAAATAGTCTGGCTTATATCATCTATATTTAGCCCTAGCTCGCTAAGCTTTGCTGAGACGCCAGCAACGATGCCAACTCTATCTTTTCCGACCACGGTTACGATCGCTTTCATCTTTTCTCCTGTTAAATTTTCTTTTTAATGATTGCATTTTGGCTCCAAAATTTAAGCCCTGCATCAAGCAAAGCCAAATTTTGGTAGCCAAATTTAATTAAAATTTGCTCTAAAATTTATCTTTTGCAAATTTACTTCGAGCAAGCACTCTTGCCGTCATTTACTGGCTGGATCGCTGAGTTATCAGCCCCGCCGCCGTTATTTATATTTTCTATTATCTCCCAAAGTCTTGCAGCTGCGCTCTCGTAGCGTTTTGCAGTGACTGAGTTTGGCTCGTAAAAGCTAACTGGCTTGCCACTATCGCCACCCACTCTAACCGCTGGCTCGATAGGAATTTCAGCCAAAATTTGAGTGTTGTAAGCCTTTGCTACCTCTTCAGTCGTGCCTTTGCCAAAAATATCATACTCTTTGCCGTTATCTGGGCAGATAAAGCCACTCATGTTCTCGATGACGCCAGCGATTGGGATGTGAAGCTTCTCAAACATATCAAGCGCACGTTTGCTATCGTCAAGTGCTACTACTTGAGGCGTTGTGACACAGACACCTGCTGTTACTGGCACGCTTTGAGCTAGAGTTAGCTGTGCGTCGCCCGTTCCTGGAGGCATGTCGAGAAATAAGACATCAAGCTCGCTCCAAAGCACGTCTCTTAGTAGCTGCTCGATCGCTTTCATTATCATCGAGCCACGCCAGATAAGGCTCATGCCCTCTTCCATCAAAACGCCCATACTCATCATCTCCACGCCGTGACTAAGTATTGGCTTTAGCTTGTTGCCAACGACTTGTGGCTGAGTATTTACTTCGCCAAGCATTCTTGGGATATTTGGTCCGTAGATGTCAGCGTCTAAAATTCCCACTTTTTTGCCTAGTTTTGCCATTGAAATGGCTAAATTTAGCGTTGTGGTTGATTTGCCAACGCCGCCTTTGCCTGAGCTTACCATTACGAAATTTTTAACTTGAGGCGCGATATTTTTGCCACTTTGAGTGTTGCTTTTCTCCTCAGGTATCTTTGGCTGTATCAAATTTAGCACGTACTCATTTGAGCCCATGACACGTTTGATGTCTGTTTTTAGCTCGTTTGCCACATCAGAGCTTGAGCTAACGATCTCGACTTCGATTAAAATTTTATCGCCAAATTCGATATTTTTTACAAAGCCAAAGCTAACTATATCCTTCTCAAATCCCGGATATATGACACCTTTTAGTCTATTTAAGACCTCTTCTTTATTTAACATTTTTCTCCTTTTTCTAGATCTTTTGAAATTTTATATGCACAAAATTTTGGTCCGCACATCGAACAAAAATGAGCGCTCTTAAACGCATCTTCTGGCAAGCTCTCATCGTGAAGCTCTTTAGCCTTTTTTGGATCAAAGCTAAGCTCAAACTGCTTGTTCCAGTCAAATGCATATCTCGCATCACTCATCGCATGGTCTTTTTCGATGGCTCCAGCCTTGCCAAGTGCGACGTCTGCGGCATGGGCTGCTATCTTGTGAGCTACGATGCCCTCTCTTACGTCATTTTCATTTGGTAGTCCTAGGTGCTCTTTTTGCGTCACATAGCAAAGCATGCTAGCGCCGTGATATGCTGCCATCGTGCCACCTATCGCTGATGTGATATGGTCATACCCCGCGCCGATATCGCTAACAAGCGGCCCAAGCACGTAAAATGGGGCGTCATGGCAGAGCTCTTGTTCGATTTTCATATTATACTCAATTTGACTTAATGGCACATGACCAGGGCCCTCTATCATCACCTGCACATCTTTCTGCCACGCACGAAGTGTTAGCTCTCCAAGCACCTTTAGCTCACTAAGCTGTGCCTCGTCTGTTGCGTCATAAAGACATCCCGGTCGAAGTCCGTCGCCAAGCGAGAGCGAGACGTCGTATTTAGCGCAAATTTCTAAAATTTGATCAAAAATTTCATAGAAAGGATTTTGCCTATTTAGCTTTGACATGTAGCTAGCGCTCAAGCTGCCACCGCGGCTAACTATGCCCATTTTACGCTTTTTAACAAGCGGCAAAAACTCACGCAAAAAGCCAGCGTGTATCGTAAAGTAACTAACTCCTTGCTTTGCTTGCTTCTCAAGCACGCTTAAAATTAGCTCATTTGTGATATTTGTAACCTCTTTTGCCTCTTTTAAAATTTCATACATAGGCACCGTTCCAACTGGCACGCTTGAATGCTCTATGATCGCACTTCTAATGGCATCCAAATCGCCGTCCGTGCTTAGATCCATAACCGTATCAGCGCCAAATTCTAGGCAAATTTCAAGCTTTCTTAGCTCAGCGCAAATGTCACTGCTTAGGCTTGAGTTGCCGATATTTGCATTGACCTTTGTCTTTAGTTTTCTGCCTATACCCATTGGCTTTAAATTTATGTGATTTACATTTGCTGGGATAATGATCCTGCCGTTTGCCACCTCATCCATGAGCAAATTTTCGCCTATCCCCTCGACCTTTGCCACATAGCTCATCTCCTTTGTGAGCTCACCACGCCTAGCATAATACATCTGCGTCTTTTCTCTCATGAGTAGCCTTTTTAAATTTATAAAAAAGCTAATTTTAATCCTTTTTATATTTGAACTAACTAAATAAATCTAAATTTCTACTCTTTTTTAAAAAGATTTTTTCAAGTTTTAGAATGTATAATTCCGTAACAATCTTCAAAGGAGCTACCTTGCTTGATATCTCACTTATAATGCTTGGAGCCGGAAATTCCAGCCGTTTTGAGCTACCTGTAAAGAAGCAATGGCTTCGTATAGGCAGTGACCCACTTTGGCTATTTGCCACTAAAAATTTGAGTAACTTTTACACATTTAAAGAGATAATAGTCGTTAGTAAAGAGTGTAAATATATGTCTAAATTTGCTCCAAATTATAAATTTGTTGATGGTGGCGAGACAAGGCAAGATAGCCTAAAAAACGCACTTGAGCTAGTAAGTAGCGAATTTGTCCTAGTTAGCGACATCGCGCGCCCTTGCATATCAAGCGAGCTCTTTCACAAGATCATAGAGGCGGCCGCTCAGGCTGACTGCGTGGTCCCTGCGCTAAAGATCGCAGACACTGCTTATCTTGGCGAAAATGCAATCGATAGAGAAAAGGTAAAACTTATCCAAACGCCGCAGCTCTCGCGCACAGCACTTCTTAAAAAAGCTCTTAGTAGCGGAGAAATTTACACAGATGATAGCTCGGCTATGAGAGGCATTGGCGCAAGTGTTTGGCACATTTTGGGCGATGAGATGGCTAGAAAGATCACTTTTAAAGAGGATCTTGCCAAAATTTCAGCCCTAAAAGCACCAGAAAACGAAGTCTTTGTCGGCAACGGCTTTGATGTGCATGAGTTTGAAAAGGGCCGTCCGCTTGTGCTTTGTGGCGAAAAGATCGACTATGAGTTTAGGCTAAAGGCTCACAGCGACGGCGATGTGGCACTTCATGCGCTAACAGACGCTATCTTGGGAGCTGCTGGGCTTGGCGACATAGGCGAGCTCTTTCCTGATACGGACGATAAATTTAAAGATATTAGCTCTATTTACTTGCTTGAGGAGGCCTATAAAAGAGTGCAAAGCGTGGGCTTTGTGCTAACAAACGCTGACATAACGATAATGGCGCAAAAACCAAAAATCTCAAGGCTAAAATCAAAAATGGAGGCAAACATCGCGCAGGCTTTAAATTTGAGCCAAAACCGCATAAATGTAAAGGCGACGACGACTGAGGGGCTTGGCTTTGTCGGTAGATGCGAAGGGATCGCTGTCATGGCAAGTGCTAGCCTTAAATTTTACAACTGGACACAAATATGAAAATTTTAATAGTAGAAAACGAAATTTACCTAGCTGGCTCGATGGCTAGCAAACTAGCTGACTTTGGCTACGACTGCGAGATTGCAAAGAGCGTCAAAGAGGCTTTGAAATTTGAAAATTTTGACGTAGTGTTACTTTCTACCACACTCCCAGGGCAAGACTTCTACCCAGTCATAGAGAAATTTAAAAGCTCTATCATCATCTTGCTCATCGCCTACATCAACAGCGACACCGTGCTAAAACCGATACAAGCGGGCGCGGTGGATTACATCCAAAAGCCATTTATGATAGAAGAGCTTGTTAGAAAGATAAGACATTTTGAAGAGTTTAGAGGCTTTAAAAACGAGATCAAAAACTACGAAAACTATATAAATTTCGCTCTAAAAGATTACGAGATACCTTGTTTTGAAGCTAAAAAGATCAAATTTCCACTTCTTTTAAAATCAAGCAAAAATGGCTACAGCGATAAATTTATCTTTAACTATGTAAAGTCAAACAAAACTCCATTTTTGTTTTTGGGCAAAGCCTGTTTTAGTGAGCTTGAAAAAGCACTTTCTCAAAGTGGCAACGAGCTAATATACATCACAAATCTTGAAGAGCTAAAAGATGATGAAAAAGAGAAAATTTTAGAGCTTTGCAAGAAGAAAAAAGTAGCTATCCAAACTAGCGATTTTGCGCAAAGTGCGCCATTTGACGAGCTTGAACTATCCATCAGAGATAAAAACTTTGACATCGGCGAGATCGCCACGATCGATGAATATATAAAATATATCATCGTTAATTATCAAGATAAATTCCCCGACACCGAGCTAAGTAAAAAGCTTGGAATTTCTAGAAAATCACTTTGGGAAAAGAGAAAGAAATATGACGTCAGCAAGAAAAAATAGTGAAATTTCTATAAACACCGAAGTTTATGGCGCCTTAGAGCTTATCAAAAACAAAATTCTCTCAAATTTTAGTGCCCTGATGAACGATGAGCAGATAAAAGAGGTCGCAAAAAAGGGCTACTTTAACGGCGAACCGATGCCCTACTCTTTTGGCTTTGCCCCATTTGGCGAGGTCAATCAAAATATCGCTAGCAAGCTGCATGCTGGGCAAAGAGTAAATTTAAATATGGACGGCAAGATCGTTGGACACATCGACGTGGCAAAGGTCTTTAAATTTGATGAGAGCATGCGAGCTAAAAATATATTTTTAGCAAATGAATCAAACAGCGAAATGTCGCTAAATTTAGGCAAATACGGCATAAGCGGCGAGTTTGAGCTATATGATGAGAGCCTCCAAATAAGTAAAGATGCGCTAAATGAGCTGATAAAAGAGAGTGGCGCCAAGAAGATAACGGCTGTCTTTTTAACGGCTGATCCATTTAACCGCGCGCATGAACGCCTAGTTAGGATGACTATCGACAAGGCCGATCTCGTGGTCGTTTTTCTCATCAGAACGCGCGAAGAGAGGCATATCGACTATGAGATCAGAAAGCAGGTGCTTGATTATTTCAACCAAAACTATTTGCCGACAAAAAAGGTCTTTGTTTTCGCACTAAAAAACACGACCCTTTTTAGCTCGCACGCCAACCCAACGCTTGAGTGTATCGCGGCCTCAAGGCTTGGTGCAAACAAGCTCGTCATCGGACAAAACCACTCAGGTATCGGAATGTTTTTTGACCACAACGAGGCACACACGATCCTTGATATCTACAAAAATGACCTAAATTTAGACGTGATCGTCCTGCCTGAGCTAGTTTATTGCAACAAGTGTAAGACGCTAGTTAGCACCAAAAGCTGCCCGCACGGACAGCACCACCAGATCAAATACCACCCAGACGTGATCAAGGAGTTGCTATTTAATGGCATAATGCCACCAGCCATACTAGTAAGGCCTGAAATTTCAGCGCTCATCTTAAGCAAACTCTATGTAAATCGCTTCAAAGACATACAAAAGCTCTGCGACGATCTCTTTGTAAATTCTGGGCTGCTTGAAAACAAGACCGACCGCGACTTTTATGAGGAGCTCATGAAGCTCTACCAGACATCGTCACTCACTTAAGGAAATTTATGCAAAAGCTATTTTTGACATTTTTTGGATTTGGACTTTTACCAAAGGCACCTGGTACTTGGGGCTCGGCGGCTGGAGCTGTGGCAGCTTATTTTGTGCTATATTTTTTCTCAGCGACCACGCTTTTACTAGCTAGCATTTTGTTATTTTTGGTGAGCATTAGTGTCATTGATGATTTTGAAAAAAAAGTAAATTCACACGACGAGAGCTTTATCGTGATCGACGAGGTTGCTGGCGTTTGGCTTGCTATCGCCATTAGCGGAGCTACGATCTCTCAGCTAGTTCTCTCGCTCGTGCTCTTTAGGGCGCTTGATATCAAAAAACCATCAATCATTGGCCGGATCGACCGCAACGTAAAGGGCGGACTTGGTGTCATGGGTGATGATATGGTCGCTGGATTTTTCGCTGGTATTATTAGCGCGATGATATATGGTGTGGCTATGAAATTTGGCCTGGTTTTGCCGTAAGCTGAGCTAGCTATCTTGCTGGCTCTTTTTAGATTTAGCCCTCTCTGCTCTTTTTCCATTTTAAAAATTCATCCCACTCTTCTTTTGAGACTAGAACTTTGTCGTTAGAATTTTTCTCATCCCTGCTGAGAAATTTATCTTTGTCGTGATTTTTTCTAAAGACGATCATATTATAAAGTGAAAATTTTAGCTCTTCAAAAAGGCTTAAATTTTTCACATTTTCAGGGGTTATCTCATTGCCATTTTTGTCACGTCCTTTGCCACCTAAAAATAGCAAATAAACAAGCGGAGTCATGAAGCTAAATCTTAAAAGAAGCGCCCAAAAGCAGTTTATAAAGCCGTGATTGTATTTAATGCAAACGTAAAAGCCAAAAACGGCGTAAATAGCTATTATAAAAAGCATAGTGTAAAAAATATAAGCTAACCCATCATCGTTTGAAACGTCAAAATACTCACATACTGCACAAAAGATAGCTACAAAGATGGGAAATATCACGAGTGGAAAAATGAGATGCAGTCCGATCAAGTCAAATTTACTCAGATAGACTTTTATATTTCGCCTGCCAGCAAAGATCATCAACAAAATAGCTAGCACTATCGGCAAAAAGACTAAACTAGCATAGAGATCATTGATGTCCAAATTGCACTCCTATTTTTGCTTTGTAAATTTGAGTTTTGCTAACGACGTTTTGCGTTCTTAAATTTAAAAAAGTTAATTTTACCTGCGATTTTTGCGGTTTTCTATGCCTATCCTCTCACTATCTTCGATCTCTGCAACATAGCTTGGATTTTTCTTTTTAGCCTCTTTGTCTAAAAAGCTAATAAGCTTTGCGTCGGCATTTTGATGAGAGCAGATTAGGATTATAAAATTTATGTAGTTGCTAGCTTCTTTTGGAGCAACCTGATTTTTTTTCGCTGGTATTATAAATTTCTCTCCAAAAATTTGTATAAGCTCGAAAAGCTCGTTTTTGCTTAGAGTTTTATCACCAGCAAGTTCTTCAAGCTTTTCGATCGTGATCTCTTCTTCACTCTCAGCTTCTAGCCCTCTTGCCAAGACTTGATGATCTTTGTTTTTTAGCAAAAGATAGACTAGCGCACAAATGGCCACTATAAGCAAAAAAATAAAAAAGACTATCAAGCCTTTAAGAAGCATCTATAACCTTGTGCAAAGAGAGCGTTTCGTAAATGCAAGAACGCTCATCGCTATCATAATGGCGATGCTTATCCAGACAAAATCAGGCACTGGAAGCGGATCTCCAGCTGCGTATGAGTGCATGCCAGCTAGATAGAAATTTACCCCAAAATAGGTCATTATGATCGACCAATAGGCAAAAAATGATGCAACAGCAAATGCGTATTGATTATTAAGCTTTGGTATAAATCTCATGTGAAGCACTGCCGCATAGACAAGGATCGAAACTAGTGCCCAAGTCTCCTTGCTATCCCAGCCCCAGTATCTACCCCAGCTCTCATTCGCCCAGACGCCACCTAAAAAGTTTCCAAGCGTGAGCAAGCTAAGACCTAGTATCATCGCCATCTCATTTATGCGTGTCGCTTCAGTGATATTGCGCGCGATCTCTGTATTTGGCTTTTTCTTGTTTTGCAAGATGATAAGCAGCAAAGTAAAGCCGCCAAGCAGTGAGCAAAGACCCAAAAAGCCATAACTTGCGGTTATGATAGAGACGTGGATAGTTAGCCAGTAGCTCTGAAGCACAGGCACAAGCGTCGTGATCTGCGGATCCATCCAGCTAAGGTGTGCGACAAATAGCGTAACACCAGCTAATATAGATGTAAGCGCAAGTGCGATCGGACTGCGTTTTGCAAAGATGATGCCTGAAAGTCCAAGCGCCCAAGCGATATAAACCATCGACTCGTATGCGTTACTCCAAGGTGCGTGCTCGGCGATATACCAGCGAAGTCCAAGACCTACCGTGTGCGCAAGAAAGGCTAGTAAATTTATAATATATACGGCTTTAACTATGCCATTTATCTGTACTTTTGGTGCTAGCATCTTGACAAAAACAAATAGTAAAAGCGCAAGTCCAGCCAAAAGATATATCGGCGTCAAGCGGTCAAATACTTGAAATTTATTAAATAAAATTTCTATGTCTATTTTTTTCTCACTTGGCATGACGGCAGAGCCGTATTTGTGCTGATAGGCTGAAATTTTCTCAAGCGCCGCATCCGCCTTACTCCAGTCATTATCCTTTGAGGCTGCATCAACAGCTGAGAAATACTCTCTCATCATACCAACGACTAGCTCAGCCTCTTTTGGCGAGAAGTACATCATCGCACTAGCTGGCGAATACCAAGAATTTGACGGATCATCTTGTTTTGGGAAAATTTTGAAAATTTCACCGATAAATATCATATAAAATACATTTAGTCTCTCGTCGATCTTTATCACATCTTTGTCAAAAGTATTGCGTGAGCCTGGGTGTTTGCGGTTTGCTATCTCGGCAAATTTTGTTAGTTTATACTCGCTTCCACCATCTTTTGTCGCTTTAAAAAATTCATCAAAGCTTGCGTATCTTGCATTTTCATCGACGCCTAGCTCTTTTTTTAGCTCCTTGCTTTGACCAAGTGCGATGATCTTCTCATTTCGCCAAAAATCAGGCGTTACCATTATAGAAAGCATCGCTTGGTTTGAATTTAGGCCACCTATGCTCTCGCCTCTATGAATTTTGTTTAAAACCTCTTTGCTAAGCGTATCAAATGGCTTCATCCTGCCATCTGGACTTTGCACGATAAGCCTAGCAAGCTTGTCTGCATGCTCTTTGCTGATATGCGGCAAGAAATCCTCTGCCTTTAGCGAGCTAAAATTTAAGCCTAAAAGTAAGACCGCTATGAGAGTAGCTACTTTTTTACCGCTTTTTGTTGATTCATTATCTATTAGTTTTGCGAGCTTTCTAAAGCGGCTGTTAGGATTTATGACATTTAGCAAGAAGCCAAGACCTAGCAAAAAGTAGCCGATATATGTCGGGATCTTGCCTGGGTCTTTATTGACAGAGAGGATCGTACCTTTCTCGTCAGTATCGTATGAGCTTTGGAAAAATCTATATCCATCATAATCAAGCACGTGGTTCATATAAATTCTATAATCAAACCCAGGATCATTTGTGCCATCTTTTACCACAACCTCGCTTGAGTAGCTCATAGGAGAATTTGAGCCAGGATATCTTTTTAGCTCAAAGTCCTTTAGGTAGAGGCTAAATGGAAGTTTTATCTGCTGAGCTCCCCATGAAGCGTTAAATTTCTGTCCAGCCACAGCGATACGTGAAGGCTCCATTAGGTTGTAAAATACATGCATCTCTTTACTCTCACCTTTGTAGTTTAGCTCAGCTATCAATGCGTTAAACTCACTATCCTTTGAGCTAACTAGCTTTCTTGTGGCGTGTGCTGAGACTAGCCTTGGGGCAAAATTTATATTTGAGATAGTATATAAGCTGCCTGTGCCAAATTCATTCACGCTGCCAGCTTTTAGCTCAGTTTTTGAGCTATCTGCCATAGTAAATTTTGAAAGATCAGCATTTGAAGTAACAGTGAAATTTCCATCATTTAGTCTAAAAAGAACATATTTTTTATTTTCATCTGGTTTAGCATTAAAGATAAAGCTGATATCTCCAACCCTCGCCTCTTCTTCTTCAAGTAAAAATATCTCTTCACTTTCGCTCTCGTTTGAGACTACAAACTCAACGACAGGCTTTCCGCTATCATCATTTACAAATTTATAACTTGCATTTGGCACAAATTCTTTAAATTTTAAACTAGCCTCTCCATCTGCTGTTTTTAGTTTTAGATCAAAGCCCTTCTTTACATCAGCAAGTCCTAAGGGCATAGCCGAGCTGATTTCTTCGCCTTTGTCGTTAAGCGCTGTTAAATTTATATATGAAACCTTCGTGCTAACGACGTTTGAAGCAGTGTTTTCACGTATATGCATATCGGCTTCAAAGCCAAGGTATCTTGTGATGCCAGCACCGATTAAGATGACGATAAAACCTAAGTGAAAGATGAGTGATGGCAGTTTTTTAGGATCGATTAGGTTGTATCTAAATATATTGAAAGCTAAATTTATACCAAGCAGTAGTTGGATAAGCGCAAACCAGCCAGCGCCATAAACATAGTACCAAGCTGCTTCAGTGCTAGTTTTGCTCTCTATTATTGTGGCGGCTCCACTAGCTATGGCAAAGATTATCATCAAAACGATAGCTGAGCCCATACTTAAAAATAATGTTTTTGGATTTAACATCTGCTTCCTTTTATTTATATTGTGGCAAAGCTACCGAAGTGAAATTTATCTTAAATAACTGCCCTGCTTTGTTTCGGTTGAAACTGGTTTATTTTCGTTTGTATCTTGATCTGCAAGTGCATCTTTGCCTTTTAGATAGGCTAGTATTGCGCCTAGATCATTGTTTGAGACGATCTTAGCTTGGTTTTGCATAACGTTTTTACCGCTACCACCAAAGCTTGAGTCACTTCTATAAGAGATGATGCTATCTTCTATATCTTTAGCATCCATGTTTTTAAGTGGTGTTGAGCCAAATGGTCTTTTATCTGCGCTTTCACCATGGCAGCTAGCGCATTGTTTCTCATAAAGCTCTTTTCCTAAAGAGACGCTATATCTACCTTTTCTATCAACGCCAAATTTTAAAATCCTATTGTCTTTATAGCGTCTTGGATCTTCATCGACATAGACATTTACTTTTTCATTTCTGTCATTAGCCTGCTTTTTTGCCATTTCGGCAAGCTCTTTACCAAACTCACCACGAGCCTCTATATAATAAACCTGAGAAGCTGCAAAGGCATTTGCCACCAAAAAACACGCCAAAAAAGAAATTTTGATATTTTTCATGAGTTTCCTTGAAATTTTGCTCTAAATTTAAAAATCCCGGATCAGATTGCTCCGACCCGGGATTATATCATAAGTTGATTAACGAGCTATGAATTAGAATGAGTATTTAGCTTCAAATCTAAATTTGTCATCTTTTGTCTTCACATCATTAGGTAGTTTGTGAGTTTGGAAAGAATAAAATGAGCTAAATGTTAGCTTTTTGTTGTATTGGTAAGCAAATCTTGGAACAAATTCCTCAACTTTATCTTTTTTATCTGGGTTGCCAACACCATTTGATGTTTTTTGAGTACCTTTTACGTAATCTAAACCAACTTTGAATTTATCAAATGTATACGCACTTGTTGCATAGAAGAAGTTACCTTTACCCTCTGCATATGTCCAGTCAAATACATCTTCACCAGCAGTTATTAGACCACCTTGATCTTCAAAGCTAAAAGATGTTACTCCTTTATCTTGTGCTTTCCAGCCGATATAACCAGCAGCTAGATCAAGACCAAATAGTGAAGTTGAAAGTTCACCAGCATAGAAGTTACCATCATTGTATTTAGTACCACTCTTTGATGTCAAATGTCCTTTTGCTTCTTTATCGGCTGTACTATTTGCATAGTTAAGTCTTGCACCTACAGAGACATCACTAGTGATAGCAAAATTTGCAGAAACATCGGCTGCAAGAACATCAGCTAGATTTGTTAAGCTTGCATACCATAGTTGGAAGTTAATAGGATCATATGAACCAGCAATGCCAGCTGCATATAGATTACCAACATCATAGTCATCTAAAAGATTAGTAGCTTTAAATTTAGAGTTTTTTGGATCCGGTCCAGCATACAAAGTGCCATCACTCTCGCCATTACCTTCAAGAGCATCAAAAGCTAAAGCTGTTAGAGTAAGACCTTCGATATCTTCATTTACTACTCTTACACCAGTACCGATAGCATCATCAGTAAAGTATGAGCCGATCTCTTGTTTACCAGCTGTTATAGTAGTACCACCGATCTTATAGCCAAGATAGAATTGGTGAACATTAAATCTTTTAGTTGTGTCTGTTTTATCTGTACCAGTACCTGCATTGTCACCTGAGCCGTCAAGAGAACCATATCTCAGTCCAATAACACCAAAGAAGTTATCATCAATAGCGGCTTTAAAATTTGTGATCATTTTAAAACCATGACCATCACCATCGTTAGTTCCATTTTCTTTAAAAACGTCTTTTTGTTCCTTATTATACTGATGCGTATGAGTATATCTATATCTTGCAAATCCTGAAAGATCTACATTTTTTATAGCTTCTTCAAGTGGAGTAGCACTCGCTACGCTTGAAAATGCGCCTAAAGCAACCAAAGCGGCTAAACTAATTTTTGTTAGTTTCATTTTTTCTCCTTTTAAGGTTTTTGTGTTGACGATTATAATCAATAAATTTTAATATGAAGCTTAAAAAATCATAAAAATTTGCATTTTTGTTACCGATCGTTTACCGATTTTGACCAAAAAGAGGTGTATTTTGATAATTTAACCTTTACAAATGAAACTTTTAAAAAAGGTATAAAAAGAAAAAGGGGCCGTTGCTTTGCCCCTTAAAAGGAGTTCTAGTTTTGATTGCTGATGAAATTATATATGCTAGCAGTAAATCAACGGTAATCTAAAAAGAAATTTTCTCCTCTTTTGGTACTTCAATATTTGTTTTTATATTTTTTCTTTTTACGACTACTTCATTTTGTGGTTTTCTTATGCCATTAAATGCGCCTCTAGAGCCGCCCTCTTTTATAAGAAGCATGTCTATGAGCTTATCTGCGTAAAAAGTCGCATAGACAAGATCGCCTTTATCGTAATAATATCTGTTTGCACAAAAATTTGCTTTGTTTAGTTTGTGATTTTTCACATCGCTGGCTACTATCTCGTAGCAGTATTTCGAATCTTTATAGCTAACATCTTTTATGAAGCCTTTAATGGAGCTTTTTGCAGGTATGGTTTTAGTAGCTTGCCTTGGTTGCTTGCGGACTGGTGGGTTGTCATCAAAAAATGAACATCCCAAAAACATAGTGGCTACTGCTATAGGAAATAAAATTTTAGCTTTCATATTTTCTCCTTAATATAAAGAGCAAAGTATAGCTTTTAAGATTAAATAAAATTTGCTGGTTTTTAAAATTTGAGTTTTGTGCTTACATTAATATATAAATTTCTTGGGAGAGACTCCCAAGAAATTTAGGCTGATACGTTTAAGACGTTACCACCAAGCTCGGCGATCTTTTTATCGAGCGTCTCAAGGGTCTTTTCGATAGTCTTTTGTGAAATTTCAGGAAGCTCTCCGCCCCAAATTTTCTTTGCATCCTCAAAACCCTTTGCCACGCCCTCTCTACCAGCTTTTAGCTTCTCTACATCATCACCTGCGCCATTTAGCACAAAGCCAGCTATCCTCTCGGCTGTATTTGCAATGCCGAAAAAGCCATTTTCACTAACTAGCTCACTCGCCTCATCACTACTTAGCTCTCCTAGAGCTTTGCCATTATAGCCGATGCCTGCTAGATCAAGTCCAGCTAAAATGTCTGATAAATTTTCAGGTGTGTTAAAGCTTAGACCACCTTGTGCTAGTAAATTTGAGCTAGCGCTTTGAGTGATCTCTTTTTGATACTGCAAAAAGTAGCTATTTGAGATCTCTTTTGCGCTTAAATTTGAAACCTCAGGCTGCTTTTTAGAAACCTCTTTTTCATCTTTGTGAAGTGAAATTTCTGATTTTACATTTTCTTTTACACTTGAAGTGTTGTATGAACTTACGATTTGACTGATTTGCATATTTGGCTCCTCTAGGTTTATAAAAACTATATCGCCAAAAGGTGGAATTTATTTAGGATAAAGCGGGAGAGCTCCCGCTGTAATTATTTGCCAAGTGTTGCGTTTAGCATCCAGATGGCTTTTTCAAATTTCGCTATTTGATCTTGAGCATACATTTGAGTTGTTGTGTCACCCTCTGCAAGCTCATCAAGCTTTTTAAACTCACCCAAAAGGTGCTTGTAATCAGCCAAAACAATATCCAAAACTTCAGTCGGAGTGTAGCTCTCTTTTGGCTCGTGTTTTATGTGAGCGACTTTTGCTAGCTCCTCAGCCTTTGCGATAGGTCTGCCGCCAAGCATAAGAGCTCTTTCTGCAACTGCATCAAATATCTCACTCATATCTTCATAAGCTTTTTCTGTGTATTCATGGACGCTAAAAAATTGAATACCTTTTACATTCCAGTGAAGATCGTGAAATTTAATGTAAAGTGCGTTTGCATCGGCTTGAATTGTGTTTAACTGTAAAATAACTTTTGACATTTTTGTCTCCTTTTTTATTGTTTAAATGTGATGAAATTATATGTAGTTAGAGTTAATCACTGGTTAATCAAATAATAAAATTTATTATTTAGTATAAATTTTGACTACAAAATAAATTTATCTTGTAGTCAAATGTAGAATTTGGAGATTTGTCTATTTTTTATAAGGTGTAGTTTTGTAACCTTGCTCAATCAAACTACTCATGCCACCATCTAAATTTATAATCTTAAGATCTGAATTATCTATCGCTGCAGCTGCTGCCGTGCTTCTTCTGCCACTTCTACAAACAAGTGCGATAGGCTTTTTGATATCAACCGCCTTTGAAAGCTCATCTAAAAATGTACTCTTGTCACTTGGATCAAAAGTAATGGTCTTCGCACCAGTTATAATGCCAGTCTCTTGCCACTCAGATGGAGTTCTAATATCGACAATCTGATCATATTTTTTGATCTCATCTGGGCTTATACTAACAGTTTTGACATCAGCTGACAACATACAACAAACGGCTCCTAAAAGTAAAATTTTTTTCATCTACTCTCCTTAAATAAATTTTTGAAATGTTAGCATGGATTATTAAATATATAAAATTTTTGTTGATAAATTTTATCGATGATGAAGAAATGTAAATAATACAATTAAGAAAGAAATTTTACATATCAAAACTACTTATAAAAGAATATAAATTTAAATATAAAAGATTAAACACTCTATAAAAGATTTTTATTGCATGATATTAAAAGCAGGAGTGGTGTCCCCAACAGGGTTCGAACCTGTGGCCTTAGAATTAGGAATTCTACGCTCTATCCAGCTGAGCTATGAGGACAAATTTGCAAGTTAGTTTTAAATTTTTATCCGAGTAGTTAAATTTTAAAGGGCAGAACGCTCTGCCCTATTTTGGCTAATTATCCATTTCTCTTTTTAATAATCTCTTCACTTACGTTTTTAGGAACTTCTTCGTAGTGATCAAATTCCATAGAGTAAGTCGCACGACCTTGTGTCATTGAGCGAAGATCTGTTGAGTAACCAAACATTTGAGCGAGTGGACAATAAGCTGCAATGATTTTTACACCATTTCTATCATCCATTGAATTTACTTGGCCGCGGCGCTTATTGAGGTCGCCAATAACATCACCCATATACTCTTCTGGAGTCTCGACTTCAACTTTCATCATAGGCTCAAGGATAACCGCACCTGCTTTTCTAGCGCCCTCTTTAAAGCCCATTGAAGCAGCAAGTTTAAATGCCATCTCAGATGAATCCACTTCGTGGTAGCTACCATCGAAAAGTGTAACTTTAACATCTTCAACTGGATATCCAGCAAGAACACCGCTTTGAAGCGCTTCTTTACAACCTTTTTCAACAGCTGGGATGTACTCTTTTGGAACAACACCACCTTTGATGTCGTTAACAAATTCAAATCCGCTAGCAGCTGGAAGTGGCTCGATGCGTAAGAATACGTGACCGTATTGACCACGACCACCTGATTGTTTAGCATACTTATACTCTTGCTCAACTGCCTTACGGATAGTTTCGCGGTAAGCGACTTGTGGCTGACCAACTTCAGCATCAACTTTAAATTCACGAAGCATACGATCAACAATGATCTCTAGGTGAAGCTCACCCATACCGCTAATAATAGTTTGTCCGCTCTCTTCATCAGTGCTAACTCTAAAGCTTGGATCTTCTTGAGCTAGTTTTTGAAGAGCTATCGCCATCTTCTCTTGATCTGCTTTTGTTTTTGGCTCAACTGCGACACTGATAACTGGCTCTGGGAAGTCCATTCTCTCAAGGATAACTTTATCTTTTTCACTTGCAAGAGTATCGCCAGTTAGGGTATTTTTTAGACCAACAACAGCGCCGATCTCACCAGCGAAAAGTTCTGTAATCTCTTCACGTTTATTTGAGTGCATTTTTAGTAAGCGGCCAATTCTCTCTTTGCAGTCTTGAACTGTGTTGTAAGCATAGCTACCACTTTCAAGGCTTCCTCTATAAACACGGATAAATGTTAGCTGTCCAACAAATGGGTCAGTCATGATCTTAAACGCAAGAGCAGCAAATTCGCCATCATCTGTACTTTCAACAGTCACTTCAGTGCCATCTTCGTAAACACCATTTATCGCTGCGATCTCATCTGGAGCTGGTAGATAATCAACTACTGCGTCAAGTAGAGGCTGAATACCTTTGTTCTTAAACGCAGTTCCGCAAAGCATAGGCGTGATAGTCATTCTTAAGCAGCCTGCTTTTATACCTTTTTTGATCTCTTCTTCAGTTAGCTCTTCGCCTGCAAAGAATTTCTCCATCAAGCTATCGTCTGTCTCAGAAACAGCTTCGATTAGTTTTGCGCGGTATTCTTCAGCCTTATCTTTAACTTCAGCTGGAATTTCTTCTTCTACATAGTCAGTTGGTTTTTTCTCATCATTCCAAACGTATGCTTTCATTCTTACAAGATCAACCACACCTTTAAAGTTATCCTCTGCACCAATAGGAATTTGGATAGGTACTGGATTTGCTTTTAGTCTTTCTCTGATCTGCTCTTCAACTCTAAAGAAATTTGCACCAATTCTATCCATTTTATTGACAAAAACGATTCTTGGTACGTGATATTTATTTGCTTGTCTCCAAACAGTTTCAGACTGTGGCTGAACACCACCAACAGAACAAAACACAGCAACAGCACCGTCAAGAACACGCATAGAACGCTCAACTTCGATAGTAAAGTCAACGTGTCCCGGAGTGTCGATTAGGTTTACTTGGTAGCCCTTCCAAAACGCTGTAGTTGCAGCTGATGTAATAGTAATACCACGCTCTTTTTCTTGCTCCATCCAGTCCATAGTAGCAGCGCCATCATGAACCTCACCTATTTTATGGCTCATACCAGTGAAGAACAAAATTCTCTCGCTGGTAGTTGTTTTTCCAGCATCAATGTGAGCCGCAATACCGATATTTCTTACCTTATGTAAAGGCGTTTTTCTCTCTGCCATACTAATTCTTTCTTACCAGCGGTAGTGAGCAAATGCTTTATTAGCCTCTGCCATCTTGTAAGTATCTTCCTTCTTCTTGAAAGATGCACCTTTTGAATTTGCCGCATCTAAAAGCTCATTTGCTAGTTTATCAACCATTGTTCTTTCGCTTCTTTTTCTAGCAAAAGTTATAAGCCAGCGGATAGCAAGAGCTTGTTGGCGAGCTGGGCGAACCTCAACTGGCACTTGATAAGTAGCACCACCAACACGGCGTGATTTAACTTCTAAAATAGGTTTTACATTTTCGATAGCGTCGTTAAAAACATCGATGCCTTTAACCTCAGCATTTTTCTTTTCGATAGCTTTAATAGCACCATACATTATCTCTGTAGCGACGCTTTTTTTGCCATCATACATAAGAGAATTAATAAATTTAGTGATTATTTTATTTCCGTAAATCGGATCAGGTAAAACTTCCCTTACAGGAGCTTTTCTTCTTCTCATTTTGATTTTTCCTTCAAATTTTTATGAAATTTTACTCAAACGTTTGCAAATTTAAGCAACGTCTGCGAACCTAATTTTTTACTTTTTTGGAGCAGCAGCACCAGCTTTAGGGCGTTTTGCACCATATTTAGAACGAGAAACTGTTCTTTTTGCAACACCAGCAGTATCAAGTGCACCACGAACGATGTGATATTTAACACCTGGTAAGTCTTTAACCCTACCGCCGCGAACTAAAACGATACTGTGTTCTTGTAGGTTGTGACCTTCACCGCCGATATAGCTGATGACTTCAAAACCGCTTGTAAGCCTAACTTTGGCAACTTTCCTCAAAGCTGAGTTTGGTTTTTTAGGAGTTGTAGTATAAACCCTAGTGCAAACTCCTCTTCTTTGAGGGCACTCTTTTAACGCTGGAGATTTTGACTTAACAGTCACTTTCTTGCGTTCATTTCTGACCAATTGATTTATGGTTGGCACAATAATTCCTTTCAACTAAATTTATTAAAAAGACCTAATTTTATTTAAAAAAAGCTTAAATAACGGTTAATAAGTTAGACTTATTCATACGTTCCTTTTTTTATAAAACCGCTGTCATCTTTTAAAATTTCGCCCTTTGCAACGACAAATTTAATCTCAAATTTATCATCTATCAGCAAAATATCTGCATCGAAATTTTCTTTTATCTCGCCTTTTTTATTTTGTAAGGCCACACTTTTTGCCACGTTTGTCGTAAAATATGGCAGTGCCTCCTCGATACCAAAGCCATCTTTTACGAAATTTATAAACTCTTCATATAAGCTCTTAACGCTAGCGATGCCAATTTTTAGTAAATTTCCGTCGCTATCATAGCTAGAGTAGCTACCAAAGCCGTCTGAGCTAATTGTTATCTTATTTGTCGGTAAATTTTCTTTTTTGACGCGCTTTACAGCCTCAAGTGGCGTAAGTCCTGGCATGCAGGTAAAGTCGATATAGCCGCCATCTTTTATAAATTTAAAGCTTTGTTTAAAAAGCTCCTCGTTTCTATTTACGTGCGTTGGCTGAAATAGCGTGATCGGCATGTCGTACTCATTTAGCACTTCGTAAATCAAATTTAAGCCCTTTTTGCCATCACCCATATGAAGCGTGGTGTGGCCTGACTTCGAGCTGATCATACCAGCCACCCTGCCAGCAGAGACTATGTGAGCGAGTTCATCTTTGCTCACGCTTGATGAACGGTGGTCGCTTATGGCTAGCTTAGTGCCGATTATGGGACCAACAAAGACGATATCTTTTTCGATCTCGCCAGTTATGGTTGGCGTTTTAGAGCTGTATGCACCGGTGTGAGCGTAGCATGTGATACCCTCGTCGTTTAGCGCGTGTGCTTTTGCGACTAAATTTTCAACGCTTCTTGTCGTGCTGTCAGTTCCAAGTAGGCCAACAGCCGTCGTTATGCCAGCTTCTATTAAATTTGATAGCATGATCTCAGGCACTCTAGTCTTAAAGCCACCCTCGCCGCCACCTCCAGTGATATGCACATGCTTATCGATAAGGCCTGGTATGGCTGTAAAATTTGAAGCGTCGATCACCTTTACATTTGGTAAATTTGGCTCTAAATTTTCAGCTATGCTAACGATCTTACCATTACATATAAATATATCTTTTTTGCCAAGAAATTTTGGCGAGTAAATTTTGACGTTTTTTATGAGTATCATTTGGCGTCCTTGTTTATCTTGGCTATGCCGATGCCAGTGAGTGCTAAAATGATGGCAAAGACAACGCCCATGTAGTTTAGTATCGCCCATGGCAAATACTCTACCGTTGGCACGCCAAGTGTAGCTGTCATATATGCGCCTGCTGCTGACCAAGGTATGAGTGGGACGATCACGGTGCCAGAGTCTTCAAGCGTTCTTGAGAGGTTTTTGGCTGCTAAATTTTTCTCTTTGTAGAAATCTTTAAACATCTCACCAGGGATGAGGATAGAAAGATATGAACTACCTGTGACAAATGCGACAGTTAGGCATGAGCCGATAGTCGAGATGATGACGCCTGCTGCTGATTTGACCTTTGCCATGATAGTGTGAAGCACCTTTGTAAGCATGCCGGTTTTTGAGATGATGCCAGCAAAGCCCATAGCGCAGATGACTAGGATGGTGGTTGAATTTACCGAGCTCACGCCGCCTCTATTTAAAAGCTTGGTGATATCTTTTGAAAACTCCATATTAATGCCGCTCATCGTGACGTTAAAGCCAGTCATCACTGAGATAAAGCCATTTTTAAAGCTAAAATCTTGAACGATAACACCAAGAAGCACTGAAAATAGCGAAGCTATGATCATGACAGGTATCGTTGGCCACTTTAGCACCGAACCAGCCAAGACAAAAAGCACAGGCAAAAGCAAGATGATGTTCCAGTGAAAAATTTTATCAAGCTGACCTTGAAGTGCCAAAACCGACTCTGAAACATTTGCGCCACTGCTTGCAGCTTCGCTACCAAAGAATAGATAAGCTGCTATCGCAACGATAGTTGCCGGGATAGTCGTATAAAACATGTGTTTGATGTGCTCATAAAGCTCTGAGCCAGCTGCTATCGGAGCTAGGTTTGTCGTGTCTGAAAGTGGAGAGAGTTTATCGCCAAAGTATGCTCCTGCAACTACCGCACCAGCAGTTGCTGCTAAATTTACATCAAGACCTTGGGCTATACCCATGATGGCGACACCGACTGTGCCAGCAGAACCCCAAGATGTGCCAGTTACGGTTGAGATGATAGCTGCGATGACAAAAGCAGTTAGGACTAGATACTGCGGACTTATAAGATCCACGCCGTAGTAGATGATCATAGGGATAGTGCCTGAAAATACCCACGAGCCAATAAGCAGACCGACTGCCCAAAGTATCATAAGCGCCGGGAGTGAGCTAGAAATTTTCTCTATGACGCCCTCTTGAAGCTCGCTCCAGCTATATCCTAGTCTCCAAGCGATGCCACCAGCCACGAGGGCTGCTATCAAAATGATCGGCTCAACCTTTAGCTTCATATAACCAACGCCAAGCGCAAGGCCTACGATCATAACCAAGATAGGCGTAAGGGCTAGCAGAAACGAAGGCTCTTTTTTTGTCTGTTCCATCGTGTGTCCTTTAAATTTGAGATAATTTTCAAAATTTAAAGGCAAAAAACTTAAAGTGTTATAAAAAAATAAACTAAATTTAAATTTTAAATAAAATGTGTGAAAATTTAGCACATTTGATATGTGCTAAATTTAGATCAGTCTTGCTTGATAGCGTATTTACCGCTGCCAGTCGAGATGATGCAAAGTGATATAGCGATATAAAGATATATAAGCTCTGCTTTAAAGCCATTTACATTAGTTAGTTCAAGTAAATTTGATAAACCAAAATATGAATACAAAATGACAAGACTAGAGCCAAAAACTAGGAGCGCGCCAAGCCTTGAGTAAAAGCCAACAGCGATCATTATAGGGGCTAAGACCTCGCCA
The DNA here is from genome assembly GCF_902460535.1 of Campylobacter concisus. Classification (GTDB taxonomy): domain Bacteria; phylum Campylobacterota; class Campylobacteria; order Campylobacterales; family Campylobacteraceae; genus Campylobacter_A; species Campylobacter_A concisus_AS. Next base: position 89,855 of record NZ_CABPTV010000001.1, on the reverse strand, counting down.
AGATAGGCAAAATACGCCAAAAAGCCTGGCAGCCCAGCATCAACTAAAATGCTCTTTACACCGCCAACTCCGTGTAAAATTTTGCCAAAGCCATGCATAAAAAGGCAAATTCCAAGACCTAAGCGTAGAAATAAGAGTCCGAGATCGACATTTTTCATAATATCTCCGTTACATATTTTTAGTTAGGGATTTTATTTAATATTGATTAATGGCTTGTAAATTTTGAAATTTTGTAAATTTAAGTGGGAAATTTATGAGAGGTTTAAGCCCCAAAAGCGGGGCTTAATATATTAGTTTTCTTTGATCTTTATCTTTTTATCTTTGTAAAAACCAGTACCAACTGGGATCATACGTCCAAGGATGACGTTCTCTTTTAGATCTTCAAGATAGTCAAATTTAGCAGCGATTGACGCTTCTGTTAAGACCTTAGTTGTCTCTTGAAATGACGCAGCAGAGATCACACTATCACTTCCGATAGCCGCTCTTGTGACACCAAGAAGGATCGGCTCAGCGATAGCTGGCTCGCCACCCATTTTCATAATACGCTCGTTCTCTTCTTTAAATTTGTTTCTTGAAACCATGTCGCCAACGATGAAATTTGTATTTCCACTATCGACGATTTTGACTTGGCGAAGCATTTGAGAGACGATGATCTCGATATGCTTATCAGCGATCGCAACACCTTGGCGGCGATAAACTTGCTGAATTTCACTGATCAAATAGTAGTGAAGCGCCTTTTCACCAAGAATTCTTAAGATATCGTGGCTTGAGATAAGTCCGTCTGTTAGTTTCTCACCAGCATGGACAAATTCGCCGTCTCTTACTTGGATCTGGCGGCTCTTTTCTATCAAATACTCAGCTGTCGTGCCATCTTCTGCTTGGATGATGATGCGCTCTTTTGAGCGAAGTGGCTTGTCAAATCTAACAACGCCATCGATCTCTGCAACGATAGCTGTATTTTTAGGACGTCTTGCTTCAAATAGCTCACTAACTCTTGGAAGACCACCGGTAATGTCTTTTGACTTGGCAACAGCTTTTGGAGTCTTAGCCAAAATGTCAGCTTGAGCTACTTCGTCGCCACTTGAAACAAAGATCGCAGTTTTTGGATCAAGCGGATACTTGATCAAATGTCCGCTCTTTGTAGTGATAATGATCGCTGGTTTTACGCCACTTGGCAAATACTCGTTGATAACAAGACGTCTTTGACCAGTTGCCTCGTCAGCTTGCTCAGTCGCACTATATCCTGGCTCAACATCTTCAAAGCTAACCACACCAGCCTCTTCTGCGATAGTTGGAGTTGAGTATGGATCCCACTCAGCGATTATTAGCTTATCATCTTTTTCAGGTAGTGAGACCACTGTCGCTCTTTCTACCGCATCATTATCTGATACTTGGATGATAGAATTTCTTGGGATGTAGTGGCGAACTGCCTCACGTCCGTCCTTGTCAGAAACGACAACAAAAAAGCCTTTTTCAGTTACTTTGTGACCTTTTTTGATATCTTTTAGTCTATCAAGGAAGTCACCTTTTAGTATGAAAAATTTAACCACACCATTTGCATCTGCTGTGATCTTTCTAGTTACTGGATCGCCATCTGAAATTTTAAGCTCACTTGCGTATGGGATACGATTTGGAACGTTCCAGCCCTCTTTTATTATCTCGACGATACTTTCGTTTTCTTTTACTTTGTCGCCATTTACATAAGGGATATACATCTTGCCTTCGATCTTACCGCTAACGCCAGCTAGTTCGTTTGGTTTAGCAAGGTCGTTTCTTCTGATAGTATATTTGATCTCTTCTTTTTTGCCTTTGATAACGATATTTACGTCTTCGTGAGCATATTCGATCTCGATTTTACCATCAATTGTTGATTTTATCTTTGGCTCAACAAGTAGCACAGCTGCACTTCTTCTGTTTGCAACGATTTTCTTGCCGTTGTTCTCGTATGTACTAAGGTTGTAATACCTAATAAAGCCCTCTTTTTGAGCGATGACTTGGCGGTCTTGTTGCTCAGTAGAAGCCGTACCACCAATGTGGAATGTTCTTAGCGTTAGCTGAGTACCTGGCTCACCGATTGATTGAGCCGAGATGATACCGACAGCCTCGCCTGGTTTTACAAGTTTGCCCTCACCCAAATTTAAGCCATAGCATTTTGCACAAACGCCTTTTGGCGCCTTGCACGTGATAGGTGTTCTAATGCTTACTGATTTTATGCCAGCTTCTGTTATAGCCTTAGCTTTCTCTTCATCAAGCAATGTGCCTTCGCTAAATAAAATTTCATTTGTTATAGGATCGATCACATCATCTGCTAAAACACGGCCTAATACTCTCTCTTCAAGGCTCTCTATTAGCTCGCCGCTCTCTGTGATATCTGTGATCTCAACACCTTCGTGCGTACCGCAGTCATGCATAGTGACTTTAACATTTTGAGCAACGTCGATTAGCTTTCTTGTTAAGTAACCAGCGTTGGCAGTTTTTAGCGCAGTATCTGCAAGGCCCTTTCTAGCTCCGTGGGTTGAGTTGAAGTACTCCATTATGTTTAGACCTTCACGGAAGTTTGAAATGATCGGTGTTTCGATGATCGAGCCATCTGGTTTTGCCATAAGACCACGCATACCGGCTAACTGACGAATTTGCGCTGCACTACCTCTCGCACCAGAGTCAGCCATCATATAAATTGAGTTAAATCCGCCCTTATCATTTTGGATAAGCTTCATCATCTCGCTTGCAACGCTGTTATTTGTATCTGTCCAGATATCGATGATCTTGTTGTATCTCTCACTATCTGTTAAAAGACCAGCGCCGTATTGCTTTTGAATTTCACGAACTTTTTTCTTGGCTTCGTCGATATATTTTTGCTTGCTATCTGGCACGATGATGTCTGCGATAGAGATAGAAATTCCCGCTTTTGTAGCATATCTAAAACCTAAATTTTTAAGCTTATCAAGGAAGTCAGCCGTTACTTCAAGGCCGCCATTTCTATAAACATAATCAACCAAATTTGCAATGTCTTTTTTCTTCATGATCTTATTCCACATATTTTCAGGGACAAAATCAGGTAGTATCGCTCTTAAGATTAAGCGACCAGCCGTTGTGAAGATGATCTTATTATCAACCATTGTCTTAATTTTAGCGTGAAGGCCAAGGGTATTAGCCTCCTCAGCGATCATTACTTCATCGACGCTTGAGAAAATTTTATTTGCACCTTTTTCGTCATTTCTCTCTAAGCTTAGGTAATAAATTCCCAAAACCATATCTTGTGAAGGGACTGTGATAGCCTTACCACTTGCAGGAAGTAAGATGTTCATTGAGCTAAGCATCAAAATTTTACACTCAGCGATAGCCTCTTGAGATAGTGGCACGTGAACAGCCATTTGGTCACCGTCGAAGTCAGCGTTGAACGCCGCACAAACTAGCGGGTGAAGCTGGATCGCCTTACCCTCAACAAGCACTGGGTGAAACGCTTGGATAGAAAGTTTATGAAGTGTCGGAGCACGGTTTAGCATGACTGGATAGTCTTTAACAACCTCTTCTAAGCACTCCCAAACCTCATTTGTCTTATCTTCTATCATCTTTTTAGCTTGCTTAACGGTTGTCGCATAGCCTTTTTCTTCAAGGCGAGCAAGCAAATGTGGCTTAAATAGCTCTAAAGCCATCTTCTTTGGAAGACCGCACTGATCCATCTTTAGCTTTGGACCAACGACGATAACAGAACGTCCAGAGAAATCAACACGCTTACCTAGCAAATTCTGACGGAAGCGTCCTTGCTTACCTTTTATGATCTCGCTTAGTGATTTTAGTGGGCGCTTATTTGCACCTTTTACTGCATTTGCTCTGCGGCCATTGTCAAATAGCGCATCAACAGCCTCTTGAAGCATTCTCTTTTCGTTTCTGATAATGATCTCAGGTGCGTCAAGCTCAAGCAGACGTTTTAGACGACTATTTCTATTTATTACACGGCGATATAGATCATTTACGTCCGAAACAGCAAATTTACCACCATCAAGATTAACAAGTGGTCTAAGATCAGGCGGAAGAACTGGTAAATTTGTTATCATCATCCACTCTGGGCGGTTGCCTGAATTTAAAAAGCTCTCGATAACTTTTAGGCGTTTTACGATGGTCTTTTTCTTAGCCTCAGAATTTGTAGCCTCCATCTCTTCTTGTAGCTGATTTAAAATTTGAGTTAGATCAAGCTCAGCTAGCATATCATAGATGACCTCGCCACCCATTCTAGCACTAAAACCACTCTCTTCATATCTTGAAGCTAGGCTTTGATATTGCTCTTCGTTTAAAACGTCATATTTTTCAACTTTTTTAGAATTTTCATTGTCATAATAAGCCTCGCCAGCATTATCAACAATATATGCCTCATAGTAAAGTACGCGTTCAAGGTCTTTCATCTTAATACCAAGAAGCGCACCTATACGGCTTGGCAAGAAATTTACATACCAGATATGAGCAACTGGAGTTACAAGCTCAATGTGACCCATGCGAGAGCGACGAACTTTAGATGTTGTTACTTCAACACCGCATTTTTCACACTTGATGCCCTTATAACGCATCTTTTTATATTTACCACAAAGGCACTCGTAGTCGCGAATCGGTCCGAAAATTTTGGCACAAAACAAGCCATCACGCTCAGGTTTTAGCGTGCGGTAGTTGATGGTTTCTGGTTTTTTAACCTCACCATAACTCCAAGATTTTATCTTCTCAGGACTTGCTAAACGAAGTTGAAAAGCTTCAAAATCACGAGGTCTATGCTCTTCTTTTATCTCAACTGGTTTTAAATTAGTTAGTTTCATTTGTCTCATCCTCATCATATACTTCCACATCAAGAGCTAGTGATTTTAGCTCGTTAGTTAGAACAAAGAACGTCTCAGGGATACCAGTCTCAGGAACGTTTTCACCTCTTGTTAAAGCTTTGTAAGCAGAAAGTCTTCCCTCGACATCGTCTGATTTTACAGTTAGCATCTCTCTTAGTGTATGAGCAGCACCATAAGCCTCAAGTGCCCAAACCTCCATCTCACCAAACCTTTGACCACCAAATAGCGCCTTACCGCCGACTGGTTGTTGCGTAACAAGACTGTATGGTCCAGTACTTCTTGCGTGAACTTTTTCATCAACCAAGTGGTGAAGTTTTAGCATATACATACAACCAACATTAACGCGTTCTCTTATCTTTGAGCCTGTGCGTCCGTCATATAGCTCAGTTTTACCGTCACTATCTATCTTTGCCATCTCAAATAATTTTGCAAATTCGTCAGCCTTAACGCCTTCAAAAATTGGAGTTGCAAATCTTACGCCATTACTCCAATCTTTTGCATACTCAAGAAGCTTCTCATTACTCATCTTACCAAGAGCTTTTTTAGCATCCATTAGCTTAGCAACGCTTGCGATCTCTATCATCTTAGCTCTTAGCTCTTTTATCCACTCGCCTTTTTTGGTCTCAAAAATTTCATTGATCTGCTCACCTAAGCGGTAGCCAACAAGACCAAGGTGGCTCTCTAAAATTTGACCGATGTTCATACGGCTTGGAACGCCAAGTGGGTTTAACACGATATCAACGATCTGACCACTTGGAAGATACGGCATATCGACTTCTCTAACTATATTTGAAACGATACCTTTGTTGCCGTGACGTCCAGCCATCTTATCGCCAACTTTTAGCTTGCGTTTTGTAGCTATATAAACTTTTACAAGTTTTACAACGCCGCTTGGTAAAATGTCATCTTTTTCTAAAATTTCTATCTTAGCGTCGTGCTCTTCTTTAAGCTTTTTCTTCTCATTTTGGAAGTAATTTTTTAGCTCATCATATTTCTTTTGGATATCTTTTGAAAAGCTCTTTACGATAGCATTTAGGGTAAATCTGTTGATATTCTCAAAGTCAGCTTTGTTGATCTTTGAGCCTTTTTTATACTCTTTTTTATTTACCTCTTGATCGCTCGCTAGTGGGTTTTTAGAAAGAAGCGCTGTAACTTTTAGCATCTCTTCTCTGTCTAGCATAAGCAATCTATCATGGTGCTCTTTTTCTAAAAGCGTCTTCTCTTCTTCATAAGCTTTGTTCGTTCTGCTATCTTTTTCATAACCTTTTTTGGTGAAAATTTTAACATCAACAACCACGCCTTCCATTGAAGCTGAAGCATAGAGCGATTTATTTACCACATGGCCAGCTTTTTCACCAAAGATCGCACGAAGTAGTCTTTCTTCTGGAGTTGGCTTAACCTCACCTTTTGGCGATACTTTACCAACAAGGATCATACCAGGCTTAATCTCTGTACCGATTTTAACGATACCACTTTCATCAAGGTGCATAAGCTCCTCTTCTTTGACGTTTGGTATATCTTTTGTTATCTCTTCAACGCCGTCTTTTAGCTCACGAGCTTCGATCTCTTTTTCATAGATATGAACGCTTGTAAAGGCATCTTCACGTATCATTTTTTCACTAATAACGATCGCATCCTCGTAGTTGTAGCCATTCCAAGGCATAAACGCGATTAGTGCGTTTTTACCGATAGCTAGCTCGCCTTTTTCCATACTTGGACCGTCAGCTATGATTTGATTAGCAACGATCTCATCGCCTTTTTTAACGATCGGATGTTGTGAAAATGTCGTATTTTGGTTTGTTCTTAAATTTTTCTCTAAAGAGTAGTGATCGATATATGGACCAGCTTCATCTTCACCAAGGATAAAGATATTTTTATTATCAACCTTTTCAACCACGCCGCCTCGTTTTGCTTTTACGCTCTCCCAAGCATCTCTTGCGATAACGCTCTCCATGCCTGTTCCAACAATAGGGGCAGTTGAACGAAGTAGCGGCACTGCTTGACGTTGCATGTTTGATCCCATAAGCGCACGGTTGGCGTCATCGTGCTCTAGAAATGGGATAAGCGAAGCTGCAACACCAGCTATCATACCAGAGCAAAGGTCGATCAGAGTAACATCTTCTCTACGAGCAAGCATCATCTCGCCCTCTTTTCTAACCTCGATCAAGTCCTCAACGATATGTCCATTTTCATCAAGTTTAGTTGATGCTGGAGCGATAACATTGCCCTCTTCTTGAGTCGCTGTTAGATAGACTATCTCATCAGTTACCTTGCCATCAACGACCTTTTTATATGGCGCTTCAACAAAGCCAAGCTCATTTACTTTTGCATAAGTTGAAAGGGTGTTAATAAGACCGATATTTTGACCTTCTGGAGTCTCAACCGGACAAATTCTGCCGTAGTGAGTTGGGTGAACGTCACGCACCTCAAATCCAGCACGCTCTTTTACCAAGCCGCCCTCACCAAGCGCAGATAGACGACGCTTATGAGTAACTTCACTAAGTGGGTTTGTCTGATCCATAAACTGGCTTAACTGACCGCCTGTGAAAAATTCCATGATTGTTGCTGTGATCATTTTTGGATTGATAAGATCATAAGGCATGATCTCGTCAGTATTGTTGCTCAGGCTTGTAAATTTATCACGGATAGCCTTTTGCATCTTAACAAAACCAAGGTGAAGCTCACTAGCAAGCAGCTCACCTATCGATCTTATACGGCGGTTGCCAAGGTGATCGCGGTCATCAATGTGGCCTTGTCCATTTTTAACTTTTATAAGATATTTTGCAGTTTTGATGATATCTTCGCTAGTTAGCAAAGTAACATACTCTGGCACATCAAGCGAAAGCTTGTGGTTCATCTTCATACGACCAACTTTTGTTAAGTCATATCTTTCAGGGTTAAACAATATATCATTTACAAAGCTTTTTGCGGCCTCTTTAACTACTGGCTCGCCAGGTCTCATGACCTTGTAAATTCTAATTGCAGCAAGGTCATTTTCATCATCAACGCCCTCGGTTTGTTTTAGAACTTTAAGCATGTCATTGTCAGCTATAAATGAATTTATGATAGCGTCGTCAACACCAGCTGCGGAGTTGTTTATGATCTCGATACTTTCATGCTCAGCTAAAATTTTTGCAAGTTTATTCTCATCAAGAGCAGATAGTGTGTCATATAAAATTTCGCCGCTTTCTGTGTTTATCACAGGGTTTGCCAAATATCTACCAATAAGTGCTTCGATCGGATACTCGACAAATTTAACGCCATCTTCGATTAATTTATCAGCTTTTTTCTTTGTTAGGCGCTTGCCAGCTTGATGAAGAACATCACCCTCTTCATTTTTTATATCATACTCAACTCTTCCTAGATAATCCTCTGGGTTAAAAAGAGTTAAAAATTTATTATTTTTAATAACTAAATTTTGTATCGGATAAAATAGCTTAATAATGTCTTGTTTTTTATATCCTAATGCCCTAAACAAGATAGTTACAGGCACTTTTCTGCGCTTATTTATCCTAACATATAAAATATCTTTTGTGTCATATTCAAAGTGCAACCAAGAGCCACGATCTGGGATTATTTGGGCTGTATAGATAAGTTTATTTGCAACAGTCGCACTCTCTTCTTGCTTAAAGATAACGCCAGGGCTTCTATGAAGTTGATTTACAACAACACGCTCAACGCCATTTATAATAAATGAAATTCTATCTGTCATCAACGGAATTTCACGTATGAAAATTTCTTGCTCTTTTATATCTTTAACACCGACTTTATCACCAGTCTTATCATCTTTTTCATGGACAATAAGGCGTATTTTCATTTTTAAATTTACAGAGTACGTAAGACCCCTTTCTATGCACTCTCTGATTGTATATTTTGGTTTTCCAATCTCTGAGCTAACATATTCTAAAGTCAAACGATTTTGCGGATCATGTATAGGAAAAATCGATTTAAAAACTTTTTCGATACCGCTTTCTGTCTGATTGTTATTTAGATTTAAAAAATTATCAAAGCTCTTTTTTTGTAGTTGTAGTAGGTTCGGAACGTCTATCTCTTTAACGACATTAGAGAAGTCAACTCTAAGACGATTTCCTGAGTATAAGCTATTTAACATTGCATCTACCTCGTGGTAATTTTGAAAGAAAAGTATAGCCTTTTGCAAGGCATCTAAAATTTAAAAAAGAGAGAGCCTCTGCCCTCTCTTGAAATATTAAGCCTAAATAATAAAAAATTATTTAAGTTCAACCTTAGCACCAGCCTCTTCAAGCTCTTTTTTAGCTGCTTCAGCTTCGTCTTTGCTAACGCCTTCTTTAAGAACAGATGGAGTTCCTTCAACTGCGTCTTTAGCCTCTTTAAGGCCAAGACCAGTAAGTGCTCTAACAACCTTAATAACGTTGATTTTCTTATCACCAGAATCAACAAGAACGATGTTAAATTCTGTTTTTTCTTCAGTAGCAGCTGCACCAGCAGTAGCAGCTGCACCACCAGCTACCATTACAGGAGCTGCACTAACGCCAAATTTCTCTTCAAACTCTTTTACAAGTTCGCTAAGTTCAAGTACAGAAAGATTAGATATAAACTCTAATACGTCTTCTTTTGTAATTGCCATTTTTTAATCCTTATTATTTTAATTAAGCTGATTGTTCTTTTTTCTCTTTAAGCGCATTCAAACCAATTGTGAAATTTTGAATTGGCGCATTCCAAACTTGCAAAAGCATCGCAATAAGCTCATCACGGCTAGGCATTTTAGATAGAGCTTTAACTTTATCAACGCTTGCAACTTCGCCATCAATATAAGCTGTTTTAATTTTGAAAAGGTCAGCATTAGCCTCTTCAAATTTTGCGGCTACTTTAGTTACTGCTAATTGATCTTCACTCCAAAGATAGATATTTGTATCTTTAAGTTCCATTCCGACTTTATCAGAATTTTTAAGAGCAATATTTGCAAGAGTATTTTTAATAACTTGAACTTTTACATTTTGTTCTTTTGCAGAATTTCTTAAAACTTCAAGTTTTTTAACTGAAAGACCACGATAGTCACAAACTACAATAGCTTCAGCAGTTTTAAATTCACTCTCTAATTTTGCAACAACTTCAGTTTTTTCGTTACGTGTCACTTTTTCTCCTTTCCGACCGGTAATTTCAAGCAGAGCGGGTCGAATCAATTAAGCCCAGTGGCCTCGGCTATCTCCAATCTAAGATATAAATTTGTCTAAATTCTTATTTTAAGTCCATAACCTCTTGAGTATCAAGAGTTACAGAAGGGCTCATTGTTAATGACAATGAAGCATTTTTTACATATCTACCTTTTGCAGTCGCAGGTTTATGCTTATTAATAGCTTTAATAAATGTTGAAATATTTTCATTTAACTGCTCTTTAGTAAAATTGACCTTACCAAGACCTGCATGTATATTTCCTTGCTTATCAACACGGAAATTTACTTGACCACTTTTTGCATTATTAACAGCTTGTGCAACATCCATTGTAACTGTTCCAGTTTTTGGATTTGGCATTAAACCTTTAGGTCCTAAAATTCTACCGACTTTACCTACAAGACCCATTAAATTTGGAGTAGCAATAAGAACATCAAAATTCATTACACCTTTTTGGATATCCTCAACTAGATCATCAGCACCAACTATGTCAGCACCAGCAGCTTTTGCCTCATCAGCTTTAGCGTCTTTTGCTATAACAGCAACTCTTACAACTTTACCTGTACCAGCTGGCAAAACAACTGAACCACGAACCATTTGGTCAGCATGTCTTGGATCAACATTTAATTTCAATGCAATCTCAACTGTCTCATTAAATTTAGCAGAAGCTAAAGTTTTAACTGTATCGATAGCCTCACTAAGGTTATAAATTTTATCTTGCTCTACTTTTTTGAGCAATTCTTGAAATCTCTTACTAGTTTTTCCCATAAATTTCTCCGCATATAAATTGCTTCCGTCTTTTGAAAATCAACCTGACGGTAAAGGTTTTAGTCTATTACTTCGACACCCATTGAACGAGCTGAACCAGCAATAATCTTAGCTGCTTGCTCTTTATCGTTTGTATTTAAATCAACAAGTTTTTTCTCAACTATTTCTAAAACTTGAGCTTTTGTTAATTTACCTACTTTATTTTTTAAAGGATTATCTGTTCCTTTTGTTATACCCGCAGCCTTTTTGATAAGGTCTGTAGCAGGTGGTTGTTTTGTGATAAATGTAAAACTTTTATCAGCATAAACAGTAATAACAACTGGGATATTAAATCCAACCATATCTTTTGTTTTTTCATTAAAGGCTTTACAAAATTCCATAATATTAACGCCTTTTTGTCCTAATGCTGGACCAACTGGCGGGCTAGGATTTGCTTTTGTTGCGGCAATTTGTAATTTTATTTCACCTATAACTTTTTTAGCCATTTCTTGCTCCTTAAATTATCTTCTCAACTTGTGAATACAAAATATCAACAGGGGTACTTCTACCAAAAATAGAAACATTGAGTCTAAGCTTGCCATGTATCATATCGTATTCTTCAACAATACCTGTAAAGTTAGCAAAAGGACCTTCTGTTATGCGAACGCTTTCACCATCCTCAAAAAATATTTTAGGTTTTGGTGCCGCTCTTTTTTGAACTTTCTCCAAGATAGTATTTATATCTTTTTCAGTCAATGGTGTAGGCTTTTTAGCCTCACCGATAAAACGTCCAACCTTTGGCAAAGACTGAATCTTATGCCAAAGAGCTGTATCAAGATCTAAACATGCAAAAGCATATCCAGGATAAAGAGTTCTTTCATTAATTTTTTGCTTACCGTTTTTTATCTCTATTACGTCTTCTGTAGGAACGATAACTTCTTTTAGTTGATCTTCAATACCGTGGTCTCTAACTAAATTTTCAATTCCTCTTTTTACTGCCATTTCGCTACCAGCGTAAGTTTGTATAGCATACCATTTATGTGACATTATTTTTCCTTATCCTATATAACTTTAGAAAGAACAAAGGACATAATAACATCAACAAGAGCTAAAAAAAGTGAAACAACAGCGACCACGATAAAAACTGCAATAAAAGCATTTCTAATTTGTTCTTTAGTAGGAAAGATAACTTTCATTATTTCCAATTTAGATAGCTTTATATAATTTATAAATTTTTCCATAATCTTAACCTTAATTGTGGCAGGGCAAGAGGGATTCGAACCCCCAACCATTGGATTTGGAATCCAGCGCTCTACCGTTGGAGCTATTGCCCTAATAGCTACTTATTCTTAATTAGCTTTTTAACTTAACTTCTTTATGAACAGTATGTTTTTTTAATCTTGGGCAATATTTTTTGAGCTCAACCTTATCTGTAGTGGTTTTACTGTTTTTTGTAGTAGTATAATTAATATCACCACACTCAGAGCATTTTAAACCGATTTTAATTCTCATATATATTCCTTATAGAAAGCCAAAGGGTTTCCCCTTTGGCATAATTTTATAAATTAACCAAGTATTTTTGAAACAACACCTGAACCAACAGTTCTACCACCTTCACGGATAGCAAAACGAGTACCTTCTTCAAGTGCAACTGGAGCTATAAGCTCAACAGAAATTCTTACGTTATCACCTGGCATAACCATCTCTGTGCCTTCTGGTAATGTAATAGAACCAGTAACGTCAGTTGTTCTTACGTAGAATTGTGGTCTATAGTTGTTAAAGAAAGGAGTATGGCGACCACCCTCTTCTTTAGTTAGGATATAAACCTCACCCTCAAATTTTGTGTGAGGAGTAATTGATTTAGGTTTGCAAAGAACCATACCACGTTCAACATCTTCTTTTTTAGTACCACGAAGAAGAACACCAACGTTATCGCCAGCTTCACCTTGATCCATCTCTTTTCTAAACATCTCAACACCAGTAACTGTTGTTGTTTGTGTAGGTTTGATACCAACGATTTCTATAGTGTCACCAACTTTAACAACACCTTTCTCAATTCTACCTGTTACAACTGTACCACGACCTGAGATTGAGAAAACGTCTTCGATTGGCATAAGAAGATCTTTATCTGTAGCACGAACTGGAGTTGGGATATAGCTATCAACTGCATCCATTAGTTCCATAATTTTTGCTGACCATTCACCATCTTGTCCAGCTTTTGCCTCTTCAAGAGCTTTAAGTGCTGAACCAGAAACTATCGGAGTATCATCACCTGGGAAGTTATACTCGTTAAGTAGTTCGCGAATTTCCATTTCAACTAGTTCAAGTAACTCAGCGTCATCAACCATATCTGCTTTGTTCATGAAAACAACAATGTAAGGAACACCAACTTGGCGAGATAGCAAGATGTGCTCTCTAGTTTGTGGCATTGGGCCGTCTGCTGCAGAAACAACAAGAATAGCGCCGTCCATTTGAGCAGCACCTGTAATCATATTTTTTACATAGTCGGCGTGACCTGGGCAGTCAACGTGAGCATAGTGACGTTTCTCTGTCTCATACTCAATGTGTGAAGTAGCAATTGTAATACCACGCTCTTTCTCTTCTGGAGCATTATCAATATTATCATAATCTTTTAGCTCAGCAAGACCTTTGCGTGAAAGAACAGCAGATATTGCAGCTGTTAAAGTAGTTTTACCATGGTCAACGTGACCGATAGTGCCTATGTTTACGTGTGGCTTGTTGCGTGAAAATTTTTCTTTAGCCATCTTTTCCTCCGTTATGATATGTGTCTTTATCTAATTCAAATTCGTATAGTAATATAAAATCATATAAACCAGTGGAGCTCATAGCGGGACTTGAACCCGCGACCTCTTCCTTACCAAGGAAGTGCTCTACCTCTGAGCCATATGAGCGAAAAACGCTTGGCTGAGATGATTTTAATCAACATACAAACAACTAAAAATTCATGAAAATAAAGATGGAATAACTGTGTTTAGTAAAATCTAGATACAGCTCCCAGTTTACTTTCCCAAATTTTGGAGCGGGAAACGGGGCTCGAACCCGCGACCCTCAGCTTGGAAGGCTGATGCTCTAGCCAACTGAGCTACTCCCGCATAACAATGGTGGTGAGACGTGGATTCGAACCACGGAAGACATAGTCAGCAGATTTACAGTCTGCCCTCGTTGGCCGCTTGAGTATCTCACCTTAAACATTAATAAGTTATTTTGGTATTTTCTGGTCAAACACTGTTACAAAATGGAGCTGGTGAACGGACTTGAACCGCCGACCCACTGCTTACAAGGCAGTAGCTCTACCAACTGAGCTACACCAGCACCTGTTTTGTGAAGTGGCAATTATAGCCCAAAACAAAATAAAAGTCAAGGAGATTTTGAAAAATATTTCATCTAACTTTTTTTGCAATCAAAACTAGATGAAATTTACAAAAATTTCAAAAACAGCCCACTAATCTGAGCCACTTTTACCAAAAATCGAAAATAAATTTTACATATATAAAATTTCATATTTTCATAGTTTTATTTTTTTTAAAAGCTAAAATTTCTATAATTACGAAAAATTACAAAGGATTTAATATGCAATTTTTACCTTGGGCGGTAATTTTACTGCTAATTTACGTGATCTACTTCTTAATGATCCGCTATGAAAAAAAGATAGCGACGCTAAGTAAGATGATCGAGCAAAACAGTGATGGTATCAAAGAAAATAGAGACCTTATAGGTCAAAACAGATCACTAATCGAGAAAAATAAACATAACATTGAGAAAAATACTAAAGATATTACAACAAATGTTGAAAAAATAGACATCGACTTGGAAGATTAATTCTTCCAAAATTTCTCTTCTTTTTCCTTTTTTATCAAATTTTCGTAAGTTTGCATTCTTATATTTAAAGGCTCTAAATTTATGCCATCTTTTTTTATCTTAAAATATTTCCCGTCCATCAAGCAATACTCTAGCACCAGGTCGTAGCGCTTCGAAAGTGGCAAAACTCTAAAGCTTAGATTATCAAGTATCAAAGGCTCTTTGTGCAAATTTTCCCAAACAGCTAGCACCATATGATATTTTTTAGTATTTTTTTCCTGAACGACTAGAAGACATTTTTGATTATCCACACCAAGATCTTTTAGGCTATCACGCTTTGATATCGCGTACTCCTCGCAGTCTCCGCCACCTCTCCTTAAAAACTCGCTCCTAGTGCTCCACACATCGACATTTGTATTGTAAAAATCATCATATCTTGGCATCAAAGAATTTAAGTATGAATTTATGAGTTCTAGCTTTCTTATAAAGCTTTCGTGTTCTATTTTTTTCATAAAATTTGCATAGTGATTTAGGATATTTTTGCAAATTTGATTTTTGCACTGAGATATATTTTTTGGAGAAATTTCAAAATTATTTGCAAAAAGTGAAGAGACAAAAAAGAAAAGAAGCAAAATTTTACGCATGTAGCTGCTTCATCAAAAGCACAAGACCTATTCTATCTTTCACATTTAGTTTGCTATAAATCGACGTGGTGTGTGCCTTTACTGTCCTTAAAGTAATACCTGTTTGCTCTGAAATTTCATTGTTTGTTAGACCTTGATAGATTAAGTTTGCGATCTCTTTTTCACGTGAGCTAAGCTCGCTTAGATCAGACTTTTTCTCTAAAGTTTCACTTTCATTATTTATATATGAGCCAGTTAGCTCTCCGATCATCGCTTGGATAAATTCTGGATAAAGCCAAACTTTGCCATTTAAAATCGTCTCAAAGGCATCTTCAAAGTGAGTTTTTCTCATGTGTGAGTTTGCATAGCCCTTAACGCCAAGTGCTAACAGATGTTTGCCTTCACTAAATTTTGGTTCGTTTGCGAGGATTAGACATTTTATATTTGGAAAACTTTCATGAATGGTTTTAATATTTTCATCAAGGCTATCTTTAAAAGCATTTGTGTCGATACCGACGATATCAACCTCGTCGTTTAAATTTGCAAAAAAATCCTTTTTATTGTGAGTAAATTTCACATCGTCATCTGAAAAATACCCTCGCCAAAGATTATTAAGCGAACCATTTTGAGTAAAAAAAACCACATTCATAACCATATTTCCTTATATCACATATAGGTTTGCTCGTAAATTTTTGACTCATTTACGAATACTATCACGTGGCGCTCCTTGCCACTATTTGCCTCAAATTTATAGCTAAAAGTGGATAAGAATTTCTCAACCACTTCTTTGCCTTCTTTTAAAAAGATACTCATCTCAAAACAACCATTTGATATGGCATATCTATATGGCACACTAAGAGATAGTAAATTTAGATCAAAGTCCAAGCTATCGCTACTTTCATCGTAGCCGCTAATAGATATCTTGATGCTCTTTATAAGCTCATCTTTAATCTCTACGCCAGATAAATTTATGCAATTTTCTCTTTTTAAATTTACTATCTCATCAAAGCTTTTTTCACAGTCTTTAAAGAGAAATTTAACGATCCCTCTTCCGATTAGATCGCATATTTTGCCATCATTTAAAATGACAAATTCATCAGCCAACTTCGCTCTTGAAATTTGATATTCGCTAAAATTTCGCTCAAAGCTAGCTGATTTTTGCATTATCGCTCCGTTAAAGCGTTTTGTTTTGCTTTTAAGATAGGTTTTAGCAGATAGTCAAGTATAGTCTTTTTACCAGTGATAATATCAGCTGAAACTATCATACCAACCTTGATCCTAAGTGGTTTCTCCTCGCTACCAAGATAGTTTTTCTCAGTTTCTATCCTGACTAGATAGTAGCTCTCGCCTGTCTTTTCATTTGTCTCAGTATCGGCACTGATCTGCGTTACTTTACCTTTTAAGCCGCCATAAATACTAAAATCATACGCCGTAAATTTAACCATCGTATCAAGTCCAGGTCTTAAGAACGCAACGTCAGCTGGCTTAACCTTTACCTCAGCGATGAGTTTATCTTCTAGTGGGACGATCTCTGCGATATTTTCACCTGGCTTGATGACGCCAGAAACTGTATGCACCATCATCTTACTAACGATACCATTTACTGGAGATCTCACATAAGTTCTTTCGACCCTGTCGCTTAGGCTGATTTGCGACTCGTTTATCCTTGCGATCTCAGCAGAGACTTCGTTTAGCTCTTTTTTTGCATTATTTTTAAACGCCAGCTTTGCCTCTTCTATCTTATTTTTCGCCTCTTTTATGGTTGATTCGACCCTTGGCACGGCAAGCACAGATGCGTCAAGCTCGCCCTTTAGGTCATTTACACGTCTTTGAAGCTGGATATACTCGACCTCACTAACAAGACCTTTTTTAAAGATAGGCTCCATGATCGCTTTTTCTTTTAAAACAAGGTTATAACTATTTTGAGTTTGAGAAATTTTATTTCTAAGCTCGGTTAGCTCACTTTGGCGCTGGTGAATTTGCTCTGTTAAAATTCCTATTTGCTCGTTTAGGTGATCGATGTTTGAGTTATGCAAACTTATCTCGTATCTTACAGCTTTGCTATTATTCGCATCTCTTGTTTCGTTGTAGTCAAATTCTTTATCATTTGCTTCAGCATCAAGCCTCATAAATTTAGCCTGAAGCTCATCAAGTCTTAGCTTTGACTCGCCGTAACTACTTGTAAAGTTTTTATTATCAAGCCTGATTAAGATCTGATCTTTTTTAACCTCATCGCCCTCTTTTACAAAAATTTGATCTACGATACCGCCCTCAAGATTTTGTATCGCTTGGTTTTTACCTGATGGGATGATCTTGCCACTACCTCTTGTTATCTCATCTATCTGTGCCCATGAAGCCCACAAAAGTAGCCAAAATACAGTTATACTAACTGCATAAAGTATCTTTTTTGAGGTTGATGGAGCCTTTGCTAAAACCGCTTCTGAGAGGCTTGACATAAATTTTAAGTCATAGGCATCGTAGTTTTTAGCTTGGATGTTTGACTTGATGCCATCTACGCTATTTAAAATTTGATCCCCAGCGCTCTCTTGCTCTTTTATGTCGCTTTTTTGAACTGGCTTTTCGTCTGGCTTTAAATTTTCATTTTGTTGATTTTTTATATCTTCTTGCATAATCACTTCCCACTAAGTCTAGCTAAAACTTCGTCTCTTGGACCATCTAGTAAAATTTTGCCGTTATCCATCACTATGAGTCTATCTACAAGATCGAGCATCGATGTTCTGTGAGTTACTAAAATCATAGTTTTATTTACGGTATTTACCTTTAAATTTGCTTTTAGCTTGCTCTCAACTGTATTATCAAGCGAATTTGTAGGCTCGTCAAGCAAGATGATAGGACTATCAAGCAAAAATGCCCTAGCCACGGCTATACTTTGACGCTGACCGCCACTGATGCCATCGCCTCTTTCAAAGACAGGCATATCAAAACCAAGTGGGTGAGCATTGACATATTCATCGACGCCACTTACCTTAGCCGCCTTAATGATCTGCATATCATCGACATAAGGAGCTTTTTGAACGATATTTTCTCTAACCGTTCCCTTAAATAGCACAACATCTTGTGGCACGTAGCCGATATTTCTTCTAAGGTCGGCTGGGTCTATTTGATTTATATCGATACCATCAATTAGCACTGAGCCCTCAGTCGGTGCGTAAAGACCTAGGATTATCTTTTGCAAGGTTGTCTTACCAGAGCCATTTCTACCGATGATGCCTACTTTCTCACCCGGCTGAATGACAAAATTTATCCTATCAAGTGAGCCTTTTGTGGTGTCTGGATAAGTAAAGCTAACGTTTTTAAACTCTATCTTGCCATCAAAAGAATTTCTTCTAACAAATTTCTTGCCCTCAGGTCTTTCAACTGGCATCTGCATGATCTTGCTAAGGCTTTGATAAGCTGTCTTTGTCTGCTCGAAATTTGCAGCTAGTGAGGCTACTTGACCCATAGGCGCAATCGCACGAGAACTAAGCATAACAGCAGCGATCAAACCACCCATAGTAAGGTGCGTATCTTGTATCATATAGACACCAAGAACGATGATGGCGATAGTATTTAACTGCACCAAAAACGACGTAACTGTCGTTATTGAAGTAGTGATTATTTTTGATTTGATACTTCTATTTGCTATCTCACCAGTCGCCTCTTCCCAGTTCCACTGCACATGGCCGCTAGCACCAAGAGTTTTAATGGTCTCTAAGCTGCTAAGGCTCTCTATCAAAATTCCATTTTTCATAGCTGAAGCTTCAAATGTGCTTTTAATCGCGTTTTGAAGCGGATCTTTTATAAAAAATGTGTAGCACAAAATAGCTATCATGATAACAATAGGCACAAGCACAAGGTAGCTTCCTATAAAGTAGGTAACTATCAAGAAGATTAACGCAAATGGTAGATCCACAATGGCAGCAAGCGACGCAGATGAGAAGAAATTTCTAACTGTGTCAAATTCTTTCAAGTTACTAGCAAATGAACCAACTGACTTTGGCTTATTGCTAAATTTCATATCCATTACGCGCTCAAACAAGATAGAGCTCATAATGATATCGCTCTTCTTGCCTGCGATCTCAAGAAAATATGAACGGACAAATTTTAAAAATAGATCAATGCCATAAACGACGCTCACGCCAAGTGCTAGAACCCAAAGTGTCTCAACTGCATTATTTGGCACAACGCGGTCATAGACGTTCATCGTAAAGAGCGGGCTTGCAAGGACAAATAAGTTTATGATAAAGCTTGCAACAACCACATCTAAATAAATTTTCTTAGAGCGCTTTAAAGTGCCCCAAAACCAGTGATCATTGCCAGCGTCGATAAGCTTTGTTGAGCTTGTATCTTCTGGGACAAATTCACGTTTTAGGTAGTAAGCATAGCCTAGATACTCATCTTTTAGCTTGCTTGTTTCTATCGTACTAGTGCCAGTTGAAAGATCAGGCGTGATGATGTTTGCCATCTTTTTGTCTTCGCTGAAAGATTGCAAGATGCACGCTTTTTTGCCTCTAAGCATCAAGATACAAGGCAAAACTAAAGGCGAAATTTGATCAAGGTCTTTTCTGACAAGCGTCGATGCAAAACCAGCACGTGAAGCTGCACGAGAAAATAAAGACTTCGAGCTCTTTAGTGAAAAAAGCTCAATTTCTTCGCCATCTTTTACAGGCAGACCGATAGTCAAAGCATCGGCACTATATGGGTTGTTATGAAGCTTGGTAAAGATCACCAAACATTGAAGCAGTTCGTCTTTTATCTTATCGCTATGCATCTATCATCCAATATTTTTGATTTCATCTATGTAAATTCCTTGCATATTTTTAATGCCAATCTCAATTAGCTTACTCTTTTGCTCTTCACTCTCAACACCAATCGCAATCAAAATGATATCTTTTGAGCTTAAAACAACATCTAGTGATTGTTTTGTGTTTGCTCCTGATTTATCACTTAAAAAGTCGATTAAGACGCTTGACTGGATCTTTACGTAGTCTGGATTAAATTCTTTTAGCTTCTCAATGCCTTTTGCGCTGAGTTCAAAGTGGTCAAATCCAAAACCAAAGCCGAGTTCTTTTAATTTTTTAGTAAGTCTAACTATACTTTCGATACTAATATCGTCTTTGTTTGGAATTTCTATATAGTTTTTATATTTTGAAATTTGAGCGATTTTTTTAAGTGTGGCTTCAAGTTTTGAGAAATTTTCATCCGAGCTTAATATCTCTTTACCCAAATTTATCGCCAAGCTTCCTTGAGGCAAGATATTTTCAGGCAAAATTCTAGCGATCCTGTTTAGGATATGAAGATCAAGCATCGCACCTAAATTTAGCTCATTTACCATTGGCATAAAGTATGATGCCATGCGCCATTTGCCCTCGCTATCAACTAGCCTTAGATAGAGCTCATACTGCTCAAAGCTTGAGTCAAAACCAACTACTTTTTGAGCTGCAAATTTAAATTTATCCTCTTTTATAGAGTCAAAGATAAGCTCTTTGTATTTCTCTTTGCCGATGACTAGGGTGTTTTGATTTGCATTAAATTCTTTGCAAGTAAAGCAGCCAGCCAGTCTTGCACTAGCTAAAGTAACGTCAGCCGATGTAAGTAGCGTCCTCATATCAGTGCTTGGCGAGTACTCGACAATAGCAGCATTGACTGGACATTCGCTATCATTTATAGAGAAATTTGCATAGAGTTTTTTAAACTCAGCCATGATCTTATCGTCTAAAGCTGAGAAATTTGATGAGTTTTTACCGTAAGAAAGCAAGATAAAGTCGTTGTCATTTAGCCTTGCAACGATCGCATTTTGGTCATTTTCGGTAGATTTTTCTTGTAAAATTTGAGCTATTTTTATGATGACGCTTTGCCATTTTTCAAAGCCAAGAACGCCTTTTAGCCCAGCTAGATCTTTAAAGCTAACAAGTGAAGCAACACCGCTTGAATACTCTTCACTTGCTAAATACTCACTAAATTTAGTTTGGAAAAATCTTCTATTATAAGTGCCGCTCATAGAGTCTTTATATAAAAGCTCTTGATACTTGCTAAGCGTAGCCGCCTCTCTTTCAAAGATGTCTTGAACCTTGCTAACCATCGAGTTCATGGCGAGCACCATCTTTTTAAGGTCGGTTGTAAATGGAATTCTCTTTTGGATGATAAATTTATTATCAAGTATCGCTTCAGCTTGATCCTGCACCTTAACAAGTGGTCTAAATATCGCCTTTAGGGCGAAAAATGCCACGACAAGAGCGATGATGATCATTAAAGCTAGAAAGTTAAAAATATTTTTTGAGTTTGAGTAAAGCTCATTGTAAGCAAGTGCTGTGCTACCTTGAACATAGAGTGTACCAAATTTTGCCCAGCCAGTCATGATCTCGCTAGTTGCAACAGGAGCTTCAAATTTAGCAATCTTATAAAACCACTCTGGGATATCTTTAACAATAGTTTGTTGAGAATTTTCTATAAGTACCTTACCATCGACATCTTCAAGTTTAATGAGCTTGTATCTGCCGCTATCAAACATAGAATTTATCATCGTTTGTGCTAAAGACATATCCTCAGGATCAACAATCGGCTTTAAAGCAAGTCCAAGTGAGTTTGCTGTGTGTCTTGCGTTTTCACCGAGCTGGTCGTTGATGTATCCATTTAGGCTCTTAAAATTTAAGTAGCCAACAGCCATAAAAATCACGATGCCAAAAGCTATCACAGCGATCATAATCTGTTTAAATAGCGTCATAAATCCTCTTTTCCTATCCTATCTATTAGTTCCATCCACTTAGGATTTTGTTTTTTATTTCCACCTGGTATTGCCTGACCAAGACCTTCTTGTTTTGCCAAGTATAGCGAATCACCGTTGAAACTATAAACTGGCACGAGGTCTGTTCTTTGCGTTGCGATTTTTATTTTACCATTTATGTTGTCTAAAATTAATGGAATAGACTTTGGTGTATCATAATATGCCAAAACCATATGTGCTTGGTTGTATCTTAAGGCTTTAACGTATGTGAAGTATAATTTTTGAGTTGGAATTCCAAGTTGCTTTAGGGTGAAATATTTTGCGATAACGTAATCTTCGCAGTCACCAGCGCCTTTTCCTACAAATTCCATTCTGGTAGCCCAGTAATCTTTTTTGTGCCAAAGTTGCATATCATCAACCCACCTAAAAGAGTTAAAAAAATCATTTACTTTTATTAATTTCTCTTGTTCGGTTGCATCTTGCAATGAAGTCATTAAAGAATTTAATGCCGATGCCCTTCTTCTTGCATCTTCTCCATAAATTTTAGCCACCTTTGCTATCGTTGTTTGTTTTACAAAATCCCCAACAGCATTTATTGCTAATAACGAAAAAAGGACGCTTAAAGTAAGCGTCCAAAATTTTGCTTTGACCCTCATGGTCATCACTTTTTAAATTTTTATCTTAAGTCGTTTTGAATACTGCAAGCGCCTTGAATATATCTCTTAGCAAAGCCTGGCTCAAAACTATCTGAAACCATACCCATGTTATCTAGCAATCTATATTTTGCATAAGATAGCGCAGTCTCAGTTGTAGCGATCTCTTTTAAAGCTGTGTTGTACTCGTTTTCTGCATCAAGTAGGTTGATAAGGTCACGGCGGCCGATTCTAAACTCATCTTGGTATGCATCAAGAGTAGCTTTTGAATATTCAACGTGTTGATTTAGATATCCCATTTTTTCTTGGTTAAGAACATAGTTTTGCCATGAAAATTCCAAAGACTCTTTAAGCTCTCTTACAAGGTTGTCCATAGTTTGTTGCTCTTG
The DNA here is from genome assembly GCF_902460535.1 of Campylobacter concisus. GTDB lineage: Bacteria > Campylobacterota > Campylobacteria > Campylobacterales > Campylobacteraceae > Campylobacter_A > Campylobacter_A concisus_AS. The sequence continues at coordinate 66,923 of NZ_CABPTV010000001.1, read as the reverse complement.
TTGAACAGCAAGTTGACTCTTCTCTTTGTCTAGCTTATCATTACCTTTGTTGTAAAGGTTATAGTTTAGTCTTAAAAGAGCATCAAATGTTTGCTCTTCATAATCATCATATAAAACATTTGAGTGATCATAAGCACCTGATACAACAAGATCTAGTTTAGGCAAAAATGGTGCATTTTTCTCTTTTACAACAGACTCTGCCATAGCGATGTTTGATCTTTGAACTAGAAGTGTTGGGTTGCAAAGAACAGCTTTGTCATAAACAGCCTCTTTAGTGCTTGGTAATGGCAGGTTAAACTCAGGCATTACTAGATTTTTAGCAGCAACTTTTCTTCCATATAGTTTTTCAAATGTAGAAAGTGCATCCTCGTAATTGTTTTTAGCAGCTACATAGTTTGATTGAGCCAAAGTATAGCGTGATCCAGCTTGTCTCTCTTCAGAAGCTACGCCATAACCTGATCTTGCTCTATCTTTGATTTGATTATAAATTTCTTCATGGCTTTTTACATTTTCTTCTTCAATGTCAAGAATTCTCTTTGTTTGAAGAACTTGTAGATAAGCATTTGCAGCGCTTAGTGTTAGTCTATCTGCAGCTTGAGCTACTGTGTAAGCAGCTGAGTCAAGTCTTGCGCTTTGAGAGTTGATTCTGTTTTTATCAGCGCCACCATTGTAAAGGTTTTCAACTAAAGTTAAAGATGCGCCAGATACTCTGCCATCGCCTCTTCTTGTTGAGATACCATCATCAAGACGTTTTCTCTCATATCCTACTCTAGCAGCCGCATCGAGTGTTGGATAGTAAGCATTTTTAGCTATTTTTAGATCTTTACCAACTTGTAAGTAGTTAAATTCTGTAGCTTTTAAACTTGGGTTTTCATTTAAAATAGTTTTTACAACTTGATCCAAAGTCAATACACTATCATCAGCTTGTGCTGTAGCTGCTGCTTTAGGCTCAGTTGATATAGTTTGCTCTATATTAGATTTCTTAGCTGATTTAGTATTTGTGACAGGTGACTTAGCTCTCATTAAAGCATCTTTGTAACCTGACTCATTTTGAACTTTAGCTAACAACTCATTAGCTTCATTTTCAGAAACTGGAGTTGTATCAACATATAAGAACTTTCTTCCACCAACTTCATAAACGCCAGTAGTTAGTCTGCTATCTGATATTTTGCTGTTTACTTTGCTAACAGCACTATCGATTCTAGCAGCGCTATCATTTTGAGCGAATGAAGCTAGAAAAATCCTATAAGGGACATCTTGAGCAGACAGCAGTGTTGCTGCGGCCAAAGCACTAATTGCTAACATCTTTTTCATAACTAGATCCTTTTACCTTTTATTGCCAAGCTTTTGCTTGACTTTTGGTGCGAATTATACACCAAGAAATATTAAACGTATTTTAAATATCTTATGACAAAAAAATAATTTTTATATCGTCTTAGAAAATCGCCTTAAATTCTCTGGAATTTTCTTAAGATACTCATCAAAACACATTGCAATATTTCGTATTATTAGCGTTCCTGTCTCATTTACGCTGATCTTATCTGTCGTAACATCGACAAATTCACTTAAATTCTTTAGCTCTTCAAGCTCATTTTTGAAATGTTCAAAGAAATTTATATGAAATTCATCCTCGACTGCCTTGATATTAAGCCCAAAATTGCTCATCAAACTCATGATCACACTTTTTCTAAGCAAGTCTTCATCGCTTAGATAAATTCCCTTTGCGTATGGGAGTTTTCCACTATCGATCGCTTTTTCATACTCATCCATATCTTTATGATTTTGCGCGTAGTGTCTTTTACACTCACCAATACTTGTCACGCCAATACCAATGAGATCAGCGCCGCCCTTTGTCGTATAGCCTTGGAAATTCCTATGCAAAGTGCCATTTGCCAAAGCGCCAAAAAGCTCATCATTTGGCTTTGCAAAGTGATCCATACCTATCATTTTGTAGCCATTTTTAGTTAAAAACTCAGCTGTAAATTTTAAAATTTCAAGCTTAACTTCTGGATTTGGCAGGGTTGTCTCATCAAATTTACGCATCGACTTTTTTATCCATGGCACGTGAGCGTAGTTAAATACCGCAAGCCTATCTGGATCAAGCGTGAGAGCCAGCTCAAGCGTCTTTTTAAAGCTCTCTAGGCTTTGATATGGCAGGCCGTAGATCAGGTCCATATTGATTGATTTTATGCCTTTTTCTCTAGCCATTTTTACGGCATTTTGAGTGATCTCATAAGGCTGAATTCTATGAATTTCTTTTTGCACCTTCTCATCAAAATCTTGCACGCCGTAGCTTATGCGGTTAAAGCCGTGAGATATGAGCACATCAAGCTGTTCGTTTGTCAAAAATCTAGGATCTATCTCGCAGCTTATCTCAGCCTCTTTTGAGAAATTTCTAAATTTAGCTTTTATGAGTTTGATGATCTCATCAAGTTGTTCGGCATTATAAAATGTCGGAGTGCCACCGCCAAAGTGCATCTGCAAGACCTCGGTGCTTGTATCTAGGTGTCGAGCTAAAATTTCAAGCTCTTTTTCTATATATCTTATATATCTCTCTTTGCGGTCCTCTTTGCTCGTGTAGATGACGTTACAGCCGCAAAAATAGCAAGCACTCCTGCAAAATGGCAGGTGCAAATAAAGCGAAAGTGGCCTTTTTTTATCGCGGTTTTCAAGCTCTTTTATATAAGCCTCATAGCTAAATCTATCACTAAACTCCGGCGCTGTCGGATAGCTCGTATATCTTGGCCCTGGCCTTGAATACTTCACATACGCACTAAAATCAATCATCTGCCCTGCTCCTTGCCATTTGGATCATCTCTTTTATATCTACAAATAAATTTGGATGCTCTTTTTTTATATTTTTTACTAATTTTTCAAGATCTATGTTAAACTGCCTGCTCTTTTTATCGTGAGCGATCTTTTTGATCTCATCCATCGCAACCACCCAAACATCGCTAAAATCAACTGGGATATTTTGCCAGATCGTCTTTTCAAGCCTCAGGTCAAAATTCTCTTTTTGCGTCTCTTTTAAGGCTTCTATCAAAGCTGAGAGCGATTGTACTGAAATGACCGTGTGTAAATTTTGATTTTCATCAATGCCAAACCACGGCTCTTTTGAGTCCCAAGAGCCACTTTTTAAATTTAAGATATGCTCGTTTGGATTTTTCGTTGAAACTATCTCAAAGACTGTTTTTTCAGGGCTACTTAGCCCAAGTGTAGTGCCGATCTCATCTATCTCATCATATATATTTTTCTCTTCACTCATTTTCTTCTCTCGTCTAACCAGACCATCACGCCTTTTTGGGCATGAAGTCTATTTTCCGCCTCGCTAAAAATTTCATCCGCGTGCCTCTCAAAGACCGCTTCGCTCACCTCGTAGCCTCTATAAGCTGGCAAGCAGTGCAAAAATATCGCATCTTTTTTAGCTAAGCTCATCAAATTTTCATCCACGCAGTATCCAGAAAAGTCTTTTAACCTCTTTTCTTTCTCGGCCTCTTGCCCCATCGATACCCAAGTGTCCGTAGTCACTACATCGGCACCATCTACCGCTTCTTTTATATCATTTGTGATAAAAATTTTAGCCCCTGAAATTTTTGCGTTTTCATTAGCTATTTTTAAAATTTCAGCATCCACTTCGTAGCCTTTTGGCGTAGCCACTCTTAGCTCAAGTCCTAGTTTGCTTGCTAGCATGAGCCACGAGTGGGTCATGTTGTTGCCATCTCCTACGTATGCGACCTTCTCGCCTGCGCTAATTTCAAGCATAGTTAGATAGTCTGCCATAAGCTGCACTGGGTGAAATTTATCGCTTAAGCCGTTTATTACTGGCACGCTTGAAAATTTAGCAAATTCTTCTAGTGTCTCGTGCCTATCAACTCTAAGCATCGCCATGTCGCACATCCTGCTTATCACTCTAGCGGTGTCGCGGATCGGCTCGCCGCGGCCTATTTGTATATCATTTTTACTTAAAAATAGCGCATATCCACCAAGCTCATGCATGCCAACATCAAAGCTCACTCTCGTTCTAGTCGAGCTTTTTTCAAATATCATCGCAAGCTTTTGATCTTTTAGATATGGCTTAAATTCTCTAGCCTTCGCCTCTTTTTTGATCTTGCGGGCTAAATTTATCATTTCTAAAATTTCATCTTTGCTAAAGTCATTTAGCGTCAAAAAGTGCCTCATCTTAGCCCCTTAAAATTTTAGCCGCTTCTTTTGCGTGATAGGTGATGATCAAATTTGCCCCTGCTCTTTTAAAGCCGATCAAGGTCTCCATCATAACGCGCTCATAGTCGATGATACCGGCTTTTGCGCCAGCTTTTAGCAGTGCGTACTCGCCACTTACGTTATAGACGCAAAGTGGCAGAAGTGTCAAATTTCTAAGCTCTCTAACGATGTCAAGATAGGCAAGCGCTGGCTTTACCATCAAGATATCAGCGCCTTGCGCCTCGTCTTGCAAGCTCTCGTTGATCGCCTCCAAGCGGTTTGCGCTGTCCATTTGGTAGCTCTTTCTATCACCAAAGCTTGGAGCGCTTTGTGCCACATCGCGAAATGGTCCGTAGTATGCTGAAGCAAATTTAGTCGAGTACGCCATCACTGGTAAATTCTCAAAGCCATTGCTATCAAGCGCCTCTCTTAGCGTTGCGATGATGCCATCCATCATGCCGCTTGGTGCGATCATGTCGGCGCCATTTTGAGCATGCACCAAGGCTTGCTTAGCTGAAATTTCAAGCGTTGCGTCGTTGTCGATGGTGTTATGCACGTGGTCGATTATGCCGCAGTGGCCGTGGTCTGTGTATTCGCAAAAGCAAAGATCTGTTATGACAAATAAATTTGGAAATTTATCTTTTATGGCTCTAAGCGCAGTTGCGATGATGCCGTCGTTGCTTAGTGCGTCGCTACCAACGCTATCTTTTAGGCTTGGTATGCCAAATAAAATGATCGATTTTATGCCTAAATTTACTATCTCTTCACACTCTTTTAAAATTTCATCGATACTCATTTGATAAACACCTGGCATCGAAGCGATCTCGTTTTTAACGCCCTTGCCCTCGACTACAAAGAGCGGATATATGAAGTCATTTACGCTAAGGCTAGTCTCTCTTACCATGTCTCTTAAAGCTGGATTTATTCTTAATCTTCTAAAACGTTTAAACATATTTTTGCCTTTTCTTTGTTAAAATGCGTGATTTTTAGCTAGTTTAGCACAGTTGGAGTAAATTTAAAATGAAAATAGAAATTTCAAACGCAGCAAATCTACCCTCAAGATTTGGTACTTATAAGGTTCAAGCATTCAAAGAAGGGGCAAAAGAGCACCTTGCGATCTATAAAGAGCCTTTAAGTGAAGTGGTAAATCTTAGAATTCACTCTGAGTGCCTAACTGGCGATGCGATCGGAAGCCTAAAGTGCGACTGTCGCGACCAGCTCGAAGCGAGCCTAAAATATATCGAAGAAAATGGCGGCATGGTCATCTACCTGCGTCAAGAGGGCAGAAATATCGGGCTTTTAAACAAGATAAACGCTTACAGCCTGCAAGACAAGGGCTTTGACACCATTGAGGCTAATCACCAGCTAGGTTTTAAAGCCGATGAGAGGACATATGAAGTGGTTGATTTTATCCTAAATCACTACGGCATAAAAGAGGTAAATTTACTCACAAATAACCCTTTAAAACTTCACGGACTAAGCTCGGTAAAGATCGTAAAACGCGTGCCTATCGTCATAAAACCAAATAAATTTAACGAAGGCTACTTAAAGGTCAAAAAAGAGCAAATGGGGCACATCTTGTGATGAAAAATGAGCTCTGCTTGCCAGCTTATTTTGATGAAAAAGTAAAGGCTTATGCTCAAATTTTTGCTAAATTTAACAAAGTTCATAGCTTAAGCAACTATAAAGATATAAGCGAGCAGGTGCTTGATAGCATAAAGCCGCTTGAGATTTTTGACCTAAGTGCCAAAAGTGCGATAGATGTTGGTAGCGGAGCTGGCTTTCCAGCGATATTTTTAGCGCTTGCGATGCCTCAAACGAAGTGGCATCTTTTTGAGCCGATAGCCAAAAAGTCATCATTTCTAAGCTACGCTAAGATCGAGCTTGGTTTGCAAAATTTAGAAGTTCATAGCCAAAAGATCGAGCTTGCAGATAAATTTATGGCTGATCTCATCACCTCAAGGGCGCTTAGCAAGACAAAAGAGCTTATAAAAATTTGTGAGGGATTTTATGATGAGAGCACTAAATTTCTCATCTACAAGGGCTCTAGCGTCATGGATGAAATTTCAGGCATCAACGCGCAAATTTATAATGAAAAAAACAGAAACTACATATTTTTTAATCTCAAAAATCAAGGGGAGATACGTTGAAATACTTGCTTTTTGTAGCGATTTTGGTTGCGATTTACATCATATTTTTTAAAAATAGAAAAAAAAGCGACAAGATAAGCACCAGCAACTTCGAAGAGTGCAGCAAATGCGGTGTCTTTAGCGACATCGATCAAATGGTGCTAAGAGACGGAAAATACATCTGTAAAGAGTGCATAAAGGGCGAGAGATGAAAATTTTGGGTGATGAGCTGATCAAATTTGAGCCGCTGTTTCTTTGCAAAAGCGAAGATGAAATTTCAAGCGGCAGGCAAAATCTCTTTAAATTTGATAGAAATTTGATAAAAAAAGCGTTAGGTCTTAGCGCTAGCTTTAGCGTTTTTGTCTCAAATTTAAACGAAGCGATCGTCGCAAACGCCGCTGGAGCAAAATTTATTATTGCCGATATTACGCTAGCAAAAGATCTAGCTGCGGTTGCGAGTGAGTATCTATTTGACGCACTTGTGGCGGTTTTGATAGAGAGCGAAGATGAGCTGGAAAAGCTTTGCAAGCTCGGCATCGACGCAGCGATCTTACCAAATGCTATAAAATAAGGACAAAAATGGAAATTTTCAAAACCGCTTTTTTAATGGTTGCTTTAATGCTAGTTTTCATCGCTGTTGGCGGCTACGTGGGCGGCGAACAAGGCATGATGATCGCCTTTTTGATGGCAGCTGGCATGAACCTATTTTCTTATTTTTTCAGCGACAAGCTCGTGCTAAAAAGATATAACGCCATCCCAGTCGATGAGAGCAACGCTCACGGCCTTTACGAGATCGTCTCACGCCTCACACAAAAGGCGAATTTGCCGATGCCAAAAATTTACATCATCCCAGAAGAGGTGCCAAATGCCTTTGCCACAGGCCGCAACCCAAGCCACGCAGCCGTCGCAGTTACTGAGGGGCTTTTAAAAATTTTAAATGAAAATGAAATCGAAGGCGTACTAGCTCACGAGCTAAGCCACGTAAGGCACTACGACATCCTAACTGGCTCAGTTGCTGCCATACTAGCTGGGGCTATCGCAATGGTCGCAAATTTTGCCAAGATAGGCACCCTCGCCGGTCAAAATCAAAACTCGCAGCGAAACGCCAACCCAGTGATTATGCTAATCATTGCCGTTGTGATGCCTCTAGCTGCCACAGTCATCCAAATGGCGATCTCAAGGGAGCGCGAATACAAGGCGGACAAAGGCGCAGCCTATCTAACAGGGCACCCAGAGTGGCTAGCTAGCGCGCTAACAAAGCTTGAAAACTACTCGAATTCTTACGTCATGCAAAACGCAAGCGAGCAAAGCGCGCATATGTTTATCGTAAATCCATTTGGCTCGCTAACTAGCAAGCTTAGCGTGCTTTTTAGAACGCACCCAAGCACTAGTGACAGGATCGCTGAGCTTCAAAGGCTAGAACAAGAGATAAAAAGAGGTATGTAGATTTTAGCCCTTAGTAAAATTTGGGCTAAATTTTTTGTTTTTTGGTTTAAATTTTAAATATAGTAGTCAAATTTTAAGGCGAGTATTTCGCTCTAAAATTTGAGCTAAGCTGTTGGCGAAGTTAAAATTTAGCAGTCGCTCATGCAAGCGTGTGAGACTTTAACAAATTTTAAAATTAAAGCTGGCATATCACGGCTCTAAATTTAGTGCTAAACATGGTGAAGCCTAAATTTAGTAGTCTGCCAAGGCGAGTGAGTAAAGTTTTAAAATTTGCAAAATAGCTTTATCAAGTCAGATAAGTGTCAGCAAATTTTAAAATTTCATGAACGAGTAATTTCGACTCTAAAATTTGAGCTAAGCGATAAGCGAAGCCAAATTTTAGTAGTCAATCCTTGCGAGCGAATGGAATTTTAAAATTTGCAAAATAGTAAATTTCTATTCTTTAAAATACAGACTTTATTTTTTAGGTTCTTTTATTCAAAAGGGAGACAAGGGGACTTGAATTACGAAGCCGTCCCCTTATCTCCCTTTAGATCCCACAATCCCCTCGCACGTTCAAGGTGCATGCCCCAGTGCTAACGCACTGCATGCGGTCTAAAAACTCTGACAAATTTTAAAATTTCATGAATGAGTAATTTCGGCTCTAAAATTTGAGCTAAGCTGCAGACTAAGCCAAATTTTAGTAGTCAATTCTTGCGAGTGGGTGGAATTTTAAAATTTACAAAGCAACTTACAGAAATTTACAACCCAAAAACTGAAATTTAACCCCAAATTTCACTGAAGTCTCTTGCAGTCTTCATCTTTTATAGTGTATTCAAAGATTAGTTCGCCGTTTTCTGAGTAGAAAATTTCATCCAAGCTAACGCCGATGCTTAGCATATTTAAAATTTCTTTGTCCTTGCAAGCAGTTCTTAGATTCTCTTTTTTTATAGCCTCGATAAATTCCAAAAGCTCTTTTTCTTCAAGCCTTTTGATCTCTTGCTTTCTTGCGTGTTTAACGACGTATCTGTAGATGAGCGTGTCGCCAACGTTTAAGATATCGTTAAGCGTTAGCGTCGGCGTGCAGATAAATGGGAGCTTTTTTTTGTAGTATGTTGCGTGATTTTTCGCTGCCATATCTGGCGTCAGAGCCAGAGCTAGCGAGCAAAAAACCAGAGCAAAAATGGCTACTCGCAACTACTCTTATCCAGCTTCAAATCAAAAAGATGCCTGCCCTCAAAGCCATAGCTACCACTTAGCGTGATGCCGCGATTTAGCGCAGCTCTTGCCATGCCTGAGTTGCAAAGCGCCTTTTTTCCGTTTTGATAAAATTCATCTTTTAAAGCCGAAATTTGAGCCTTGTTATAGCCTTTTAGCTTCTTTGTCTTGGTCTCATTTAAGACAAACTCGCCATGTATATTTAGCCCGTCGCTGCTTACATCTTTTAGCGTGATCATCTCATCGACCCTGCTTGGTAAATTTGGCTTTGCGGTTTGGACGACAAAGGCTGGGATCTGCTTTGTATCAAGCTGATTTAGTATCTGCTCATAAACTTTAAACTCACTCTCCTGCGCGCCAAAAGCAAGGCTTGCAAGAGCTAATAAAACGATCTTTTTCACATATTACCTTTATATAAATTTTCTAGTGATATTTGGCGAGAGTTTGACCAAGATGTCGTAGTTTATCGTGCCAAAAAAGTTAGCCCAGACATTTGCGTCCTCAAAGACACAGACCCACTCGCCACTATCCTTGCAGCTAAAGCTATCCATCGAAATTTTGCCAAGTATCAGCTCACCGTTTGCAAGCCTTAGCTCGCCAAGTCCATTATATCTTAGCAGTCCGTCGCCATATCCAAGATCATAAGTAGCGACGTTTATATCATCTTTTGCTATAAATTTAGCCCCATATCCCACGCTTTGACCACTTTTTAAGACCCGCCTGCTGACGCGCTTTGCCCAAAGTGAAAGCACTGGCTTTAAATTTAAAGAGCTATTAAACTGCGCATATCCATACTGAGCGATGCCCACGCGCACCATCTCATCTTTTATCTCGCTCGCTCTTTCAAGGGCGGCTGAGTTGTGAGAGTGAAAAATCGGTTTTTTTATACCAAACTCATAACAAAGAGCTAAAATTTTCGCTTTTGCGGCGTTAAAATTTTCTCTTTGCACGAAATAATCAGCATTTAGCTCATCACTTGCGCGAAAGTGAGTATAAGCGCCAAGAAGCTCTAAATTTCTTCTGGCTAAAATTTCAAATGCATAATCAAGCTCGCTTATATCAAGCCCATTTCTATGCATGCCAGTGTCGATAGCAAGGTTGATTTTTGTATTTTCTTTTATCTTTAAAAGTGCGTCTATGTCGTTTATGGCGTAGGTAAATTTAGCGCTCTCATCGCCTGTTGGGATGTGCGAGAGGATCAAGATATTTTCAAAGATATCAGCGATCTCATTTGCTTCACACTCGCTCTTTACAGCGCAGTTTTTTATGCCAAATTTCTTAGCCTCGCTAGCTATGAGCCTTGCGCCGTGCCCATAAGCGTTATCTTTTAGCACTACGATAACATTTTCTTTTCCGCCAGCTTTGTCACAAATTTTAGTTAGATTGTGGATGTAAGCTGCTTTGTTTAGGCGTATCTCAGACATTAAAATTCACATCATAAGCTTTATAAACATCAGGCAAGAGCTTTCTTACGTTGTAGTCAAATGCATAAAATTTAGCGTAAATTTCTTTTAGATCAGCCTCTTTAACCTTGCTAAAGTCAAAGACATCAGTGCCATTTTTCTTTGGCACTTGGCGGTCAAGCTCAGCAAAAAATGCCGACCTAGCCTCTAAAATTTTCTCTATCTTCTCTTTTACTTCTTGAGATTTTTCCACTTCTACTCCTCTATAAAAATTTTCATCTCATCGCCATAAAGCTTGACATAAAGGGTCTTTTGACCTGCAAATTTATGCGTATCAGCAGCGTAATCCTCATAAAAACTCACGCGAAAGAGCTTGTCGTTTTTAAGATTTGGATAAGGTGTGATGAGAAAATTTGAAAAAGAGATATGTTTTTTCTCTTTTTTAGAAAAGATAGCTCGTTTCATATTTTTAAAATTTTCTAAGCTCATGCCGTCATATCGCTCAAAATCTTTATCATAAAATTTCAAATAGCTATCAATGTCACTCTCACTCCAAGTCTTTTTCCAGTTAAGAATTCCAGAGATGATCACCGCTATGTCGTTCACGCTTGCTTCTGGGCGCTTGTCTTCGTAGATAAATGCGAGCGTTTTTTTATGGTCTATAACTTCGTCAAATTTCATCAAGATGTCATTTTGCATAGCCACACAGCCCTTTGTCTTTAGCTCATCTGTCCTTTGACCATCAAGCGGATAGCCATGTATCCAGATGCCGCTGCCATTGCGTTTTGCAAGTTTATCAAGCAAATTTGGATATGAAAGAGAAAAGGCAAGAGGCCCCAAGTATCTATCATTTGGCGTAAATCTACGTGTGAGCTGATAGACACCAACTGGCGTTCTTAGATCGCCCTCAAGCAGTTTGTCGCCGTTTTTGCCAACAATGACGCTTGAGCTAAATAGTTTTTTTGTAACGCCGTCTTTATAAGAGATGACTTCAAGCTCTTTATCAGTCTTATCAACCACGCTTAGAAGTATCTCGTTGTCGTAATATCCGTATCTAACGTCCTTGTCTTTGAGCTTTTTTAGCCAGTAGTCCTTACTTAAAATGTTTTTTTCAATGGCTTCTATGACAGCAGATGGGCCATTTTTTAAGTAAATTTCTTCGTAATTTTGGGCAAAAAGACAAGGCGCTAACGCGATGAAGAAAAGTAGTATCTTTTTCAAATGAAGTGTCCCAAAAAGTAAAATTTAGTGCGTAATTATAACCTAAAAAATTTCAATTTTTAAATTTTAAAGGGAATTTTAGTTTCTTTATATGTATAATCTGAAAACCATTATTAATTTACCATAAAGGAAAAATATGAAAAAACTTGTTTTTGGTGCATTACTTGCGGCTTCTACACTAATGGCAGCTGACATCAGCTTAGATCATGTCAGAGCAAGAGACACAAAGCCTGGCACAAACAACAGCGCTATTTTCATGGATATCAAAAATGCTTCAAATGCCGATGTAAAGCTAGTTGGCGTTCATTCAAGTGTTTGCAAAAGCACTGAAATTCACACTCACAAGATGGAAAATGGCATGATGGCTATGGTTCAGGTCGAAGACGCCGTTATCCCAAAAAATGGCGAGACAAAGCTAGCGCCTGGTGGTCTTCACATCATGCTTATGGATCTAAATAAGCCCATAAAAGATGGCGACAAGGTTGATCTTGAGCTAAAATTTAGCAATGGCGAGAGCATCAAGCTTGATAATATCGGAGTAACCAAAAACTTTAAATAATGAAAAAAATTCTAATCATTTTTTCACTAATCTTTATCGTAGCAGGCGCTTTTTGGATAGGTCATAAATTTATGGTCAGCAAAGAGGATCCGCCTGAATTTGCCGATGTAAATACATCGCTTGATCCTCTAAAATGCGATCTAAACAAAGATGCTTGCGAGGTGAAATTTAATGGCGTTAAGCTAAAGATAGACATCTCGCCAAGACCGATCTTTGCGATGAGGCCATTTAGCTTTAAGATCATTAATGGCAAAAATTTAGGGCTAAAAGATCCAAACCTTGTAATCGATGGCATAAACATGAACATGGGTTCTATAAAGGCAAGGCTTGATCAAAGAGGCGATAATCTAATAGCGCAAGTCGTGTTAAGTGCTTGCGTGGTCGATCTTATGAGGTATAGGTTTAAGCTACTTGATGGCGAAAAAGAGACTGGATTTTTTGTCGATCTTGATCTAAAAATGTAAGGGCAAATGATGAAAAAGACACTTTGGGGCTTAATAATAATCTTAATATGTGCTGGTCTTGCGATGCTTTTTATAAAGCCAAACAAGTATGATTTTAAGGCGCTTTCAGAGCATGGCGAAGTGAGTCTTAAAAATTATAACGGCAAGTATAAAGCGATATATTTTGGTTATCTTTACTGCCCCGATGTCTGCCCTACTACGCTCTCTCTTTTGGGCGATGAGCTAAATAAACTAAAAAGAGACGACTTTGAGCTACTTTTCATCACTCTTGATCCTGAGCGTGACACGCCTGAAAATTTAACCCTAATGGTAAAAAATTTCTACAAAGATGCAGACGGACTAAAGATGAATGATCTGCCAAAAGCCACTAAAAACTACGGCGTAAAATACCAAAAAGTGCATCTTAAAAACTCTGCTATGGGCTACTCTGTCGCTCACAGCTCCGCTATCTATCTGCTAGATAAAGAGGGGAATTTCTACAGCGAAATTTCAAATTTAACTAGTGAAAATATCAGAGAAAATCTTTTAAATTTGATAAAAGAGCGACCTTAAATTTATCTTTTAGATCAGAATTTCTTATTTTTAAAGAAAAACTTCTTAAACAGCTATACAATTCTTTTTAAACTAGCCGATATAGACAACATAAAATCATTATGTAAAGGAATTCGTGTGAAGTCAATCACCAATAAAATAGCACTAATGCTAATAGTTGCTCTATGTATTTCGTTTGTGGCTATGTCAGCCGCTAGTTACTACACTGCCCAGAGTAAAACCATCGAGCTAGTCACACAAGCTCAACGTCAAATTCTAAAAGATGTAAAATCTACACTAGATACATTTTTTGACAACAATTTTCAGACGATAGAAAAGATAGCTGCGACTATGTCTAAGCTTGATGAAAATCGCAATGGTATAGATATCGCTCTAGCACAAGGCAAAGCAATGGCTAACAAAGAAGTAGCTCTTGTCTATGCTGGCTACGATGATGGAGCTATGTTTCGCTCAAATGGTAAAAATCAAACTCCAAAGGATGGCTATGATCCAAGAACAAGAGGTTGGTATAAACTAGCTAAGCAAAAAAATGGCACAACATTTTCTGATCCTTATATGGCAGCTTCTTTAAAACAAATGGTTATAAGCTTTGTTGCGCCGATAAAAGATATAGGCATTGCCGCAACTGATGTAAGTATAGAAGATCTTAGTAAAGATATCACGGAGATCAGCAAAACAGATTACAGCTATGCATTTGTTGCTGATAAAGATGGAAATATCATTATGCACCCCGATAAAAATTTGATCAACACAAAGCCTGAAATCACTAAACAACTAATAGAAAAATATAAAAATAAAGAATTTAATGAAAACGGACTAATTGCTTATAAAAATACAAAGGGAGAGGATAGATATGCCGACTTCATAGAGCTAAACGATCGTGGCTGGCTGGCTATATCTGCTATGCAAAAAGATGTATTTACGTCAAATACTATGCCATTACTTAAAATACAAGCTATTATGGCTGTTATTTTTATTGTTATTTTATCTGCATTTGTTTTATTCCTTTTAAAAAGTTCTTTAAAACCTATCAAGACCATACAAGATAAATTAACTGAAGTATTTAAATTTGTTACATATAAGGCTGATGCTCCAGCTAAATTAGATATAAATAGAGAAGATGAATTTGGGCAGATGAGCAAGGTTATTAATGAAAATATTAGCGAAGTAGTTGAAGGTATCAAAAAAGATAATGCAATGATTAGCGAGCTTAATGCCATTGTCAATACTGTTAATAAAGGTAAATTAGGAGTTGTTATAAACCAAAATCCAAATAACCCATCTTTGGCAGAGTTAAAAACACTACTAAATAGCTTCTTTGCTGGCATAACACATAATATTAGAAGTGTTACTGCTATTTTAAACACGTATTCTAAGAATGATTTTACACCAACTATCAAGGTTCCAGAAGGTGCTGAGGCTGATCTAAAAGATATGATACTTGGAGTATCAAATATGGGTGAAGTAATTTGCACTATGTTAAACTCAAATTTAAATGATGCCAAGATGCTTGAAGAAAAAGCTAAACTTCTAGCTGAGTCTGTATCTCAAGTAACAAGCTCAGCTAGCACACAAGCAAGCTCACTTCAAGAATCTGCAGCTGCAGTTGAGCAAATGTCTAGCTCAATGAATGCCATCTCTCAAAAGACAGCTGATGTTATAAGACAATCAGATGAAATTAAAAACATCATAACTATCATTAGAGATATAGCAGATCAAACAAACCTTCTAGCTCTTAATGCTGCAATAGAAGCTGCAAGAGCTGGAGAGCATGGTAGAGGATTTGCTGTTGTTGCTGATGAAGTAAGAAAGCTAGCTGAAAGAACTCAAAAATCTCTAGGTGAGATAGAAGCAAATACAAATGTATTAGCTCAATCAATAAATGAGATGAGTGAATCTATAAAAGAGCAAAGTGAAGGCATAAATATGATAAATCAATCAGTTGCTCAAATAGATAATCTAACAAAAGAGAATGTTGTAATTGCTAATAGAGCTAATGAAGTAACAAGTGATGTTGATAACATGGCTAAGACAATAGTAAGTGAAGTAAGAAAGAATAAATTTTAATCAAACTACTTCATAAATCTTCATAAATTTCAACCTGGTTTAGGCTGGGTTGGGATTTTAATCTTTTTAAATTTAATTTTTATCCAACTGCTTTAAATTTAATAATCAAAAAGCTTAAACAAAAATGCATGCAGTGCTTTAGCACAATTGCATGCGTTTTGTGTAATAGAAAGTCAGGCAAATTTTAAAATTTCATGAACGAGTAATTTCGGCTCTGATTTTAGTGGCAAGCTTTGCGAGACCTAGATCAGTAGTCAATTCTTGCGAGTGAATGGGATTCTAAAATTTGTAAAGCAAAAAAGAATTAGATCGCGGGCTAAGCCGCAATCCATTATAGATAAACTGGGATATTTGTATGTTCTAAGAAAAATCTTGATGTTCCGCCAAGAACCATCTCCATTAGTCCGTTTTCGCCGTATCTGCTAGCTACGATAAGGTCTGCGTTTCTATCATTTGCAGCTTTTAAAAGTGCCTCGCCAGGTATAGTTGTAGTTGCTATAACTTCAAAACTAGCACTGATATTATGAACCTTAAAGTACTCTTCAAGTTTTTTAAGATTTAGCTCGGCATTATCGCCAAGGCTTGCTTTTGAAGTGATGCACTGAACTTTTTTAGCGCTCTTTAAAAGATCGATCGCGCCAGTTAAGGCTCTTGAGCTTTGAGTTGTTCCCGTCCAGCTTACAAGGATATTATCAGCTTTAAAATCACGCATCTTTCTAGGGATAACGATCGCATTTTTGCCGCTTTTTAAAACAGCTGACTCAAATGTACCTGTGATCTTGCCATCAAGTGGCACTGCAGCTACGACTAGATCGCAAAATTTACTCTCTTGCTCAACTATGGCGCTTCTTTTTCCATTATGGATCGTGAAATTTGCAGTGCAGACATCTTCGATGACCTCGTCGCTCACCTTTATGCCTAGCTCTGCGCAAATTTTATTAAAAAGCTTTTCATTCTCTTCGTGCTCAACCGCAAGCTCTGACTTGGCTGATTTTAAGAATTCCTCAAAAAGCACTCCACCACGAAGCGTCATTTTCATATTATAAACCACGCTTGGATCTAGTTGGCAAGTGAGGATCTCTATGTGAGCTTTAAACCATTGTGCAACCTTTAAAGCACCGTAAATTCTTGGCTCGATATCGTCCCCTGCTCCTATTGGAAAAAGCAACTTTTTGTATTTCATCATCTATCCTTTAAAAATTTATTCAACCAAAGAGAGCGAAATTTTGTTTCCTTTTTGCTCGCTCACACACACTTTTACCTGATCGCCTACGTTTAATGGGCTCTTTATCTTCGAGATATGAAGCAGACCATCAACACCGTCTTTTAGCTCAATAAATACTCCAAAATCAACCACGCTTTTTACGCTTCCAACAAACTCATCTCCGATATTAAATGTCGGTTTTACGCGGTCTTTATCGTGTTTAAATGGCTTTTTGCCAAATGAGCGAGAGTTCTCTTTTGAAGTGATCGAAATGATGTAGTCTTTTGCCGCATTGACGTTTTTCTTAGCGCCACCTGCTATTTTGACCTCGCCTTTTTCTCTATCAAGGTCGATTGAAACTTCAAATTTCTCGATGATCTCTTTTATGGTCTTGCCAGCTTGACCGATGATATCTACGATCTTGCTTGGATCAACGCTAAATAGCTCAAGTTTTGGAAGCACATCTTCGTTTATCTCTATATTTTTATCAGCCTGTGTCATTAGAGCAAGGATATGCTCTCTGCCGCGTTTTGCTTGATAAAGTGCCTCTTTTAGCACCTCTAAGCTTATGCCACCAAGCTTGATGTCCATCTGAAGCGCTGTGATGCCATCACCTGTGCCAGCAACTTTAAAGTCCATATCGCCGTCATGGTCTTCAAGTCCCATGATGTCAGTTAAAACTGCGTGCTTATCGCCCTCAAATATAAGACCCATCGCAACACCTGCAACTAGTTTTTGGGTATTGACCCCAGCAGCTCTAAGTGCGAGCGAACCACCGCAAACACTAGCCATAGAGCTTGAACCGTTGCTCTCTAAAATTTCTGAAACGACCCTTATCGTATATGGAGAAGCTAGATCGATGCTTGGTGCAAGGGCACGTTTGGCTAAATTTCCATGTCCAAGCTCACGTCTGCCTGGAGCTTTAAGCGGGCTTGCTTCACCTACGCTAAAGCCTGGGAAGTTGTAGTTAAACATAAATTTCTCAACCAAAGGAGCTTTTTCGGTAAGGATGTCATACATCTGAGCATCGCTATCTGTGCCAAGAGTGGCGACAACTAGCGCTTGAGTCTGACCTCTTGTAAAGAGGCATGAGCCGTGAGCGTTTGGAAGGACATTTGTCTCGATGCTAATAGGTCTAACCTCTTCAAGTCCGCGTCCATCGGCTCTAACGCCCTCGTTGATGATCTGCTCTCTTACTATTTTCTTTTTATATTTACCAAGGACATTTGAGATGACGGCCTCATCCCAACCCTCTTTTTGAGCTACCTCATCGCTTGAAATTTGCTTAGCGATCTTGCCAAGCTCGCTAGCACGCTCACTCTTTGCCATTTGGTTGATAGCGTTTTTAACCTCTGCTTTATAAAATTTATCTATGTAAATAGCGATATTTTCGTTTTCTATCTCTGGTTTTAGTTCAAGTGCTGCGTCCTCTTTTTTATGCTCTTTAAACGCCTCTTCATAAGCGTTGCTAGCTCTTAAGATCGCCTTTCCAGCAAAGTCTATCGCCTCAACCATCATATCTTCGCTAAATTCGTTCATCACTTGCTTTTGCGCCATGCTATCGCTTAGGCTTGGATCTATCATCGGCTCTATCGCTACCATCGGTATAAGCTGCGTAGTTTGCTGAGGCAAGCTTCTCATCTCTATCATCAAAAGCTCATCTTTTGTACCAGCTACATAAAGATCGATCGCACTTTGTTTTAGCTCAGAGTTGCTTGGGTTTATGACAAATTTATCATCTATATATCCAACTCTCACGCCACAAACTGGGCGATTTACAGGGATGTCACTAAGATACAGTGCAACTGAAGCTGCATTTAGGCTCACAACTTGCAAATCAACCTCAGGATCAGCCGAAAGTACCATGACAACGATCTGCGTTGGGTATGCGTAGCCTTTTGGGAAAAGTGGGCGAAGTGATCTATCTATGATGCGAGCTGTTAGCGTCTCAAAGTCGCCTGGCTTGGTCTCACGCTTGACGTAACCGCCTGGGATTTTACCAGCAGCGTAAGCTTTTTCGATGTATTGCACCGTTAGAGGCAAAAAGTCCTCTTCAACTTGCACATCTTCTCTTGCCACAGTTGCTAAAACTACGGTATTTTTCACCCTTAAAAGCACCGCTCCACTAGCTTGTTTAGCTACTTTATTAAGGTCAAAAATTTCGACCTGATTATTGACTTCTATACTATATTGCATTATTTTTATCTCCTTGTTGTTTTTGTAACGGTAAATAGTGAGGGCTCTCTTCTAATATCGACATGATGCGCTCGCTCGTAGCCTCGATCTTTTTCTCGTAATACGAATCCACATCGATAAAATCAACGATCTTGTTTATCGTGTAAATTTCATCGACCATATCATTTAAATTTGCAAAGACATCGGTGGCTATCATCGGCGTTGCGTATGAGATGGATTTTACCTTCACATCAAGCAGCGTCTTTATGCAGATGAGTGCCGTCATGCCAGTCTCACACCCCTCATCGATCAGTAAAATATTCTTGCCCTTTAGCTCTCCTATCAAATTTCCTTTTCTATATTTATAGACATTTTTTAAAATTTTCTCTTCATATTTTCTATGCGCCTCGCCGTAGATGTAGTCATAGCTTATGTTAAAAGCCTTTATGAGAGGGTCGTTTAGCACGATATCCTCAGTTTCGCTAACTATCGCTACGTCACATTCACTGTTGTTTGGCGCAGGGATTGGCTCGCTAAAGAGCATCTCATAGCTTAAATTTAGCCCCCTGCAAACCACATCAGTCAGTATAACTGACTCAAGCGACATGCAAAGAACTATCGTCTTAGCGTCATTTAGCTCTTTTTTTGGCAAGATCTCGATGAGCTTATTGGCTGCATCTAGTTGATCTTTAAATTTAACGCTTGCCATTTACCTAGCCATCTTATTTGCTACTTGATGAAGCGGTGCTGCTTTGTGAAAAGTCATAGTGCAAGCCGCCCATCGGATAGAAATTTATAGTAAAGTAGATGCCGCTTTTCTTAGTTGAGGCTGAGCCATTTGTCGTTGTTGTCGGCTCGACATCGTGTTGATAAATTAGCCCGTAGTTCCAGCACTTCCTTTGATGAAGCACACCAACTCTCCAGCTCTTTGTGTAGCTTCTCTCAAGGTCGTATTGCCAGCCGCCAATTAGGCTATATTGATGCGGGAGCTTCACGCCAGCGCTGCTTGTAAAGTAGCTATCTTTTGTTGCACTATTTTTAGCCTTGCTGTCGCTCTTTTTCATCGTATGGAGCATATTTATCCAAAATAGATCGTGCGTATAGTAAAGTCCGTTTTGCACCTTTTTAAGCTCTCTATCTTTGTGCGAGTACTCAAGCTTGTTATAAACGCTAAAATTCTCAAACGGATATAGGTAGATAGCATTTTTTAAATTTGAATACTCATCATCTTTTGTGTAGTAACCTTGTGAGATACTGTGTTTGACAACCTTTCTGCCACTGCCATTAAAGAAATACTGCGTCAAATAGCCAGAAACTTCCTCTTTACTTTGATCTTGAGCTAAGAAATTTTCATACTCATTTAGATCTTTATCGTAGATAAACTCGTCGTCTAAATTTCCTTTTCTATATCCTGGCAGCAAGTACTCAGCACCAAAATTTAAAGTGTGATAAAAACTCTCATACGCCTTTGCAAGGTCTGTGTGAAGAGCAAATTTATGGTAGTTATTTACAAAATTTGCGTGCTTATCTTCTCTTTTGTCATCAAATGAATTTATCTTATTTTCGTAGTTTATCCTTGAAGCGTAAAGGTACTCGTAAAATGAAAACGTTAAGCTATCATCAAACAGTGGCACATGCACTGAAGCTGGCAGCGTAAATTCATACTGAGTTGCTCTAACGCCTATTTTTCTATCATATCTATGCGATTGAAGATCGATTGAATATAAGATGTTTGGCAAGACTATATCGTCTGTAAATTTATGATACTGAAGCGATGGAAGCTCTTGAAGTGTATCTTTGTTTTCGTTCTTTGAGCCGATCTTTTCGGTATCTATGTAGTATTTTGCATAGGCACCAAAGTAGTGATCGTCATTTGCGATAAAGTAGTTAAATTTAGAGGTCACAAGCGAGTCATAGTCATCATCTCTGCCCTTTAAATTTAGATAGTCTATGTCATTTAGCTTGGTTGCATCTATCCACATACCCTCTTGCAGATCAGCCTCGCTAAGGTATTTTATGAGTTTATCTCTTTCATATTTTAGCCCGACACCTTTGTGGGTTTTGTTTTTTAGCTCGGCGCTGTTTGAGGTCTTGCTAGTTTGCTTGTCACGGTATCTTTGCTTGTCGCTAAACATACCAAAACTGATCTCACCTCTTGAATCAGGCGAATCAGTAAATCTAAAAGCACCGTAAATTCCAGCGCCTCTGTTTGTTCTTATCTGCGGATCAAACTCCAGATCCCACTCATTATAAGGCGCAAAATATACTGGCTGCTTATAGTAAAAGCCCTCTGACTTGCCGTATCCAAGCTCTGGTGGCAAAAGACCTGTCCTTCTTGTGGTATCAGTTGAGAAGCCAAAGTATGGCAAGTAAAAGACTGGCACATTTGCTATGCGAAAGACTGGGTTAAAAAGGTGCAAAAATTTACTCTGTTTGTTTAGCATGGCTGAGCTTGAAGTGATGCTCCAGTCAGGATCTTGGACATTACAGCTTGAAACCATAGCCTTTCTTACTCTATAATACTCGCTATCAGAGCTGCTCTCGTCGCTTCTCATCCACACTTCCATGTCTTTGTTCATCATAAAGAGCGACTCAAAGGCAGCATTGTTGTTTTTTAAATTTAGCTTGGCGTAGTTTGAGCGAGAGACCTCGTCTTTACCTTTCATCATATTGACATTGCCAAAGAGCTCGATGACGGAGCTATTTTGATCATAGACAGCGCAA
Organism: Campylobacter concisus; assembly: GCF_902460535.1. Classification (GTDB taxonomy): domain Bacteria; phylum Campylobacterota; class Campylobacteria; order Campylobacterales; family Campylobacteraceae; genus Campylobacter_A; species Campylobacter_A concisus_AS. The sequence continues at coordinate 45,582 of NZ_CABPTV010000001.1, read as the reverse complement.
TCAGCTGTCACAAGATACTCTTGCGAATATACAATAACGTTTTTATTTGCCGTTACGATGCCCTTATCTTGCTTCACGTCATCAGCTAATAGCTGCACATCTTGCACTGCTGCACTTAAACTAAAAACACAAACCGGAATTAAAAATAAAAATTTACGCATTTATCACCACTGTTTTTGCTATTTTGTCTTGCCACGTCTGCCTTGCAGGGTTTGAAAGTGCCCACGCAAAGCCAAGATAAAAACAAGCTTCACTAACTATCCTAAAGATCGCCCTAACAAGACTTTGAGTTAAATTTGGCTTATCTAAAATTTCTACATTTATACACATCGTCTTTGTTATCATCTGCCCAGGGCTTGCACCATAATACCAAACGAAAAATGTGTGATAGATGACTTTTATAGCGACCACTTGCCAAAATAAATTTAATACTAAATTTCTAGCATCATCATAGTTAGTGCTAGTAGAAAGAGGCTCCCAATAGATGATCATAAAAAGACACGAAACTATGATCTCATCGATAGAAAACGTCATGATCCTTTTAGCAAAAGGGGCAAGTGAAATTTCTTCGTTTTGAAGCTTCTCTTCTATCTGCATGCTCATTTTAGTGCCTGCCACGCGATATCTTTTCTAAAGTGCGCTCCGTCAAATTTGACATTTTTGCAAAGCTCATAGGCCTTATCACGTGCCTCTTTTATGCTCTTTGCAGTCGCCACGCAGACTAGCACTCTGCCACCATCTGCGTAAATTTCATCACCCTCTTTGCTAACACCTGCGTAAGCTATATGGGCATCTTTTACATCATTTAAAACTGAAATTTTAGCCTTTGGGCTGCTTTTATAAGGATAGTTTTTGCTAGACAACACCACACCAACAGCAAATTCATCTTTTAAGCTGATAGGCTTTAGCTCGCCCTTTGCAGCGTTTAATAAAATTTCACTCAAATTTCCATCTATCAAAGGCATCAATACCTCGCACTCAGGATCGCCAAATCTCACGTTAAACTCAAGCACATAAGGCTCATTTTTCACGATCATCAGCCCCACAAAAAGCACTCCGCAAAACGGACTGCCCTCGTTTTTCATCCCTTTTAGCGTAGGTTTTACCACCTCTTCTTCGACCCTTTTTACTAACTCTTTTGAAGCAAGCGGGCTTGGAGCATACGCACCCATACCACCAGTATTTGGGCCCTCGTCGTTATCAAGCAAGCGCTTGTGGTCTTGCGCCACTGGTAAGCTTACGAAATTTTCGCCGTCACAAATGGCAAAAAAGCTAAGTTCAAACCCGTCCAAAAACTCTTCAACCACCACAAATTTACCAGCATCACCAAAGCTAGCCCCACTTAGCATGTCGCTAACTGCCTCTTTGGCCTCCTCTTTAGAATTTGCGATGATCACGCCTTTTCCAGCGCAAAGTCCATCAGCCTTTACGACCATTGGCACGCTTAATGTATCAATAAATTTAAATGCTTTTTCTTTATCGTCTGTGTTTAAGTATTTTGCAGTTTTTATATTATTTCTAGCTAAAAAGTCCTTCATATAGGCCTTGCTAGCTTCTAGTCTAGCAGCTGCTTTGCTTGGTCCAAAGATGAGCAAACCCTCTTTTTTAAAGATATCCACCACGCCTTCGCTAAGAGGCGCTTCAGGTCCCACGATAGTTAGTTCAATACTATTTTTTTTGGCAAAATTTGCTAGTTCATGAAAGTCTTTTATGTTTAAATTCTCGCCAAGGCGTGAGGTCGCACCATTTCCAGGCGCAAAGTATAAATTTATATCGTTTTTTTCACTTTTTAGCTTAAGAGCGATAGCGTATTCGCGGCCGCCACTTCCTATTATGAGAATGTTCATATTATCTCCGTAAATTTAAAAACCCAAGTGGGCGTCGCATAGAAGAGTGGCCCATAAACAAAGCCAATCTTGCAAATAGATGGATACCAAAAGGTTGCAACTTCTCGCTGTTTAAGGCTCAAACGAAGCCACATCGCAAGGCACCCATACCTTTTCGCTAACAAAAAAGTGTTGGACCCCGTAAAATGCTGACTCGCTTCACTCAGGCAATAAAATTATATAAATTCTTTGCTTAAAGTAACGTTTTAGCAAGTGCGATACAAGCGTTTATATCTTGTTTTTGGCTCACTATTGGCGTGCTAAATTTTAGCTCTTTTGCAGTGACCTTTCCGATGCTTATCGTCTGATAGCTCTCGTCCCAGCCAAAATTACTAAGAAAATTTCTCACATTTATTGGAGATGCGAATATCAAAATGCTATCTTTTGGCGGTTTTAGCTCCATTTTGCAAGGGTTTAAGACATTTTCGTAAGCGATGATCACCTTTATATTTACGCCGCCATCTTGTAAAATTTCTAAGAAATTTGAAGCGCTGTCTTTGCCCTTTAGATAAAGCACCTTTTTGCCTTTTAAAAGTGGCAAAATTTCTCTTGCAAAGTCATCTCCATGAGCATTTTGCCCAGTGTAAATTTCACTAAAGCCAAACTCTCTTGCAGCTGCTGCACAACTATTTGCGATAGCAAAAACTGGCAAATTTATAGGCAAAATGCCATTAAATTTTAAAGCTTTAAAGGCATTTTTGGAGGTTGCCACAAGAGCGTCATATTCACTTAAATTTATCTCAAATTTCAAAAACTCGATCTTACTAACGTTTAAATTTATAACGCTCTCATCAGTCGTTTTTGTGTTTGAGACAAGATAAATTTTACGCAACTCTTTTTAGTCCTAAAAATGAGATAAAGGCAAGCACGCTGCAAGCTAAAATAGCTATTGACGTCAAGTAAAAAATGTCGCCAAGACCAACTAGTGGAGAGATGACGCCGCCTAAGAAAAATGGGCAAAATCCAAGCACCGCCGAGGCTGAGCCAGCGTACTCCCTGCCCTCGTTCATCGCAAGTGATGAGGCCGTTGGTAAGATAAAGCCAGTAAAGAGCAAAAGCAAGAAAAATGCGATGATAACGCCGATCACTTCAAATTTAGTGCAAAGCATGAGTGCAACAAAAATGCTAGCAAACAAGGTGCCAAAAAGCCCAGTTTTTAGCGCTTTGCGTTCATTTATTAGGCTTGCAAGCCTAGCACCTATGACGATGGCTAGACCATTTGCCCCAAAACAAAAGCCGTAGCTTAATGGACTTAGCGAGTAAAAATCCTGAAATATAAAAGAAGATGCCGCGATATAGGCAAACATCGCGCCCATAGTAAATGTCTGGATCGCGATAAAGAGCATAAATTTCTTTTTTCTTAAAATTTTGCCAAAGACACCGTAAGTCTGAAGCAGTGGTACTTTTAGGCGATCTCTCTGGTTTAGGCTCTCTTTGAAATAAAAATTTGCGATAAATAGCACAATGCCAATGATAGTTAGTGCCATAAAGATGCCGCGCCAGTCGGTAAATTTAAGTAGCAAGCTGCCACCTATTGGCGAAAGTATCGGAGCAAGGCCATTTACAACCATCATAAGGCTAAAGAATTTTGTCATCTCGTGACCCTTATAAAGGTCGCTCACAACGGCTCTTGAGATGACAAGACTGCCCGCACTTGCAAGGCCTTGGATGATGCGCATAAAGATAAAAAACTGGATATTTTGCGCAAAAAATATAAAAATCGTGCTTACCGTATAGACGATGAGCGAGATGGTAAGTGGCGTTTTTCGGCCAAATTTATCGCTGATTGGGCCAATTATTAGCTGGCCTATCGCAAGGCCTGCCATTGAAGTAGTTATCGTTAGCTGCGTGGCTGAAACGCTTGTACTAAACCACTCAGTTATGGCTGGAAGTGCTGGCAAGTAAAGGTCTGTGACAAATGGTCCAAAAGCTGAGAGCACGCCCAAAAATAGTAGTAAAAATAGTTTGGAATTTTCTTTTTTCATAGCTCTTCTTTAAATTTTAAAGGGATTATATTATGACTTTGCTTTTTGGGTTATTAAGGGTAAATTTAAGGCGATTTATAAAATAGAAAAGCCCTAAAATAGGGCTTATTTTTACATTTTGTCTTTTGTGACGATTAGAAGCATTTTGAATTTGTCTTTCACTTTTAGGCCGTGTGGGATCTTACCTGGAAGCACGATACTATCGCCCTTTACAAGATGAAAGCTCTCGTCAGCTATCTTTAAATCAAGCTCGCCATCAAGCGCGATAAGTAGCGCATCGCCTGGTGCTGCGTGGGTCGAGAGCTCTTGATCTTTGTCAAAACTAAGCAGCGACATCGAGCCATTTTCGTTTTTGACAAGCGTCTTGCTAACTATCTTGCCACTCTCGTAGCTAACGGCATCTGCGAGGCTAAAAACACTCGCTTTGTCTAAATGATCTATCATAACATTCTCCTTAAAATCTATTAGTAAATATTTTGTTTTCTTTGTAAATTTGAGCTTTCGCCAAGTTTTTGCCTCGATAAGGCAGGCTTCGTCGCGTCCAAGCTTCATCTGCTTTTCGCCGTATTCAAGCTGCGCTTCGCCGTCAATGACGAAGGCAAGGCTGTCTATAAAAAGCATCTCGTGATCAAGCTCCTCGCCCTCATCAAATGCGTATATATCTACACTTGCGTTTTTGTTTTGAAAGAGCCTTTTACTAACGACGCTTTTTTCAACTATCTTTGTATCTTTATCAAGATTATAAATTTTGTTCAAGTTGTATCCTTTTTGCGAAGGATTATAATGCAAGTTTTGATAACAGTTCTTAACTTATGTTAAGGAATTTGACTATTTTAGTCCTTTTTTTAGCTTTCTTATCAAAAATATAGCAGGGTGTAGCTCGTAAAAAAGCGATCTTTCTATGCAAAGTGGGCGAGCAAGCGCAAGATCGGTTATCAAATTTGCTCCAAGTATCGCTGTGCCAAGTCCCCTTGAGCCATGAGCAAAATTTACAAAGAGATTTTTTTCGTAGCTTGCTTTTTTGTTGTTATCTTTATTTTTACTCCAAAATAGCCTCTTGTAATTTTGCTTGTAAAACTTCTCATCGTGCAAGGCGCCGATTATCGGAAACCTATCTCCGCTATAACTTCTATAACCCACACGTGAGCCGATGATGGTTGCTTCTCTAGTGTCAAAAAACTCGCTCAGCAACCCTAAACAATACAAATTTAACTAAAAAATTTATAAACAAAAAGCCAGTTAAAATTAAATTTACGGAGAAAATTTTTAAGAGATTAAATTTACAAATTTAAAAGAGCAAAAGGTGGCAAACCACCTTTAAATTTACTCCCACTCGATAGTTGCAGGTGGCTTGCTTGAGATGTCATAGACTACGCGGTTTATGCCATTTACCTCGTTTATGATGCGGCGGCTTACGTTTTCAAGTAGATCATAAGGTAGCCTTGAAAAGCTTGCAGTCATGCCGTCGCTCGCATCGACTACGCGCACGCAAACAGCGTTTTCATAGGTGCGGTTATCGCCCATAACGCCAACAGAATTTACATTTAAAAGTACGCAAAATGCCTGCCAAGTTTTGTTATACCAGCCACTACTTTTTAGCTCATCGCGCAAGATCACGTCGGCTTTGCGAAGTAGCTCGAGGCTTGGTTTATTTACCTCGCCCATGATGCGGATAGCAAGGCCAGGTCCTGGGAAAGGATGGCGGAAGACTAGCTCGCGGCTTAGTCCAAGCTCAAGTCCTAGCTTTCTAACTTCGTCTTTAAAAATCTCTCTTAAAGGCTCTATTAGCTCAAACGTCATCCAGTCAGGCAAGCCTCCAACGTTGTGGTGGCTCTTTATGGTCTTACTTGAGCCAACGACTGAGCTTTCGATGATGTCAGTATAAAGAGTGCCTTGAGCTAGAAATTTTACATCGCCATGCTTTTTAGCCTCTTTTTCAAAAATTTCTATAAATGTCTCACCTATGATCTTGCGTTTTTTCTCAGGATCAACGACGCCAGCCAAGCGACCTAAAAATATCTCGCTCGCATCTATGCTAACTAGCTCAACACCAAGCTTTGTTCTAAATGTGGCTTCAACTTGCTCTTTTTCGTTTGTTCTAAGAAGTCCGTTATCGACAAAAACAAGGATCAAATTTTCAGGCACAGCAGCCGCCAAAAGTGCTGCAGTCACAGAGCTATCCACGCCGCCACTAACTGCGCAAAGCACCTTGTGAGTGCCCACTGTTTTTCTTATCTCGTCTATCTTGTTTTTAGCGAAGCTTCCCATGTTCCATGTGCTCTCGCAGCCGCAGATATATTTAGCAAAATTCTTTAAAATTTGCGTGCCATACTCGCTATGTTGTACCTCTGCGTGAAACTGGATCGCATAAAATTTACGTTTATCATCACCAAAAGCACAATAAGGCGAATTTTCGCTGACCGCAATCGCCTCAAAGCCCTCTGGCAGGTCTTTTACATAGTCGCTATGGCTCATCCATACGATTTGTTTTGAAGGTGTATCTTTAAAAAGATCGTGTTCTTTTACCACGCTAAGTTCAGCCTTGCCGTACTCTTTGTGATCAGCTGCTAAAACCTCAGCACCATGCGTGTGAGCAAGCAGCTGCATGCCGTAGCAAACGCCAAGTATAGGGATATTTAGCTCAAAAACGCCATTATCACAAAAGTAAGCATCTTTAGCATAAACGCTAGCTGGACCACCACTTAAAATGATACCTTTTGGCTCTTTCGCTTTTATCTCACTAAGCTTTGCGTTAAATGGCAAAATTTCAGTATAAACTCCCTCTTCTCTTAGCCTTCTAGCTATTAGCTGAGTATACTGCGAACCAAAGTCCAAAACTATAATCGTATTGTTCATTTATAACCTTTTAAAAGTAGATGTGAAAAATTTCAAACTGCACATACCAAACAATGAGTGATACGATGTATCCCAAAACTACCATCCATGCATATTTCATATGCGCACCAAAGGTATAAATTCCTTTTAATTTACCCATTACTCCAACACCAGCTGCTGAGCCAAAACTGATCATCGAACCACCGATACCAGCTGTAAGTGTCACAAGTAGCCACTGACTCATAGACTCGCCTACATCAGCTCCCATGGCTGGATTTGCTTTTAGCACAGCTGACATAACAGGGACGTTATCAACGACTGCTGAGAGGAAGCCAACACCGATATTTACAGGTGTTGAGCCAAATTTATCATAAAGTGACACAGCGTAATTTAAAAATCCAGCAAAGTGAAGAGCGCCAACTGCAGCTAAAATTCCGAAAAAGAAAAATAGCGTGTTATTTTCGATCTTTGACATGTAGTGAAAGACGTTCATAGGCTCTTCATCTTTGTGAGCTTTTTTGAAATAGTAAGTGTAAAGGCTAAGCAGTGAGAAGCCAAACATCATGCCCCACATCGCTGGTAAGTGAAATAACTGGTGCATCATAACTGCACAAAAGATAGTAAATGCACCTATAAAGATAACCGCTTTACCGCCCTTTTTCATAACCACTTTTGGCTCATTTGCGACGTCAAAATGAGGCGCAGTATTTGGCACGATGCGTGAAAGTAAAAACGCTGTCACAAACCAGCCGATAAATGAAGCTGGGAAAAGTGCAAAAAAGTCTAAAAATGGTGACTTGCCAGCTGCCCAAACCATAAGTGTAGTGATATCGCCAAATGGACTCCATGCGCCGCCTGCGTTTGCTGCTACGACGATGTTTATCGCACCTGCGACTAGGAAATTTGTATTATTTCTATCTATCGTTAAAAGAACAGTTGATAGGATAAGCGCTGTTGTTAGGTTATCAGCCACTGGGCTAATGAAAAATGCCAAAATTCCAGTTAGCCAAAATAGCTTTCTGTAAGTGTAGCCTTTTGAAACTAGGTTGTATTTAAGTGCGTTAAATACATCTCTTTCAACTAGTGCTTCGATAAATGTCATCGCTACCATTAAGAAAAAGACGATCTGAGCTATCTCTAAGATCAGGTGATTTACCTCGTGCTCTAGCAAATGCACATCCATGCCATTTATAAGCATATAAACGCCGATAAGTAGAAACATAAAAGTGCCGATAAAAATGGCAGGTTTTGCCTTGTCGATGTGAAAATTCTCTTCTGCTGCTATGAAAAAATATCCAACAACAAAAATGATAAGCGATAAAATTCCCGCCCATGTAGTAGTTAAGTCAATAGCCGCAGCTTCTCCGTCAGCACCAAAGGCTATAGCAAAAAACAAACTTAGAAGTCCAAATAACCTCATATACTCTCCTTGTAAGATAAAAATTTGCGTATTTTACTTAAATGAGCCTAAAATTTAGGTTAGTTAAATTTATTAAGCTTGCATTACATTTTTATCTTACGCCAAATTTAAGATCAAATTTTATTGATCTTGTCAGTTTTTTTCTCTTTTACAGGTGCATCGCCATAAAATGGATCGTCCTTGTAGCCGCAGCCACTAAGTGCAAAAAGAGCGAAAATTAAAATAAAAGATGATAAGATAAGCCTATGAAAAACGCCAAATTTATGATAGATGCTATCCACGAAAATCCTTTGTATAAAGAAAAATTAAGCATGGCAGACGAGTGCCGAGAGCTTCTGCGCCTCATGGGTAAAGCAAAGCGATTTTACATAGCTTTTTGCTATGTTAGAGAAGGTATATTAACCTTCGTTCTCACTCATCCCTCAGGGCTTTTGGAGCTTAGACGTGATAGTAGTATAAATGATATAAAAGAGTTATTAAAAACATTTTGCAAGGTCAAAAAAGATAGCATTTTTGCAAGCGTCATCGAGCCAAAACCGCTTAATGAAATAAACTATATAAAAAACAAAAAAGAGGAAAATATAAGATTTATCGTGACTAAATTTTTAAAATTTTTCACGCCGCAAACCCCGCAAAGATCAAATTTTATAATGCCAGCAAGCAAGGGCGAGTTTAAAAATTTGGCAGAAAATGAGCAAATTTATAAGAAATTTGAAGAGCTAAGAGAAATTTTGCTAAAGAAAAACGAGCAGGCAAGATGCTAATAGACGAGATAAGAACGCTTCCAAATGAGCCTGGCGTATATCAGTATTTTGACGCTCAAAACAGACTTTTATATGTTGGCAAGGCCAAAATTTTAAAAAACAGGGTCAAAAGCTACTTTAAATTTACTCCAAGCCTAGCCCCAGCTGAAAAGCTAAGCCCGAGAATTTCAAAGATGATAAGCGAGGCCGTGCATCTTGAATACATCGTCACACCAAGCGAGGCAGACGCGCTCATACTTGAAAATTCCTTCATCAAGCAGCTTAAGCCAAAATACAACATCTTGCTTCGTGACGACAAGACCTACCCTTATATCTTTATAAATTTAAATGACGAATTTCCGAGATTTGAGATCACTAGAAAGGTGGTAAAAGGCTCAAATATACGCTATTTTGGGCCATATTTTAGTGGAGCAGGAGAGCTACTTGAAGCACTTTATCTAAATTTCAATCTCGTTCAAAAAAAGTCCTGCATAAAAGGCAAAAAAGCCTGCCTTTTTCACCAGCTAAAACGTTGCTACGCCCCATGTGAGGGTAAAATTTCAAAAGAGAGCTACGCCAAAATAGTTGCTGACGCCACAGCCGCTTTGCAAAATCCAAATTTGCTAATCGCTCGCCTTGAAGAGCTCATGCTAAACTACGCCAAGGCCGAAGACTACGAGCAAGCAGCCGCTACTAGAGATAAGATGCAGACGCTTAAAAATATGCAAACAAAGGTCGAGGTTGATCTAGCCAAGCTTGAGGACTTTGAGGCCTACTCGGTCGCTTGCGTGCACGATATGATCTGCGCGGTGAGATTTAGCGTGCAAAGTGGCAAGATAACAGGCGTAAAAACCGATATCACGCAGGCTAAAAACGCTCAAAAAGACGAGATAAACGAAGCTTATAAACAGGCCATTTTAAAAAGCTTTATCGCTGGTCAGCCAATAATCAGCACCAAAATTTACGTCCATGAAAACTTTGAAGATAGCGAGCTTGTTGAAGAAATTTTAAACGAGAGATTTGGGCGTAAATTTAGCATCACTTGCCCAAAAATAGGCGATAAGCGTAAAATTTGCGAGATCGCTACAAAAAACGCTGAAGTTAGCATCGAAAAATACCTAAAAACGCACGATAACGAGCTACTAAACGAGATAAAAGAGTATTTTAATCTAGCTCACACGCCTTACGTGGTCGAGGCTTACGACAACTCGCACCTTTTTGGCGAGGCAAGTGTCGGGGCGATGGTGCGCTATGAGCATGGCGAGTGGGCGAATCAAAACTACCGCCACATGCATCTAAATTCCAAAAACGACTACGATCAGATGAGAGAGAGCCTAACAGCTAGAGCACTTAGATTTGACAAGCTTGGTCCGCCTGATCTTTGGGTCATTGACGGAGGCGAGGCACTTTTAAGCTTAGCCTGCGAAATTTTAGCAAGTAGTGGCGCAAACGTCGATGTGATCGCTATCTCAAAAGAAAAAATAGACGCCAAAGCTCACCGCGCAAAGGGCGAGGCGAAAGATAAAATTTATACAAAAAATGGCAGCTTTAGCCTAAGCACGAGCGATAAAAAGCTGCAGTTTTTCCAAAAAATGCGCGATGAGAGCCATAGATTTGTCATCAGTTTTCACAGAAAAACAAGGCAGAAAAACGATATGCAAAGATCAGTGCTAAGACAAGCTGGCGTTTCTGAGGGCAGTATCGCGAAATTAATCAGCTTTTACGGAAGTTTTGATAAAATCAGCGAAGCAAATTTAGACGAAGTGGCAAAAATAACAAACAAAAGCGTAGCAGCAAAGCTTTTAACGCTCAAAGAAGGAAATTTGAAGTGATAATATACGACAAAAACGGTCAAATTTTAGCGATGGGAGATATCTCTCTTGGTCTGCTTGAATTTAAAGATATAAGGGAGTTTTTAAGCGAACATAAAGACATTGACGAGCTAGTTTTAGACTACAAAGAGTCTGGAGTTTTTATAGATTATCTAGCTAAAAGACCAAATTTAAGAGTAAATTTAAAGACCAAAAACGGCAAAATTTTAAATGCTACGCTTAAATTTTCAAAGATCAGCTCAGTAAAAAATGAAGAGTATTTTGAGCTTTTAATCCTCGATCAAACAGAAATTTACAGCCAAAACCAGCAAGCTGCGATGAAAGCAAAGACAAAGCTTCGCTTGCCAAATTTAAAGGTCGATGAAAAAGAGCTTTTGGATAAAGAAGAAGAGATCTTAAACGAGAGCTGGTTTAGCGAGACAGCTAGCTTTTTAAATTTAAGCAAAAGCGAGTTTGCGACCTATCTTGGTATATTTTTAAGCAAAGCCAAAGACAAGATGATCTTTATCCAAAGTGCGGTGCAAGCGCGAGATACTAAATTTTTAGAAGAGAGCATAAAGATCTTAAAAGAGCCAGCGCTAAATTTAAAGATCACTCCGCTTGTGGCAAATTTCGATGCGCTACTTACCAGACCAAACAAGATTAAAAAAATCGCTCAGATAAATGAAAGACTAAGCGAAATAAGCACACTTTGCAATAAATTTTCAAAAAGGCTTGGCAATGAGGGTTAGTAAATTTTTAGTTCTTTTGCCGATATTTTTGGCAGCTTTCGCTTGCTTTTATAGTGGCGCGCTCTACTTTGATAAATTTAGGATCTCTTATGGCATAAATAGCGAGGTAAAAAGAGAAAGTTTGATAAGAAAAACCTTAGATGCGATCGTTTCAGAAAGAATTGCTTACGAAAGATATGAAAAAACTAGGTCGCCACAAGACGAGACGGCTTTAAGAGAGGCAAATGCTGCTAAGAATTTGTTTGTAAAAAGTTTATCAAACAGCCTTTCTAACACACCAGATGATAAAAGGATAAGAGATAGGCTAAATGAAGTTTTAAAAAACGCAAATGCAAGTTGGGAGAGCTCTAATCTCTCGTTTCTTAGCTTTGTTGAGTTAGCAAATTCTGCTGTTGAAAGTGGGCAAATTTTATTTAGAGATGTTGCTTTAGACATTGATATCAAGCGTCATATACTCTCTTTACTTAGAACCTATGAGCTGCTTCAAAACGTAAATACCACAAAAGAGCATATCTTGGCTGTGCTTATGGGTAAAGAAAAAATTACCGAAAGTTCGCTAAAACAATCTCTAGATAGCCTTAAATACAACGATATAAATGCAAATTTACTCCCAAATGGCGACATAAAAGACAACATAATAAGAGATATAGATAGGCTTGATAATATAGAGACCTCTCAGGGCTATGACGAGATCCGCCTTAAGCTAAAGCTAAAAAATGAGCTAACACGTGATGAAATTTTGCAGATATATACCTTTGAAAGCAATAGAGCTAAGCTTTTCAGCAAGATAGCAAATGTCTTAAGTGACGAGCTAAAGAGACTAAATGATAACTTTAGAGTAAAGGTGCTTTCTCTAACATTTTTGATGTTTTTTCTATCGCTTTGGCTCTTTTACGCTGGCTATAAAACATACATCTGGCTAAAAGCTCTAGAAAATTTAAACCAAAAAATGAAGCTTGTAAGAGATGAGATTTTAAAAAGAGGTGATAGAAATCCACAAAATTTAATAGAAAGCTTCATAACCCTATATAAAGAGCTACTTCAAAAGTATGAGCAAGAAAGAAGCTTTGCTGCGATAAAAGATAGACTGCTTGTTAGGCTAAGTAAGAAATTTTATCAAGCAAAAGAGCAGATATTTAGCTCGGTCGCTACCCTAAAAAAAGATGAAAATGTGGTAAAAAATGAGCTTCTTTTTGAAAATTTAGAAAAAAATAGCCAAATAATAGCGATAAATTACAGCAATATAAAAGGCTTGCTTGATAGCAGAAATGGTGAGGTTGGACTAAATTTAAAGCCATTTAACCCACAAATTTTATTTTCAAACATCCTTGAAGCGCAGATACCTTTCACGCAAGAGAAAAAGCTAAATTTCTTAACCTATCTTGACGCAAACATTAGCGACGAGCTAGAGGGAGATAGCGAGAAGATAAGCGTTGTATTTGGCTCTATCATGCAAGCTATCGTGACAAAATGCGATAAATTTGCCAACTTGATAGTGGAGATAAAAAATGTCAGCGACGCCCTTAGCCAAAGCGGTCTTTTGCTCATCGAAACAAAGATAAGGACAAATCAAATTTTCATAAATGAAGAGCAGATAAAGGCTTTAAGCGCAGAAGATGAAAGCGAGATAAACGATGAAGAGAGCGAGTTTTATCTCAGACTTGCTAGCTTTTATCTAGGGCTTTTTAACTCAAACCTTGATATAAGCACGCTTGGCGGAGCTGGCAATGAGTTTAAATTTATCCTTAGCCTAAAAAAGGTGCAAAAACTGCAAAATTTCAGCCTAAATCACGAGCTAAGGATCGCATATCTGCCTGATATAAATGCAAAATACAATGAATTTTTCGCAGCTACTTTAGAAGATATGGGGCTTAGGTTTCAAAATATCATCTCAAACAATCAAGCACTAGCGAAAAACTACGACATCGTCTTTGCAAGGCAGAGTGCTAGTAAAAATATAAATATAAAAAATGCTGTCCTGCTAAAAGATCCGCTCACGCCACTTAGCGTTGCGCGGCTTGTCTATATGGAGAAAAATAGGGGCGAGAGCTTGGCTGAAGAGAAAGTGCTCTTTTTGCTATGCGATAAAAACCCGCTTAGTCTTGAGATGTTTTCGCGCGCTTTTAGCTTCTTAGACTGCGAAGTCATAGGCGTTAGCAGCCACAAAGAACTTAAACAAGCACTTCTTTTAAATAGATTTAACGCAGTCTTTATCGATGCTTCATTTTTTGAAAATGGCGTGGTAAATTTCGTAAAAGAGATAAGATCGCTTCAAGAAGAGAAGCTAAATTTAGTCGCCGTGGTCTCAAATACCTCAAATATCCCTGAAAGAGAGCTGCTGCCAGCTTTTGATGAGAAGATCAGAAAGCCTTTTAGCAAAGATGAGCTAAATCAAATTTTGCCTAAATTTATAAAAAACTATAAGCCAAGTAAAGAAAATAGATACTTTAGTAAAAATGAAAATATAGTGATTTACAAGAGCACGAAGCTTGAAAATAAGATATTTGCTGGCGCTCTTGGCGAGTTTCAAAACACGCTTGAGGTCGCAAATAGCTTTAGTGAGCTTTTGATAAAGATAAAGACAAAACCTTGCTCGCTAGCACTTGTGGATGAAGCAGCGGAGGGCTTTGATATAAAAGAGCTTTTAGCTACGATATCTGAGCTTAGAACTGGGCTAAAGCTAGATGCTAGAGTGCTTCTTTTTAGCAATAATTTAGAGCTTAAAAACCAAAAAGAGTATATAAAAATCCTATCTCCAAGTGTGAGCAAGATAGAGCTTACAAACTTCGTAAAATCAGAGCTTGGCGAGATAAATTCGACACAAAATGAACTAAAGAGCAACTTTAAATTTATAAAATTTAAGGTTTGAGTTTTGCTTAGCCTATAAATTTGAACTAAATTTATAGGCTTATATCTTTAGTAAATTTATGTGAGATAAAATTTAAATTTTTGCTGGGAAATTTGCCGCTTTGATTTAAAGTAGCTTGCGTTTTAGCAAAGCGATTTTAATCAAATTCTGGCTAAGGATTTGCAGGTTTTTGAATTTATTTAAGCTGCCAGTAGATCAAATTTATTATCAAAACAACATAGGTAAAAATAGAAATTTAACTAGCCTGTAAATTTTGCATCAGGCTAGCTTTGGACCAAATTTACTCTTTTATCCTGCCGATAGCTTCAGCAAATTTAAGCTCTTTGTTTTCAAAGAGGTTGTACTCGATTGCATCTTTTTCGCTAAGTATGACGATAGTTGAGCCAAGCTCGAAATTTCCAAGACGCTCACCCTTTTTGATATGTAAATTTTCATACTCATAAATTTGCGTAAAATTTGCCATCGCATTTGTTTGGATGCGTTCATCAAAGCAAAATTTCATCTTACCAACGTTTAGCGCACCAACGAAAAATAGGATCGTTAGGGCCAGGATCAAATTTTGCCCTGGCATGAAAGCTCCTACTTTGTAAATTTAAACCTCTTTTGCGCTATTTTTAAAGACATTTACCACGCTGGCTCGTTTGTGGCAAATTTCAGCATACTCTTTTTCACTTTTTGAGTCATAGACTATGCCAGCTCCAGCTCCGACAAAGACGTCGCTAAAGCCGTTTTTAGCTGGCACAAAGATGGCTGAGCGGATGAGGATCGCCACTTGTGCGTCGCCGTTAAAATGCAAAAATCCAATGCCCCCGCCATAGATATTTCGCTCAAAAATTTCAAGCTCATTGATTATCTGCATCGCTCTGATCTTTGGCGCACCACTTAGCGTACCAGCCGGGAAGATGCTAGCTAGCACGTCAAAAAGATTAAGCTCCCTAGCGCACTTGCCATAGACATCGCTAACGATGTGCATCACTTTTTCAAATTTCTGGATATGCATCGCATTTTTCACGACCACGCTCTTTGGCTCTGAAACCCTGCCGATGTCATTTCTTGCAAGATCGATTAGCATCTTGTGTTCAGCGAGCTCCTTTTCGTCACTTAAAAGCTCATTTTCAAGCGCCAAGTCAGCATTTGCATCGCCTCCTCTTGGTCTTGTGCCAGCGATTGGTGCTACAAAAATTTGCTCACTTTTCATCTCAAAAACAAGCTCAGGTGATGAGCCGACCACATCGCCATAAGGCGTAGGAAAATGAAACATATATGGGCTTGGATTTGCGTTAGCTAGCTTTTTGTAAAAGTCCAAGCTGCTCATATTCGTTGAAATTTCAAGCAGCTCACCAAGCACCACCTGAAAGACGTCGCCGCTTCTTATGTATTCTTTTGCAACTTCAACCATATCTTCAAAGTGTTTCTTCTCGCTACTAAGGTCAGTTTTTATGCTAAATTCACACTCTTTTTCGCCCTTATACTCAGCCTTTAAATTTAACAAAAAGTCATAATATCTCTCTTTATCTCCATAAAAAGTGTAAATTTTACTCATCTTATCAAAGTGCAGATATGCTTTAGCATCGGCGTAGATAAATTTTGGAAATTCATATTTTTTAGTTTTCTCTTCGCCTATATACTCGAAATATCTCACGCCATCATAAGCAAAAACGCCAAAAAGCCCAGCAAAAGGTGCGAGTGATCTGTTACGATTGGTATCAAAGTAGCTTCTAAGTCCGTAAAAGTCCATATCTTTTTCATCGATATATTCGCAGTCAATGCCGATTATCGTCTGCGTCTTATCTTCAGCAAGGTAGCTATTTTTAAATTTCTCTCTGATCGCTTCATAATAAAAAAGTGGTTGTTCTAAGAGCATATTTTTCCTTTTAAATTTTTCTTGATTATAAAAAATTTTCGCTTTTACTTTTTAGAATTTTGGCTAAATTTTTAAATTTACGCCTTTTTTACTATTTTTTTAAGAGCCCCTTGGCTAAAATTTGCACCAGTCAAGGGAGAAAAAATGCTTTTTGTAGAACTTTTTATATTAGGTATCGGCGTTGGTTACATCGCTGGTTTTTTTGGCATCGGTGGCGGCACGGTCGTCGTTCCTATAATGGTCGCCTTCGGATACGACGTGAAAACTGCCATTGGCATAAGCGTCATGCAGATGATCTTTAGTGCGACATTTGGCTCGTATCTAAACTACAAAGCTGGACTTTTAAAGCTAAACCGCGGCGTATTTTTGGGGCTTGGAGGCTTGGTTGGAGCTAGCTTTAGCGGTATCATCGTATCGCACGCGCCTGCACTCTTACTTGAGTCTATGCTTCTAGCAACTTTTGTCTTCTCACTTATAAAGCTATACTTTTCGCCAAACAGCGACGGCTCAAATGCAAACAATTCGCTCTTTTTGCTATTTTTAGTTGGCGTTTTTGTTGGCGTTTTTGCCATTAGTATCGGTATCGGCGGAGGCGTCTTTATCGCGCCGATCTTGGTAGGCTTTTTGCGTTATGAGCTGAAAAAAGCGGTCTCAATGGGCGTGTTTTTCGTTATGTTTGCGGCCATTGCGGGCTTCATCTCACTCTCGCTAAATGGCCATATCTCATACGCTGAGGGCGCATTTTTAGGCCTTGGCTCGCTAATAGGCGCATACTTTGGCACCAAAAAGACGCAAAATACCGACAAAAAAACACTTAAAAAATGGTTTTTGGTCTTTTACATAGCGATGATATGTTTGATATTAAAAGATATGTTTTTTGAGTAAGAGCATGGCTAAATTGCCACGCTCTTTTTAAATTTCTTCAAAAAAGTAAGCTTCGCTTAGTTTAAAAGCAAGCTCTTTTAGCTCATCTTCGCTTAAATTTACGCCCTTTGCGATCTCTTTAAAGCCAGCTTTGCCGTCAAATTTCAATGCAGCTTTGATCTCTTCAACGCTTAAACTAAGCTTACCGTTTAGCTCATTTGCCAAAGAAATAACTGGCAAACTAGCCTCCAAAAAATACCCTAGATACGCTGCTGCTCTAGGCTTTAGCCTAGTTTTTTTAGGCTCATAATCAAGCGCAATAAGCTTTGATGATGAAATTTTAGTGTTTTGATCATTTAAAATTTCAAGTAGCCCCATAAATGCTTCGCTCTCACTCTCACCAAGTGCAGCCTTTACTTCGCTTAAATTTAGACTTTGCGGATAGGCTTTGCTTAAAATTTCTTGCGTTTTTGTCCTTGGCTGTTCGCTAAAATAGGCAAAATTTAGGCTATTTAGCTCACTCTCGCCAAGCACCGCGTCAAAATCATCAGCGCCTTCAAGCCTTTCTTTGTGCGCGATGAGGCTTTTTCTAAAGGATCTATTAAACAAAAAGTCGTTTAGCTGCTCTTTTTTGATGCGAGTGTTGTAGCTTTGCTCGATGTGCGCGTCAAAGCGGTAGATCCCAGTCGAGCTTGCAAAGATATCGTTTAGTGAGGCATCTATGACGTAGCAAAGTCCGTGTTTATCGATGTGCCTAGCAAATTTATTAAAGTAAGTTGGCTCGTTACTCGCCTCCAAAAAGTCGTGCAAAATGTAATAATCACTCCCCTTTGCGATGATGCCTTGCAAGAAATTTAGCTGCGTCAAAAGTAGCTTCATACTATCTTTATAGACGACGTCGCTTTGGTTTTGCAGGCTAAATTTCAAATAATCCTGCAAGAAATTTAACTCTTCTTTGACGTGAGGAAGTGAGTCTTTATCGCCCCTATTTGCGCTCGCAAAAAGCATGAAATCTCTTAAGATATCAAGGCTCTTCCAGCCTGGGTAGGTATTATAAGAGACGTAGGCGATGCCATCTTTGCTAAGTAGCGCCTTTATCGTTGCAAGTAGCGCGTCTCTTACGTTTGGGCTCACCCAGCTATAAACGCCGTGAGCGATGATGTAGTCAAACTCGCCAAACTCTTTGATATCGTGCTCATTCATGTGTAAAAAGTCACGCTCAAGAAGTGTGAAATTTTTTAAATTCATCTTCTTTGCGATCTTGTTGCCCTCTTCTACTTGGTGGCTTGAGATGTCGATGCCAACGACCTTTGCCTCTTTGTGCGAGACGGCAAATGGCAAGATATTGCCACCGTATGATGAACCAAGCTCAAACACTCTAGCGTCTTTTAAATTTGCCGCCTTTAAGCCTAAAAATTTAGCGACCGCCTCTATCCTAACGGGTGAGCAGTCGCTAAATGCAGCCGAGAAATAAGGAATTTCATCGTAAGCTTTTTTTGCCTTGTTCATCAGCCGTGCTTTCTGGCAAATTCTCTCATAAACTCGCCAAGTTTCTCAACGTCGCTTTGGCTAACGGCGTTGTAGATAGAGGCTCTTATGCCCCCAAGATGTCTGTGACCTTTTAGTCCAAGCATGCCCTCTTTTAGCGCCTCTTCGACGAAAACTGGCTCAAGCGCATGATCTTTTGGTATCGTAAAGCTCACGTTCATATCTGACCTGCTTGATTTTTTGGCATGTCCCACGTAAAAGCCATTTGAGCTATCGATGATATTATAAAGCGTGCTTGCTTTTTTGGCGTTTATCTTCTCAACCTCGGCAAGTCCGCCAAGATCTAGAAGGTGCTGCATGGTTAAATTTAAAAGATAAATTCCAAAAGTTGGCGGTGTGTTGTAAAGTGAGTTTGCCTCTACGTGCGTTTTGTAGCGTAAAAACATAGGGACGTTTTGGCTGCTCACGCGATCAACTAGGTCTTTTCTTAAAATGACGATAGTCACGCCACTTGGGCCTGCATTTTTCTGAGCGCCACCATAAAGCAAGCCGATACTGCTAAAATCAAGCGGTCTAGCAAAAAAGTCGCTCGAAGCATCGACAACTAGGGGCGATTTGGTCTTTGGCATAGATTTATACTGCGTGCCATAAATAGTGTTGTTTGAGCAGATGTAGGCGTAGTCAGCGTCATCGCTAAATTTAAACTCAGGGATGTAAGAGAAATTTTCATCCTCGCTGCTTGCGATGACATCTACATTTACGCCAAACACTTTTGCCTCTTTGATCGCTTTGTTTGTCCAAACGCCGGTGTTTGCGTACTGCGCCTTGCCACCTTGATATAAATTCATCGGTATCATGCTAAATTGCAAGTGCGCGCCACCTTGCAAAAATAAAATTTCATACTCATCGCCGATGCCATAAAGCTTTCTTATCTTATCCATCGCGCCAAAGTGGATCTCCTCAAAGGTCTTACTTCTGTGGCTGATCTCCATGATCGAGTAGCCCTCGCCTCTATAGTCGGTAAATTCGGCCTTTGCGTGCTCTAAAACGTCTAGTGGTATCGCGCTTGGGCCTGCGCTAAAGTTGATTTTTCTACTCATTTTTACTCCTTGATAATTGCTTTTTTATGTGTATTTTGCGAGATAAGCTCGATCTCATCATCTATTTTTAAATCCCTAAGATCAGCTCTCTTGCCATCTTTTCTAACCTCGATAAGCCCCTTCGTGCTCTCAAAAAAGAGCCCCCTCATCTCGTAGGCTTTCTCCAAAGAGCCAAGGGTTGAGCCAAGAACTAAAATTTTCCTTGAAACAGCGTTAGTTAGGGCATTTTGCTTGTTTGCTACCTCGCTAAATTTTAGCTCGATCCTAGCTTTTAGAGCATTTGATGAAAATTTAGAAAGTAGTAAATTTAATAAATTTTGCTTCTTTGTGATCTTTAAATTTAAAGCGCTATCAAGATCGTCGCTAAGCCTATCAAGATACTGGAAAAACGCCTCTTCATCAGGCAGTAGATCAAGCATAGCTGCACTTGGCGTAAGCGACCTGCGGTCTGCTACAAAGTCACTTATGACGTAGTCAATCTCGTGGCCGATAGCACTTATGACTGGCGTTTTGGTAGCGTAAATTTCACGTGCTAGACCCTCGTCGTTAAAGCACCAAAGATCCTCTTTGCTGCCGCCTCCTCTAGCTAAAACGATCACATCAACGCCGTATTTATCGGCTCTGCGTAAGGCTTTTATAAGCGAGCTTGGGGCACTTTCACCCTGAGTTAGCGCATCAAATATATAAATTTCACTTAGCCTCCAGCGACTTCTTACCACCTTTAGCATGTCTTGAAGCGCGGCTGAAGTGGCGCTTGTGACAAGGGCTATTTTCTTAGGTAAATTTGGTATCTCTTTTTTTGCACCGATGTCAAAAAGCCCCTCGTTTTCGAGCTTTTCTTTAAGCTGCCTAAACGCAAGCTCAAGCTCACCCTCGCCATCAGGCAGCATCGCACTAGCCACTAGCTGATACGACCCACTTGGCGAATAAATGGTCACTTTGCCATAAATTTTGACCTTTAGTCCCTCTTTTGGCAAGAATTTCACCTTTTGGTTATTCATGCGATACATCACAGCTGAGATGCTTGACTTTTCGTCCTTTAGCGTGAAGTACCAGTGCCCAGAGGCGTGCTTTGTAAGGCGCGAAATTTCGCCACTTACCTCGACATAATCAAGTGTCGATTCAAGCAGCGCCTTTGCTTTTTCGTTTAGCTCAGATACGCTAAGCATTGATCTCTTTGACCTTTTTAGCGATAAATAGCGTTGAGATATCCATGCTAAAGCCCTTGCAAAGCTCTATCTCAAAGCCGGCATCAACTAGCTCATCGCAAAAGCTCTTTGCGTCCAAGAAATTTTCTATCGAGCTTGGCAGATACTCGTATGCCTCTTTGTTTTTTGAGATAAAGCCGCCTATGCTTGGCAAAATTTTACTTAGATAAAAATCTCTTAGCGCAGTTATTAAGCCTTTTTTCTGGCGCTTTGTAAATTCAAGCACGACAACGTAGCCATCTGGGGCAAGCACTCTATTAAATTCTCTAAGCGCAGCCTTTCGCTCGACCACGTTTCTGATGCCGTAGCTTATGCTTAAAATTTGAGCCTCGCCACTTGTAAGCGTTGTATTATCAGCGTAGGCTTCTATAAATTTAAAATTTGGAAATTTCGCCCTCGCCTCTTTTAGCATGCCACTTGATGGGTCGATGCCAGTTAGGCTTTTCACCTCTACGCCAAATTCTTTTGAAATTTCACTCCAAAGCCCCATCATATCGCCAGTGCCGCAAGCCACATCCACGATATTTATGCTTTTATTTTTAAAAATTTCTAGCATATACCTGCAGGCAAATTTCCTCCAGCTCACATCCACGCCAAGGCTTAGCACCCTGTTTGCGACGTCATACGTAGGAGCGATCTGGTTAAACATATCAACTATTTTTTCTTGTTTTTGCATAAATTTTAGACCTTTATATGTAGTAAATTTTTAAATTTCGCGAGATCTTGCGAGTTGCTTTTATAAATTTAAGCCGCTTTTTTAGTATCTCTTCTCTAGTTTTGTAAATTTGTTTGTAAATTTTACTCTCTAGCTTTTCCTTGCCAGCAGCCTCTGGCAAACGCTCTAAGATGCCAAGCCAGACGTCGTAGTCTTGAAGCGCACCAAAGATCTCTTGCATATCTTTTAGCCGCTCTTCATACTTTTTAAGCCCGTCAAAATAAAAAATCTCACTCAAAAACTCGTAGGTATATCTCACCTTTTTAAGCTCGATCCTGATCTTGTGAAAGCTCTCATTTGGGCAGTCTTGATCTAGGCTTTTTAGCCTTTTTTGAGCTAATACCATAAGCGTTCTTAGCTTAAACGAGCCAAGGCGTGAAAGGCTTACATCAAAGAGCCTTGATCTATAAAACTCGCCCTCGTTTAAAAATATCTCCCACTCTTTTAAAAATGCGTAGTTTTCCTCGTCACTAAGGTAGCTTTTAACGTTTTCGTATTCTAAATTTAAAGCCTTTTGCACAAAGTAAATTAGCTCATTTGCGTGCTTTTGCTCGCTTAAAAAGCCTAAAAATATGTCTAAGTCTCGCTTTTTATTGGTTGAATTTGCCAAAATTTTAAAATTCTCTCCAAAAAAGAGCGTCACTTTCTCATCAAAAACTCCGTTAAAAATTTTAAGTAACGACCTAACTTTTCTTAAATTTACGCGTAAGCTATGTAAAATTTCTTCATCGTGATCTTGCAAATAGTCGCTCTTTAGCCTCTTTATATCTTTATATATGCTTAAAAACAAAGCTCTAAGTGCCTCGCCACTTTTTAAATTCGCAGTAAAATTTGGCGAAATTTCTTTGTTTTTAAAGACATTGTAGACTCTTTTGTAGTCGATTTGTTCATTTTCGTTTGCGTGAATAGCTAGAAATTTGTTTTTATATCTTTTATCGCAGGTGACATCAGCTTGGCAAAACTGCTCCAAAAAAGCTGGCAATTTAAAATAGACAGCCTCGTTTTCATCACTAAATTCGATCTCAAATGTGCAAAGTCCGTTTAAGTCATCTTTAAAGATATCGATATTGCAGGGATTATTATTTAGTCTAAAGATATATCTATCTTTTGTGATTACGCGTCCGATACGGTTTTTTAGAGCCTTTTTAAACTCCGCCTTTTCACAAAATTCCTCATTTTCTTCTCTTATAAGATCTTTGCCAACCTTGATCGTTTTTATAAATTTACCCTCTTCACTTCTGAAGCGGATCTCTTCATTTTGCGTGATCTTGGTGTAAAACTGAGAAATTTCAAGGTGCTTAAAAACTACTCCAGCATCTTTTAGAAAATCTAGAATTTGAGAATTTTTGAGTAAAAATTTACGCTCTATCTCCAAACCCACATTTTTCTCCGAAATTTTTTGCTTATTTTAGCAAGTTAGTGCTTAAAATAATGAGAAAAATGCTAATTTCAGGCTTGTTTGAAGTGTTTTATGAAGAAAAAAATTTATGTTGCATAATGCAACATAAATTTTGCCTTATCGGCAGTGTTTACAGCTTTTTACGCTAGCAACGATATTTAGGCGCTCGATGATGTTACAGATCTTTTTTTCAAGCGCCTCTTGGTATTTGCCAAGCTCTGAGTCATCATAGCTCATATCCTCGACGCTACCGCAGTTTTCGCAAACCACGTGGATGTGCGGATGCTCGTAAATGTCGTATCTCGCCTTTTGATTGACGATATTTACTTCAACCACTAGACCCTCGTCTTTTAGAGTGTTTAGGTTTTTATAGACAGTTGCGAGCGAAACTGATGGATTTTCTTTCAAAATTTCATCATAAAGCTCATCGATCGTTGGATGTGTGTGACGATCAAGAATTCTCAAAACGCTAAGACGCTGCGGCGTTACTTTAAGCCCAGACTGTTTTAGCAACGATACATATTGCATAATTTTCCCCTATACAAATTTTTGCTTTATGCTAGCAAAAGTAATATTAAACGTTTCTTTATTAAATGATATTAATTATTCTCTAGTAATTTTTGGGTAATTTGTTCAGCGCTTATGCCAAGGCTCTTTTCAACCTCTGCTGTCGAGCCATGCTGGATAAATTTATCACCATACTCAAAGCTAACAACGCTTACATTTGATATGCCATTTTCTTGTAAAAACGCACTTACGATCTCGCCAACACCGCCTTTTTTAGTGCTATCACTAAAGATATACCACTTTTTAGTGCGTTTTGCAAGATCCAGCAAAAGCTCACTATCAAGTGGTTTTACAAAGACTAGATCAACAAGGATAGCTTCGAGCTTGCCAGCTAGTAAATTTCTAACCAAATTTGCTCTGCCAACGCCGTTACCATAGCCTAAAAACGCGATGTCACTCTTTGCGTCAGCCAAAATTTCACCCTTGCCAAACTCAAGTGGCTTAGCTTTAAACTCATCTCTTAAGATAAACGCCCCACGCGGATATCTAAACGCGCTAACACCCTTGTAAGAGTAGGCAAATTCCATAACATTTTTCATACTCTCTTCGCACCTTGGAGCAAAAAGAACCATGTTTGGCACAGCGTTTAAAAAGCTAATGTCAAAAGCACCTTGATGCGTTTCGCCGTCTTCGCCCACGATGCCCGCTCTATCCATCGCAAATGTGATGTTTAAATTTAGTATAGAAGCATCGTGGATGACCTGATCGTAGGCCCTTTGCATAAAGGTCGAGTATATCGCAACAAATGGCTTAAAGCCCTCTTTTGCCATGGCTGACATCGAGGTGACTGCGTGCTGCTCGGCTATCGCCACGTCCCAAAAGCGGTCTGGAAACTCATGTATGAGCGCGTCCATGCCAGTGCCTGTTGGCATCGCAGCCGTTACACCAACGATATCGCTGTGCTCTCTTGCCATCTTTAAAAGATGCTCGCTAAAGATCGCCGTGGCTGACTTGTTTGACTGTCTTTTGATAAATTCGCCACTTTTTAGATCAAACGGCCCAACTCCATGCCAATTTTCATAGTAACCCTCGGCAAATTCATACCCTTTACCCTTTAGCGTCTGCACGTGCACGATGACTGGCTTTTTCATATTTTTGGCTGTTTCAAATGTGCTAAGAAGCGCTGAAAGGTCGTGCCCATCGACTGGGCCTATATACTCAAGTCCAAGCTCTTCAAAAAACATGCCAGGAGTGATGAGTCTGATGCCCTCCTCCATGCGTCTAGCCATGTAGGCTGCGGAGTCTGGCATGTAGCTTAAAAAGCGCTCAACCCTGCCTTTAAATTTTTGATAAAACTGCCCTGCCATCATCTGGCTTAGATATTTGCTAAGCGCGCCTATTGGCTTACTTATGCTCATCTCATTGTCGTTTAGGATGATGACGCAAGGATATTTTCTATCCCCCAGCTCATTTAGTGCCTCGTACGCCATGCCGCCACTTAGCGAGCCATCGCCTATGACAGCTACTGGCAAGCGCTCTTCATTTTTTAGCCTGATCGCCTTTGCAGCGCCAACTGCAAGCGAAATAGACGTTGAGCTATGGCCTGCTACAAAATAGTCAAATTTGCTCTCGCTTGGCTTTGTGTAGCCGCTGATGCCGTTAAATTTCCTAAGCGTGTCAAAGCTATCCCAGCGCCCAGTTAGTAGCTTATGCGCGTAGCTTTGGTGGCTCACGTCAAAGATAAACGGATCTTTTGTAACGTCAAAAATTTTATGCATCGCAACGATGATCTCGACTGCGCCGATATTTGAGCTAAGATGACCACCATTTTTGCTAACGGTGGATAGAATTTTATCTCTGATGTCGTGGCAAAGCGCGTTTAGCTCATCGACATTTAGGCTTTTAACGTCTTTATTCATTATTTACCAGCATTTTTAGCTTTTCAAGCCTTGTTTGCATCGTCGCATCTATGTTTCCGCCCTCGCTTATTATCACCACGCCACCCTTGCTTATGGCATCATCAGCGCTTACTTTTACGCGTTCGTTTTTACTAAACTGCTCTTTTAGATAGTCGCTATCTTCTGGATTAACGCGAATTTCTATATTTTTTACGTCGCTTAGCTCTTTTATAAGCGAATTTGCTAGGTGATGAGCGATCTGGCTAGAAGCCGTTGAGACCTCTTTTTCTATCACTTCTTTTGCGATCTTTATCGCAGTTTGGCCAAGCTCGTCTTCGCTCTTTTTCAAAAACTCATCAAATTTAGCGTACTGCTCATCTAACTTTGCAGCTGAAGCGTTAAATTTAGCCTCAAGCTCTTTTATCTTTGCCTCGTTTGCGGCGTTTGTTTGAGCGATGCCTTCGTTTTTGCCATCCTCTTTTGCACGGGCAATCTCAGCTTCAAGACGCTTTGCAAATTCGCTCTCTTGATTTTCTATTTGCATTTGAAGCTTGATGATATTGCTGCTTAGCTCATCTGTCTTTTTAAGCAGCTCCTCGACAAAACTTGAGTCAAATCCAGGCTGGTGAGCTGGCTGAGGCTGAGAGCCAAAATGGCTTTGCATGCTTGGCTGCATTTGGTGAACTGGCTGACTTTGCGGCGCAAAATTTTCACCGCCTTGCTCCAAGCTTTGATCAGCCAACTCTGTGCTTATGTTTTCATTTACCAAAACATCTTGAGCCCTCTCGGTGGTCCCAAGCACCTTAAATCTATAATTTTCTATAAAGTGAGCCGGTGAGGTCTCACTTGTTATTACGCTACTTTTCATTCTATCATCTCATCTGCTTCGCCAACTTGGAAGACACCTTGATCAGCTAGACCTTGAACGACCTCAACGATGCGTCTTTGCGCCTCTTCAACGTCTTTTACACGCACAGCGCCAAGGTATTGCATCTCCTCTTTGAATGCTTCGGCTGCACGCTGAGACATATTTGATAAAAATTTATCCTTAATGCCATCACTAGCTCCTTTAAATGCGATCATAAGATCTTTTTTATCGACATTTTTGAGAATTTCTCTAATTGCAGTTGCATTAAGGTTGATAATATCTTCAAATGTAAACATAAGCTCTTTAATCGTTGTAGCAAGCTTATCATCGCTTTGTTCGATGCGCTCAATGGTGCTTTTGCTAGCTTTTTGGCCAAGTCTGTTAAGCACTTCTGCCACGGCTCTTGGGCCACCAACCTCAACCTTGTAAGATGTGAGACTTTCAAGTTTGCCCTCAAGCACAGTTGAGACACGCTTGATGACTGATGGGCTGATCTCGCCAAGGTTTGCCATCCTGATCACGACCTCGCTTCTTAGCTCATCTGAGAAGAAGCTTAGTGTCTCGGCGGCACTTGTTGAGTCCATGTGGGCTAGGATTAGCGCGATAGTTTGAGGGTGCTCTTTTACGATGAAGTCTGCGAGTTGTTGTGGCTTTATCTTATCAAGATAGCCAAAGCTCTTTGAGTTTTCCATGCTTTTAGCAAGCTTATCTAAAATTTTCTGAGCAGCTTCTGGACCAAATGTGCGGTATAAAATTTCTTTTGCATACTCTAAGCCACCGCTTCTCATATATTGATTTGACTGCATGAGAGCGTAGAATTCTTCCAAGATAGCGCCTGCTACTTGCTTGTCTATATTTTTTGAAGTCGCTATGTAGCCCGAAATTTCAGTGATGATATCAACATCCATATGAGAAAACATAAGAGCTGTCGCCTCTTCGCCAAGCTGGATTAGTAAAATAGCGATCTTTTCTGGCATTGAAAGATCGTCATATATTATCTTTTGCTTATCGGTTAGTTTTATAGACATCAAATTTCCTTACGCATGTTAAAGTCACTATCGTTTTTAATCATATCTTGGAGTAAATTTGAAATTTCCTCGCTTCGTTCAGTGACTATCGTCTTCATCTTTTCAAGAAGGACGTCGTATTTTAGCTCGTCTTCGTTAAATTCACCGCTAAGACCAAGCTGCTCCTCGACCTTCTTGCGAGCGGCTTTAAATTTCTCGAGCGTATCTTCAGCATCCATCTCGATATCTTCAAGATCGTCCTGGGCTTGCTCCTCTTCTTCTTTCGTCTCTTCAAGCATCTTTTGCATAAATGGCACGATGACTTTTTTGTAGAAGATGTAGAGTAGCAGCGCCGCAAAGATGTATTTTAGTAGTGGCAAGAAAGGCATCACGTAGTTATTCATAAAGCCATCCATCTTCTCGCCAGTGCTGACATCTTTGCCAGTTTTAAACTCGAAGTTATCCAAGCTCACCTCATCGCCTCTATTTTGATTGTAGCCGATTGATTGCTTGATTAAATTTGTGATTGATTCTCTTTGCTCTTTGGTAAGCGGGGCAAATTCAAGCTCGCCAGTTGGCTTGCCATCTTTGTCCTTTTTGCTCTGATAAAGTCCGTCTATAACGACAGCTGCGCTTACTCTGTTTATGCTAGCAAACTGCCCTTTGACATTTGTCACTTTCTTTGAAATTTCGTAGTTCGTCTGCTGCGAGCTTTTGTTGTACTGCTCTTTTAAAGTGCTGTCATCTAGTCCTTGAACTGGACCTATGTTACTAACCGCACCTGGGACGCCGCCCACTTCATTTGGAGATGAGCCTTGGCGTTTTTCCTCGATATTACTCTCGCTTCTAACGACGTTATTTGGGTCATAGACTTCGCTTTTTGTATCTTTTTTGTCAAAGTCAAAGTCGATATTTACCTTTGCTACGACCTTATCTGCCCCACCTACGATAGGAGCTAGGACATTTACTATCTTTTGCTCGTAATTATTTTCAAACTCGCGCTTATAGCGGATCTGCTGAGCTATGGCATCACTATCAAACTCACCGTCTTCATCGCCAAGTGCAACACCGTCTTGATTTACTATCTTTACATTTTCGGTGCTTAAATTTGTAACAGAGGCAGCAACTAGGTTTTTAATGCCAAAAATTTGCTTCGCATTTAAACTAACGCCTGGCTTTAGCTCAACTACGATAGAAGCGGTCGGAAGTGCTTGTCTTTCAGTGAAAACGCTCTCTTTTGGTATGGCTATTCTTACGGTTGCTTTTTGGATAGACGAGAGGCTCTCGATCGTTCTAGCCAGCTCGCCCTCAAGCGCTCTTTGAAATTTAACCCTTTGCTCGGCATCAGTAGCTCCAAATTCTTGCTTGTCAAAAATTTCAAAGCCGATCTTGCTCTCTTTTGGTATGCCAAGCGTTGCAACCGCGATACGCTCTTTATACACATCGCTTGTTGGCACAAGGATAGTGCCTTCATTTGCTAGTTTATACTTTATGCCATCTTTATTTAGCTGATCGACTATTAAGGCTGAGTCGCTTGGGCTGATGTTTTCGAAAAGGACGCTATATCCTGCAAAGCTATCACTTTTACTTTTGTAAAGCGTTAAAAATACCAAAAAAGCCACTACTAAGACGATCGAGCTGCCTGCAACGATCTTTTGTTTTAGTGAAAGCTTTTGATAAATTTGACTTATTTGATGAAGTAATGCCTTAAAATCCATATCCCTACTTTAAAATTTGCTTTAACTCTTCAAAAACTCTATCGTTTTGCCATGCCTGACCGATGGTGATTCTCACCGCATTTAAGGCATAGCTTTTTAAATCTCGTAAAATTATACCTTTTTTTAGCATCTTTTCGCATATCTGGCTTGATTTTGGCTCGTTAAATTTAAATGTGATGAAATTTGTATAGCTTGGGATAAACTCAATGCCATTTTTCCTTGCAAATTCCTCATATCTCTTCATCTGCTCGAAGTTGTTTTGCATAGTTTTTTGCACAAATTCATCATCACCAAGTGCTACGATCGCCGCTCTTAGGCTTGGAGTTGTGATGTTAAATGGAGCTCTTAGCTTTGAAAGAGCGCCTATGATCTCTTCATTTGCCACGCCGTATCCAACGCGCATGCCACCAAGTGCGTAGGCCTTTGAAAAAGTGCCAAGATAGATGGCATTTTTAAATTTCACCACCTCGCTTGGCTTTATCTCTTTTTTGCTATCTTTAAATTTAGCAAATTCGTTGTAGGCACAATCAAGCACCACAAGCGTGTTTTCACCAATGTTTTTTATAAATTTATAGACCTCATCAGCATCGATGCACTCGCCTAATGGGTTATTTGGCAGGCAAAGAAAAATGACTGAAATTTCATCTTTGTGCGCATTATAAATTTCTAAAAACTCACTCAAATTATGCTCTACGCTCTTTGTGCGGTAAATTTTAGCTCCAGTTTGTTTTGCATAAATTTCATACATCGCAAATGTCACGCCAGCCATCAAAACGCCACTTTGCTTGTTTGCCTTTGCATGAAGCGCATACTCTATGATCTGGTCGCTTCCAGAACCGATGATTAGATTTTTGCTAGTTACGCCAAATTTCTTAGCCAGCCCCTCTTTTAGCTCAAAGTAGCTATCGTCTGGATAGAGATGTGCATTTTTAGCGACCTCTTTTAGCGCCTCTTCTACGCGTTTGCTCGTGCCAAAAGGGTTTTCATTACTCGCTAGTTTTATCACATCTTTTGCATCGATGCCAAACTCTCTAACCACAAGCTCGATTGGCTTTCCAGCCTCGTAATTTACTAGATCATCTAAAAAGTCATTAAATTTCATTACTCATCTCCGTTTAAATAGCTTCCAAGCCACGTTATCTCAGCGCCGCTTTCTTTTGCGAGTTCAAAGGCGTTTTGCACCTTCTCATCGTCGATGTGCCCTTCAAAGTCAAGATAAAAAATTGACTTAAATTCGCGCTGTTTGATAGGACGTGACTCAAGTTTTGTGATATTGATATTCTCATTTTTAAAGATAGAAAGCAGATCAGCAAGGCGTCCTGGACTGTGATCAGTTTTAGCTAGGATCGAAGTTTTCGAGTTTTCAACCTTGGCGTTTTTAAAATCACTTAAGATCAAAAATCTCGTTCTATTTGCCATATTATCTTCAATAGTCTCATAGACGATTGGCACGTTGTAAATTTTAGCTGCGATTTTTGAGCAAATGGCGGCTGATTCTCTATCCATAGATGCCATATATGCAGCTGCTGCGGTTGATTTGGCTGGGACAAATTCGACCTCATTTAGCAAGTGATCTTCTAAAAATTTACGGCACTGGTTGTAGCCTTGCGGATGCGAGTAAATTCGCTTTATCTCTTTTAAATTTTCATTTATGCTAACAAAGCTGTGGTGGATATCTACGTAGAGCTCTGCCACTATCTTTATATCATCAAATTTACTCAAACAATCAAGCGTAGCTCCAACAGCGCCTTCGGTGTTGTTTTCGATAGGTACGACACCATATTTTGCCTCTTTTTGAGCTAGCTTCGTAAAAACTGCCTCGATCGTAGCAAGTGGCAGATAGGCACTCATCGCGCCAAATCTACTCTGCGCTACTTGATGCGTATAGGTGCCCTCAGGTCCTAGATAGACGATCTTTTGAGGCATCTCTAAATTTCTACTAACAGCAAAAATTTCAAGATAAATAGCCTCGATCGCAGCCTTATTTAAGGCTTTATCTTTGCTAAGGCTTGTTAGGCGGTTTATGATAGCTCGCTCGCGCTCAGGGCGATATATAGGCGTCCCGCTCGTTTGCTTTAGCTTGCCGATCTGCTCGACAAGCTTCATCCTCTCATTTAATTTATTTAAAATGAGATCATCGATACTATCGATCTCTTTTCTAAGCTCATTTAGCTCTTGCATCAGCGCTCTCCAAAAATTCTATCTCAGGTGCCACAACGTCCTCGAAACTCTCGCGTCTTCTTATCAGCCTATCTTTCCCATCAAGCACGCAAACTTCAGCGGCTCTGTTTCTTGTATTGTAGTTTGAGCTCATGCTAAAACCATAAGCCCCAGCTCCCTTAACCACGATGACATCGCCACTTTCGCACTCTGGCAGCTTGATATCTTTTGCTAAAAAGTCACCGCTTTCACAAACTGGACCAACCACGTCGCAAGTGCCTAAATTTTCATCCTTGCCGTAGGCGAAAATTTTGTGATGCGCGCCATAAAGGCTTGGTCTTATGAGATCATTCATCGCGCCATCAGTGATGACAAATCTTTTCTTGCCGTTAAATTTCTCATATAAAACGCTTGCGACAAAGTAGCCAGCATTGCCCACGATGAAGCGTCCTGGCTCGCAAACGATAGTCACATCTTGACCCTTTAGCGCGCCTAAAATTCCTTGTGCGTAGTCATATAAATTTATCTCTTTTTCGTCGTTATAGATGATACCAAGTCCGCCGCCAACATCAAAGAATTTGATGTCGATCTCGAGCGCCTTTAGCTCTCTTAAAAGCTCGCTAACGATGTTTGCAGCGTCTATGATCGGACTTAGAGAAGTTAGCTGCGAGCCGATGTGAAAGTGTATGCCAGTTGGCTCAAGAAAGTCTGAGTTTTTGGCATGGATATACATTTTTTTAGCAGTCACGGCATCAACGCCAAATTTGTTTTCATTTAGCCCTGTTGAGATGTATGGGTGCGTTTTTGCATCGACACCTGGATTTACCCTGATGCTAATCCTTGCCTTTAAATTTAGCCCCTTTGCAATGTTTTCAAGCCTTAAAAGCTCGGCAAAACTCTCGACATTTATCAGCAAAATTTCATTTTCTAAAGCCTCTTTTAGCTCTTCATCACTCTTGCCAACGCCGCTAAAGATGATCTGATATCTCTTAGCTCCTGCTAGTAGCGCCCTTTTGACCTCACCGATGCTAACGCAGTCAAAGCCAGCCCCAAGCTCAGCCAGAAATTTTAAAACGCTTAAATTTGAGTTTGCTTTTACAGCGTAGCAAACCAGAGATTTTCTAGCATGAAATGCGTTTTTTAGCGCCTCGTAGCGCTCTTTTATGTGGTTAAAATCATAGATGTAAAGTGGGGTTTTATATTTGCTTGCAAGCTCTTTAAAATTCATAAAATAGCCTTTGTTAAAATGGCTTGATTTTACAGAAAAGTTGCCAAAATTTGGCTTAACGATGCGATTTTATGAGATAAATGGCGTATGCAAAAAGTAAAATAACTGGAAGCACCATGCCGATCTCTGGCAAGATGACTGAGGTTTGAGCAAATTTGGTTAAGATAAAGAGAAGTCCCCAAACTACGAGAGTTATCACAACAAAGATAAATGTTGAGAGTGCTAGGTTAAAAAACCTACCAGTTACTGGCAAATGATAGTAGAAAATAAGCAGCAAAAATGGCGCAAAAAATGGGGTGATAGCAAGGTTATAAAATGCTGTTCTTGCGCTGTCTAGCCCTATGCCTTCGTTTTTAAATGTCTTTATAAAATTTATCGCGTCAGGTATGTTAAACCTCGAGTTTTCAACACTTGCCGCGCTCTCTATACTCTTTGGCTTAAAGCCTTTTAGTGCGTCCATATTGGCACTCTCTTTTTTAACAAATCCAGCCTCACCAAGCTCTAAAATTTGCGGTAGGCTAGTTTGATTAACATCCTCTAAAACCCACTCGTTATCTTTAAATTTAGCGTGATCTGCAAAGGTTGTCGAGATCAAATTTGTGCCATTTATCTCAAAGATCCTTACGTCATTTGCCCTTTGTTTGGCCGAACTTAGCTCTTTTATGTAGATAAATTTGCCTTCAAATTTTAAAAATGAGTCGTTTGTGCTTTTTGAAAAAGCGGTGTTTTTTGCGATGCTTTTTTGATAGTCATGCGCATAAGCAAATGGCGTAAAATTTAGCCCGACATAAAAAATAGTCACAAAAAAAGCGATAAGAAATGGCGGCAAAATGAGCTTGTTTTTGCTGATACCAAGAGCATAAAAGCTGATTAGTTCGTTTGAGCGAACCATATTTACATGCAAAATTATTAGTGCAAAAATGAGCGAAAGTGGCAAAACGTAGCTAATGGCACTTAGCGCAGTAAGGCCAACGTAGAGCAACTGAAGGTTCGCAGATGGCGGCAGATCTTTTAAATTTGTAAGCAGATCAATGCCAACATAAAATAGCTCAAGCGCTAAAAATACGATAAGAAAAGATTTTATATAGACCCAGCCAACGTATCTGGCGTATAGTTTCATTTGATAAGACCTTTTTTTACCGTAAATTTTTGTGAAATTTCGTTTATGTCGCTCTTTAGTAGCTCGCAAACCGCATTTTTTGTATAGGCTAAAATTTCATCTAAAGCCTTTTTCTCCTCGTCACTAAACTCTCCAAGGACAAAATTTTTAGCATCGCCATCATGTCCGATACCAACGCGCACTCTTTCGTAGTCGTTGCCTATTAGATTATCGATCGATTTTATGCCGTTGTGCCCGCCGCTACTGCCGCCTTTTTTAAATTTAACCGCACCAAAACTAAGATCAAGATCGTCGTGGATGACGATGATCCTATCTGGCTTATAAAAGTCTTTTACCGCCTTAACACTTTGGCCTGAGAGGTTCATAAAAGTTGTTGGTTTTAGCAAGATAATGTCGTTAAATTTAAAAACTTCGCCTTGAAATTTAGCTGAGCTAACATCTTTGAAATTTGAGTCTTTTAGGAGGTCTATAAGCATAAAGCCTATGTTGTGTCTAGTGTTTTCGTATTTGGGGCCAGGATTGCCCAGCCCCGCTATTAGTGTCACAAAAGCCCTTTTTATTTAGCTTTAATAACTCCAAGTACCGCAACACGGTCAGCGTCGATGATAGTAACGCCTTTAGGAGCTGTGATATCACGAACCAAAATCGTATCATCAATGTCAAGTTTGCTTACATCAACATCAAATGAATTTGGTAAATTTTCAGCCGTGCATTTTACGCAAAGACGTCTTTTTGACTGGATCAAAACGCCCTTATTTTTAAGACCAATAGGTGTTCCAACTGGCTTAACCGGGATCATATATTTTGATAAAACGCCAGGAAGTGCTACTTTTAGATCCACGTGTTTAAGATCGCTTGTAACAACATCTCTTTGGTAATCAACAATAACGACATTATAAACTTTTCCGCCTACTTTTACATCAAAAGCAAGGCTCTCTTTTTTGCGCGCTTCTTTAATAAAGTCATTTACTTTAAAAGCAGCTGCAACATTCTCTAATCCCTTGCCATAAATGTTGGCGATTAGATAACCATCTCTTCTCAAAGCCTTCGCAGACTTCTTACCGATACTCTCTCTAACGATTCCTTCTAACATCGTTTTCCTTTCGTAAAAAATAAGTGGTGATTTTATCCAAAGCTTTATAAATTTCACATAAAGCTTATTAAATTTCTTTAAGTGCGATCACTTCAGGTTGATCTTGTTTGCTTTGAGGTTTGCCAAAATTTACACCATTTTCAAAACTAAAACCTGCTACATTTGAGCTTTTTATCTTAAGCTGTAAATCACCCCTGTTGCTAGCATTATCAAGCGCTACTTCGGCACTAATTATCTTATTTTCATAAAGCTCAAGCAGGTGCTGATCAAAAGTTTGCATGCCGTAAGTATTTTTTGACTCAGCTATGGCAAGATCGATCTCATCAAATTTCTCTTCAGATATGAGCTCTTTTATGCGGGTATTTTTTCTCATGATCTCGACTGCTGGGCGTCTTGTGCCAAAAAGCGTCTTAACTAGCCTTTGTGAGATGACGCAAGCAAGAACCGAAGAGAACATAAGGCTGACCTTATCTCGCTCGCCTTGAGGGAAGCTATTTACTATTCTATTTACGCTCTCTTTTGCATCAAGTGTGTGAAGTGTCGAAAGCACCAAGTGACCAGTCTCAGCAGCTCTAATAGCAGTCTCAATCGTCTCAAGATCTCTCATCTCACCCACCAAAATGATGTCAGGATCTTCTCTTAGCGAAGCTCTTAGCGCATCTGAGAAATTTAGCGCATCTGTCCCAATAGAGCGCTGATTTATTATGCTTTTATCGTCGTTAAATACGTATTCGATCGGATCTTCAATAGTCACGATGTGCGATCTTTTTGTCTGGTTTATGAAATTTATCATACTTGCAAGCGTTGTCGTCTTGCCACTTCCAGTTGGGCCAGTCACTAGGATGATGCCACGAGTGGTCTCAGTGCAAATTTTTTCTATCACGCTTGGTAAATTTAGATCTTTTATGGTTGGGATTTTCGTTGGAGTGACACGAAATACAGCAGAAATTCCATTTATCTGCAAAAACATATTTACACGAAAGCAGTACTCATCATTTAGTTTATAAGAAAAATCTATATCTTTTTTATCCATAAACTCATCAAATTTAGCCCCCAAAAGCTCATTTGCTATAGCTACCGCATCACTTGGGTCTAAATTTTCTTCGCTAAGTGGCATGATCTCACCATTAAATCTGCCATAAACAAGACTTGCAGACTTTAGGTGAAGGTCGCTGCCACCTTTATCGACTAAAGAGCACAGATATGAGTCTAGGTCTTGTTTGGTCATTAAAGTGATTTCATAATGTCGTCAAATGCCGCAACAAACTGCTTCAAGCCGTCATTTAAAAGCTCTTTATAAGTAGCATTTATATCGATATCATTATTTTTTATGATGTGGAAAAAGCTTGAGATATTTTCTTTACTAGGGGCATTTTTTGCCTCAGCTTTTTCTTTTATAAATTCTTTTATCGTCTCTATCGGAGCTGTGTTTATAGAGTTTTTATACATTAGCTCCCTAACGTAATAATCCCCTCTTAAGCCACCGCCTTTCACGCCTGTGCTTGCAAAAAGTGTCCTTACGTTTTCTAAGCCAAAATCCTCAATGATATGATAGATATTTGCAGCGTTCATTATGCCGATCTGTCCTGTTGGCAAGCTCTTTGCAGACATTGTCTCATCAAGCTTTCTATCAAATCTACTAACAAAAACGCTGATAACGCCTTTTGGCATAGTAGTATCCA
Source organism: Campylobacter concisus (assembly GCF_902460535.1). Lineage (GTDB taxonomy): Bacteria > Campylobacterota > Campylobacteria > Campylobacterales > Campylobacteraceae > Campylobacter_A > Campylobacter_A concisus_AS. Next base: position 9,362 of record NZ_CABPTV010000001.1, on the reverse strand, counting down.
CAAAGCGGCTTGCGTATGCCTTACTGCCCTCTTTAAAAGCCTCTAGGCAATTTTTAGCCTGATCTGGCGAGAAAATGAGTGTCGCATTTACGCTGATGCCTCTTGCCATGAGCGCACTCATCGCCTCATAACCCTCTTTTGTAGCTGGAATTTTTATCATGACATTTGGCATTGAGATGAGGCTATGAAGCCTGATGCCCTCTTCTATCGTAGCAGCTGTTTCGCCACTTAAATTTGGATCAACCTCGATGCTAACAAAGCCATCATCGCCATTTGCGTAGTTTTTTAGCATTTTACATGCGGCGATCTTTATATCTTGGGTCGCTAAAATTTCATAGAGGTCTTTTGGGTGACGCTTGTTGCTATTTTGTATGATCTGTTTGTAAGCAGGTGATGCAAAAGCTGTTTTAAAGATAGCTGGGTTACTTGTAGCTCCGTTTATAACGCCACTTTCTAGCAAAGAGTTGAATTCGTTTTGTAAAAAATCTCTCTCTATAAAGTCACACCAAAGAGAAAATCTAGCTTCGTTGTCATACATTTTTTCACCTTATATAATTTAAAATTTCACGCAGATCTTTGGCATCCACGCAATGCGTCGCCTCTTTTTTTAAAATTTCTTTCGCACAAAAGGCAATTTTTAGATCACATTTTCTAAACATCGAAATATCATTAGCGCCGTCACCAACACACATGATCTCACTTTTATCTAAATTTAATAGCCCCTTTAAGCGATCTATCATCTCACCTTTTGAGCTACCAAACATCATCTCTCCGCCAACTTCACCTGTTAAAATTCCATCTTTATGGTGCAAAATATTTGCAAAATTTGCGTCAAATTTAAGTTTTTCTTGCATCTTATCAGTTGCGATGTGAAAACCACCACTAAAAACCACAACCTTTATACCTTTTTGCTTTAGAGCGTCTATAAGCTCGCTAGCTCCTGGCATGATAGGTAAATTTTTACAAATTTCATCTGCCTTTGAGAGTGGCATTCCTTTTAAAAATTTTACTCTTGCTGTAAGACTTTCAAAAAAATCAAGTTCGCCGTTCATCGAACGCTTCGTTATGCTAGCCACCTCATCACTGGCGTTATTAGCGGCGGCGAGGATATCAATCGTCTCGCCGTCCATTATCGTAGAGTCAAAGTCAAAAACACAAAGTTTTATCAAGCTATGCTCTAAAAATCACGCTTTAAAAGGCTTTCGACCTTTAAAATCGTAAGGATATTTTGATCGCGTTTGCCAATACCATAGATCATGCCTTTGTCTTTTACCAAAGTCTCTGGCGGCGGATCAATCCTGTTACGGTCTATTCTGATAGCCTCCGTCAAGCGGTCTATCACGAAGCCTGCGATGTTATCCTCATCTTTCATGACGATATATCTTGTATTTGAGCTTTGCTTTGTAACATTTAATGAAAAACGTTTTCGCAAATCAATAAGAGGGATAACGTTTCCACGCAAGTTAAATACGCCAAGAACATAGTCAGGCACACTAGGAACACGGGTGTATTCGATAGGCTTGATTATCTCTTGGATATTTAAAATAGGTATCGCATACTCTTCCTCGCCAACAACGAAGCCTACAAGTTGGACTATATCTTCGTTGTTTTTTATCTCAGGCTCGTCAATTTGCTGTTTTTGTTTGCTTAAAACTTGGTTTAGTTTATCATTCATCGCCTAACCCCTAACCTAATTTAATATTTTTTCTAACAACGTTTTCAAGGTACTCTGACGAATATGGTTTTGTGATATATTCAGTCATACCTACCTCTACTCCGCGCAATCTATCAGTTTTAGACGTTCTTGATGTTACTGCTATTAGCGGTAAAGTGCGATACTTAGAGTATTTGCGAATTTCACCAGCTAGAGTATATCCGTCCATCCTTGGCATCTCAATATCAATGAGCACCGCATCAAAGGCATGCTCGCCTGATTTAATTATATTGAGTGCTTCTACTCCATTAGTTGCTTCTATTATTGTGACGCCGATTGGCTCAAGCGATTTTTGCATGATGGTTCTATCCATCTTAGAGTCATCAACGATTAGAACCTTATAATCGCTTGGTTTCTCTTTTGCTTTAGCACTATCTTCCATTTCGGCTCTAATATTTACCTTAATATCCTTTGCCATCTCCATCATAGCACCAACGTCTATAATAAGAGTTACGCGGCCATCGCCTCTTATAGTAGCTCCAGCGATGCCTGGGATATTTTGTAGATAATCACCCATTGACTTAATAACGATCTCTTCTTGACCAACTAAAGTATCTACGATAATACCTAGTTTTGCCTCAGCAACGCCGATGATAACGACGTAAGTTTGATCTCCGCCGTCAAAGACTTTATTGACACCAAAGACGTCTGAAAGTCTAACAAGAGATAAGACCTCATCTCTTAGTCTTAAAACGTTTTTGCCATCAATCGTGTAAATATCATCGATCGGCACGCGAACAGTCTCAAGAACACTCGCAAGTGGTATCGCATAAAATTCCTCTTGTGTTCCGACAAGAAGTGACTGAATGATCGCAAGTGTGAGTGGAATTTTAAGCTTCATAACTGTGCCTTTTCCAACTTCACTCTCGATATCAATGATACCATTTAGTTTTTCGATATTTGTCTTAACAACGTCCATACCAACGCCACGACCAGATACGTTTGTAACCTTCGCTGCAGTTGAAAATCCTGGCTTAAATATAAGACCAAATGCCTCTTTCTCACTCATCGCATCAGCTTCACGCTCAGTGATGATGCCTTTTTCTATCGACTTAGCTTTAAGCATATCAGCATCTAAGCCCTTACCATCATCAACTATCTCAACAACGATATGGTTGCCTTCGTTGTAAGCTTTTAGCTGAACAAGACCTTTTTCAGGTTTGCCCATTGCCTTTCTTGTCTCAGGATCTTCGATACCATGATCGCATGAGTTTCTGATGATGTGAACTAGCGGATCGCCGATCTCTTCAACGATTGATTTATCAAGCTCAGTCTCTTCACCTGAAATTTCAAGGTCGATCTGCTTACCAAGCTCACGGCTTAAATCACGTATCATACGTGGGAATTTATTAAAGACTTTTGCTATTGGAAGCATCCTTGTCTTCATAACAGCTAGCTGGATATCAGTCGTAACTAGGCTTAGGCTTGATACTACTTGATTTAGCTCTTCAAGGAATTTCTCGCCCTCATATCTCTCTTCTACGTCATCATAAATTTTTAGTAGGCGGTTTTTGCCAAGGACAAGCTCGCCGATTAAATTCATCAAGTGATCAAGTCTTTTTACTTCAACACGTATCGTTTGCTCTTGTGCTACTGCACTGCTGCTACTAGCTGCTGGCACCTTTTTATCTGCATCTCTTTCTCTACTAGGAGCTGGCTTAGGTGCTGGTGCTGGTGCAGCGCTTGCGGCTGGAGCTATCTCTTCAGGAGATTTTGGAGCTATGCCTTTTGAAGCACGTCTTGCTTGATCTTCTGCTTTTCTAACTTTTAAGAGTCTCTCTATCTCAGCTTCAACCTCAGAGTCACTTAGCTTTGAAAGCTCAGCATCACTTACTTCAGGAGCTGCTTCTTCAGCTGGTGCGGCTGGCTCTGGCTCTTTTACTGGCTCAGGAGCTGGTGCTGCTGCTGGAGCTTCTGGGGCTGCGCTTGGGGCTTCACCTTCAGAAATTTGAGTAAGGCTAGCGCATATATTTTTAATATCAATGCCAGCGGCTGCGTCACTACCGTTATCTCTAATGCTCTCAAGTAGTCCTTTCATCATATCAACTGACTCAAGAACAACATCCATGATATCTGGAGTGATCTTTAGCTCGCCTTTTCTAGCTTTGTTTAAAACATCCTCCATATGGTGAGTAAGCTCTGTTAAAACGTCAAAATTTAAAAAGCTTGAGCTACCTTTTACTGTGTGAGCAACACGGAAAATTCTATTTAAAAGCTCCAAATCTTCAGGATTTGCCTCTAGTTCAACAAGGTCATGGTCTATCTGCTCAATAAGTTCGAAAGCCTCTATTAAAAAGTCTTCCATTATTTCTTTCATATCATCCATACTTCACCTCACTTCGCAGATTTAGAATGTGCTTCAATCACTTTTAGCACCTCTTGATAAAATACACCAGCATCAAATTTTGTAAGATACGCAGCACCACCGGCTTCTTTACTCTTAACCTCACTAAATTCATTGCTTAATGAAGAGTTAAACACAACTGGAACATCTTTAAATCTCTCATCATTTTTAATAGTTGAAGCAAAGCGGTATCCATCCATTTGTGGCATTTCGATATCACTTAAGATAACTCTAAGCTCTTTTGCTAAGTTATCTCCATATCTTTGATAAAGCTCTTCCATTCTCTCTAAGCCCTCAACACCGTTTTTAGCTTCAACTATACTAAGACCCATCTTTTCAAGTGCATCTTTTACTAGCTTTCTAGCAGTTGAGCTATCATCTAGAACCAAAGCAGCACCTTTGATCTTTTGATCGTCTGTTACGTCAAATTCGATCTTTGGTGAGTAAATTCCTAGCTCTTCAACGATGCTTTCAAGATCAAGGATAAGAAGTACTTCGTCGTTTTCTATTCTTGTTACGCCTGTGATCTTACCTTTATCTAGAGTTCCAGCTCCAGCAGCAAAATTTGCAGGCTCTATGTCTTTCCAGTTTATACGTCTGATCCTCTTGGCCTCATGGACGATAAAACCGATTAATATACCGCTAAATTCAGCGATAATAACACGTGGCTTTATGACTACACCCTCAGTTGGCTCGATGATATTCATCCATCTTGCCAAATTTATAACAGGGATAACCACACCTCTTAAATCAAAAATTCCCTCGATATACTCAGGAACGCCAGGAAGCTCGGTAAGATTTGGCATCTTAATGATCTCCCGCACCTTTGCGACATTGACTCCGTATATTCCTTCATATACTTTGTTTTCGGCCTTTTTAAAGATACGAAAATCAACAAGTTCCATCTCGTTTGAGCCCGTTTTTAGTACGTTGTCTCCAAACATCAATGTCCTTTCAAACTCATTTTGAGCAAATTCAACTTTTGCTGGGCGTATTCTACAACAAAATAACTTTGCTCACATGCAAAACAAGGTAAATTTATATAAAATCTATCGTAAATATCAAATAGCTCACCTTGATGATAGTGTCCCTCTATCACTATACTTGCGTCAAAGCCCTGCAAATGCTTGCTCATTAGCTCCTTGAAGTTTGAAATTTTATAGTGCAGATTTTTCTTAGTAAGTTTGGCTAGTATCGCTTTTGAAATTTTAAAATCCAAAATTTTATCAAGCGCGTTCATAAATTTCAAAAACCATCTAAGCCTTAAAAATCTAAGCGCATACTTATCTATAAAAGGTAAAAATATATCTCCGTGCGCGATCTGGACGTGCTCACCGCCTATAGTTCTAAATTTCACTGGCTGAGCGCAAATGTCATAAACCTTTACCCCTTCAAAGCTTAGCCTCTCGCCTTTGTCCCAAAAATCTCTTGTTTTATTAAATAAATTTGAAAGTCTAAAGTCGTGATTGCCCTCAAAATAAAAGATCTCTATCTTTTCTGAAATTTTATTTATCAGTCTCAAATGCTCGGCATAGAAATTTATAGTGTATTCGCCCTCGCCTGTCAAAAAGTCAAACATATCGCCTAGCAAGAAAATTTGCGGCGGCTCTTTGATCTCTCCGCTATCAACGGCGCGTAGAAAATTTAAAAATCCATCTCGGTTTACATTTTCATGCGCATCAGCCAAAAAGATCGCGCCTTCTTTTATAACGGGGGCATATAGATATTCGCTCAAATTTTGCCTTAATTAAAAATTAACAGAGCCAAAAAGCAGTTTTAGCTCTTTGCCTCATCTTTTTAGTCAAATTTTATAGGCTTGTAGCAAATTTTCACGATCTCAACGTCGCTTCTGCCTTTTGGTAAATTTAGCGCTACCTCATCGCCCTCAGCCTTGCCTAAAAGCTGCTTTGCAAGAGGTGAGTTTATCGAGATATAACCCTTGTCTAGGTCACTTTCGCTCACACCAACTATCGTGTAAGTATGCTCTACCTCAGTCTCTTCGTCCATTATCGTCACACTAGAGCCAAACCTCACCCTATCGTGCTCATAGCTACTTGGATCGATCACTTCAGCATTTGCAAGAAGCGCGCTTAGCTCTGCTATCCTAGCATCTATGAAAGCTTGCTTCTCTTTTGCAGCGTGATACTCAGCGTTTTCTTTTAGATCACCGTGGCTTCTTGCGATGTCGATCTCAGTTACGATTTGAGGACGTTGCACCAGCCTTAAATCTTTTAGCTCAGCTTCTATCTTCTCGTATCCGTGCATTGTCATTGGTTCACTCATTTTTTACTCCATATTTTTTAAAATTTTTACTACATTTTTACTGCTACCATGCCCTAAATAAGCCCTTAGCTCATCGCAGCCTTTTAAGAATTTCTGCCTATCACAGCTCTCATAGGCTCTTAGCAAATTTTCAGCCGTTGCAAACTCTTGGATAAACTCCTCATGAAGCGGCTCTTTGCCCATGAAGTCAAACATTATATTTGCTAGACCTGTGTGCTTGATCTTTACAAATTTTCTAGCGATGAAAACATCTATCGCTTTTGCCTTGTATGCTAGCACAAATGGCGTACCAATGAGCGCTGCCTCAAGCGTAGCAGTGCCAGAGCAAACAAAGGCAAAGTCGCTCTCATACAAGGCTTCAGGCGTGTTTGAGACGACCTCAAAATCACTTGTATCGCCATAAATTTCACCAACTTTATCAAGCAAAAATGGCGGCACGACAAGTAGCCTTTTTGCTTCTATCTTTTTCGCAAGCTCTCTATAAACTGGCATAAGCCTTGAAATCTCTGACCTTCTTGATCCTGGCAGAAAAGCCACTTTGCCACTGCTACTTAGGCTGGTTTTTTTAAGTTTTATCTCATCCATCAAAGGATGGCCCACATAGGTCGAGCGGCTATAAAATTTCGCATCAAATGGCAGGATCGAAGCTAAGTTGTCACAATACCTCTCCACAACGCTTACCCTTTTTGGCTTCCACGCCCAAACTTGAGGCAAGATGTAGTATGTCACGGCTGCTTTTGCACCAGCTTCTTTTATCGCCTTTGCAAGCGGCAGGTTAAAGGCTGGACTATCTATTAGCAGCACCGCATCAGCCTCTTTTGCCATCTGGCTCATCACTTTCATCGCCTTTTTTGCCTTAAAAATGAGTGGCAAAACCTCGACAAAGCCCATCGCTGAAAACTCGCTACTTTTCATATATGGCGTGCCAAGCTCTTCGCTAAAAATTCCCATTAGCTCAAATTCGCCCTCGAAATTTTTCAAAATTTCTTTTAAATGCAAATTTGCCGATGGCTCAAGAGCGGAGACTAAAATTTTCATTTACACACTTTCATCAGGTCTTTTTTTGGGGGCATTATACGCAAAAATTCTTTAAAATTTTAAGAAAGCTGTGATAAAATCCAACCCTTTAAAGGATAAAATTTGAAAGAAATTTTGATAACAAATGACGATGGATTTGAGGCGACTGGCTTGCTTGCCTTAAAAGAAGCTTTAAGCGAGCTAGATGGCGTAAATGTCACGATCGTAGCTCCAAGCTCTGAAAAATCAGCCTGCGCTCACTCTTTGACGCTTACAAGACCTCTTAGGTTTATAAAACTTGATGATGGCTTTTTTAAACTTGACGACGCAACACCCAGCGACTGCGTCTATCTCGCACTTCACGCACTTTATAACAAAAAACCAGATCTTGTAATAAGCGGCATAAATCACGGGGCAAATTTGGGCGAGGACATCACCTACTCTGGCACATGTGGAGCGGCGATGGAGGGCGTTTTACAGGGCATTAAAAGCATCGCTTTTTCGCAGTTTTATGAAAATAACTCACTAAATGAACTTGGCTTTGAGCTAGCAAAAGAAGTCGTTAAATTTATCGTGCCAAAGGTGCTAAATGATGAAATTTCGCTAAATCAAAGAGAATTTCTAAACGTAAATATCCCAGCAGTAACAAGCAAAAATTTCAAAGGCTACACCGCCGTGCCAGCTGGCAGACGCACCTACGCCACGCATGCCACGCTTAATCGCAACCCAAGAGGCATCGAGTACTACTGGCTTGGAAACGCAGCACTTGACTACGAGGGCGGCGAGCCAAGCGACATCAGCAAGGTAAATGAGGGTTTTGCCACGATAACGCCCATAAAACTAAATATGACTTCATACGAGAGCTTGGATAGCTTAAAAGGGAAATTTGATGCAAAATGATAGATTTACAAGGATAAAATGGCTCTTTGGCGAGGATGGTTTTAGCAAGCTTCAAAGCGCAAAAGTGCTAGTTTGCGGAGCCGGAGGCGTTGGTGGGATGTGCGTAGATGCGCTTGCTAGAAGCGGGGTCGGAAGCATCACTCTAATCGATAAAGACATCTTTGACGTGACAAATCAAAATCGCCAAATTTACAGTGAAAACGTAGGCGGCGTAAAGGTGGAGGAGTTTGCCAAAATTTATCCTTGCATCACGCCTATGCAGACGCTGATCACGCCTGAGTTTGTCGCTGGATTTGACTTTAGTAAATTTAACGTGGTGGTCGATGCGATCGATGATATCACCGCCAAGATCGCCCTTGCAAATGCAGTAGATCCTAGCAAATTTATAGCCTCGATGGGTGGTGCAAAAAGGGTTGATCCTACAAAAATAAAGGTGGCTAGCGTTTGGAAAACATCGGTCGATCCACTAGCTAGAAAATATAGATATGAGCTAAAAAGATCGGGCTTTAGTGGTAAATTTGACGTGGTCTTTTCAACAGAAGAGCCACTTTGCAAGCCACTTGGAAGCTTCATGGGCGTGACTGCCTGCTTTGGGCTAAATTTAGCCTCATTAGCTGTTAAAAAGATAGTTGGGTAGTAGGTCCAAATTTATAATAAATTTTGAAATTAGAACTAGCTATCGCGGTTTTAAATTTAGTAATCCGCTAAGGCGAGTGAGTGAAATTTTAAAATTTGTAAAGATGAGCAGAAAAATAAAAGATTAAAGATTAAATTTAAAGTTCAAAATTTAAAAGATTAAATCCCAACCCAGCTTAAACCAGGTTGGAGTTTATTAAATTCAGTAGTTTGCATTAAACAAATTTAAGTTTGTTTATTAAGAAGTTAAAACCTCTTCTTCCTAACATCTTCAACTATAGCTTTAGCCATCTCATCTACTTCTGATGTTACTTCGTTTGCTTGGTTTGCAATTACTACATTCTCTTTTGTTAGATTATCTATTTGAGCAACTGATTGATTTATCATATTTATACCTTCACTTTGCTCTTTGATTGATTCACTCATCTCATTTATTGATTGAGCTAGGACATTTGTATTTGCTTCTAT